>CAYLPJ010000014.1:0-108289 GCA_964385465.1 uncultured Planctomycetaceae bacterium | reverse complement strand
TTCGCGGGAGGCGCGGGGCGCCATCGCGGCCGACGTCTGCCACGCTCGCCGCGACGCCCCCGGCGTGTCGGCGGCCGCCGTCGGCGAAGAAACCGCCACCCCGGCCATCGCCAGGGCTGCCGCGGCCATGCGGGCAGGGGACGCGGGATGCGGACAGAACCGGTCTCGTCGCCACCGACCGCTGCCCACCAGGGGGGACGTCGCTATCGGAGGCGATTGCTCAGCGGTGCCTTGAGCTTCGCCGGGCGAACGGTCTCGAGGACGACCTGGTCGCAGTCGTTGAAGCCGGCGAAATCGCGCAGCCTGGCCGCGAGGGCATCGAGGGCGTCGTCGCCGTCGAAGCCGCTCTCGAACAGCAGGGAACGGACAAGGAGGTCGCGGGGTTTGCGGTCGGCCTTGCAGTCGGCGCGGCCAATGAACCGATCGCCCCACAGCAGCGGCAGGCAGAAGTAGCCCCATCGGCGGTTCGCCGCCGGCGTGTAGCATTCCAGCTTGTAGTCGAGGCCGAACAGCTCCCGCACCCGTCCCCGCCAGCGAACCAGGGCGTCGAACGGCGAGAGGATGTGCAGGCGACTCTTCCGCCGGCTGGCGCGGGCCGTGGCGTCCAGGGCCTCCGGCGTGGCGTAGTGCGGCCGGCCATCGAGGCCGGCGACGGTGAGCTCGGCAACCTCCCCGGCGTCGATCATTCCCGTAAGGAGGGGGTCGAGGGCATCGCGGTTCACCGACCAGTGCCGCAGCGAGGAAACCCCCTGCGTTCGCAACGTGCGGTCGATCACGAACCGCCTGCGCCGCCGGGCCGTCGGCGGGGAGGTGTCCACGTCGGCGGGCAGGACCCGTTCGGGCAGGTCGTAGAGCCGCTCGAAGTTCCGCCGCCGCGTCACCATCAGCTCGCCCCGGCTGAACAGCGCCTCCAGGGCCTTTTTGGCGGGCTTCCAATCCCACCAGGGGCCTCGCTTCCGGCCGGTGGGGTGTTTGAAGTCGCTGCTGCCCAGCGGGCCCTCGCGCTCGATGCGCTGGAGCACCTCTCGGGCGAGCCGGCCGTGCCTGGCCAGGAAGGCGTCGGAGGCGTCCTCCCACCATCGCGGCATGCGGCGGACGTAGTAGCGGTAGTGCTCCGTGGGGGCGTAGGCGGCGGCGTGGCCCCAGCACTCGAAGACGCGGCGGTCTTTGCCCTGGAGCTCGTCGAGCATCTCCGGCCGGTAGTCGCCCCGGCGGGTCCACAGCGTGTGATGGTGGGCACGCTGGACGACGGCGATCGTGTCGATCTGCACGTAGCCCAGCCGCCGGACGGCCTCGGCCGCGCCGTCCTTGCCGGCCGGCAGCTTCCACGAGCCGTCCAGCCCCTGCCCACGAAGGGCCAGGCGCCGGGCGTGGGCGAGGGATATCCTCATGCGTTCTCCTTGGCGTCGTCGGTCGCGGCGTCGATCCGCCGTTGGGCTCGCAGTCGCTTCAGCACGTCGATGGCGGCGGGGAAGAGCGTCTTGTCCATGATGCCGGCGAGGAAGCCGCCGGCGGTGCGGCGGTCGACGGCGAGGGGGTCGCTGAGGACGTAGCGGTCCACGTTGCCCTCGTCCATCTCCGGGGGCAGGCGGCGGTCGATGGGCGAGACCTCGCGGAGCACGCGGCGGGCAGCATCGGCCTCGCCGGCGGGCGCGTCGGCGGTCCGGGGCCCGTCGGCGCCGAGCTGCGCGGCGATGACGCGATGTCTCCGTTCGTTGCGGTCCATCGACCCCTCGGTCGCGCCGGGGGATCAGGGGACGCGCAGGCGGACCCGGCGCTGCGACCGCCGGGTAATCTATGCGAACACAAACCGAACGTCAACAAAAAACCGAGAACCTTCTGCCCCGGCGGCTGTCGCCATGTGGCTGTCCATACGGTGTCTACCCTACAGGCGGAGTGGACACCGGCTATGTGATTATAAAACTTTGTAAAAACGTAACTTGTGTGAACACCAGGTCTGTGTGTCCACGTGCCGGAAGGGTGGACACAACCGACACATCGAGCGTTCGGGCTTGTCCGGAGGGGGGGCAGGCCCTACCATGAACGGGCATGGCGCCGGGCACTCGGACCTGTGCGAGGTCCGGGCCGATCGACCCGGCCGAGGGAAGGACGAACCGATGAACTGCACGCGACGCGGGTTCCTTCGGACGGTGGGTTTGGGTTGTGCGGCCGGGGTGCTTCCCCGGTCGAGCTGGGGGCTCTCGGACGTCGAGGCGAAGTACGGTCCCGGCGCGAAGGTCCTGCTGCGGACGGGCTTCGAGGACGGGGACCCGTGCCCGGAGTTGACCGGCCATGAGGTGGTTTCCGGCGGGGCCCGGACGGGCAAGCGGTGCCTGACCGGCGCGGTGGATGAGCCCAAGCGTGCTCTGAAGCTGGAGATCCCCTTCACCGCCCGTCCGGGGCGTCGGCTGTTCCTGAGCTTCCACGCCCGGGGCGAGGGCGGGTGCGTCTGTGCGGTGTTCTGCCGCCACGGCGGGCGGCGGCAGCGGATCGCCGGGGCCGACGCCCTTCCCAAGCGATGGAAGGCGTTCGCTGCTGAGCTGCCGGTGGACTTCTCCGGGCCGGCGGTCCTGGAGATCGTCGCGCCCTCCAGCTTCAACAACCGTCCCGGGCGGGCGTGGATCGACGACGTGCTGCTCGTCGAGACCGCCGACGCCCGCACCTGGCCGGACTGCGTCCAGGACTTCCCCGCGCTGGCCCGCGACGGGCAGGGCGCGTTCTGGCTGGCGAGCATCGAGCGGCGCGGGCGGGTGTCGGCCGTGCGGCTGGACCGCGGCCTGCCCGAGGCCCGCACGCAGGCGGCGGTGTGGTCGCCGCCGGGCGCGACCGCCGTGGCCGAGCCCGCCGTCGTCGGCTTGCCCGGCGGCGGGGCGGCGGTGGCGATGGCGGTCGAGGCCGACGACCGCTGGCGGATCGGCGTGGCGCGCGTCGGGCGCGACGGCGAGGCGGCCGAGTTGGCCTGGCTGGACGCCGGCGGGACGTCGAACATCGCCCCGGCGCTGGCGGCGGCGGGCGAGACGCTGTGGGTGCTCTGGGAGTCCAACGCCGGCGAGGCCCGCGGCGTCTACGCCGCCCGTGTCGGGCCCGAGGGCAAGGCGGGCGAGCCCCGCCGGCTGACCGACGCGGCGAGCAACAGCTACAACCCCGCCGTCGTCGCCCGCCCCGATGGATCGCTGGTGGGCGCGTGGGACTCCCTCCGCGACGGCTCGGCCGACATCTACGCCGCCGAATGCCGCGACGGGCAATGGGGCGTCGAGCGGCGGCTGACTTGCGACCCCCGCATCGAGCGACGCCCGCACCTGGCGCTTCGCGGCGGGGAGGTGTGGATGGCATGGCAGGCCCAGGCGTACCCGAGGAACCGGGTCAACGCGGTTGGCGACCAGCGGATCGCCGTCGCGCGGCTGGGGGAGGGCTTCAAGCTGACGGCCCCGGCCGGGGTGAACGAGGCGGTGAACAAGGGTCGGACGTTCCTGGTCCGCCCGCACCTGGCCGCCGACACCGTCGGCGGGCTCTGGCTGACCGCCCGGGCGTCGATCGCCCCCCAGGGCGGCTGGCGGGCGGTCTGCTGGCGGATCGACGGTGCGGGCAGGCCGCGCCGGCGGACGCTGTCGGTCGCCCAGGGCCGGCGCCGCCCGGTGACAACGGCCTTCGGCCCCGACGGCGGGCTGGCCTGCTGCCAGTACGACGACCTGCCCAAGACGTGGTCCCAGCGGGGCGAGTTCCGCGACTGGCGAAGCGGGCTGCGCGTCGTTCCCCTCGACGTGCACGGCGGGCCCGTCGCCGAGATCCCCACCGGCGAGCTGACGCTGCCGCCGACGGACTTCAGCCTTCCCGCCGCGATCGAAGCCGTCGCCGCCGATCTGCCCCGCCAGCGCATCCGCCGGGGCGGCAAGGAACTGACGCTGCTGTTCGGCGACCTCCACGACCACACCGATCTGAGCGTCTGCCAACGACGCGCCAACCCCCCCGGCCACGACCTGCTGGCCAACGTGCGGGACATCGAGCGGCTGGACTTCTGCGCGATCACCGACCACGGCTACAACTTCGACCCGCCGCAGTGGGCCTACCACGGCGCGGAGGTCCGCGCCAACCACGACGCCGGGCGGTTCGTGACGTTCCTCGGCGAGGAGTGGACGTCCAGCAAGAACCCCCCGCCCGGCGGGGGCAGGCCGACGCCGGAGGCCCCGCGGCGGTACGGGCACCACAACCTCGTGTTCCTCGACCCGCACCACGAGCGGTTCTACGACGCGTTCGACGGGGACATCAGCCCGGCCGATCTGTGGAAGGAGCTGGACGGCGTGGAGTTTCTGTGCATTCCGCACCAACTCGCCGACTGGCGGGGCAGGGGGGGAGGCAACCCGCCGACGGACTGGTCCTTCACCGACGAGCGACTCCAGCCGGTGGCGGAGATCTTCCAGGCCCGCCAGTCGTACGAGTATCTCGGCTGCCCGAGGCAGTCGCCATCCGGCGCGCCGTTCAAGCGGTACTACCTCCAGGACGCCTGGGCTCAGGGCGTGGTCATCGGCGTGATCGCCAGCCCCGACCACGGCGGGGGGATGGGCAAGGCCGGCGTCTGGGCCGAACGGCTCGACCGCCGCGCCATCTTCGACGCCATCCGCCGACGCCATACATTCGGCACCAGCGGGGCGAAGATGGCCCTGCTGCTGACCGCCGGGGAGGGCATGATGGGCGACAAGCTCCCCCGCCCGTCCGGGCAGTTGAGCTTCCACGTCCGCGCCCTCGCCGCCCGGCCCATCCGCGAGCTGGTCCTCTTCCGCAACAACCGGCCGATCCACCGCCTCGAGCCGAACGCCCGCGAGGTCGAGACCGACCTGGCCGACCCGACCCCGCCCCCCGGCCGCCTGTGGTACTACGCCCGCATCCACACCGACGCCGACGAGCTCGCCTGGACCAGCCCGATGTGGTACACCTGACCCCGAAGGCAGGGACCGTGAGCCGCCGCGTACGCGGGTGACCGGTGGCTCCTCGCCCTCAGGTGCTTTCGCCCCGGCGGCCGCTCGATTACCTTCGGGAGACCACGACGCCACCTCCTCCGCACGAGCCGGGGGTCTGATCGACACGGCCGCCAGACCATCAGCAAGGAAGACATGACATGATGAGCATCCGCTCAAGGCAACGGGAGCGATCGACGGGGCCCACGCGGCGGATCCGCCTGGCGGGGGGGCTGGCGGTTGTGGCGGTGGCGTGCCTCGCGGCCGGGGCGGGGGCCGAGCCGGGCGACTGGCGGGAGGAGCACTTCGAGATCGGCGGGCTCGGCGAGCGGGTCGGGTGGGTGGACGGCGCGGTCGAGGCGGGGGCGTGGAAGCCGGTCGCCCAGCCGCGTCTCGCCGACGCGCTGGCCGAGGCGCCGAAGCTGGAGTTGGAGGACGTCGCGCCTGCGCCGCAGCGATGCTGGGTGGGGCATCGGCCGTACCTGGTGCCCAACCGCGACGGCAAGAGTTGGGACATGGTCTACCCGTACTTCAAGGCCTACCGCCAGGAGCAGGAGGTGGTGATCCACGACTTCGGCACGGGTCGGACGCGCAAGCAGCGGCTGTCGACGCGCGAGGGCGACTCGGTGCTCACCCGCGAGGGGATCGGCTTCCACATGCAGCCGAGCTTCTACGCCGACGGCAAGCTGATCTTCGAGAACTGGGGCGCGGTGATCTTCAGCGTCTACGACCCGGGCGAGGACCGCTTCGTCCACGGGGCCAAGCCGTTCGGCGACGCGGTCATCAACGGCCGGTGTGTGCTGGCAGACGACGGCATGATCTACGGGATGGGCTGGCCGAAGGACAAGAGCGCGTTCGTCGCCTACCGCTTTGACCCGAAGACGTACAAGGCGAAGCTGTACGAACCGTTCGGCCCGGCCAACGAGCACCGGCGGGAGCTGTACCGCCGCGTGGTGATCTCCGGCGACTGGCTGTACGCGGGGGTGGGCAACCGCCCGTGGCACCTGGTGGCGTTCAACGTGCGGACCGGCGAGGGCCGCCTGCTGGCCGAGAGCAAACCCATCCGCGGCGACCACAACACGGTGGAGATGAACGTCCTCGCCGGCGGGGGCGTGGCCGGCAGCATCGCCGAGCCGGCGAAGGTCCCCGGCCTGGGAGATGTCGGCGGCGATAGGCTGGACTTCTGGCTCCGCGACGGGCGGCTGATCCGGCGGAAGGGCAAGGTCCCGCCGTGGTCGGACAAGCCCTGCAAGCGCGACCGCAGGGGGCAGTTCCACTGGGACCGCCAGGCCCAGCACTGGCCGGCCGACTTCGAGCCGCCGTCCCCGCCGCCGATCATTCCGGCCGACGCCGGCGACCCCGACCCGCGCGGGCGTGTGTCCCTGCCGTACCGGATCGGCAAGGACGGCCCGGAGAAGACGCTGGAGTACACCGTGCGGATGTACCCCGGCGTGGTGAAGCTGCTGCGGGAGATCGCCGACGGCGTGCTGTTCGCCACCGATGAGGGCTACGGCCAGCACGTGTTTTACGACCTCGCCGGCAAGCGCCTGATGCGGGTCGGCGGGACGCTGAGCCCCTACTCGGCCGGGCTGTGCGGCGGGCGGCTTTACGTGTCGGGCTATCCCGGCTCGCAGGTGGTTGCGTACGACTTCTCCCGCACGCTCGGGCTCCAGCAGGACGAACCGAACCCGTGGCGCGTCGGCTACCTCGGCAAGGGCTCCGACAGCCACTGCCCGCTGGCCGGCACCGTCGCCGGCGCGGACGGGCGGGTGTACAACGCGGGCACGACGTACGGCCGGCGGCGCGTCGGCGGGGGGTTCGGCTGGTACGATCCGAACAGCGGCGAGATCGGGGGGATGCCCTTCGACGGGCACCGCATCTTCTGGATGACCGCCGCGGCGGACGGGCGGTACATCCTGATGTCCAGCAAGCACGGCGACGCCGGCGAGCTGATCTGCTGGGACACGCGAACGCGGAAGCTCATCTACCGCAAGGCGGTCCTCGACGCGGGTCGACCGGGGCCGGTCGTCGAGGCCCTTCCCGGCGGTCTGGTGATGGGCCATCACGACAGCGGCGTGCTGTACGGCCTGAATGCCGCCACCGGCGAGGTGCTCTGGCGCAAGGCCGTCCCCGCCAGGCCGGTGACGGGCTTCGGCGACGTCCGACGCCACGCCTACAGCTTCCGCCGCGGGCCCGACGGGTGGGTCTGGTCGTTCTTCGACAAGACCCTCGTCCGCATCGACCCGCGGACGGCGAAGGTCGTGCCCATCGGCCGGATCGACCGAGCCCGGCAGATCGCCTTCGCCAGCGGCGGGGTCTACATGGCCGGCGGCTCGTTGCTGCGGCGGATCAAGGGCCTCCGCGCGGCAAGACCGGGCGAGCCGCGCTGACCGAAGCCGCCTCGCTTGCGGCGATGGTGAAGGACCCCCGCGACGGACCGGGCCGGAGTCAGACGTGTCGGGCGCCTCGCATTGTTCGCGCCGCGGGCGGGCTTAGAGGTCGACCTTCTTGACCTTGCGATTGTCGGCGAGGGCGTCGATCATCTCGGTCTTCTTCATCGACGTCTTGACCTTGTCGATCTTGGCCTTGTGGGCGAGCTTGAGCAGGTCGGCCTTGGTCTTGGCTTCGAGCATCTCGCGTTTGGTCGCCATGGGTCACTCCCTGGGTTGACGTGCTTCTCGTCGGCGTCGCACGACGCAACGCCGTCGCCTTCGCGCCTACAGAACGATACCGCCCGCGTCAAGGCTCGATTCCGAAAATCCGAAAGAATCAGCGGTTACGGCTGTGATGTGGACCCGCTCGCGGTGCTATCGGGCCCTGACGATCGCGCAGAGGCGCTTGCCCTCGGGATCGAGGGCCCAGAGGTGCTTGCCGTCGTGGGCGATGCCCGCCGGCGCCGCGAAGGGCCATTCGCCCCATTCCAGCAACCCGCCATGGACGCGCCGCCGACTCTCGCGATAGGATGGTGCCGGCAAGGTGGCCATGCGACAACATCGAAACAGAACCGCCATATCGAGCGGCGGGACGCGCCGGCGCCCGGCGTGGACCGCGGCGATCCTGCTGGCGCTGGCCGCGGCCGCCCCCGGGGGGCTGCGCATCACGGACATGGGCGGGCGCAAGGACGCCGACTATGCGCCCGACCCGGTTCGCGTGCCGATCTTCCAGGCCGCCTACGGGACCGGGGGCAACACCAGCGTGCGCAACAACGGGGCGAAGGTCCTGGCGCGGTACTGGAAGGACGACCCGGAGGACGGCTACTACCAGCGCAACCGCGACCTCGGGCAGGTCTTCACGGCCGAGACGACCTTCAAGCTCGACGCCATCGTCCTGCGGACCGGCCCGGCCGACGGGGCGGTGCGTTCCGGCGCGCCGGGGGCGGCGATGTTTCTGCAACTGTTCCGCGTGACCGGCGAACCGAAGCTCAACGACAACGGCACGCGCGGGGCGGACCGCGCAGAGCACGGCTTCAACCTCGCGTTCAGCCGCCTGGACGATTACATCGAGGGCGTCGAGTACGAGTCCATCGCTGTGCTCACCGGCGGACGGTTCCCGGGCTTCCCGGTCACGCGCGGCCCCGAAGGCGACCCGTCCGGGCAGCGGCGATGGATGCGGTGGGACCTCACCGGCGAGCACGACGGGATGCTCTGCGAGGCGGGCAAGCGGTACGCCTTCCTGGTCGGCTTCGCCGAGCCGTGCACCACTCCCGGGCGCAACCGCGCGTTCACGCTGCTGAACAACAACCGGGCGACGTCGAATTCGCGCCCGCCCTCGCTGACCGACGCGATCAACCCCTACCACGGCGGGTGGGGCATCCGGCGGGAGGGGGATGGCACGCTGCCGCCGTGGCGGTGGACGGTCAAGGGCATCGACAAGGGCGAGCCGAACGACCCCGCCGCCGACGCCCGGGCCCTTGCCCGCCCGCCGGATGGGGCGGACCGCCGGACCGCGCTGCGGCAGTCGCTGTTTCCCGACGGGCGAGGGCACTACCGCCTGCCCCCTTCCTCCGACGGCTGGCCGGACGTGGACACCTACCGCGACCACGTCTTCTACATCGAGATCGCCCCGGACCACAGCATCCCCGCGTCGCGGGACGCGTGCGTCCAGCGCGGCAAAGCCGGCGGGGCGGATGCCGACGCCCCTCGCCTCGGCGCGCGGACCGACAAGGCCCGCAAGACGTGGCTGGCGTTCGACCTCTCGCCGTTGGGCGCCCGGGAGACGATCCGCGCCGCCGAGTTGGTCCTGACACCCGCCGAGCCGGTGGAGAACGTACAGGCCGGCAGCACGCTGGAGGTCCACGCCCTGACCGCCCCGGCCGAAGAGGACTGGCCCGAGGCGCTGCGCTTCGCCGCCGCGCCGGGCAATGCCCCGTCCAGCGGCTGGAAGCTTCGGGCGGGCAAGACGACGCGCCTCGCCTCGGTCGCGGTGCCCCGCATCGGCCGCGACGAGATCGGCCTGCGGACGGTTCGGATCGAGCTGGACGCGGGCGCGGTCGACGCCGACGGCGACGGGAAGGTCACGCTGATCGTGGTGATGAAGGACACCGCCACGCCGGCCGCCGCTCGATCGACCGTCTGGTTCCACTCCCGCGATGCCCCCGGCGCCCCCGCGCCTACGCTGAATCTGATCACCGCCGGGGCGTCGTCCGGCGCGGGCGGCAAGGTCGGGGGGGATCGGTAGGGCGGGTCCCTACTCGTCCTGCCCGAGCGAACGGATGAGGTCGAGATCGAGCTCGCCCTTGGCGCCCCAGCCGCGGACGCCGGCGGGGATCTGCGGGCGGAACCGCTGGTAGAGGTCGTAGGCCTCGGCGGCGAGGTTCTCGGGGTCCAGGGCGGCGGCGAGCTCTTCCATTGCGCCCGAGACGCGCTCGAGGTCGTCGCCGAACTTGCCTTCGAGGTAGCGCTCGACGGCCTCGGGATCGATGGGCTTGTCCTTGATGACCGCGCGGATGCCGTCGTCGGTCTGCTGGCAGGGCACGCCGCGGTCGCAGAGGTCGATCCAGAAGTCCTCGCCGAGCCCGACCCGCTTTGGCGGGCCCTCGCCGCCCTCGGGGCCCTTCGGCGGGCCGTAGATGCCCAGCATCCGCCCCTTGGACTGGGCGTTGAGCCCCGCCACCGCCTTGCCCAGCGTCAGGGCGGCGTCGTGGTCGTAGCCCAGCCTCTCGGCCACCGCCGCCGCCCACAACGTCAGGACCGGCGCCCGGTTGATTGTGACGGACTCGCCCATACCCGCGTCGCTCCCTTGCCCCCTGGCCGGGGCGGTAGGACCATCGGCCGTCTTGAGGCGGCAAAGCAGGGCGGCCGATGCGTTCCTGCTGCCGGCGGCCGCCGTCAGCGTACGCGGACGACGCTCTCGGTTTCGAGGGACTCGATGGCGGCCTGGAGGACCTTCTGCGCGGCGAGGGCCTCGGCCGCCGAGCCGTCGATCTCTTCCGGCGCCGCGCCGTCGGTCACCTGCTGGAGGAACGTGTGGATGCGGCAGCGGAAGGTGTTGACGAAGCCGCCCTGCTCGGCAAAGCCGCCGAAGGTCGGGTCGGTGTAGACGCTCTTGACCGCGTCGCCGGCGGGGTAGAGCGTCGCCTCCCGCCACATGTCGTCCAGCACGAACCGCCCGCCCGTTCCCGCCACCTCGCACCGCTCCATGGGATGGCCTCGCTCGATGTCGTAGCTGCCGGTCAGCGAGCCGACCGCACCGTTGGCGAACCGCATGTTGAACTGCGCCGTCGACCAGATGGTCCGCCCCGGGGCCTTGGTGGCGAAGAGCTGCACGGCCTCGATGTCGCCGCAGAAGTACCGCATCACGTCCACCGTGTGGGGGTGGAGGGCCTTGATCTGGAAGTACGGCGAGCTCTCGCGCGGGTTCTTGATCCACATCGCCATGTTGACGAACAGCAGGTGCCCGAGGCGCCCCTCGTCCACCCACTGCCGCGCCAGCCTCGCCGCCGGGGTGAAGCGGTGATTGAGGTTGATGCCGTAGCACCTTCCCCGCTCGGCCGCGGTGGCGACCATCCGCTCGCCCTCGGCGATGTCGTTGCTGATGGGCTTCTCGCCGAGCACGTGACAGCCGGCCTCGAGGGCCTGGAGCGTCGGGGCGCAGTGGTCGCTGCCGTACTCCTCGCCGCCCGTGCAGATGTGGCAGATGTCGGGCTTCAGCCTGGCGAGCATCTGCTCGGCGTCGTGGAACGCCGGCACGCCGAGCCGCTCGGCCGCGGCGTCGGCGCGGTCGTGGCGGATGTCGCACACCCCCACCAGTTCGGCCAGTTCATCCTCGTCGAGAAGACCGGCATGACGGTTGCCGATCGGCCCCAGTCCAATCACAGCCACTCGCAGCATAGCGCTTCACACCTCCCCGGCGAAACCGCCGGAATGCCGCGAGTGTAGCGGGTCCGTGGGGAGATGTCACGGGGGCGTGACGCGCGCGATCGGTAAATCCGTCCCGCGGGACCGGCAGGCGGAAGCGGCAGGAGGACCTGCCGCCTTCGCCGGATGACCTGCACTCGCGCCCGCCCGCCGTCAGGGCTTCTCGCCGGCCTGGAGTTTGCGGGCGGCCTCGGGGTCGCCGATGTGGAGGGTGTCGTAGGCCTGCTGGCTGGACTCGAACGGCCCGTCCATGCCCTTGACGCCGTGCCATGTGAGGTTCGTGTACATCGGGTTGGTCCGCCCGGTCTCCTGCTCGCGGGTACGGATCCAGTCGACCATGGCCTTCTCCATTCGCTCGCAGACCTCGGGATTGGCCTCGGCGACGTTGTCCAGCTCCTCCGGGTCGGCCTCGAGGTCGTACAGCTCGATCTGCGGCTTGAAGTGGAAGTCCGGTTCGAGGGCGTGGATGTACTTCCACTTCGGCGTCCGCCAGCCGTGTTTGCGCATCCACGTGCATTCGGTGATGTAGAACTCGTCGTCGGCCCGGCGCTTCTTGCCGTTCATCTCGCCGACGAGGCTCTCGCCGTCGAGCTCGTCGGGCACGTCGATGTCCATCAGCTCCAGGATCGTGGGCATGGTGTTCTTCATCACCGTGTTGGGGGCGATGCGCCCCCCGGGCGGGACGCGCCCGGGCAGGCGGAAGACCAGCGGGATGACGAGCGTCGGGTCGTACATGCCGTGATGGTCGTACCAGCACTCGTGGTCGTGGAGGGTCTCTCCGTGGTCGCTGGTCAGGACGACGAGGGTGTCGTCCTCGAGGCCGAGGTCCGCGACGGCCTGGAAGATGTTGGCGATGCACGCGTCCATGTAGGCGATCGCCCCGTCGTACTGGGCGATGATGTACTCCTTGTCGGTGCACAGCCGGTTGGTCTCGCCGTGGCGGGGGAACCAGGTGACGAAGTAGTCGCAGAACGGCTTGAAGTCGTAGATCGGCTGGAGGGAGTCGTTGTCGGGGTCGAACTCGTCGCCGCCGTAGAAGATGCGGTCGAAGGGGCGCGGCGGCAGGTAGGGCGAGTGCGGGTCCATGTGGCGCATGAACAGGAAGAAGGGCTGGTCGCCGCCGGCGAGGCGCTCGAGCTCGGGGATGGCGACGTCGTTGAGCGCCTCGGCCTTGTGGCTGCGCCCGTCGGGCCCGGCGCCCCAGCCGGAGAAGTTCAGGTAGCTGTCGAAGCCCCGGCTGGCGGGGTTGCCCTTGAAGCCGATGCACGTGGACGTGTAGCCGTTCTCGCCGAGGATCTCCGGCAGCGTGCGGACGCCCTCGGCGAAGCTGCCCTTGTGACGCAGGGCCACGATGTTCGTCCCGAAGCAGTCCATGCCGGTGAGCATCGAGCCGTAGCCGCTGGTCGTCGGCACCGATGGGCTGAAGCAGTTCTCGAAGACCGTCCCGCCCTCGGCCCACTTGTCGATGTGCGGCGTGGTCAGGCGGTCGTAGCCGTGGAGGCTCATGTGGTCGCGTCGAAGGCTGTCGATGCCGATCAGGATCAGGTTCGTCTTCCCGGCCATGGTGGTCCTTTCCGTCGCGTTGGGGGTACGTCGGTCGCGCGGGGATTCTACCGCAGGCACGGCGGGGATGCAGCCCCAAGCGGAGGAATTCGGCGCTCGCCCGGTCCGCGGGGGCTACGGCACCGTGTGCTCGTCCCAGCTCTCGACGCCCTCGGGCCGCTCACCGCGCAGCAGGGCGGCGAAAGCGGCCAGGGCCCGGCGGGCGTCGCCGAGGGGGTAATAGAACGCGTCCCAGTTCTCGCTGTCCTCGCCGTCGTGGCAGCAGATGACGCGGCCGAACCGCCAGGCCCGCTTGAGCTCGCCGTAGGCGCTGCCGGCTCGCCGTTCGACCTCGTCGAGGTCCGGGCGGGAGAGCATCCCCTTCTGGTTGCGCGTGCGGCGGAGGAGCTTGCGGCGCATGACGTCGGTGACGAAGGACTCGGCGTCGCGCGTGCAGGCGTCGGAAGCGATGAACGCGATCTCCTCGCGGGTCAGCGGCGAGAGGAACGCGCCGAGCCTCTCGGCCCCCTCGGGCAGGTCCACCTCCAGCAGCCTGGCCCCGACGAACGGGTTGCCCTCGAAGAACACGTCCCCCTCGGCGAGCATGTCCGCCAGCTCGGCGGTGTCGAGGGCCTGGAGGTCGCCGCGGACGTCCATCACGACGAAGCCGTCCCGCTCGCGGAGGTCCTCGATTTCCCCGCGCGGGCGGAAGCGGTAGTCCTCGCCGTCCCGCTCGCCGGGGCGGGGGTCGCGGCTGTTGTAGAGCACCACCGGGCGCAGGCCCTCGGCCAGGTCGGGGTGCAGGCGCTTCAACGCCGCCAGCAGCGGGCTCTTGCCCGCGCACGACGGCCCGCTGAGTATCACCAGTCTGGACATGACGACGGCATTATAGCAACGGCGGCGAACCCGGAGCCCGGAGCAGACACCATCCACTTCGCCGGGTACACTCAGGGCCGACCCCCAACGCCGAAGGAGCCCCCATGCCCGCGACGAAGCACATCGGCATCCTCGCATGCAGTGCCGAAGGCGCCGCCCTCTGCTACCGCACCCTCTGCGCCGAGGCGCCCGCCCGGCTCGGCGAGCACGCCCACCCCGAGATCACGTTGCACACCTTCTGTCTCGCCGACTACATGACCGGCATCCGGGCCGGCGACTGGGACGCCGTCGCCGAGCTCATGCTCGCCTCGGCCGCCAAGCTCACCGGCGCCGGGGCCGAGGTCGTCATCTGCCCGGACAACACCATCCACCAGGCCATGCCCCTCGTCCGCCCGCGGGTGAACGCCGAGGTGCTGCACATCGCCGAGGAGGTCGCCGCCGAGGCCGCCCGGCGGGGCTTCTCGAAGCTGGGCATCACGGGCACGAAGTACCTGATGGCCGGCCCGGTCTACCCCGACGCCCTCGCCGCCGCGGGCATCGCCTGCGAGGTCCCCGACCCCGCCGTCCGGGAGCGGATCGACGAGATCATCTTCACCGAGCTGGTCAACGGCTGCTTCCCCGAGCCCTCCCGCCTGTGGTTCAACGAGGTGTTCGCCGGATTCGCCGCCCGGGGCTGCGACGCCGCGGTCCTGGGCTGCACCGAGATCCCCCTGCTGGTGGACCCGCAGGACTGCCCGCTGCCGACGCTGGACTCCACCCGCATCCTCGCCCGCGCCGCCCTCGGCGCCGCGGTCGCCGAGGCCTGATCCGACCTGCCCGTCGGACCCGCCGATCCGGGGGGGGCGGGCCCGATGTGTCCGTTCTGTCCACCCTCTGAGATGGTGGACAAACGGGGGGATCGGTATAGCAAGTAGCTTTTATAGAAACACTTACGGAAAGCTACCCGTGTCCAGGCCTTGGATAGGGTGTCCAGAGTAGGCAGGGCTAAGGTTGTTGCCCTATAGCCATCTCCAGCCGCGGGGCGCCCTGTGGTGTCAGGGCTCGGGCACGCCGCCTTCGCCGATGAGGACGTTCAGCAGGGCGCGCTGGAAGTGCAGGCGGTTGGCGGACTGCTCGAAGATCGTCTCGGCGTGGGCCTCGAAGGCCTCGTCGGTGATCTCGTAGCCCCGGTAGGCCGGCAGGCAGTGCATCACCACCGCGTGTTCTGGTGCCGCCTTCAGCAGGGCGTCGTCGATCTTGAACCCGTCGAACGCCTTGACCCGCTTGTCCCGCTGGGCCTCCTGGCCCATGGAGACCCACGTGTCGGTGTAGATGACGTCGGCGTCGGCGACGGCGTCGGCCGCGTCGGCCGTGCAGCGGTAGCTCGCCCCGTCGGGCAGCTCTTGCAGGAACGCCTGGCCCAGCCGGAATCCCTCGGGGGCGGCCAGCACGAAGTGCACGCCGAGCTTGGCGCACAGCACGGCGAGGCTTCGGGCGACGTTGTTGCCGTCGCCCACGAACGCCAGCGTCCGCCCGGGCAGGTCGCCGAAGTGCTCCCGCACGGTCATCAGGTCGGCCATCGCCTGGCAGGGGTGGGAGTGGTCGGTCAGGGCGTTGACGACACTGACGGGGCAGTGGTCGGCCAGCTCGACGACCAGCTCGTGGGAGAAGGTCCGCGCGACGATCCCGTCGCACATCCGCCCGAGGACGCGGGCGACGTCCTGGACCGGCTCGCGCGTGCCCAGCCCGATGTCCGCCTGCGTAAGGTTGATCGCGTGCCCGCCGAGCTGGACCATGGCCGTCTCGAAGCTCACGCGCGTCCGCAGGCTGGGCTTCTCGAAGATCATCGCCAGCGTCTTTCGCGCCAGGGCGGGCACCAGCGTTCCTGCCCGGAAGCGGGCCTTCTCCTCGATCGCCCGGGTGATCAGCCCGTCCAATTGCTCGGGCGTGAAATCACGGATATTGATGAAGTCCTTCATGGTGTTCTCTCCGCCCCCCGGCGGGTCAGGTCTGGATCAGCGTTCCCACGCCGCGGTCGCTGAAGATCTCCAGCAGCAGCGAGTGGCTGAATCGCCCGTCGATGATGTGCGCCCGCCTGACGCCGGCGTCGAGGGCCCGCAGGCAGGCGTCGACCTTCGGCAGCATGCCCGAGGAGATCGCCCCGCTGTCGATCATGGCGCGGATCTCGTCCTCGCTCAGCGAGGGCGCGAGGCTGTCGGGGTCTTGCGGGTCGCGGCGGATGCCGTGCGTGTCGGAGACGACGACGAACTTTTCGGCCTTCAGCGCCGCGGCCACCTCGCCGGCGGCGTTGTCGGCGTTGCAGTTGAGCTTGGCGCCGGTGCGGTCGCGGGCCAGCGGGGCGATCACGGGGATCGTGTCGGCCTCGCAGAGCAGCCGCAGCAGGTGGGCGTTGACGCTGGTGACCCTCCCGACGAGCCCGAGGTCTATCCGTCGGCCGTCCTGGTCGAGGAAGAGCTTCTCGCCGAACAGCACGCCGCTGGCGAGCGTGTGCAGGCCCATGGCGTGGGAGCCGGCGTCGTTGACGGTCTCGACGATGCGGCGGTTGACCTCGTTGCACAGCACGTGCTCGACGACGGTGAGTGTCCGCTGGTCGGTGTACCGTCGGCCCTGGACGAACTGGACCTCGAGCCCGCGCTGCTCCATGGCGTGGGAGATGGCCTTGCCCCCGCCGTGGATGATCACCGGGCGCATCCCCACGGCGTTCATGAACACCACGTCGGTGAGGATGTCACCGAGGGCGCGGTCGTCGTCCATGATCGAGCCGCCCATCTTCACGACCACGATCTTCTCGGAGAACTGCTGGATGTACCCCAGCGCCTCGACCAGCGTCCGCGCTTTGGAGATCGCTTCTTCCATGGCCGCTTCCTCGCCGTGTGAGAAACCGCCGACTGTACCCCGCGGGGGGGGCGGCGTCAAGGGGGGCAACACGGCAAACAGCAAGCACCGGCAAGCAAACGGCAAGCCCCGAACAGCAGACCCGTACGGCAGGCGTGTCGGCCTGCGGGAGAGGGCGAGGGCTGGCTGTCGATGAAAGGGACGTCGCCGCCGACTCGGCGTCTTGTGTCTGGGCTTGCCGTCCGCCGTCCCGAGACGGCGTTCCTCCGCCGAGCAGAAATGCCTGTCGGGCCCTTGCATGGCCGGCGGCGCGGGCGTATAAGTTCGGGGCGCCGCGGCGCGCGGCGGCGGGGGCCGTCGGCGGCCCGTGGGGGCCAGGAGGCCGTGGCCAGGTCAAGGCAAGGAAGGTGCGCGAATGAAAGTGACGGCACAAGCGGCGGCTCTCCAGGAAGCGATGGCCCTGGCCGGCAGCATCGTGGCCACGCGGACCCCCAAGCCCATCCTCCAGTGCGTCAAGTTCGTCGCCACACGCGACGGCGAGACCTCCCTGCTGACGCTGCTGGCGACCGACCTCGAGGCCGGCTGCCGGTATCACATCACGGCCGTGGAGGTCGACGAGCCCGGCGAGGCGCTCATTCCGGCCGAGCGGCTCAACGGGATCGTGCGGGAGTGCGGCGGGGACGAGCACCTGACGATCGAGACCGAGAAGGCCGCCTGCCACGTTCGCGGCAAGACCAGCCATTTCAAGATCTTCGGCTACGACCCCGCCGAGTACCCCGCGGTGGCCGACTTCGAGGGCGAGGAAGACTTCCAGGTCGGCGCCGCCGACGTGGGGGAGATGATCTCCAAGACGCTCTTCGCGGCCGCCAAGGCCCACAGCCACTACGCCATGAGCGGCGTGCTGTGGGAGGCGACGGGCAAGAAGCTCCAACTGGTTGCCACCGACGGGCACCGCCTCGCCCAGGCGAAGGGCTCGCTGGGCAAGAAGGCCGCCCGCGACGTGGCCGCCATCGTTCCGGGCAAGCTGATGGGCCTGATCCAGCGGCTTGTCGAGGACGAGGAGACGCTCGGGGTGAAGGTCGAGGAGAGCCAGATCCTCGTCCGTACCGCGCGGGCCGTGCTGGTCAGCTCGCTGGTGCAGGGCAACTTCCCCAAGTACGGCGACGTGATCCCCCAGCAGTGCAGCCACAAGGCGACGATCCAGGCCGGGGCGTTCGGCCACAGCGTCCGCCTCGCCGCCCTGCTGACCACCGAGGAGTCCCGCGGCGTGCGGCTGAGCTTCCGCGCCGACGAACTGGTCCTCTCCAGCCGCGCCCCCGAGGCCGGCGAGGCCGAGGTCACCTGCCCGATCACGCTCGATGGCGACCCGCTGGACATGGCCTTCAACCCGCAGTTCCTCATCGACGTGATCCGCGTCGTCGACGCCGACGAGATCTCCTTCGAGATGAACGCCTCGCTGAAGCCCGCCGTGCTGCGCTGCGGGGGGGATTTCCTCTACGTTATCATGCCCGTCGAGCTGAGCTGACCCCCCGCCCGGGCAAGTTCCCTCCAGTTCCGTTTGCGATCGGGGCGATGAAATGGATAGGGTGGCTTTGTACGGTCATGCCGGCGCCGCCGGCCGAGTGTCGAGAAGGATCTCGAGCAGCGCATCTCGCGGAGTCGCAAGGATGAACGACGCCCAACTCCGAACGGTCTGGCAGCAGCGTCAGTTCAACGACCGCGTCGCTCACCTCGGCGAGCCCCTCGGCGTGCTGATGAAGCACAAGCTCGCCCGGCGTGTCCGGCAGTTGTCCAAGCTGGCCGAGGCGTGGGACGAGGTCGTCCCGCCCGAGATCCGCGACCACACCGCTCTCGAGGGCATCAACCGCGGCACGCTGACGGTGATCGTGGACTCCTCCGCCCACCGCTTCCGCCTGCGCAGCCTGCTGTCCGCCGGCCTGCTCAACGAACTCCGCGGGCGATTCTCCGGCGCCATCAACAAGGTCCGCCTCGTGCCCGGCCAGTTCGCCTCCATCGACGTCGCCGGCCGCAAACGCTACGAGTTCTGAGCGCCCTGCCCGGAGAATCGGCGGGGAGGAACGGCGAGCAACGCGGATACGGCCGGGCGGAGGCGAGGGGGGATACGGAGAGGGGTTGGGATCTCAGAGTTCAGATCCGCATCCCTGCTGTCCTCCTGCTGTATCCGCGTTGATTCCTGGTGCGTTCCTGGTCTTCGCCGACCGATTCCTTGCACGCCGGTTGTCGGGGGGCGATAATGTTCCGCGCGGATTGGCCGGCGTGCGGAGCGCGTCGGGGTCGCACGGCAGGAAAGGGACGTTCCTGATGTCAGCGACAATAGCCTGTATCGCCGGCGAGGAGATCCACCGCCAGTGGGACGCCGGGCGGATCGAGGGCGAGCGGATCGGCTCGCGGCGCACCCCCTTCGGGCTCAGCGCCGACGTCCTTCTGGTCGAGACGGACGAGGTCTCCTACTACCTGCTGGCCCGTCACGGGCAGGACATGGCCAAGACGGCCCCGTCGCGGGTGACCGACCGGGCGAACCTCTACGCCCTCAAGGACCTCGGCGTCGAGCACGTGCTGGCGTGGGGCCCCGGCGGGGCGATCACGCACAACATCGCCGTGGGGGACCTGGTGATCCTCACCGACGTGATCGACCGCACGTACCTCCGCGAGCGGACCTTCTTCGAGGACAGCCCGCTGGGCTACCTGCGCCAGTTCCCGGTCTTCTGCCCGTACCTCCGCCAGATCGTCGGGGAGGTCCTCCACGAGATGAAGCTCGTCTACCACGGCAGCGCCACCGCCGCCGTCTGCGAGGGGCCCCGCCTGGAGACCCCCGCCGAGATCCGCATGTACGGCACGGTCGGGGCGGAGGTCGTTGCCCATACGTTCGTGCCCGAAGTCTTCCTCGCGCGCGAGTTGGAGATGTGCTACGCCGCCGTCTGCTACGTCGTCAACTACGCCGAGACCGGCAGCGGGCACAAGCCCTTCGCGGCCGGGAGCCTCTTCGGCCCGCTGTCGGAGAAGTCCGACACGGCCCGCCTGGCCGGCGTGGTGGGGGCGATGAACGAGATGCTCCGCAACGTCGCGGCGGCGGTCGACCGGTCGCCGCGGACGTGCGGGTGCGACAAGTCGATGGAGGCGTTCGTCCGCCGGTACGGGCTTGCCGAGGACTTCCGCGACTGGTTCCATTGATCTCCTCCCGCGTGCCGATGCCCAAGCCGCCCCCGAGGGTCCCAACGCCGTGAGCGCCAAGCGAACATGGAGTGTCTCCGCCGAATGGCTGCTGCCCGGCGACGGGCGGCTGATCCACCGCGGCGTGCTCCGCGGGACCGGGGCGGTCGTCGAGGCCGTCGGGCCCGAGAGCGAGGTCGCTCCCGCCGCCAACCACCGCGAGCTCGGCGAACTGGCGGTCCTGCCCGGGCTGGTCAACGCCCACACCCACCTGGAGCTGACCCACCTCCGCGGGCAGCTCCCCGAACGCCGGCCCATCTCCCAGTGGCTCTACGCGCTGTCGAGCCACTTCCCGGGCACGCACGACCTGGACGCCGCCGTCGCCGACGGGGCCGCCGAGGCGCTCGCGACAGGCACCACCGCCCTGGCCGACATCTGCCACAACAACCGCGCCTGGCGCACGCTCAAGCCCACGGCGCTGCGCTGCGTGTGCTTCGCCGAGGCCATGGGCATCGGCCCGGCCGCCGACGCGGCCATGGGGCGGCTGAAGAAGCACGTCCGCGGCGTCCGCAGCACGAAGACGCTCCGGTTCGGCCTGGCGCCGCACGCGCCGTACACCACCGCCGAGGACGTCTACCGCAAGTGCGTCAAGCTCGCCCGCCGGCGGAACTGGCTGATCGCCACCCACCTTGCCGAGACCGAGAGCGAGCGCCAGTTCCTGCTCCGCGGCTCGGGCAAGCTGTTCGACTTCCTCGCCCACATGGGCCTGATGGATTCCTCCATCGAGATCCCCGGCTGCACCCCCGTGGCGTTCGCCGAGCGCGTCGGGCTGCTGGAGCGGCCGTGCATCCTCGCCCACGTCAACACGCTGGACGACGCGGAGATGAAGCTGCTCGCCGAGTCGCAGGCATCCGTGGTCTGCTGCCCGCGGAGCAACGATTTCTTCGGGCGCGGCGGCGGGCACCGCTATGCCGAGATGCTCGCCGCGGGGATCAACGTCGCGGTGGGCACCGACAGCCTGGCCAGCAACACCTCGCTGGACATGCTGGCCGAGCTGGCGCGGCTTCGGGCCGAGGCGAAGGTGGACAACCACACGCTGCTTCGCATGGGCACGCTGAACGGCGCGAAGGCCCTGGGCTGGGGGGACCGGCTCGGCAGCCTCGAGCCGGGCAAGCAGGCCGACTGGATCGCCCTGCAACTGCCCCCCGAGACGTTCGCGCCGCTGGAGGCCGCCTTCACCGGCCAGGCGCGCGTCGTCGAGACCCACGTCGCCGGCACCTGCGCCTACCGGGCCGAGGAGACGGCCTGACCCTTCGCGGGAACCGGAAGCGCGGAACGCCGGTCCCGGATGTCAGATGCGATATGCCATGTGTCCCATGTCAGGCATCCGACAGCGCACCGGCATCCGCGAGCCCGCCCGCCGGTGGTGAGGGTCAGTCGGCGTCGGGGGGGGCGCCCCGGCGGACGGCGCCGGCGCCGAAGCGGTCGACGATCGCGTCCATGGTGCGGTCCAGGCGGTGCTGCCGCTCGCGGCGGGGCTGGTCGAACAGCCCGAGCTGCCCGCCGGCGGCGAGGTGCGAGACGCCCGTCCCCAGCAGGCGAAGCGGCCCGCGGCGCTCGGCGAGCCATGTCTCCAGCAGGTCGGCCGCGGCGGCGCGGATGTCGTCGGTAAGGTCGGTCGGATCGGTCAGCGTGGCCGACCGCGTTCGCGTGGCGAAGTCGCCGGTGCGGAGCTTCAGCGTGACGGTGCGAGCCTTGAGCCCCGCCCGCCGCAGGCGCCGGCAGACGCCCTCGACCTGCTCGAGCAGCACGCCGCGAAGGGCTTCCGGCTCGACGACGTCGGTGGGGAACGTCCGCTCCTGGCTGATGCTCCTGGCCTCGTGGTCGCCGACGACCGGCCGCTCGTCCTCCCCGCGGGCCAGCCGCTGGAGGGCCTCGCCGACCTCCCCGAACGCACGCCGCAGGCGCCGCGGCGGGGCGGTGCGAAGGTCCGCGAAGGTGCGAATGCCCAGGAGGCGGAGCTTCTCTTCGGCCGCCGGACCGACGCCCCAGCACCGCCCGACCGGTAGCGGGTCCAGCACCTCGCGGACCGTCGACGGCGTGATGACGGTCAGGCCGTCGGGCTTGTCCAGGTCGCTGCCGAGCTTGGCCAGGAACTTGTTCGGCGCCACGCCGATGCTGGCGGTCAGGCCGATCTCCCCGCGGATGTCCGCCCGGATCGCCGCGGCGATCTCCGCGCCGGCGCCGAACAGCCGCCGGCTGCCCGTGACGTCCAGGAACGCCTCGTCGATGCTCAGCGGCTCGACCGCGGGCGTGTACCGCTCGAAGATGCCGAACACCTCCTCGCTCACCTGCCGGTATCGCCCGCCGCGGACCGGCAGCACCACCGCCTGCGGACACAGCCGCACCGCCGTCGCCATCGGCATCGCCGAGTGGCAGCCGTACCGCCGCGCCTCGTAGCTGGCCGTGCTCACCACCCCGCGCCTCTCGGCGTCCCCGCCGACCAGCAGGCACCGCCCGCGCAGCGAGGGATTGTCCAGCTTCTCGACGGCCGCGAAAAACTCGTCCATGTCCACGTGGAGGATCTGCCGCTCCATGCCCCGAGGATATCGCGCGGGCGCGGCAAACGCATCGGCGTTTGGGGCGGTCGCTCCGCCCATCGCCGGTGACCGGGCGGGAAATCCGCCGCTCGCGACCGGGCGGTTTGCCGCCGGCCTCGCTGAATCCTAGGTTCCCCGTGGACAACGAAACGACACACGCGGACGCCGACGTGGCCCTCGCGGCCGACAACCGGCGACGCACGGTTCCACGGAGGACCCGCCATGACAACCCAGCACACCTCGACCTCTCACACCCCTCTCACCCGAACCCTTCGCATCGCACTCCTGCTGGCCTTGCTGGCTCTGTGCCTGGTGGCGTGTTTCGCCCGTGGGCAGGGCGCCGCCCCGGCCGAGACGCCGACCATGGAACCCGCGGAGGTGGACGCCAACCTCGCCGCCGTCCCCGAGCCGGCCGCGACGGCGGTCGTCGCCCTCGGCGCCCTCGGCGCGCTGGTGCGCCGGCTTCGCCGCCGCCGGGGCTGATCGGACCGACACCGGCCGCGGAACGCCCATCCCGCCGCCGGTTTTCGATATCGCTCACCGAGCGAATCTGCCTTCCGCCGCCCCCGGCCCGCCTTGCCGGGGGCGGCCGCACGCGCGGGCGGCTCAGTACGACCCGACGTCCTTGATCAGCGCGACGATGCGTTTCATGGTCTCGAAGCTGACGCTGGAGGGGATGGAATGGTCGCTGGCGAAGATGTATCCGCCGTTCTGCTTGACGACGGGGATGACCTGCTTCATCTCGGCCTCGATGGCGTCGGCGTCGTCCCAGAGGACGGCGTTGATCCCGCCGTGGAGGAGCAGGCGGTCGCCGTACTGGCGTTTGAGCGCGAGCGGGTCCATGCCGGCCTTGACCTCGAGGGGGTTGAGCCCGTCGAGGCCGAGTTCGACCAGCTCGGGCACGAAGGGGTTGATGTCCCCGCAGGAGTGCAGGTGGGCGCGGACGCCGCGGGCGTGACAGAAGTCGATGGCCTGCTTGTGGATGGGCTTGAGCAGGTCGCGGTACATGCTCAGCGAGAAGAACTGGTTGTGCTTGTAGCCCATGTCGTCGGGCCAGCGGAGGGCATCGAAGGTGTAGCCGGCCTCCCAGACCATCTCCAGCAGGGCGAGGTTGACGTCGAGGTAGTGCTGGAACATGTCGCGGCACCACTCGGGGTCCTCGGCGAGCGCGAACAGCAGCCGCTCGGTGCCGACCGTCCAGGAGTGGGTCACGTCGAAGCCGAACCACCCGCCGGCGACGATCCACCGGCCTTGCTCGCGCCACGTGGGGTACTCGCGGCGGAGGCGGTCCCAGTCCACGCGGTCCTTCGTCGGCGTCATGCGGGCCTTGGCGGCCTGCCAGGACTCGCGGTCGACGATGGTGTGGTCCAGGAACTCCGGCGTGCTGGCGGCGTGCTTCCAGCTCCGCATGGTCACGCCCCAGGCGCTGGTGTAGACGCGGTACTCGTCGGTCTCCTCGAGAACCTCGCGCGGGTAGCGGGGCGTGATGTCCACGCGGATGTTCCCGCGCTTGTCCAGGTCGAAGTAGTCCACCCACGAGACGCCCTCGGGCAGGCCCTCGCGGCGCCATCGCTCGACCGTCGCGCCCCAGGGAATGTCCTCGATCGGCACGCGGTCGGCCTCGCGATGCTCGTACATCCGCGTGTAGCGCTCGTGCGTCGTCATCTCCGCCATGGCTGGCCTCCGTGGTTGGTTTCGCCGGAAGCCTACCGCATCCGGGCGGCGGCGCGAAGGCCGGGCCTCCGGCTTTGCATTCCCCCCGCCGTCGCCGATAATGCCCCCCAAGCCGCGAACACCCCTTGATGGAGGCTCACGATGGACAGGCTGATGGTCGGCGTCTCGGGCGTGCGGGGAACGGTGGGGGGCACGCTGACGCCGCGCGTGGCGTGCGAGTTCGGCTGCGCGTTCGGGACGATGCTCGGCGCGGGCAGGACCGTCACACTCGGGCGGGACAGCCGAACGTCCGGGCCGATGGTCCGCAACGCCGTCGCCGCCGGGTTGCTGGCGGCCGGGGTGGACGTGGTGGACCTCGGCGTGCTCTCGACCCCCGCGGCGGCCTACGCCACGGCCGATCTCGCCGCCGACGGCGGGGTGATCGTCACCGCCTCGCACAACCCGGCGGAGTACAACGGGATCAAGTTCCTCCAGCCGGACGGCATGGGCCTGGCGCCCGCGGCGGCCGAGGGGCTCAAGGAGGCCTGGCAGGGCGGGCAGTACGCGCTGGCCGACCACGAGCGGCAGGGCGTGGAGACCGCCTGCCCCGACGGCCCGCAGCGCTATGTGCGCGCCGTGCTGGCCCATTGCGACGCCGAGGCTGTCGCGCGGTGCGGCTTCAGGGTGGCCGTCGACAGCGCCAACGGCGCCGGCGGGCCCGAGGCCGCCAGGCTGCTGGAGGCCCTCGGCTGCGAGGTCGTGCACCTCAACGCCGAGCCGACCGGGCGGTTCGCCCATCCTCCCGAGCCGGTGGCCGAGAACCTCGTCGGGCTCTGCTCCGCCGTGCCGCGGGAGAACGCCGCCGTCGGGTTCGCCCAGGACGCCGACGCGGACCGCCTGGCCGTCGTGGACGAGCGGGGGCGGTTCATCGGCGAGGAATACACGCTGGCGCTGGCGGCGGCCCACGCGCTGAGCGGGCGGGGGGGCACGGTGGTGACGAACCTGGGCACATCGCGGATGATCGACGACGTGGCGGCCCGGCACGGCTGCGAGGTGGTCCGCACGCCGACCGGCGAGGCGAACGTCGTCGGCGCGATGCGGCGGGAGGGGGCGCTGTTCGGCGGCGAGGGCGGCGGGGGGTTCATCGACCTGCGCGTGGGGCCCACGCGGAGCAGTTTCTCGGCCATGGCGGCGGTGCTGGGTGCCATGTCGGCCGGCGGCAAGGCGGTCAGCGAGCTGGTGGCGGAGATCCCCTCGTACGTGATGACCAAGACGAAGCTGCCCTGCCCGGCCGGGGCGGCGGAGAAGGTGATCGCCCGCGCGGCCGAGGCGTTCGCGGGGCGGGAGGGCGCCGAGTTGAACGACGCCGACGGCCTGCGTGTGGACCTTCCCGGCCGGTGGGTCTGCGTGCGTGCGTCGAACACCGAGCCGATCCTTCGGATCATCGCCGAGAGCCCTTCGGCGAGCGAGACGGCCTCGCTGGTCGACGAGGTCCGCGCCCTCGCCGAGGAGGCCCTGGGCGCCTCCTGAGTCCGGCTGCGGGCTGTGCGAGGGATCGGGCGGCCCCGGTTCGCCCCGGGGCGCGGGTGGCGGAGGCAGCATGGAGGCTCAGCCGGCCTCCTCCTCGTCGAAGGCCCCCGTATGGCGGACGATGTCCCCGGTACGCAGGAAGATGATGTCCTCGGCGATGTTGGTGCACAGGTCGCCGATCCGCTCGAGGCCCTTGGCCAGGTTGATGGTCGTGAGGATCCCCTCGGACCCCTGGATGCCCGACCTCCTGGAGTCCAGGACGATCTCCAGGAGGCGCTTGTAGTCCTCGTCCACCCGCGCGTCGAACTCGATGATCCGCCGGGCGTTCTCGGTGTCCGAGACGTTCAGGATCCGCGTGGTCCGCCCGAGGATCTCCAGCGTGTCCTGCTTGAGCTGGACGAATTCCTCCAGGCTCTCCAGGGCCAGGTTCGCCTCGATGACGTATCGCACCTTCCGCCCGAACCCCGCCGCCAGGTCCGCGATCCGCTCGAGGTCGTTGTTGACCTTGATGATCGTGCAGATCGTCCGCAGGTCGATCGCCGCCGGCTGGTACAGCGCCAGCAGCCGGATGCACTCCTGCTCGATCTCCACCTCCTCGCGGTCGATCACCTCGTCGCTGTCGTAGGCCGTCTGCCCTGCCTCGATGTCGGAGTTCTCCACCGCGGCGAGGGCATCGATCAACGCCTGCTCGACGCGCATGCCCATGTGGTCCAGCCTCAGCGACAGGCGCTCCAGGCGGTTCTTGAGTTCGGACATGGCAAGCCTTTCAGCCGAAGCGGCCGGTGATGTAGTCTTCGGTCTGCTGCTGGCGGGGGTTGGTGAAGATCTCGCGTGTCAGCCCGCACTCGATGAGGTCGCCGAGGCAGAAGAAGGCGGTGCGGTCGCTGACGCGTCCGGCCTGCTGCATGTTGTGGGTGACGATCACGATGGTGTAGGTGCTCTTGAGCTTGGCGATGAGCTCCTCGATCCGCGCGGTGGCGACCGGGTCGAGGGCCGAGCAGGGCTCGTCCATCAGCAGCACCTTGGGCCTGGTGGCCAGGGCGCGGGCGATGCAGAGGCGCTGCTGCTGCCCGCCGGACAGCGCCAGGGCGCTCTTGCGGAGCTCGTCCTTGACCTCCTCCCACAGGGCGGCGTCGCGGAGGCATCGCTCGACGGTCTCGTCGAGCCTGGCCCGCCTGCGGATGCCCTGGAGCCGGGGCCCGTAGGCGATGTTGTCGTAGATGCTCTTGGGGAACGGGTTGGGGCGCTGGAAGACCATGCCCACCTGCTGGCGGAGGTTCACGAGGTTCGTCCGCTTGTCGTAGACGTTCTGCCCGTTGACTTCCAGCCGCCCGTCGGCGCGGGCGCTGGGGACCAGGTCGTTCATGCGGTTGATGCTCCGCAGGAACGTGCTCTTGCCGCAGCCGCTGGGGCCGATGATGGCCGTCACCGACTTTGGGAAGATGTCCATGGTGATGTCCTTCACGCCCGGCTTGTCGCCGTAATAGAGGTAGAAGGACTTGGACTGGATGACCGCGGGGGCCTGGCTGGACGAGGCGCCGGGGGGCGCTCCGCCCGGCGAGTCCATGTCTCGCATCTGCACGCGCCGGGGCTGGGCGGTCGCGGCGTCGGTCGAGCTGACGTCGGGGTTGTCCATGGTGGCTTCCGTGTTCTCGTAGGGTGGCGTCATGGGTCGGTCTCCGGCCTCAACTGCCGCGGAGCTTCCTGGCGATGCGCCAGCGGATCAGGATGGCGGTGATGTTCAGCAGCAGCACCAGCAGCACCAGCGCGAGGATCATGCCGAACTGGTTGTGGGGTACCTTGGCCGCCAGGCGGTCGCCGACGGCGATGTCGTAGCTGGCATAGGACAGAGCCCGGCAGGGCCTGACCAGCGAGTCCGGCCAGGGGCCGAAGGCCACCGCGGCGGTGAAGATGATCGGCGCGGTCTCCCCGGCGGCGCGGCTCATCGAGAGAATCACGCCGGTGAGGATGCCCGGCAAGGCGGCCGGAAGGGTCACGGTCAGGAACGTCCGCAGCCCCCCCGCGCCGAGGGCGAGGGACGCTTCCTTGTACGATTTGGGCACGGCGCGTATGGCCTCTTCGCTGGCGCGGATGACGATCGGCAGGACCAGCACGCCGAGGGTCAGCGCCCCGGCCAGGACGCTCGAGCCCTTGGCCACGCCCAGCCCCGGCAGGAGCCACAGCACGAAGAACGCCAGTCCGAACAGGCCGAAGACGATGCTGGGCACGCCGGCCAGCGTGTTGATGCACGTGCGAAGGACGCGCATCAGCAGGTTCTCCCGCGTGCACTCGACAAGGTACGCCGCCGTGATCACGCCGACGGGCACGGCCAGCAGCATGGCCACGGCCGTGAGCATCAGGGTGCCCACGGTCTCCGGTCCCACCCCGCCGAAGAAGTGCCCCGGCGTGCTGTCCTGCGTGAGGTACCGCCAGTAGAAGGTGAACTCCGGGCGCATCGTCTCGTCGATGCTGTTCTCGACCATGCCGAAGAACGCCTCGAACGGCGTGCCCTCGAAGATCTTCTTCCGGGGCGTGAGGACCTTTTCCAGCGGCTGGTTGGGCTCGACCTGGACCCACGTCTCGGTATAGAGGATGTCGTCGAGGATCCGCCGGGTCTGGTCCAGGCGGCTGGCCCCGTAGCGGAACTGGGCCAGGTTGGCGACGGAGTCTTCGTCCCGCGGGCCGTAGAGCTCGATCAGCAGGTCCGAGACCTTCGTCAGCTCCTCGGCGTACTGCCGGCGGCGGGAAAGGTCGACGGCGGCGACGGTCTCCCTGTACTGCTCGGCCACGGTGAAGATGTCGCGTGCGGCGGTGGTCTTGAGGACCGGGCGGTCCGCCGAGGCGAGGACCGTGTCCAGCTCGGCGAGGGCCTCGTCGCGGTCGCGGCTCTCCAGGGCTCGCTGGACGCCCTTGCGGAGGTCGCGTGTTCGGCCGCGGAGCTCGCGGGCCTCGTCGCCGGTCATCTTCCCGGCATCGATGCGGTTGTCGAGCTGGGCTCGGAGCTGGCTGTAGGCGTCCTTGACGCGGTCCTCGAGCTTCTCGACCAGGATGCCCTCGCTGAAGCGGTCGAGGAGGTCGTAGACGGGCCGGCGTGCCTCGGCGGCCTTGGCGGCCTCGGCGCGGACGGCGTCGGCGTCGCCGGTGCGGAACTCCCCGAGCTGCATCTTGCGGAACTCGACGGTGCCCTGGAAGAAGATCGCGCCCATGCCCTTGACGAGGATGGGCCCGAGGATGAGCACCAGCGCGGCGGACATCAGCAGCACCGACAGGCCCGCTACGGACGTGAAGGCGCGGTCCAGCAGCCTGCGTAGGAGCATGCGCATCAGCCGCCTCCCTGGATGCGTTTGGAGCGTGCAAGCAGCGACTCGCTGACGATGTTCAGCGCGAACGTGATCGCCAGCAGCGTCAGGCCCAGGGCGAACAGCGAGTGGTAGTGCGTCGAGCCGTGAACCGCCTCGCCCATCTCCCCGGCGATGGTGGCCGTCAGCGTCCGCACGGATTCGCCGAAGTCCCACCAGGGGTGGGGGATCTGGGTGGCGTTGCCCGAGGCCATCCACACGACCATCGTCTCGCCGACCGCCCGCATCATGCCCAGGATCACGGCGGCGAGAATGCCGCTTCCCGCCGCCGGGGTGATCACCTGCGTGATCACTTCCGCGCGCGTGGCGCCGAGGGCGTAGGCGCCCTCGCGCATCTCGCGCCCGACGGCGGTGAGGGCGTCCTCGGAGATGCTCACGATCGTCGGGATGGCCATCACCGCCAGGATGATCGAGGAGTTCAGCGCGTTCGTGCCGGTCGGCAGGTCCAGCGTCCGCTGGAGCCACGGGGCGAAGACCAGCACGGCAAAGAACCCGTAGGCCACCGACGGGATCGCCGCCAGCAGCTCGATGATCGGCTTGATCACCTGCCGCATCCCGAACGGGACGATGTCGCTGAGGAAGATCGCCGCCAGCAGGCCGATCGGCACGGCGATGACCAGCGCCCCGGCCGTGACGTAGAGCGAGCCGACCACGATCGCCAGGCTGCCGAAGACGGGCGACGCCCCGTGGGTGGGGGTCCACTCCGTGCTGGCGTACAGTTGCGAGGCGTGCTCGGAGAGGAAGAACGGGATGGCTTCCTTGACGATGAAGATGAAGATGAACAGCACGGCCAGCACGCACGTGGAGGCCACCACGAACAGCAGGGCCTGTCCGACGTTACGAAAGATCCAGCCAGCGAGGTCCTGGCCGGGCGTCAACGACAGCGGCCGATCGAAATCGGCCGCTGTCGTCGATGGTGTCTGCTGTGAGGACTGTTGTGTCGCCACGTGCGCGGTTTCCCGTGGGTTAGTACTCGGTGACGGGCACGAAGCCCTTGGCGTCGACGATTTCCTGGCCTTGCTCGCTGAGGTGGAACGTGACCAGGGCGTGGACGATCGTGCCGAGCTTGGGGTAGCCGTTGGTGAACATGAACAGCGGGCGGGCGATGGGGTAGGTGCCCTTGGCGATGGTCTTGCGGTTGGGCATGACGCCGTTGACCTTCAGGGCCTTGACGTTCTTGTCCACAAAGCCCAGCCCGACGTAGGCGACCGCGCCCGGGGTGGTCTTGACGCGGGCGTGGGCCTGGGGGTTGGAGTTGACGTACTCCACGCCCGAGGCCATCTTTTCCTTCTTCATGCACAGCTTGTGGAACGTCTCGTACGTGCCCGAGGATGTGTCGCGGCTGATGACCACGATCTGCTGATCCACCCCGCCGAGCTGCTTCCAGTTGGTGATCTCGCCCTTGTAGATCGCCCGGACCTTGTCGGTGGTCAGCTCCTTGACCGGGTTGGAGGGGTGGACCACCACGCACACGCCGTCCATCGCCACGACGTGGGCGACCGGCATCACGCCGTTGTCGACCGCCTTCTTGAACTCCTTGGGCTTCATGAAGCGGCTCATGTTGGCCACGTCGCAGCGGTTGTCGACCAGCGCGGCCGCCCCGTCGCCGCTGCCGGTCTTCTTGACGGTGATGGTGTAGTCTGGATACATCTTCTGGAAGACCTCCGCGAAGGCGTCGGCGATGGGGCCGACGGTGGTCGAGCCTTCCATCTGGAGGGACTTTTTGGCGTCCTGCGCGACGGCGGTCCCGGTGAGGGCTCCGGCGAGCAGCACCGCCACCAGCGCAACAACGTGCCATGTGCGTGTCATCTGAGAGTCTCCTAGCCGTATCGTTCCCGGCCCGGGAACATTCCCGAAGCCATATCTACCGGTCTACCTTCGCCGATGACGAATTCGACAAAGGAAGCGCTAAGAAAGCGCTAATCACCTGCTCGGGATTGTTTCGTTTTTGTGTTAAGATCGGGCGGGGCTGGGATGAAGATTGCGCTAGGATCGTTCGACACCGGTTGTACACGCCGGTGCCGGCGGTAGAATGCCCGCCAATGGCCAAGAAGCGCATCATGATCATCGAGGACGAGCGGGACATGGCCGAGCTTGTTGCCATGCGCCTCACCCGCGAGCATTACGAGGCCGCGGTCGCCTACGACGGGCGCGAAGGCCTGGACCGCATCCGCTGCGATCCCCCGGACCTGGTCCTGCTGGACATCATGCTTCCGGGCATGTCCGGCACGGAGGTCCTGCGGGAGCTGCGCGGCGATCCCCGCACCGCCTCGGTGCCCGTGATCATGCTCACCGCCCGGACCGAGGACGTGGACATCGTCGTCGGGCTCCAACTCGGCGCCGACGACTACGTCACCAAGCCCTTCAGCATGTCCGTGCTGTTGGCGCGGATCGCGGCGGTGCTGCGGCGCAGCGACGGGCCCGCCACGGGCAAGGGCGTCCTCAGCGTCGGCCCCATCCAGATCGACCAGGAACGCCACCGCGTTCTCGTCGCCGACGAGCCGGTCACCCTCACGCCCACCGAGTTCCGCCTGCTGGTCGCCATCGTCGCCGCCAAGGGGCGCGTCCTCAACCGCAACCAGCTCATCGACCAGGCCCTGGGGATGGACGCCGTCGTCACCGACCGGACCATCGACGTGCACCTCGCGGGCCTGCGGCGCAAGCTCGGGGACGCGAGGAAGTACATCGGTACGGTTCGCGGTATCGGCTATCGGTTGGCGATCGAAGAGAATGAAGACGCGTAGCTTCTTCACCAAGCTTTTCCTGGCAAACCTGCTTCTGATCGGCGTCATCATCGGGATCGGCGGGTTCGTCTCCTACCGCCGCCTCAGCAGGACCCACCGCCAGGGCTACGAGATCCGCCAGGAACGCATCCTCACCTTCGCCCAACGCTGCATGGAGCTGCTCTGGGCGGCCGACGACCCGGGAACCGACCGCTTCGACCGCGAGGCCAAGAGGCTCCTGGGCAACTCGGCGCTGCGCATGACCGTTGTCGCCCGCGACGGGCTCGTCCTCGGACACAGCCGCGAGGACCCGCGAGACCTCACCGTCCGGAAGGTCTCCGACCGCCCGGAGGTCCAGGCCGCCCTCGCCGGCGAGGAGGGGCGCAGCGCCCAGGCGGCGCCGGACGGCGAGCCCGTCCGCTACCTCGCCAGGCCCATCCGCCACGCCGGACGGGTTGTCGGGGCCGTTCGCGTCGGCCTGCCCGTCGAGACCATCGAGCAGACCCGGGGCTTCATGCTCAACTCCCTGCTGTGGGCGGCCCTGGCGTCTGTCCTGGCCGCCGTCGTGCTGGCGCTGCTGCTGAGCTGGATCTGGTACGCCCCGCTGATGCAGATCACCCGCACCGCCCGGACCCTCGCCGCGGGCGACCTGTCGAAACGCGCCGTCATCTCCGGCTCCGACGAGCTGGCACAACTGGCCACCGCGCTGAACGAGATGCGCGACAACATCTCCAGCCAGATCAACCTCATCGCCGCACAGAAGCAGAACCTCGTCGCCGTCGTCGAGAACCTGCGAGAGGGCGTCATCGGCCTCGACGGCAGCGGGACCATCGTGCTGATCAACCCCTCCGCCGTCGAACTGCTCGCCGCCGGCGCCGGGGACGTGCGGGGCAAGCACCTCCAGGCCGCCGTCCGCATCGCCGAGATCGTCGACGTCTACAACGACGCCACCGAGGCCGACAAGCCCGTCAGCCGCCAGGTCGAGGCCGACATCGGCCGGCGGCGGTACGTCCTCGATGTCCACGCCGCACGCCTCGCCGAGGACACCACCGAGGAGGTCGCCGTCCTGCTGGTCGTCCGCGACATCAGCAACCTCGTCCGCATGGCCACCATCAAGGCCGAGTTCGTCGCCAACGCCTCCCACGAGCTGCGGACGCCCCTGGCGACGATCCGGGCGGCCGTCGATTCCCTGGGCTCCGTCGAGCCCGGCGAGGGCGACGAGCTCCATCGCCTGTCGGCCATCCTCGACCGCCACACCCGCCGGCTGGAGGAGATGACCAACGACCTGCTGAGCCTCCACCTCGTCGAGTCCACCCGCCACCGCCTTCGCCTGGAGCGAATTGCCCTGGGTACGCTGGCCGCATGGGTCCGCGACAACTTCTCCCATCGCGCCGGCGAGAAGGGCGTCGCCCTGGAGGTCACCTGCGGGGACGGGCAGGAGCAGTTGCGGTCCGATGGCACGCTGCTCCAGTTGATTCTCCAGAACCTCCTGGACAACGCCATCAAGTTCACCCCGGCCGGGGGGACCGTCCGTTGCGAGTTCCAGGCCGACGGGGACCGGATCACCATGCGAGTCAAGGACAGCGGGCGCGGCATTCCGCCGGAGATCCAGGATCGCGTCTTCGAGCGGTTCTTCCAGGCCGACGGCTCGCGGAGCGGCGAGCCGAAGGTCCGCGGCACGGGGCTGGGGTTGGCGATCGTCAAGCACGCCGCCGAACGCCTGCGGGCGTTCATCCACCTCGACAGCGCCGTCGACCGCGGCACCGAGGTCACCGTCACCGTGCCCCGGGAGCAAGGCGGCTGAACCCCGCCGACGGCGTCCCGCCGGTCAGCCCTCCCCCCGCAGCGCCTCCGCCGGGCCCCACGGCGCCAGCGAGACCGTGATGTAGTTGTTGATCGCCGCGTCGCCCTCGGCGCGGGCGAACCGCCACATCCGCCCGACCAGCTCCCGCTTGATCTCCGCCATGGCCCCGTCGGCGGCGAGGTTGACCATCTCGTCGGGATCGTTGCGGAGGTCGTACAGCTCGTCGTCGTCAAAGCCGTTGAAGACGTACTTGTGCTCGGGCGTGCGGACCGACCGCTGCGTGTAGTACAGCTCCACGCCGTTGCACTGGGTGTGGATGGCGTCCCGCCAGGTGTCGGGCTGTCTGCCCCGCAGGAAAGGCACGAGGCTGGCGCCGGTGAACCGCTGGCCGATGTCCGCCCCTGCGAGCTCCAGGAAGGTCGGCGCGAAGTCCGCGAGGGAGACCAGCGCTTCGACCCGCCGGCCGGGCTCGGCGATCCCCGCCGGCCAGCGGAGCACGCCCGGGACGTGGTAGGCCCCGTCGAAGCAGGGGATGCCCTTGCAGAACAGCCCGTGCTCGCCGCAGTAGTCGCCGTGGTCGCTGACGAAGAGCACGAGGGTGTTCCCGGCCTGGCCGGTGGCGTCGAGGGCGGTGAGGATGCGCCCGAACTGCTCGTCGATGCAACTGCACATCGCCCGGAAGTGGCGGATGCCCTCTCGGACCTCTCGTTCGGAGAGCTGCCCGAACCGCATGTCCCGCATGCGCTTGTAGATGCGAGGCTTGTCGGCCATCTCGTCGGCGTAGCTGGCCGGCAGGGCGATCTCGTCGGGGTCGTAGAGGTCCAGGAAGCGCCCGGGGACGTTGTACGGATCGTGCGGGGCGGCGAGGTTTACGTCCAGGCACCACGGGCCGGACGAGCCGGCCAGCTCGCCGAGCGCCTCGATGCCCGCTTCCGTCAGCCGGTCGTCATGCGTGGGCTCCTCCGCCGTGCCGTAGGTCCTGTACGTCCCGTAACCCGGGCGGAGAATCTCGCCCTCGCCGCGCCGCGTAGGGTCCGGCCCGGCCGCGACGCGCTCGTAGTGCTCCCACGCCGTGCCGTGCTCGCCCGGGCGGTGCCCGCCGACCCGCCGCTCATTCCAGCCGTGGTCGGCCGGCGTGGTCCGCGTGCTGACGTGCCACTTGCCCACGTAGGTCATGTCGTAGCCGGCCTCGGCGAGGCCCTCGCTCCAGCAGCGGACGCCCTCGTTGAGCCCGCGGGAGAGGGCCTGGTCGTTGCAGATGTTGTTCCAGACGCCGTGTCGGGTGGGGTACAGGCCGGTGTGGAACGTCGCCCGCGAGGGGCAGCAGTGCGGCGAGGGGCAGTAGACGTTGCTCAGCAGCAGCCCCGACGCCGCCAGCCCGTCGAGGTTCGGCGTGATGCACGGGCCCTCGGGCAGGACCGTGTCCGCGCGCTGGTGGTCGGTCATCACGATCAGGATGTTCGGCTTGTCCATGAAAGGTCTCCGGCGGCGGAACTGCGGCCAGGGGGGGGGGATTGTCCGATGAAGAAGCTAATGGATCGCGTTCGCGCGGGCCAGGCTGTGTCTGATATATCCGATTCGGGCTTCGCGTGTGCTGGTTTGCCCCTGGCGGCGTCCGCCTGTATCGGCGATTCGCAGAGGAATCGCCTGCTTCGGCGTCCTTGCCGGGAACAAGCCAGCCCACGCTCGGGCCTCGAAGCGCTATATCAGACACAGCCTAGCCAAAAGGCGCCGGCCCTGCGAGAATGCCCGTCGGCGGCAGGCTCGGATGGCCCGGGCCCCGCTGGACGGACGCGAAGGAGAGACGCCGATGGCGGAGTACTCGGTGATGGCGGCCGACGGCCAGGCCTACGGGCCCGTCGACGAGGCCGGAATGGTCCAGTGGGTCCGCGAGGGGCGGGTGAACGCGGCCACGAACATCCGCTGCGAGCCAGGCGGGCAGGTCGTCCCGGCCGGATCGCTGCCGTTCCTGGCCGCATCCCTCGGTTCGGCGGCCGCGCCGCCGCTGCCGCAGGCGCCGGTCGCGGCGGGGTATCCCCAGGTGGTCGCCCCCGGCTCGCCGCAGGCGCGGATGCACACGCTGGATCAGTTCTCTGCGGGGGTGGCGGTGCTGCTTCAGTACGTGACGTTCGGCATCTTCCCGCTGATCTGGTTGGGGCTGATGCACGACAAGATGCCGAAGCTCCGCCACGACGACCCGTCGGCGGGCAAGGCGATCGGGTTCATGTTCATCCCGTTCTTCAACATCTACTGGATGTTCTTTCATCACCTGCGGCTGTGCGACCGCATCAACGAGCAGCGGACGTTCCACGGGCTGGCGCCGACGGCGCCTCGCGGGCTGGCGCTGGGCGCGGGCATCTGCACGCTGATCCCCTACGTGAACATCGTGGCGGGGCTGATCCTCTGGCCGATCTACATCGGCCTGCTCCAGGCCCGCGTCAACGAACTGGTCTACGCCACCGCCGCCGGGACCCCGCAGCAGTAGGCCGCCGGCCCCAACAGGGGCGTTCGCGGCGGGGGAAAGCCCACGGGCGCCCCGCGGGGCCCCCGAGTCGGTCACGGCGCCTCTGGCGCAAACACCGACCGCACGCATGGCAAACGCGGTGCGGTCGGTGCCCTCCGGGTTGCTTCGGGGCGCTACGAGCCCTTCTTCAGCACCACCACGGCCTCGGGCGTGATGACGCGGAAGGTGAACGACTCGGTCAGGAAGAACTCGACGTTCTCCCGGTCGTGGCTGGCGTAGCCCAGCGAGAGGTCCTTGCCCACCGTCAGCGCGAAGTCCCCGCCGCGGGTGCTGACCACGAAGCCGCCGGTCACCGACGGGCTGCGCAGGACCGGGCCCTCGAGCAGGTCCTCGATGATCTTCCTCGGCGGGTAGCCGCGCCCCACGCACTGCTTGAGCTCGAAGAACGTGCCCGTGCCCAGGACGAGGGCGTACGGCCCGCCGACGTCGGCGGCGCTGAGCGCCTGCACGGCCGCGCTGACCGCCTCGGGAAGCTTCTCGACGTCCGCGGGCATCTTGATCGGCTTGTGCTCGGACGACTTGGCCAGCCCGTCGATCCCGCCGGCGGCGAAGCCGTTGAACACCGCGCCGTCCTCGAAGCCCACCAGCTTCTGTGCCGCCTGCTGTAGCGGCGCGAGGTCCACGTCCGCCCGCCCGCGGGCGATGTTGTCGATCTCCATCTGCCCCAGCGTGAACGCCAGGCGGGCCTCGATCAGTGGCTGGACCTCGCGCAGACCCCAGGCCACGCCGTTGGCTTCCTTCTTGCCCGCGATGTCAACCCATCCGAGGTTGACGGCCGCCAACTCCCAGCCGTGCGGGCCATCGAAGTCCACGATCTTGCGGGCTACGAGCTGCTCGCGGAACAACTGCTCGGCTTCCTCGTCAAGCTGTGACCAGGCCTGGTCGCTGATGGGTGCGAATTCTCGTTTCAGAATCGTCGGCATGGATGGTGTCTCCCTGCGTTATTTCAGTGAACCGATGTTCAGGCTGCCGGCCGAGCTGTCGCTCGCGCCGCCGTCCGCGGGGTTCTCGCCGCCGTCGGCGCCTTCTCCCTCTTCCTCGATTTCCGTAATCGGCGCGGTGGTGAACAGATAGGTCTTCATCTGCTCGTCGAAACCGGGGAAGTTCCGCCGCAACCACTCCAGGAGCATCATCGCGTGCTCCATCTCCTCGTCGCGGTTGTGCTCCAGAACGGCCCGGACCTCCGCGTCCGCGGTGGCCGCCGCTCGCTCCTGGTACCACATGACCGCCTCGAGTTCCTCGATCAGGCTGGTCATCGCGCGGTACTGCTCCAGCACCTCAGCCGGGAGGTTTTCCACCGGCTCGTGATGGGCCAAGGGCATATCCGGATCTCCTTTCCATCGAAACGGCTTGTCGCCTCATCATAGCGGCCCCGGCCGGGGAAAGCCCGCAGTGGGGTAGGAATTCCCCGCGAGCGGTCGGCCTCTGGCCACTGACGGCAGAACATGATACGCTCCCGGCGCACACCGAGCCAGATTCTTGCCTCGCACGAAAGGAGCCGGCCATGTCCCTCATCCCACGCCTGGCGGCCCTGACGGCCCTGACGTCGGGCGTCCTGCTTGCCCCGACGCCCGCGGCCTCAGACACAGAGTCGCGGACCGTCGACGAGATCGCCTACGACACCGCCCGCGCCCGGACGCTCTGGCAGCCGATGGAGGGCAGCCCGCCGGTGGAGGTCGTCGAGCTCGACGGCCGGCGGGCCCTGCGCCTGCGGTGCGATTTCGCCCCCGGGCGGATCGAGCGCGGAAGCTGGGACCGCAGGATCGCCCTGGACATGGCAAGCTGCCGCGGCTTGCAGTTCTTCTTTCACAGCCGCGACGTCACGCCCGTCGGCCACTTCACGATGTACTTCCACAGCGGCGACGGCTGGTACGCATGCAGTTTTCCCGGCCCGGGCGGGGGGGCCTGGCAGCGCGTCCGGATCGACAAGCGCTCGGCGAAGATCGAGGGCACGCCCGCCGGCTGGGGCGAGGTGGACACCATCCGCCTGTCCGCCTGGCGGGGGCGGAACGTCGACACGGTCTTCCACGTTGCCGGGTTCGCCCTGTACGGCACGGGGGGGAAGGTGGCCGTCGTCCGCGGGGACTCCGCCGCCGCGACGCACCCCGACGAGGCCCGCGGAATCGCCCGCTACGCCGACGTGATGAGCGAGATGCTCGACGGCTGCGGGATCGAGCACGTCGTGCTCAGCGACCGCGACCTGACGGCGCCGCGGCTGGAGGGCATCGAGGTGGTCGCCCTGCCGTACAGCCCGTCGATGCCGGACGAGGCGGTCGAGGCCCTCGCGGGCTTCCTTCGCGGCGGGGGCGGGCTGATCGCCTGCTACGTCCTGCCGGGGCGGCTCCAGGAGCTCGTGGGCATCCGCTTGGGGGGGCACGTGAACCAGCGGCGGCGGGGGCACTTCGCCGCCATCCGGGCGGACGAGAAGCCCCTGACCGGCGCGCCCGACGAAGCGAAGCAGGCGTCGTGGAACGTCCGCGAGCTGCACTGCGAGGGCGAGGCGGCGCGCGTGGCGGCGTGGTGGGTCTCCGATGACGGGACGAGCACGAAGCTGCCCGCCGTGGCCGTCAGCAAGAGCGCGGCCGTGCTGTCCCACGTGATGCTGGGGGACGACCGGGCGGCCAAGCAGCGGCTGCTGCTGGCGATGCTGGGGCACCTGTGGCCGCGGGCGTGGTCGCGGGCGGCCGCGGGGCGGATCGAGGCGATCGGGCGGATCGAGCCGTACGAGGACTTCGCGGCCGCGTCGGCGGGGATCCGCGAGGCCGCTGACGGCGACGCGGGGGCGGGCAAGGCCCTGTCGCGGGGCACGGCCCTTCGGGAGCGTGCGATCCGGCTGCGGGAGGCGGGCAAGCCCGTCGAGGCCGTGAAGGTCGCCATCGAGGCGGCCTCGGCCGTGCTGGAGGCCCACTGCCTGGTCCAGCAGCCCGGCGCCGGCGAGCGGCGGCTGATCTGGTGCCACAGCGCCTTCGGCGTGGCGGGGATGACGTGGCAGCAGGCCGCCCGCCGCCTGGCCGACAGCGGCTTCACCGCCGTGCTGCCCAACATGCTCTGGGGCGGGGTGGCCTACTACGACAGCGACGTGCTGCCGGTGGCGCCCGAGGTGGCCCGGCGCGGCGACCAGATCGCCGCCTGCCTGGCCGCCTGCCGCGAGGCCGGCATCGAGTGCCACGTCTGGAAGGTCAACTACAACATGAGCTGGCGCGCGCCCGCGCCGTTCGCGCGGACGATGGCCGCCGCCGGGCGGACGCAGGTGCTGTTCGACGGCTCGCGGCAGGAGCGCTGGCTCTGCCCGTCGCACCCGGACAACCAGCGGCTGGAGATCGACGCCATGGTCGAGGTCGCCCGCAAGTACCCCGTCGACGGCGTGCACTTCGACTACATCCGCTACCCCGGCCCGCAGGGCTGCTTCTGCCCCGGCTGCCGGAAGCGCTTCGAGAAGGCCCTCGGGCGGAAGGTAGCCGACTGGCCCGCCGCCGTCCGCGGCGACGACGAACTCCGCCGCCGCTGGATGGACTTCCGCCGCGAGCAGATCAACGCCGTCGTCTCCGCCGTCGCCGCCGAGGCCCGCAAGGCCCGCCCCGGCGTGGAGCTCTCCGCCGCCGTCTTCCGCGACTGGCCCGCCCACCGCGACCAGGTCGGCCAGGACTGGAAGCTCTGGTGTGACCGCGGTTGGCTGGACTTCGTCTGCCCCATGGACTACACGCCCCACAACGCCCAGTTCGCCGCCTGGGCACGCAGCCAGGTCGAATGGGCCGGCCGCGTGCCCTGCTTCCCCGGCATCGGCCTGAGCACGTGGTCCAACCCCGCCGACGTGCCCAAGGTCATCCGCCAGGTCATGCTGGCCCGCGAGGCCGGCGCGGCGGGCTTCACCATCTTCGAGTACAACGTCCCCGCCGCCCGCGACGTCCTGCCGCTGCTGGGCAAGGGGCTCACCCGCCCGCAGGAGAAGTGACCGCCATGACCGACCCCGCCGCGCTGCCCGAACCCGGCATCGACTGCTGCGACGTGCCCTCCTGGTGGCTCACCCGACCCGGCGAGATCCGCGAGTTCCTCGAATCGCTCGACGGCGTGACCGTCGAGGAGATCGGCCGCACCGCCGGCGGGCGACCCATCGTCGCCGCCGCCTGCGGCCAGGCGCCGCCGCGAGGGAAGACCACCTCGGCGAGCATGGCTTCGGCGGTCTCCGGGCGCAAGCCGGAGGCCTTCTTCCGCCGCGGGGATGAAGGGCCGCAGACCCTCCTCTTCGTCGGCGCCGCCCACGGCACGGAGATCGAGGGCACCGTCGGGATGCTGAACTACCTCAACATCGCCGTCACCGGGCGCGACCTGCTCGGCCGGGAGATGCCCGAGGTCGCCGACCGCGCCCGCCGCCTTCGGTTGGTGATCGTGCCGATCCTGAACGTCGACGGGCGCCAGCGGTACCCCGACCATTGCCACTGGATCGGCTGCGACCAGGACTACTTCAGCATGATCAGCCAGGGCCGGTGGAAGACGGGGCAGATCATGCGCTGGCCGACGGGCAAGCTGCACTGGCCCGTGCCTCTCGACGAGGTCAGCCACCTGGGCACGTACTACAACGACGCGGGGTACAACCTGGTCTACGACGGGCCGTTCGCCGGCGACTGCCAGCCGGAGACGACCGCGCTGATCCGCCTCTGCCGCCGCGAGCAGCCCGACGGCGTGATCCTCTCGCACTCCAACAACGGCAGCCTGGCCGAGGCACCCGCCTCGACGATGGCGCCGATCTACCGCCAGAAGGCCGTCCAGCTCGGGGCCGCGATCGGCGTGCGATGCCTGCGGGAGGGCTTCGTCAAGCACCGCATCCCGTCGCGGACGCAGTCGTACGCCGGGCACGTCTTCTACCAGGGCGACGCCGTCCACCACGCCTGCGGCGCCCTGCCGCTGTTGATCGAGTTCCCCCAGGGCTGGGACGGCGTGCCCGCCACGCACCGGGAGATCCTCGACATCGCCCTGGCCGTCCTCGACGAGACCGCCGCCTTCGCCGAAGGATACCGCCTCCGACCGCCGCTGGACGGCTGACGCCCCGCGGGGCACGGCGGGAGGGAGTCCGTGGTCAGGTAAGGGGCGGGCGTCGCCGCGCCGGCCCCGGCCTATCCGCGAGCGCCGATGGCGTCGTTCGAGCGCCACTGCGCCGGCCGCGGCGCACGGGGGCGGGTGAGGACGCGCCAGGCCTTCTTGAGCTCGCGGAGGGTCGCGCGGCCGGTTGCAGCGAAGGACGGCTTGGCGACGGGGGACGCTTCCAGCCGCACCAGCGCGGGTCCGTGGATGGTCAGCATATTCTGGTCGAAGCCGATCTGGTCGAGGACGGAGGGCGTCTGGCAGGACTCGAAGAACTTCAGCCTGCACTGCCCGCCGGCCTCGATGCGGAGGACGTCGCCGGGCGCGACGGCCCTGGCCTGCCAGATCAGCTCCCACCGGTTCCCGCCGGCGTGGTAGCAGAGGACCCGTGGGCGGTTCATGATGACCAGGCAGTACTTCCGTTGAGCACAGACCCGGACCGTCCCGAGCGTGTAATCGGTCTGCTTTCCTCGATTGGGCATCTCAGGTCTCCCGGTTCGTCGCGCGCCGTCCCTCGCGTGCGCACTGCCGCGACGGGCACGGACCTTCTTACGTTCTATCGGCCCGATCGCCCGACGGCCTGAGCAGCCAATGCGCCCGGCGGTGCTCTGACCTCCGACCGGGACGACGACCGTCCATGCCTCCTGCCATCGCGAGGCCTTTCCCCGCGCCTGCGGCAGCCCGCGCCCGGTGGACGGGCTACTGCGAAGCCGCGCGGAGCCGGACGGTACCGGGCTCGATCTCCACCCGGGCCCACGTGCCCTCCCGGCGACCGGCGGGGCGCCAGGGCTTGCCGGCCGTGGACAGCTCGATGCCGGCGGCGGGGAGGGCGACGGTGCAGGGCACGTCGGCGCCCAGCTCGTAGACACCGGGTCCGATGCGGCGGAGGACGACCGACGTGCTGGTGCGGACCTCGTCGCCGACGCCGTACTCCCACAGCCGCAGCGCGCCGCCGGCGGCGAAGTCCTCCTCGCGGACGTCCGGCCCGGCCAGCGTGAACGTCCGCGCGCCCTCGGACCGCTCGACGCGCCATCGCTTCGTGCCCTCGTCGTTGCCGGCCACGAAGCCCCGGTCCATCCCCCCCAGGCCGCTCTTGGTCCCGGGCAGGTTCAGCGCGCAGGTCACCGTTCGGGCCTCGGGGTCGACGGACTCGATCCGCGAGCGGTAACAGGCCGCGCTTCGCAGCATGGTCAGCCGCGTGCCCTCGCCCTCGGGCCTGACGGCCGAGGCGGTGAAGCTCGTCAAGTACCCTTTGCGCCCGCGTCCGCTCACGTCGCCGATCTCGACGACCCGTCCACCGGCTTCCGCCGGCCAGGCGGCATCGATCCAGACCCGCCGTGCGGGGTAGTCCACGCGGAGGACCTTCGCCCGCCGCTCGGGGGTCGCGGCGGCGATCCGCACGCGCGGCCCGCGAAGCACGGTCCCGCCGGTGAGGATCGCGGCTCGCAGGCCGTTCGCGTCGCTGGATAGAAACGCGTACTCGGCGGCGATCTCGACCTCGCCGACCCGCCGCGTCCGCCCGGGCCGCCCGTCGGCGAAGCACAGGTCGCGATGGCCGTTCCGCGTCCGCACCGCCACGGCCACGGCCCGGCGGGCGTCGGCCTCGTTGTCGGCCACGGGCAGCTCGCGCGCCGACGTGATGAACGGCCGGCCGACGTAGGGTTCGATGACGGCGGCGAAGGCGGTGGAGAGGTCCTTCCCCCGCCGCTGGACGAAGAAGTGCGGTATCCAGTAATGCCAGCGCGTGCAGTGCTGGTCGGCGCGGAGGACGTGCAGGCCGTCCGCCCCGAGCACGTGCCACCGCGTGAACGTCCCCGGCCCGTCGCTGCGATAGTCGCCCTTGGGTCGCAAGTGCTTCTCCGACCCCGCGGCGATCTGGTCCTTCCTGTGCCGTTGGCGGAACTTCACCATGGGGAACGTGACGGTCAGCACCTCCGGGCACGTGCCGAGGCGGTGCCCGGCGGGGAAGTGCCCGACATGCCGCACCGCCTCCCCGGCCGCGCCGGCGGGGGGCTTCTTGGGGTCCACGGCGCGGAAGTCGCGGGCGTTGGTGGTCGGCTGGGGCCCGCCCGGATCGTTCACCGTCGCGTGGAAGGCGTAGGTGTGCACGTCCCCGCCGGCAACGCGGAAGCAGTCGAACGTGTAGGCGTTCGGCGTGACCACGCCCTCGGTCGGCAGGCCCGCGGGGTCCGGACCCATCCGCCTGGGCGTGACCTTCGCGGCCGGGTTGGCCCCGTCGTCGACGCCCACCAGCGCGACCTGCCGGCTGAACAGCTCCCGGGCGGCGACGTGAATGCCCCGGCAGCGGACGTAGCGGGCCGGGGGCGCGTCGGTCATCGCGGCCGCCCAACTGTGCCCCTGCCAGTTCCGCCCGTCGACCTCGACGGTGTTGTGCACGCAGGTGTGGCGGTCGCCGGGGTCGCTGTAGCCGCCCCGCTGCCCCCCGTCGACGGTCACGGGCAGGCCGTGGGCGTGGAGTTGGAGGTCCATGCCGTCGCTGTGGGCGTGGCCCGCGCCGTGGCCGAGGCGGATCATCGTCGATTGCCGGAAGCGGTAGTCGTCGTGCTCGACGCCGCGTTCGAGGAACGCCCCCCAGCCGGGCAGCACGCGGCTGCGGTTGTCCAGCCAGGGCGCGCGGCGGACGGTCGCCGCGGCGGCCTCGATCGCTTGCCACTCGGCGTCCGACTGCGACCGCCGCCCGGTCAGCCTCGCCGTGACCCACGCCCAGCGGGGATCCTTGGTCCATCGCCAGAACGTCGGCGCGCGGTCGATCACCGTGTCGAAGTACTGCCACGCCTGCTTGTCCGGCCCGGCAACGTCGCCGATCCGCGGAAACGCCAGCCCGGCCGTGCGGCTGCGAAAGTAGAACGCCACGGCGGCGTCGATCTTGGGCAGGACCTTCGGGTCGCGCAGGTCCCAGCGTTTGTCGCCTCCGAGGCGGATGTACTTCTCGAGCGTGGCGGCGGCGGAATCGGCGGAGAACTCGCCGATCATGTAGGAGAACGAGCCGATGGGGCTTCGCCCGTCGCGGTCCGTGCCGGCGATGGCGTAATCCTGGATGCCCGCCAGCGGCTGGGGGTAGAAGAACGTCCGGCGGAACAGCCAGCGCATCCAGGGCTCGGTGAAGGCGTTGTCGGCCAGGCACATGGCCGGCTCGGTGATCCGCCAGGGCTGGCGCCCGTCGCCGTAGTACTGGTAGCGGAGGATGCGCTTGGCCATGGTCTGGACGAGGTAGACGTCCAGCAGCTCGACGAGGTCCTCGCTGGATTTCACCCACGGCACGAAGCGGGAGACCGAGCGGGCGAGGTCCTCGTTGCCCGCGATCGCGCCGTACAGGCGGTCGTAGTAGAACAGCGGCTCGGTGAAGCGGATGAAGTTGCCGTAGTACCGGTTGCTGCACAGCCGACGCCGCAGCAGGATGCGGTTGAAGATCCAGCAGTCCGTCGTCACCGCCTCCAGGCTGCGGCAGGTGTCGAACGTGGGGAACAGGTATGCGAAACGCAGCAGTGCCACGGCCGCGTCGCGGGCGCATGTCTCGTCCCGGTGGGCCAGCCAGATCGTCGAGCCGTAGTTCATGACGTCCAGGTACGCGGCCGCGAATCCCTGGCGCTCGCCGACGATCGCCGCCCCGGCCGGCCAGAAGACCTGGCCCTTCGCGGGGTTGTTCGGATCGGGCGTGTAGATGCCGGTCCCGTCGGCCTTGTGGGGGTAGGGATCGGGCAGCGTCCGCCCGGCGGCGAGATCGGCCATGGTGTACTCGATGCCCAGCTCCTTGTGCCGGAGCAGGCGGGGGAGGTTGCGTAGGTCCTCGGCCCGCAGCGGCGCGGTGACGTTGTGGGGGTGGACGACCTCCCATCGGCCCCGGGCGATGCGGATGTCGGTCAGGCTCTTGCCGCCGACGCCGTAGTCGTCTTCGCCGATGGTCGCCTCGCGGTTGTACGTCCGCGTTCGGGCGACCTGGCAGTTGGCGTGCGGCAGGCCCTGCCATATCGTCGCGTCGCGCCGCCAGCGTTCGTCGCGGTCGTCGGGGTCGGGGCGCGGCTCGTCGCCCTTGGCCACCGCGGCGCGGAATCGCTTGTAGGCGATGTTCGGGTGGTAGTCGCCCTTGATCTCCGCCAGCTCGTCGGGCAGGTGCAGGCTCAGGGCCCGCCGCTTGATCGCCCGCCGCTCGCAGCCGGCGAGGACGTCGTCCAGCGAGATGTTCCGGACCAGCACGTCGACGTCCGTGCCCTTGTCGAACCACAGTTCGGCGCGGTACCGACGCTCGGCCGGGGCGTGGAAGTAGACCTCCGCGATCCCGTAGAACTCGTCCACGTAGCCGATGCGGATGCGGTAGCGGCTCTGCCCGCCGTCGGGGCGGTCGTTGACCCTCATTCCCACGAACGCCGGCCGGAGGAACGGGCGGAGGGTCTCGGTCTCCACCGCACCGATGACCCGCACGGCGTACAGGCCCGGTTCCAGCCGGCCGAGGTCCAGCCGGAACACCGGCCGGCCCGCCGAGCAGCGAACCACCGCTACGGGACGGTTCCGCCTGCCGGTGTTCTCCGGCCGGTCGTGGCGGCCCACGCGGTAGACCGGTTCGGCGTACTTCTCCACCCGCCGCGGGTCGATGCCCGCCAACTCGGCGGCGAGGAAGTTCTTCACCTGGCTCTGGCGGTCGAAGAAGCTGCGGGTCGGGCAGTACTTGAACCAGTACGCCCGCCAGTGCTCGACCGAGCCGGGGTAGAGGTGGCGTTCGGGGGCGAGGCCGAACGTCTCGGCCGGGGCACCGTCGCCCGGCGGGATGCAGCCGGGATGTCCGGGCGGCTCGCCGTGCTGCGTGGGGTAGGGCGGCAGCTTGACACCCGCAAGCGGCCCGCCGGGAAGATACTCCTCACCCCCCCCGGCGGGCAGGCACAGCACGAGCACGGCGGCGGCCGACAGGCACGCCCGGAACGCTTGCGACAACATCGCGACCCCTTTCGGTTACGGCGCGGCGGTGGATGCGGTTCTTCCTCTTGAATGACGGTCGGCGGGAAAGGGTTACACCGCGTTCGGGGCAGCGGCGCCGGATCAGTCCCCGGCCCGGGGGACGACCGCGCACTCGATGCCCAGGCAGTCGGCGAGTCTGCGGATGGTCGCGGCGCGGTGGCCGATGCCGAGGGCGAAGTGGTGGGTCGGGCCCTCGCCCAGCCAGCGGTGCAGGAACGTCACGGGGTCGGGCTCGAAGACCCCGCGCGTGTTCGTGTTGCCGGTGGGGGGGATGGGGCCGCGGCGGCTCTCGCCCTCGGCGACGACGAACTTGAACCGCCCGTCGTACGTCTGGCTGATGCTCAGCATCGTGATCGGGCCCGTCTTGAGCTGGAACTCCACCGACGCGCCCCGCCCCGGCTTGCCGTGATACTTCAGCAGGCTCCGCAGCTTCGGGCGCCCCTCGGCGACGTTCAGGTGGTGCGGGCCGTCGTGGCCGACCAGGATGAACCCCTCGTCGAAGTCGATCGGATGAAACTCCGCGAAGCTGCCCCCCATGTCCAGCCGGTCCATGATCAGCATCGCCACGCACGTCTTGAGGTCCAGCTCGCCGCACATCGGAAAGCCCCCCGCCGTCAGCAGCGAGTTGCCCACGATGAAGTTGCTCACCATCCGCCGGATCGCCGAATCCGCGCCGCCCTCGTAGTAGTACGCCAGCCCGTCGAGGTCGCGGGCGTCGACGAACCGCTCCAGCGCCACGGCCGTGCGGGCCGCGGCGGCGAGGTCCTCGTCGGTCAGCTTCCGCGTGATCGGGTCGCTCTGGGGGTCCGGGGTGTCGAAGAACGCGGTGATCCGCTCGGCCATGGCGGCCGCGTCGGCGTCGGAGACCGCCTCCAGCTCGGCGAGCACCTCCTCGGCCTCGGCCTGGACGACGTGCAGGCCGAAATGGGCGGTGAAGGCGGTCGGGTCGCTGTGCATGTCGAGCATGGCTTCGAGGACGTGGCCCATCTGCCCGATGCGCGCCCCGCGGAGGTCGTGGAGGACGCGGGCGACGTCGATCCAGTCGGCGAGTTCGGCCTCGGCGGCGGGGTCGTCGTCCAGCGTGCCGATGATCATCGGCGGGACGGGCTTGCCCATCCGCACCGACACGCCGGCGAACTCCGGCAGCGAGCAGATGTTGTCGTTGGCCAACTGCATGTAGGTGGACGCCTGCGAATAGTCCAGCGCCGTCCGCGGCTGGAGGGCGACGAGGACCATCGGTTCGGACAGCTCACGGCGGAGGATGGCCCACGTGCAGCTCGTGGCGTAGGTGAGCATGTCGCACAGCCACAGGTCCACGCCGGCCGACCGCATCGGACCCAGCGCCGCGTACGCCGAGGCCGCGTCGTCCAGCATGCCGAAGGTCACCGTCTCGCAGCCCATCGCGGCCACGCGGTCCTCCAGGCGCCGCAGGTAGCCCAGCAGCTCGGCCTCCAGGCCGGGAAACTGCTCCCAGTAGATCGCGTGCCCCACGCCGAAGATGCCCACCTTCGCCGCGAGCGGCTTGCGTCGCTCGATGTCCATGGCCGTCAACCTTCCCGTCGTTGGAGGATACACAGCTCCGTGCCGGGCGCCAGGCCGAACGGCAGGAGGAAGCAGTCGTCCGTCCACGCGTCGCTCGGCTCGTCGCGGCCCTGCCACCACTGCGGGTAGGCGCGGTGGGTGTCGAGGGCGTAGCGGCCGGAGTAGGAGTCGTGCCCCCACGTGAAGTCCGGCTCGCCGGACGGTCGATGGTGGGGGCCCAGCAGGTTGCGGAGCGTGTTGACCACGTCGATCTCGATGCGGTTCTCGCCCGGCTGGATCGCGTCGGTGACGTCCAGCTCGTAGGGCCGCCACGCGAGGGGCCCGACGTCCCGGCCGTTGATGCGGACCCGCGCGACGGCCGCGTGAAGCTCGGAAAGGCGGAGCAGCGCCCGTTGCCCGGCGGGGAGCGCCTGGTCGATTCGGACGGTCCGCCCGAGCGTGACGCGCCCGGCGTAGAAGGGCAGGCCGGCGGCGAGGAGGTCGCCGGGGGTCTCGCGGGCCTCGGGCGCCAGGGCGAAGTCCGGCGCGTACCGCACGCAGCCGGGGCGGGGGAGCCCGCTGGACACGTGCCCGGCGACGGCGAAGTCGCCGACGACGTAGATGCTCTCCAACTCCACGCCGCCGAGATCCTGGAACCGCCCGCCGTGGGGGATGGTCGGCCGGCCGACGGGCTCGAAGTCGCGCCGCAGCTCGACCGTGTTGGCGCCCTCGACGACGCGCCCGGCCACGTCGATGCACTGGAAGGCGCGGTCGACGTAATGCCCCTCCGGTTCGCCGACTGGCTCGCCGTTGAGCGTGATTCTACAGGCCTGCGGCTGCTCGACGGCGAGGGCGACGCGGTCGGGGACATGCCCGGCGGCGAACTCGTAGCGCAGCGACACAGGCCCGCGGTAGTCGGCGTCGGTGAGGATTTCCTGGACGGCGATGACCGGCAGGGGGGCGGATTCCGGCCCGTCGCCGCGGCGGAATCGGCAGACATCCAGCGTCAGGGCGTTGGGATCGTGGCGCTCGATCTCCCACGTGCCGTCCAGCGAGATCGCATGCTCCGCCGGCGTGTTCTCGGCGGCGACCTCCACGGCCGGGCGGCCGGGACGCGCGACGATCAGCGCCGAGCCGGCCGGCGGGAGCGTCAGCGGCGCGACGGCCTCGCCGTCCTCGGCCCGGTGGGGCAGGGGGGCGGCCCGGCCGTCGTCGAGGCCCCACCGGGTCAACTCGCAGTCCGGGCGGATGTGCAGGTCCAGCGCGACTGTCTCGGTCTCGCTGACGTTGGCCAGGAAGATCGTCCGCTCGCCGTCGTCGTCCCGGCGCTCGTGCAGCCAGACCATCTCGACGGGCCCGGCGCGGCCGGTGAGCCAGACGTCGGCGGGCGCGGCGGCGGCGAGGGCCTCGGCGAGGGCGGGCGCGCGATTGGGCACGCGGCGGACTTTCTGCATGAACCGGCGGACGTCGTCGCTCGGCTCGCCGCCCAGCCGCGTCGGGGCGCGCCCGACAGACAGCACCGTCCCGCCGCCGGTGACGAACGCGTCGAGCAGGCGGACCGTTTCCGGCCGTAGGGTGACCAGCGACGGCAGCACGACCGCGCGGTAGGTCATCTCGCCGACGGCGATCTCGCCATCGGCCAGGCGTCCCCGCTCGGCGAGCATCCCCTCGTCGGCGTACTCGAAGCCGCGCTGGATCCCCAGGAGGTTCTCGCTGAGCGTCGCGAGGGTGTCGTTGAGCTCGCGGATGTCCTCGGGCACGCGGTCGGGCCGCGTGAACCGGTAGGCCAGCGGGTCGTACACGCAGAAGGCCGAGTCCATCGGGTGGATCACCAGAACGTCGGCGCGGTAGCGGCCCTGGCGGAGGGCGCAGCTCACGCGGGCCAACGGGTCGGCGGCGGCGCGGTTTTCCGGCCACCACGGCTGCTGGTGGGACAGGTGGGGGGCGTAGATGCGCTTCCGCCGCCCGCGGAGGGAGTAGAAGGAGCCGTGGATGCAGCGGCAGTTGATCCCGAGGATGGCGAAGTAGTCGGCGATCCGCTTTCGCTGCTCGAAGGTGAGCCCCTGGCTGCTGACGCCGTACATCTCCGCCAGCGCGAGCTTGCCGCCGGCCTGGTTGGCGACGCTGCTGCACTGCTTGGGCGTCAGCAGGAAGTGCGGCGCCTCGCCCGGGGCCGCCATCGCCCCGTGCGTCCAGCGGAGCGAGCGCGTCAGGTGGTCGATGCCCGGCATCTGCATGTGCGGGTAGGCGGGCATCGCCGCCGCCGTCCAGGCGATCTGCGAGAACAGCGTGTCCTCGCCCATCAGGTGCCCGGCGAACTTCAGGTCGTGGGCCTCGCACCAGGCCGAGACCTCCGCGAAGTACCCCCCGGTCAGCAGCTCGACCACCGTCCGCCAATACGCGTGACGAACGTAGCGGGCGCCGCCGTCGGTCGCCGTCGCGCCGGGCGCCGGGTCCGACCGGCCGAACAGCAGCGGCACGGCGGCGGCGGGCTCGAGGTTCCAGCGGTCCGCCAGCTCGCGCTCGATCCGCTCGCCCCAGGGGATGCGTGGCGGCTGGAGGCTGGGCTCGTCGACCCACACGGCCTCGATGGTGCGCCCGAAGTGCTCGCCGAGGCGGTCGAGGTAGGGCTCGGCGTAGGCCTGCTGGAGGTACGACCGCACCGCCTCGCCGTTGAGCAGGTCCAGGACGTTGCCCAGCCGCCGGGTGACGTAGGCGCGTTGCCTGTCCTTGGCCAGGACCGTCTCGCCGTCCGCCGGCGGCTCGTCGGCGGGGCGGGCGGCCAGGACGGTCATCTCGTGCTCGGCCGGCAGATGCGGGATGCCGTTGGGCATGTACCCCGCCTGGAGCCAGACGCGCAGCCCGACCTCGCCGGCCGTGGCGAGGATGCGCTCCAGCACGGCGAACCACTCCTCGCTGAGGTACTCGGTGGCCAGGCCGTCGAAGGTGCGGGTGATCACCGCGCCCCATCCGGCCTCGGCGAAGCCGCGAAGCTGGCGGTCGATCTCCTCCGGCTCCAGCCGGTCGTTCAGCATCCATAGCGTCACCGGCCGGCACGACGCCGGCGGCGAGGCGAACTCCTGTGCGTCCATCGATTCTCCCTTCCATCGGCCCCCGCATCAGGCGGGGCGCGTCCAGGCCGCCGAGTTTGCCACACCCACGCCCCGGTGTCCACGCCTCGCCGGCGGCGATGCCGGCTGGACGGCGCCCTTGCCCGGCGACCGCCCGGGGGCCACAATGCCCACGACGGGCCCCGGCGGCGCCGGGGCGGTCCGGGCCGCGCGACGGCCCCCAGCGAAGGAGCTTCCCCGCCGATGCCAGCAGTGCGTGTCGTCACCGTCGTGGGCGCCCGCCCGCAGTTCATCAAGGCCGCGGCCGTCAGCCGGGCTGTCGCCGCCGCCAACGCCGCCGCCGGCGAGACGGTCCTCGCCGAGCGGATCGTCCACACGGGCCAGCATTACGACGAGGCGATGTCGAAGGTCTTCTTCGACGAGCTGTCGATCCCTCGCCCGGCGATCAACCTCGGGGTCGGCTCGGGCTCGCACGCCCGGCAGACGGCGCGGATGCTCGAGGGCATCGAGGACGTCCTGCTGGAGGACCGCCCGGACTGGGTGGTGGTCTACGGCGACACGAATTCCACGCTCGCCGGGGCCCTGTCGGCGGCGAAGCTGCACGTGCCCGTCGCCCATGTCGAGGCGGGCCTGCGGAGCTTCAATCGGCGGATGCCCGAGGAGATCAACCGCATCGTGGCCGACAGCCTCTCGACGCTGCTGCTGGCCCCGACCGAGGCCGGCGTGGCGAACCTCCGTGCCGAGGGCGTCACCCGCGGCGTTCACAACGTCGGCGACGTGATGTACGACTCGGTCCTTTTCAACGCCGCCCTCGCCGAGCGGCGCAGCGACGTGCTGAGCAGGCTCCGGCTCGAGGAGGGGGGCTTCTACCTGGCCACGGTGCACCGGGCGGAGAACACCGACGACCCGGCCCGGCTGGACGGGATCGTCTCGGCGCTGGCGCGGCTGGACAGCCCCGTCGTGCTGCCCCTGCACCCGCGAACCCGAAAGACGCTGGGGGCGAGGCTGGCCTCGCTCGGCGAGCCGGTCCGGGTCATCGAGCCGGTCGCCTACCTGGACATGCTCACCCTCGAGCGCGCCGCCCGCGTCGTCCTCACCGATTCCGGCGGCGTGCAGAAGGAGGCCTACTGGCTGGGCACGCCCTGCGTGACCCTCCGCGACGAGACCGAATGGGTCGAGCTCGTCGAGGCCGGCTGCAACACCCTTGCCGGCGCCGACCCCGACAGGATCCTCGCGGCACTGGCCCGGTGGGAGCAGCCCGGCGCCCGACCGTCCATCGAGCGCGCCGCCGATCTCTACGGCGACGGGCACAGTGCCGAGAAGATCGTTCGCCTGCTCGCCGAGGCCGGCGGCCGGCCGCGTTCCTGACGCCGCCGGCATCGCGCCGCCGCGGGGGGCGCGGAGAGATGGCCTGTCGGCACCACCGCGACGCCGTTACACTGGACCCATGGGCCGCCCGGGACGGCGGCCCGCGAGGCGTGTCCGAAGGAGCAGACGATGCCCAGCGCCCTGGTCGCCAGGATTTCGCGCAGCGCCGTGGCCTCCAACCTGCGGCTGCTTCGCGACCGCCTGGCGCCCGGCGTGCGGCTCTGGCCGGTCGTCAAGGCCGACTGCTACGGCCATGGCGTCGAACTGCTCCGGGAGACCGTCGCCGCCGGCAGCGACGGCATGGTGGTCACCACCGCCGAGGAGGCCCTGCACCTTCGCGAGCTCGGATACGCCGGGCGGGTGGTGATGCTCTTCGCCGTCGGCTCGGTCTGTTCGGCCGACTCGGGCCCCGACGGGCTCGAGGCGCTGATCCGCCGGCAGGTGGACCTGACCGTCACCGCGGCGGGCGAGGCCCGGCGGGTGGCCGAGGCGGCACGGGCCGCCGCGATGTCCGCGGCCGTGCACGTGCACGTCGACTCCGGCATGGGACGCGGGGGCGTGCTCTGGACCTCCGCGGCGGAGGTCATCGCCGCCGTGCGCTCGAGCCCCGAGCTTCGCCTGGCGGGGCTGTCCACGCACTTCGCCACGGCCGACGAGGACGACAAGGCCTTCACCCGCCGCCAGCTCGGGCGCTTCCTTGACGCCGCCGGCGAGACCGGCGACGAGACGGCCATCCTGCACGCCGCCAACTCGGCCGCCGTGCTCGACCTGCCCGACGGGCACCTTCGCGCCGTCCGCCCGGGGATCGCGGTGTACGGCTACCCGCCGTCCGACCTCGTCGGCCCCGGCGCCGGGCTCCGCCCCTGCCTGAGGCTGGTGGCGCCGCTGATGCAGGTCAAGCGGCTCCCGGCCGGCACGGCCGTGGGGTACGGGCGGACCCGCCGCTTCGACCGGGAGACGGTGGTGGGGCTCGTGCCCGTGGGGTACGCGGACGGCTACTTCCGCTGCCTGTCCAACCGCGCCCGGATGCGGGTGGACGGGGCGCTTGTGCCGGTGGCGGGGCGGGTGTCGATGGACCAGGTGATCCTGGACCTCACCCGTGCTGCCCGGGCGAAGGTCGGCGACGAGGTCGAGATCATCTCGCCCGACCCGTCCGACCCCCACAGCGTCGAGAACCTCGCGAAACTGGCCGGCACCATCTCCTACGAGATCACCTCCGCCCTGCACGGCCGCGTCCGCTGGGAGGCCGTGGACCGCCACGCCGTGCCCGCCCATCGCTGACCGCGCCCGGCCCCGGGGGCCGCCGCTGAAGCCGCCGGGGGCCGGCTGCCCTGCGTTCCGGCGGCCGCGGGCCAGGTCACATCCCGCGGAGGCAGACGACCTCGCCGGCGAGGGTGCATACGTAGATGCCGCTGTCGGTGACGGCCAGGCCGTCGAGGACGGGCGAGGCCGGCAGCGTCGCGGCGGCGGTGCGTGACCCGTCCTCGCGGGAGGCGATCCACAGCGTCCCCCGGCCGTGCTCGGCTGCGGTCTCGGTCAGCGAGGCCCCGCCGCCGCAGACGAGCCCGTCGCGGGTGAGCACGACCGCCTTGGCGATGAACGGCAGGGGCTTGGCCCAGGCGACGACGCGCCGGCCCCGAGGGCGCCGCCGGCCCCGACGGGCCTTCTTGCGGTCCTCGGGTTTCAGCGGCGGCGGGGAGAGGACCTCGGCGAAGAGCTTGTAGTCCTTCGCCGCGTCGGGGCGGACGTGCCCGGCGCCGGCGCGGTATTTCATCCGCCCGTAGCCGTAGATGAACTCGCCGCCGTCCAGCGCGAGCAGCCGCCCGGCGGGCGTGATGTTGCCCACCTGGGGCCAGCCGCCGTAGCCGCTCCTCATCGCCGTGCCGTACATCCAGTACGTCCGATGCCACCACGTGTCGTCCAGGAACCCGCCCGGGGCGTAGAGGTGGCGAACCTTCCTGCCCGCCCCGCCGAGCTTCGGGCCCAGCCCGACGTTCCGCATCCACACCAGCCCGTGCTGCACCGACAGGATGTCCGGAAGGGCGATGGTCTTCATCGCGCCCTTCGGAGGGCTGTCCCCCGTGCAGATCACCTGGCGGGCGCGGACGGCGCCTGTGGCCAGGTCCACGGCCGTCAGTACGATCCCGCCGTCGGTGTGCGACGACCGCCCGGCCGCGAAGTACGCCACCGGCTTGCCGCCCGACAGCGAGGCATCCACCAGCACGGCCCCATGGACGGGCCAGGGCGACTCGAGCTGCTCATAGGCGAGGATCTTCCGCTCGGCCGGGGCGGCGCGGAATCGCCAGACGAGCTCGCCGTCGTCGGCGCGGAGGCAGTACACGCTGCCGCCCCGCGTGCCGAATACGCACAGCTTGCCGTGGACCGTCGGCGGGGAGTCCACCCGCCCGTCGGCGACGAACGCCCACATCGCCTTGCCGTTCTCGGCCGAGAGGCAGCGGACGGTGTGCAGATCGGTCTCGGCGACGAGGACGCGCCCGCCGGCGATCACCGGCGGGGTGATCGGCGCCGACAGCTCGGCCCGCCACGCCTGTTTCGTGCCCCGTGGGGCGGGCAGGTCCTGGTAGCCGCGGCGGGCGGCGTCGCGGCGGTAGGTGGGCCAGTCGCCGTCGGCGTCGGCCTTGCCCGCGTCCGTGCCGTAGGCCGGGCCCTTCTCCAGCGCCGGGGCGGGCTTGGCCTTCTCCGGCGGCCCCGCCGGGTCCGCAGCCAGCACGTTGAAGCCGTTGAGCTTCTCGTCCGGGTGGCAGGCGCACGAATGCTGCGGCACGTACACCATGCCGTTGGCCGGCATGATGCCGTACTGGCACGTCCCGCGAATCCACCAGTTGCCGTCGCCGGTCTTGGCCTTGGGGTCCACGAACTCCAGGCCGTCTCGGCCGAGGATCAGGTACCGGACCGTCGCGCGGTTGCGGTAGCAGCGGTGGTGGCCCATGCGGAGGTTGTACAGCTTCTTGTTGTCCGGCAGCTCGCGGACGACCTTGCCGGTCTTCAGGTCGCGCCCCTCGGTGTAGCCGGGCGCGCCGCGCCCGCGGAGGTCGCCGACCCACACCACGCCGTCGATGACGAAGATGTCCATCTGCGTGTCGTAGTTCTCGAAGCACGCCGCACGCCACATCTGCTTGCCGTCGGACAGCGAGTGGGCGATCAGCTCCGCCGCCTGCTTCTTCGACTGGTGGCTGTTGTCCATGATCCAGTCGGTGCCCGCCGCCGGCGGCTTGCGGGCGTTGTCCTTCGCCACGCGGTCGCCGGTGAGCACCACGCCGTCGTGGACCACCAGCGTCGGCGTGGACCACGAGAAGCGGCTGGTGGCCACCGGACGCTCCGCCCGCCACAGCCGCTCGCCGCTCGAGGCGTTCAGGCAGACCACGTGCGAGGTCGTCTGGAAGCACACCCGGCCGTCATCCACCGCCAGCGTGGCCGGCAGGACCTCCCCGGCCGCGGCGAACGGACCGAGGCTCCACAGCACGTCGCCGGAGGAGGCGTTCACCGCCGCGAGGCGCTGCCGGCCGTACTGGTCCAGCTTCTCCGCCGGGAACCGATAGCCGTTGAGCTTCGGGGCGGTGCGGTTGATCCACGCCTTGCGCTTGTCGTGGTCGGCGGCGGTCATGTCGTCGGTGATGACATAGAGCGTGCCGTCCTCGAGCACCATCTCGCGCGCCCGCTCGGTCCCGGGCAGCTTGCGGAGCTCCTTGCCGGTCGCCGGGTCGATCACGCTGACGGCCCGGCCGTAGCCGAGCGTGACGTACAGGTTCTCGCCGTCGGCGACCATGCGTCGGCCGTTCTCGGGCGGCCCGCTGCGGAAGCCGCGCAGGGGCGACTCCCAGTTGAGGATCGGGCGTTTCCAGAGCTGCACGCCGCTGAAGGCGTCGCGTGCGACGAGCACCCATTTCGGCGGCAGGAAGACGGAGCTGATCGGCCCCTCGTCGATGATGTAGAACACCCGCCCGGCGGCGGAGACCATCGCGCTGACGCTGCCGAAGTGCTCGTGGCTGCGGGCGTACGGCGGGCCGACCGTCCACCGCAGGCCCGACGGCGGGGCGATGGCCCTGTCCGTCGAGACGGCGTTGTTCGAGGCGTCGTAGAGGTACTGCGGCCAGTCGTCGATGGCGTCGGGTACCGGTCGGGCGTCGGTCTTCGCCTTGCCGCCGCGAAGGTCCACGCATACGCCGCGGGGGGCCAGCACGCGGGCGATCTCCCCGTCGGCCAGGCCCTCGCCCGCCCCGGCGGTCACGACCACCGCGTTGACCACGTCGTCGACGAACGGCAACTTCCCGCCGCGGAGCAGCCCGGCCGTCACGGGGCCGTACGCCCCGGCCTCGCCGATGTGCTTGCGGGCGGCGGCAACCTTCGCCGCGTCGCGGTCGAGGCCGTGGACGACGTACGCGTCCGAAGCCCGCAGGCCCGTCAGCAGGGCCGGGTCTTCGCAGCCGAGCACCGCGATCAGACCGCCCTTGAGCTTGGCGGCGTCGAGGATGTCGGCGGGGGAAGCCCCCTCGGCCGTCGCGGCCGGGACGCACGCCGCCGCGGCGGCGGACAGTACGAGTGTGAAAGCGAAACGTCGGTGGCGGGTCATGATGTGCTCCTCTCGCTCGGGGCGGTTCGGTATGAGATGATGCGTGCAGCCTACCGCCCGCCGCCCCGCCTGCCAAGGCCCGGGCGGAGGTGTCCCCGCCGGCGGGGCAGCGGCGGCTGCGCCCCCTGTTGAACGTTCCCCGGCCGCCGACGTACCGATGCTGCCGACGCGCCCACTCCCTACGGGCGGGTGATCGCCGCCAGCCAGTGGCCCTTCTTCGGGGCGGCGAGTTTGACCACGCGCCCGCCGGTCAACTCCGCCTTTCCCGCCCAGTCGCCGGCGGCGATGTCGATCCAACGCAGCTCGAAGGCCCCGACGTGCTCGCGGAGGTCCAGGCCTACCTCGCCGCCGTCGGTGAAGTACAGCGCATAGGCCTCCCCCGGCCTGGCCGCGAGGTAGGCCTCGTTCTCGGCCCGGTCGCGCAGCAGCCGGTTGGCCGGCTCGATCTCCCAGAGCTTCATCCGCGTCTCGAGCTTTCGGGCGGCGCGGACGGATGCGGCGGCGAGGTCGCCGAGCCCGAGCCCCGAGTCCGGCCGGTGAAACCGCGCCGACGCGGCCCCGCCGATGACGTGCCGCCACCACCGCTCCAGCCCGTCCCGCGTGTTGCCATGCCTCCCCCCGTCGGCGCCGTAGGTCTTCACCGTGTTCAGCGGGCGGGGCTTGTCGGCCACGTACTGTCGCACCCACTGGAAGTTGTCCCAGTGCGTCTGGCCCTTCTTCTGGTTGTTCTGCGAGACGTCGGCGAAGTCGTACCGCTCGGGGTGGTCGAGGGTGCGGCGGTGGTGGTCGGATTTCAGGTCCCAGTTGTCCCACATCTCGGTGATGCACACGTCGCGCCCGGCCTCGCGTGCCCGCGCGCGGACGTGCTCGGCCCAGTAGGTGGCCCAGGCTTCCTCTGCGGAGGTCTCGTTGTCCATGCAGTACAGCACGTGGTTGTGCTTGAGCGTGTAGCGGAGCACCTTGTCGGCGAACCCCCGCTGGAAGCCCAGCAGCACCTTGTTGTTCCGCTGGGCCGGCGTGGTGAAGAAGAACGGCTGGCGGTTGCGGCCGGGGTGGTGGGAGTATTTCGCCGCGAGGCCGGACTCCTCGTGCGTGTAGTTGACGTTGTTCGCCGGGTTGTACGGGTGCGGGGGCCAGTTGTCCCGCGAGTAGTCGAACCGGTCCCAAAGCTCGATCTGGACGATGATGTCGCGCTCGGCCGTCAGGCGGAGCATCGTCTCGAACCGCCGCCAGTACTCGTCGTTCCACTGCGTCAGGTCGTACTTGCCCCCGTCCAGCCGGCGGTAGGGGTAGACCTCGTAGCCGCGGTCCGGGCGGTCGCTCATCGTGTTGCGGATGTAGTTGGCGCCGGCGTCCGTCATGGCGTCGAGGTGGGCGGCGAGATCGGGGATCTGGAAGAGGTTGTCGTCCTTGCTGGCGCCCAGCAGCAGGACCGGCTTGCCCTCGTACTGCCAGTACCGCCGATCCGTCGACCAAGGCCGGATGCGGTTCGGGTCCGCCTCCCCGCCGGCCGCCTCCCGCGAGGCCGCCGCCAGACACGCCCCCGCCGCCAACATCGCCAGACCCGACAGCACCACCGTCTCGTTCAACATGGCAGGCTCCTTGCGTGCAGTTTGTCCCGTCCATTGTGCCCGGGGCGAGAGGTGCGCGTCCAGCACCGCGCGGCCGGCGGAGCGGGTAGAATGGCGTGGCGGCGACCAGTGAAAGGAACGCGGTATGGATATTCGAGCCGGTTTTGCGGCCTGGGTGGGGGCGGTGGTGTGTCTGGGCGGTGCGGCGGCGGGTGGGGAGCATGCGCAGTGGGGGCAACGGTACAGCCGGAACATGGTGTCGGGGGAGACCGGTCTCGTGGCGGACTTCGACCCGGCGACGGGGCGAAATGTCCGCTGGACGGCGCCGCTGGGCACGCAGAGCTACTCGGCGCCGACCGTCGCGGGCGGGCGCGTGCTGGTGGGCACCAACAATGACAACCCCCGCGACCGCCGCCATCGCGGCGACCGGGGCGTGCTGCTCTGCCTCGACGCCGCAGACGGGCGGATGCTCTGGCAACTCGTCGTGCCCAAGATCCCCGGCGACCGCTACAAGGACTGGCCGCGGGCGGGGCTGTGCTCGCCGCCGACCGTCGAGGGCGACCGCGCGTACGTCGTGACCAACCGCGGTGCCGTCGTCTGCCTCGACCTGGCCGGGCAGGCCAACGGCAACGACGGACCGTTCCGCGACGAGGGGCGGCTCATGGCCCCGCCGGACGCGCCGCCGATGCCCGTGACCGACCGCGACGCCGACGTGATCTGGCGGTTCGACACGCACGCCGAGGCCGGCACGTACCCGCACGACTCGGCCCACGCGTCGATCCTGCTGGACGGGCCGTACCTGTACCTGAACACCTCCAACGGCGTGGACAACACGCACCGGAAGATCCGCCGCCCGGGCGCGCCGAGCCTGATCGTCCTGGACAAGCGGACCGGGCGGCTGCTCGCCCGCGACGCCGAGCGAATCGGCCCGCAGACCCTCCACTGCACGTGGTCCTCGCCGTCGCTGGGGACCGTCAACGGGCGGCGGCTGATCTTCTTCGGCGGCGGCGACGGCGTGCTCTACGGCTTCGCCGCGCTCGACCCGGCCGACCCGCCGGACGGGCCCGAGCCGGCGCGCCTGGAGACGGTCTGGTTATTCGACTGCGACCCCAACGCCCCCAAGGAGGACATCCACCGGTACATGGGCAACCGCAAGGAGAGCCCCAGCACCATCATGGGCATGCCGGTCTTCCACGGCGGGCGTGTGTACGTCGCGGCCGGGGGGGACATGTGGTGGGGCAAGCGGCGGTGCTGGCTGAAGTGCATCGACGCCGGCGGGGCGGGGGACGTGACCGGCGAGCGGCTGGTCTGGTCGGTCGAGCTGGACCGCCATTGCTGCGCGACGCCCTCGCTGGCCGACGGGCTGGCGTACATCGCCGACTGCGGCGGCGTGGTCCGCTGCCTGGACGCGGGCACAGGGGTGGCGAAGTGGTCCCACAGGTGCCGCGGCCCGATCTGGGGCTCGACGATGGTCGCCGACGGGAAGGTGTACGTGGGCACCCGCCGGGGGGCGTTCTACATCTTCCGCGCTGGGGCGGAGAAGGAACTGCTGGCGTCGGTGAAGCTCGACAGCGGCCTCAGCGCCCCGCCGACCCCGGCCGACGGGGTGCTGTACATCACCACGATGCGAACGCTCTACGCGATCGGCCCGGCGGGAAAGTGACGGTTCCCGCGGGTCCGCCGGGGCCTTGCCGGGGATTCGCCGCCGGGCGGGATCCTACCCGGGCTCCCGGGGGGGGGGGGGGGGGGGGCTACTTCTTGCCCTTCTTCGATTTCTTCCTGGCGTAGTCGGGCGTCTGGCCGGGCTTCCAGAAGTGCTGCTTCTTGGTCATCTCGACCTTGGGGGCCCAGATGCGGACGTTGTCCACGATGCCGACGTCGTCGAACGAGCCGAAGCCGAGCTGGCCGAGCTCGAAGTGCTTGTCCTTGGCGACCATGATCGGCGTCTTCATGTCGTCGTAGAACACGCGGATCTCGCCGGTCTCGACGTTCCGCTCCAGCCGCACGTGGTGCCACTTGTCCTTGCCCCAGTCGATGCCCTTGGTCGTCTTGGTCGCGATGGCCGTGCGGGGCTTGTCGTTGACCAGGAAGATGTTGTGGGCGTGCGGGTCGGCCTTGGTGGCCATGTGGACGTAGTAGAACTTGCTCGGCGTGGTGAAGTTGAAGAACAAGCACATGTCCCGGTGCCCGTACTCCTTGCCGGTCTGGAGCAGGTCGGCCTCGAGGACGAAGCTGCCGAACTTCCTGCCGCTGACCAGGCCGATGACGTAGGGCGAGCGGACCTTGGTGCGGTACTTGCCCCGCCCGAGGGACTCCATCGCCCCGGTCTTCTTGCCGTCGGCGCCCTTCCGCTCGACCCACCGCCACTTGCTCGGGCTGGTGAACTCGAAGTCCTTCAGCGCCTCGGCTTTGTCGAAGGTCTGGTTGTAGACGAGCTTGTAGCCCTCGGGGACCGGCGCGGCCGGGGCGGGGGCCTTGTCGCACTGTTCGGCGGCGAGTGCGGCGGAGGCGGCGGTCAGGACGACGGCGAGGCAAGTCAGGCGGCGCATGGCAGGCTCCTTTGTCGGGGGTTCGTTTCGGTCCGCAAGCATACCTTGAACGCTCCGGCGGGTCCATGGTGGCGTGCGGGCGGACGCAGCGGCGTCCGCGGGGCAGGTGTCAGACAGGCTCGCGGACCGGTCGCCGCGGGGCCGCGGCTGGCCCCCGAATCCGGGATTCGCTATGGTGGGGCCGCGGAAGGGAGCCGCTGCACGTGCAGAGCAAGTACTGGAAGTTCTTCTGGCCGCTGGCGCTGATGGGCATCCTGATGATGCTCGGCCGCCAGTTCGAGAACCTCGTTCTGGCCAAGTACCCCGACGCCGTCCGCGAGTTGGCGACGTTCGCGGTGGCGGGCAGCCTGTTCGGGTTGTTCAACGCGATCCTGATTTTCGTTCCGCAGATGGCCAACGTGCTGGCCCGGGGACGCCAGTCGCATCGGGTCTGCCTGCGGTTCACCCTCGCGGTGGCGGCGGGTCTGACGGCGCTGGTGGCGGCGTTGAGCTTCGCGCCGCAGGGCCCGGGAATCGTGGGACGGCTGTTCCAGACCGACCTGCCCACCGCGCGGGTGATCACCCGGTTCCTCCGCCTGCTGCTGCCGTTGATCGCCATCAACGCCTTGCGGCAGTACTACGTGGGCCTGCTCATCCAGGCCCACCGAACCAAGACGGTCACGCTGCTGAACATGGTCCACCTCGCCGTGCTGATCGCCGTCCTGCTGGGCGGCCTGGCGATCGGGCAGCCGGCCGTGCTCACACTCGCCGCCGCCCGCCTGCTCGCCTGCGGGCTGCACCTGGCCGTCGCGCTGGCGTTCTACCGCGCCGCCCACGTCTTCCCGGCCGACGGCCCCGCCGAGGCCGACGGGGCGCTGACGACCCGCGCCGTGACGGCGTTCTTCTGGCCGGTGGCGATGACCAGCGTGATGTTCGCGCTGAGCCGCCCGGTGATCTACGCGTTCGTCAACCGCACGGACGGCGCGGCGGTGACGGTAGCGGCCCTGCGGGTGGCGTTCGACTTCGTGATGCTCTTCCACAGCCCGCTGAACCAGTTCCGCCACCTGTTCGTGACCTTCGGGCGCAAGGACCCCGAGGGCGTCAAGCGGTTCATGGTCCGGGTGATGCTCGGGGTCTGGGCGGCCCTGGCGCTGACGGCCTTCACGCCGCTGGGCACGGTGATCTTCCGCGACCTGATCAAGGTGCCCCCCGAGACGCTCGACCCCACCCGGAAGGTCTTCATGACCCTGGCGGTCTGGCCGCTGCTGATCACCTTCCGAAACTACTACCACGGGCAATTGCTTACGCGCCGACGGACGGCCGGGATGGCGGCCGGGAGCGTCGCCAGGCTGGGCAGCATCGCGGCGGTCTCGGCCGTGTGCGAGGCGATGGGCTGGCTGGACCACATCACGGCGGGGCTGGCCCTTCAGGTGGGCTTCCTGGCCGAGGGGCTGATCTCCGCCGCGTTTGCCCGCCGTCACATCCGCACGGAAGCCGTCGGGGCCGGCTGGTAGGGGCCTTGCGGCTCGCCCCCCGGCCGACTGGCGACCCCGGCGCAGCGCGGACGCCCCGGGCCCCGTGTGTCAGTTCTGTCCACCCCTTGGGACAGTGGGCACACGGCGACGGCTGTCAACATAAGCGATTGTTAATAAACCACTTAGTGAGCTTTTTGCCGCTGTCCGGCCGAGGGGGCGGTGGCACAACGGGGGTAGCCGGGACAGGTAGATGTAGTTTGCGGGATGTATGATTTCCACGGAGTCTGCGATTTGCAGCGTATCCATGACTTGGCCGCGTTCCCGGCAATGCGGCCACCGAAGCGCGGGTGGGCGTGGCCCCGCATCAGGCACACGAAAGCGCCAACCCCTCCGCGAGCGGCTCGTTCGCAGAAGCCCGAGGATGGATCTTCGAGTCCTCGCGTCGGTTCCCGGGACCGGAGCCTTTCGCCACCTGCTCTCTACTCGACCGCTCGCGTTCATCGTTGCGTTCACAGGGCGAGGACTCGCCGGGTTCATCATCCGTTCCCGCGGCCTTGGACCCACGGGAAACGCCGCGAGTCACGCCGATCAGGTGTTGATTGCCTGTCGGCGGGGTGATAGCTTTCGGCCGTGGGACGCATCGGGCCGGGGGCCGCGCCGAATGGACCGTAACCATGCGACACACCGGGGCAACCAACGAACGCGAACCTCGCGCCAGAAAGGCCCCGCCTGACCGCGATGGCATCGGAGTGAGCTGTGTGTCCCCGTGTTTCCCCCCGATTACGACCCAAGCGTCCTGACCCGCTGCAGAATCTCGACCGCGCGTTTGGCCACCTCCGTGCGGCGGTGCTCGCAGCGCTCGGCCGCTTCGGTCCTCAACTTCCGATAGTTGGGTACAGCCTTGCCCTCGAAGCCCTCCGTCACTGGCAAGTCCCAGGCATCGGTTCGGAAACTCGGGAATGGACAATCCGGGTGGCCGTTCACCTTGAGATTGCCCATCGGGCTGGTCGCCCATCCGTAGCGGACGGCGACGGGCTTCTTCACCAGCGGACACCAGACGTGGATGATCTTGGTCCTTTTCCAATAGGACCCCTCGGCCTGGTGGCGGGCATGCGCCATGTAATACTTGCCATCCGCTCCGGCGACCGAGAAGCCGCGGAGAATGCTGTTCTTGTCGTCTGGTGTCACCCTCTTGTCGAACGTAAGGATCATCTCATCGCCCCGCGGCTTCGCCGAGACCAGCGACGCGGTCTCCCAGAACATCTTCATGTCGTAGATCGATTTGAGCGCCCAACGAGCGGCGCGCAGCCCGTGCTCGCGTTTCTTGTGCGGATGCAGGCCGGGAACCTGGACATCGTAGGCCGGGATGAAGGCGGTGTTCTCGGGATCCCCGACGTCGGCGAGGCCGAGCCGCTGTGCTTCGCGGATGAACGGTCCTGCGGCGTAGGACTCCTCCTCGAAATTGCACTCGTTCTGCGTCTTGCCCCCGGCGCAGAAACCGATCACGCCGACCGGCAGGTTCGGATCCTTGAAATCCTCACGCCACCCTTCGACCATCAGTTTCGTGAGTACGCGATATAGCTTGGGGCGACTGTTGCTGAAGAGCGCGTTGTTGAAGCCCTGGTGGAAGATCACGCCCTTGATGTTGTACCCCTTGAACACGCCGAACATGCCGTTGTAGCAGCTCGCGGCGTCGCTCGGGCTCATGCCCGGAATGTCCCATGAAACGAGGTTCTCGGCGTCGGCCGGCTTCTTGGGCCACTGCGCCTCGGGCTTGCCTTTCGACTTCGCTCGCGCGACCTGGCGCTGCCACTTCTCGAGGGCGCGTGCCCTCGGGTCGAACTCGGCGCGGCGTTTGGCAACCCACTCCGCGTAGCGTTTCGCCAGCGGGTGGTCGTCGAACTTGTGGGCGGGAACCAGCGACTCGATCGACGCACCACCCCGGGCGTTGCTGATCACGCCGACCGGGATCTGCAGGGCGCGCTGCAAGCGCGAGCCGAAGTAATAGCCGATGCCGCAGAAGCCGCCAGCCGTCTCCGGCGTCGAGACCTCCCAGCCGCCGTTGACTACCGCCTCGGCGCGAATGTCTGTCTGAAGGGTCGCCTGCTCGTTGGTCTGGATGCGGAAATGCCGCAGCAGCGGCAGGTTCGCCTGGAGGATCTCGAAGTCCGCTTCCGTGGTCTTGCCCATTGGGAAGGCCATGTTGCTCTGGCCGTTCGCCACCCACACGTCACCGATGAGAATGTCGCTCAGCTCGAGCTTCTCATCGCCGGTGGAAACGACGAGCGCGACCGGCCTGGTGCTGGCCTCGCGCGCGGGGAAGGTCGCCTCCCATCGTCCGGCGGGGCCCTTGGCGGCGGTCTCGGCCGTATCGTCGCCGAACTTCACCGACACCTTCTCACCGACGTCAGCCCAGCCCCAGATCATGATCGGTTTGTCACGCTGGAGCACCATGTGGCTGGTGAAGATGGCGTGGAGCTTGAGCGCCCTCGCTTCGACGGTCGCGACAGGGGCGGTCAGGATGCAGAGAGCAACTGTCAGGTTGCGGAATCGATGCATGATTAGCCTCATTTCCAGGTTGCGGACCCGATGAATGGATGATCTGATTCAGATCTTGGCGACGTTCTTCCTTCTCTTGTTGCTTGGCTGTTCCGCCGGGAGCAGGGGGAGTTTCATGGTCGGGGGCCTTCCCGCCTTGCTTCCATCCTGGGGCGGATATCGGTGGACACACAACCTATTTCTCCGCCTTCGGCTTGCGGCCGGGCTTCTTGGGGACGAGGTCGCGGGCGAGGATCGCGCCGATGCGTTCCAGGAAGCCCTTGTCGCCGAGAGGGCGGCCGGTGGACTCGTGGCGGCGGAATTGCTCGGCCGCGTCGCTGTCCGACCGGGCCAGGAACTCGCCCCACGTGCATACCCACCCGCAGATATCGGAGGACATACAACCAATTTCCTCTCTTTCGGCTTATCCTCACGCCTCGCCCTTCTCCCGTCAAGCGAATTAGGGTGTGTGTCCCCCGATATTTGTGTGTCCCCCGATATTGATGAGTTACGTTACGTCTTGTAGAGGCCGTGAGTCAGCCTGGCATTCTTACGGTAAGAAAGGTTGCTCACAAGCGAAAGGACGGGTCGCCGCCACCTCAGAAGGCCGCGAAGCGCGCGGCGACCGATGCTTCTGAGCGAGTAGAACCGTCCTTCGCAGGAGATCATTTCCTGGAGGATCTTCGGCCGGGACAGGTTCTTGTACTGAGCCGTCGGGAACCCGAGAGTATAGTACTTCCATTCATCCGGGAATCTGTTTGCCGTGATTCGATCCTGCGCCTCCATCGACTCCCACAGCCGCGTGCCGGGCAACGGCGTCAGGAACAAGACGTTCAGTATGTCGACGCCATACAGATCGGCCGTCTCGGCAATCTGAACCCCGATGCCAGGCTCATCCGTATCGAGGCCCATAATGAACGAGCCGACCACGAGGATGTTCCGCTTGTGGAACTCCCGCACGGAGGTCCGGAAGTCGCGTTCGTTGAGCAGGTTGTACTTCTTGCCGATCTCGGCCAGACCCTTGGCTGTGCAGGACTCGAAACCGATGAATACTCCGCAGCACCCGGCACGGGCGGCCAGGTCGAGCAGTTCCGGGTCGTCCGCCATGTTGATGGTGACCTGGCAGATCCATTTCTTCTTCAGCCGCGCCCGAATCATGGCTCGGAACAGATCCTTGGCACGTTCAATGTGCGCCCGGCCGGTGCCTATAAGATTGTCATCGACGACCAGCACCCATTTCTCGCGGATTGCGCGGAGTTCCTCAACCACGTGCGCGATCGGCCGATGCCGATAGCGTTTCCCGTTGAAGGAGGATACGCTGCAAAACGTACAGTCCAGCGGGCAGCCACGCGTCGTCTGCACCGAGCCGAAGGCATAGCCGCTGCTCAGCAGATCGTGGCGTGCCAAGGGCACGTGGGCCATGTCGGCATGCCCGCCCTGGTACAGGGGCTGCAATTGCCCTCGGGCGGCGTCGTGCAGCACCGAAGGCCAGACGGCTTCCGCTTCCCCCGTCACGACAGCGTCGGCGTACCGGGCGGCTTCCTCGGGGCACATCGTTGCATGGATCCCGCCCATGACCACCGGTACTCCGGCCAAACGAAACTCGGCCGCGATTTCATAGGCGCGGCTGGCCTGAGAAGTAAAGGCGGTCAGGCCGACGAGGTCCGGCCGGGGCAGGTCGCCGTATTCCATCCTGCCCAGGTTCTCGTCGAAGATACGGACGTCCCATTCATGCGGTGTAAGCCCCGCCAGTACGAGAAGCCCGAGGGGCTTCCAGACTCGGTAGCGATTCCACCGACTGTCCTTGACGTTCGCCAGGCTGACCAGCGGGTTGGATGGGTTGATCAAGTAGACTCGCATGGCGAATCACCTCTGCTGTCAATTCTATCTTCTTCTGGTCGTCGTTCTTGCCGGCCAAATAACGATTCCAAGTCTGTTGCTGCCAAGCTGCTCAGCAGACCGCGGCCACACGATTCCCGCGTCGGCCGCCCTTGCCGCGACGGGGGCGTCCGCGCTTCCGGCCTGGGCGTCTCGCGCGGTTGTCGTGAAGTCCGGTCGGGCAGCGCTGTTCCGGAAACACGGAAACACGGGGACACACAACGTATTCCAGTGCCTTCGTGGCCAGGCGGGGCTTTTCTGGGGGGACGTTGGCGTTTGTTGGCCCGGTGTGTCGCATGGTTGCGGGCGGTTCGGCGGCGCCACTGGCCCGATGCGTCCCACGGTCGGAAGGTATCGTGCAGCCGACAGTCAGTCAACGCCGAATCGGGCGTGTGGCGCGGCGTTTCGGGGGAGGCGCTTGCGGGCGGATTGGTGGGGTGATCCAAACGGTGACTGCGCGGCTTTGTCGCTTCGTCAAGCGCACTTCATGGCGTCGCTTCGCTCAGCGACACCGGGGCCCGGCGGGGGGGAAGGGAGCTCACTTCGGGCGCCTCGGGTGCAGGGCGCGAACCCGACCATTCGCCCTGCGGGCTCATGGTCGGGCTTGTGCGAACATGTGGATGATGCGGGCGGAGGCGCCGACGCGCCCGGGAATGTGTGGATCATGCGGGCGCAGGGGCGACGCGCCCGCCAGGATCGCGTTCGCTGAAGGCCGAGGATGAGAGCGCCGCGCGGGTTGCAGGGGGGTTACCGCGTGTGCCTCGGGCCGACGGTTGGCGGGGGGGCGTCGGCGTATTCCAGCAGGACGGCCACGAGGGGATCGATCCGATCGTGGTAGCTCGAGGGGATCAGCGAGCGCAGGATGCCGGCGACGGTGGCGCGGAAGGGCGAGCCCGGGGGTGCGGGCCTGGCGATCAGCCGCCCGGCGCCGGGCAACTTGGGGACCTTGCCGGTCGGCACGGGTTCGAGGCCGCCCCGGCCGCGGTTGGGGTTCTGCTTGCCCTTGCCCTTTCCGCCCTTGTTCTTGCCCTTCTTCTTGGGTCGCGAAAGCGTGGCCCGGCCGTGTCGCTTGTTGAACGTCACGTAGATGCACTTGCCCCCGCCGGCCTCGACGACGTCCACGTAGGTGGGCAGGTTCTTCAGCAGGATCCCGTGGATCAGCCAGCCCTCCTGCTTCATCTTCCTTGCGAGATAGACCGCCGCCTTCTCGGCGCCGGGGGTGACCTGCGAATCGCCGATCAGCACGATCACCTTCTTCGCGTCGGCCGAGCGGTTCCACGGCTGTTTGGCGACCGCCGTCGCCAGCCCGCCGTGCACGGCCCCGCCGGGATGGAGGTACGATCCGCTACGAGGGTTGAACTTTCCGAGCACGGCCGAGAGCTTCTCGACCTTCCCGGTCAGCGGCAGGCTCATGGTGCGGAAGAGGGGCCCCGGCGCGTCGGACTTGAGCTTGGCGCAGCAGGGCTTCATGAGGTCCTGCTGGATCTCGTGGCGGAAGAGTGTGACGCCGATTCGCGGGACGCGGGCGATGAGCCCGAAGGCCCGCATCATGGACTCGACGCTGCGGGCGACCCATCGCATGGGCGGCTCCATCGAGCCGGTGGCGTCGATGGCGAATACCAGGTCGAAGCTGTTGACCTTCAGGTCGTGCATCTCCAGGTCTTTCCACCATTTGGGGTCGGAAGGGTCGTCGAGCGGCTCGGCCGCGGGGATCAGCCGGCTGGTGCCCTCGTAGGGCTTGAGGTCCTTGGGGTCGGCGGGGGAGGGCTTTGTCTCGGCCAGCCACTTCTGCCACTCGCCGAACGCCTCGCGGGCCTTCGCCGGCGGGAGCCTGTCATCGGCCAGCCGTCCGACCGGCTTGATGCTGTCGGTGAGCCCGCCGAGGGCGTACTGGGCCTCGTGGAAGCTCTGCGGCTTGGACAGGCGGGCGATGAGCTGCCCGATCAGCGCCGGGTCATGCCATGCCGCCACGGTCTTCCGCACGGCCGCGAGGGTCAGGCTGTCGCGCGCGTCGTCGTGGCTGGAGTTGTCGAGGACGTGGAGGATGATCTTCCGGGCGTCGCCGTCGAAGGCGTCTGGCCCGAAGGGGCGGATGGCGTGGATGAGCGGGGCTCGGAGGTCTCCGCGGAAGCCGTCGGCCAGGGCCGAGCCGATCCCGCCGGCGACCCACTTGCGTCGCTGGTCGTCGGTGAGGGATGGGGCGCGTGCGTGGAGGGCCTCCCACGCGTACATGCGGACGAGGGGGTCGGTGTCCTCGGCGAGCTTGGTCAGCAGGCGTTCGGTCATGGCCGGGGCGTCGATCTTGCCGACGGCGATGATCGCCAGCGCGCGGATGAACCAGTCGGGGTTGTTGAGGTGCTTGCCGTACTCGCGGTCGTAGAAGTCCACGAGGCTCTGGATGCGTCGCTTCCGCTTGGCGATGTAGGGGCGGGCCTTGTCGTCGGCGTACTCGGTGGACTTCTCGATGGTGGCCAGGGCGGTCGCGGCGATCTTCGCGGCCTCGTCGGCCTCGGCCTTCCCGGCGGCCTCGGCGGCGGCGGCGGTCCTGGCGCGGGCGTCGTCGAGCAGCTTTCTGGCGTCCTTGAGCTCGGGCCAGCTCATCGCGTTGGCGACGGCGAGGGCGGCGGCGTCGGTGGCCTCCTTGGCGGCCTTGGCCTGCTTGAGCGCGTCGGCCTTGCGCTGGGCGGGAGTGCGGGCCTTCTTCGTCGTCGCGCCCTTGTCCTTGCCCTTGCTCTTGTTCTTCCCCTTGTTCTTGTCGCCGGCCCTGGGCTTGTCCCTGCCGGCCTTGGCGGCCTTGGCGTTCTTGCCGGAGGAGGCCTCCCCGGCCGGGGCGGCCACGGGCAGGACGGACGCGGCGATCGTCAGGCACAGTGCAGCGATGAGGGGCTGTCGCATGGCAAACGGGCTCCTTCGTGGTCAGGGTGCGTCGAGGCCGCGTGCGGCGCGGAAGACGGCCAGGCACCGCGCGAGCAGGTGGGGCATGTCCTCGAGGGGTATCATGCAGGCGGCGTCGGATTTGGCCTCGTCGGGTCGTGGATGCGTTTCGATGAACAGCGCGTCGGCCCCGGCGGCGAGGGCGGCCAGCGCGAGGGGTCGGGCGAAGCGGGGCTGGCCTCCCGAGGCCGAGCCGAGCCCCCCGGGCTCCTGCGTCGAATGGGTGGCGTCGAAGACGACCGGCGCGAAGTCGCGCATGACCGAGAGGCCGCGGAAGTCCGAGACGAGCCGGTTGTAGCCGAACGTCGTGCCCCGCTCGGTCAGCAGCACCCGGTCGTTGCCGGTCGAGCGGACCTTCTCGACCGCGTTGCCCATGTCCCACGGGGCCATGAACTGCCCCTTCTTGACGTTCACGCACGCGCCGCTTTCCCCGGCCGCCAGGAGCAGGTCCGTCTGGCGGCAGAGGAAGGCGGGGACCTGCACGGCGTCGAGGACCTTGCCGGCCTCGGCGGCCTCGTCGGGCGTGTGGACGTCGGAGACCACCGCGACGCCGACGCGGTCGCGGACCTCGCCGAGCCACTGCAATCCGGTCCGCAGCCCGGGCCCGCGGAAGCTGTCGGCTCGCGAGCGGTTGGCCTTGTCGTAGCTGGCCTTGAAGACATACGGCAGGCCGACCGCGGCGCAGGCGTCGCGGAGCGTCTCGGCCACGGTCAGGCAGAGCTCGAGGCTCTCGGCGACGCAGGGCCCGGCGATGACGGCCGGGACGTCCCCGCCGAACAGGGCCTGGCCGATCCGGCAGGCTCGGGGGTGGGGGCTCATCGGGCGTGACCTCCTGTGGTTGGGCCGGCGGCGTCTCTGGCGGCGGGGACCAGCAGCTTCACCCGCCCGGGCGCCAGGGAGACGTCCAGCGGCGTGGGCGGTCCGACATCGCCGTCGACCTGCGTCGCGGCCGGGGGGGCGGTCTCGATCCGCACCTGCCGCAGGCGGCGGTAGACGACGTCGCCCCGGACGGGATGGGCGCGGAGAAGGGTCCATGCAAGGTGCAGCAGCAGGGCGGTCTGGCGGTGGCAACTGAAGACGACCAGGTCGAGCAGGCCGTCGTCGAAGAGGGCGTCGCGGCAGATGCGGAGCCCGACGGAATAGCGGGAGATGTTCCCGACGAAGGCGAGCCCCCGGCCGTCGAAGAGGCGCTCGCCGTCGGAGGTGATCGTCAGCCGCGGCCAGTCGTGCTCCCAGAACGTTCGCCAGATGGGCCAGAAGTAGCTCAGGTGCGAGATGTGCCCGGTCCGCGTCCGGGAGAGCCTGCGGACGACCTCGCCGTCGAAGCCGACGCCGATCATCATCAGGAAGTTCCGGTCGTTGACGCGCCCGACGTCGCATTGGGCCACGCGGCCCCGGCGGAGGGTCGCGATGATCTTCTCCGGCTCGGCGCCGGCGCCGAGCTCCTTGGCCAGGATGTTCTCGGTACCCGCCGGGCAGGGCAGCATGGGCACGCCCGTGCCGATCAGCCCGCTGGCGACCTCGTTGACCGTGCCATCGCCCCCCCAGACCAGCACGGCCGAGGCCTCGCCGGCGACCTCGCCGGCGTAGCGCCGAGCGTCCCCGGCGGCGGTGGTGACGTACTCGACGGCGTCGATCCCCGCGTTGCGCAGCGCCCGCAGCAGCCCGGCCAGCACGAGCTTCTTGCCCCCGTAGCCGCTGCGGGGGTTGACGATGACGTGGACAGGCTTGTCGTGCGTCGTCGAGATCATCGCACCACCGGCGGGGCGGGCGGCGCGGCGCCGCCGTCAGGCCCGGGCCCCCGGCCGGCAATCTCCAGGCAAGCCCGGAGAACCGGGCGTCCGACGCCGGGCGCGGCGGCCTTGCGGGGGCTGGTCGCCCCAAGGCCGCCGGCGGGGGCGCGGCGGTCCGTCGCTGCCCGGCCTGCATTCTCGGCGTCTGGGACTTCGGTCATGGGTGTCCGGTACCTGTCTGGAGCCTGGTGTTGGAGGACTGGCGCTTCGTTTCGGCCCGCCGCACCCCGGGTCCGGCCGGTCGGCAATCGCTGACGGGTGCGCGCAGATGGCATTGCAGTTGTCTGCCGACCCGCTATAATACCCGGTTTGCACGGTGGAGCCAACGCCCCGCCGCGGGACCGTAGCGAGTGCGCGAGGAGAGACGGTTATGGAACAGTCCGCTCAGGACGTCCTTGACGAGATCATGGGCAAGGAGTCGTGGACCATCGAGGACCACGACGCATTGGCGGGACAGTTGTCCGGCGCCGGCGACGCCGCCGGCAGGCTCCGGGCCATGCTGGGGAAGATGGAATCCGAGGCAGGCGAGATCAAGGGGACGGCCGCGCTGAAGATCGGCATCGCCCGGACGATGCTCTGCCGCTTCCAGGACGCCCTGGATGCGTTGACGCAGGCGACGGACAACCGCGATCGGCGGTATTTCCAGGGCCTGTGCCACCAGCACCTCCGCCAGTTCGACAAGGCGGCGGCGGAGTTCGAGCGTGCTCGCGACCGCGGCTGGGAAGGCCCCGAGCCGGACATTCACATCGTCGAGTGCCTGGCCCAGTGCGGGGACATCGACGGCGCCCGCAAGGCCCTCGACGGTCTGGGCAAGGGCGTGAAGGAATCGCCCGACGGGCTGTACCTCCAGGGGCTCATCGACGAGCTGGCGGGCTACGCCGAGAAGGCGGTCCAGGCCTACGAGGACGCCATCGAGATCGACGGCGACCACGCCAAGGCGACGTTCCGCCTGGCCTACGCCTACGACCTCCACGGCGACGAGGAGGCGGCGATGGAACTGTACCAGCAGTGCGCATCGCAGCCGCCGGTGCATGCCAACGCCCTGATGAACCTCGCGGTGCTCTACGAGGACCAGGGCCAGTACGACAGGGCCATCGGCTGCCTTCGGCGGATCCTGGCGATCAACCCGACGCACCCGCGGGCGCGGCTGTTCCTCCGCGACGCCGAGGCGTCCAAGACGATGTACTACGACGAGGACCAGGCCCGGCGGATCGCCAAGCGCAACGCCGTCCTGGACATCCCGGTCACCGACTTCGAGCTGAGCGTCCGGGCGCGAAACTGCCTCAAGAAGATGAACATCCGCACGCTCGGCGATCTCGTCCGAACCACCGAGAGCGAGCTGCTGGCCTACAAGAACTTCGGCGAGACCTCCCTCAAGGAGATCAAGGACATGCTCGCCGCCAAGGGCCTGCGCCTCGGCCAGGCGCTGGAGGAAGGCAGCGACCTCGCCGACCTCGCCGAGCCCGAGGAGCCCACCGTCTCCAACGAGGGCGTGCTGGCCACGCCCATCGAGCACATCGAGTTCTCGATCCGCGCTCGCCGGGCGCTGGAGAACCTCCGCATCCGCACCCTCGGCGACCTGACCGCCAAGACCGAGCCCGAGCTGCTCGCCTGCAAGAACTTCGGACAGACCAGCCTCAACGAGGTCAAGCAGCGCCTCGCCGAGTACGGCCTGCGACTCCGCGAAGCCCACTGAGGCCGACGCGGCGGCCCCGCTGGCCAGTGTATCCGCAGCCGGCAGCCCGTCGGCGCCCGCGACGCCGCGGGGCCGGCTCCGGCTGGCCGGTGGCGACCGGCCAGGAACCTGACGACGAGCCACGGATGGATCGGCGCAGCAGTCAACGAGCCCCCGACGCCCCGGCGCCCGCACGGGCCGTCCGGTGGGCCTGCGCGGCCGCGGGGGCGGCCGTGGCGGCGGTGGGGCTGGTGCTGACGGGGTGCCCCAAGCCCGAGCATCGCCCCCCGCAGGCGACGATTCAGAAGGTCCCGACGATCCGCGTCCTGCTGACCCGTGCGCCGGTCGGGCAGGTCCGCGTCGCCACGACGGGGCCCTGGCGGCTGGAGGGGGAAGGCGCGGCCGCCGCGCGGGGCGTCGAGCCGCTGGCGGCATCGGCCGTCGGACGAACCGGCGGGGCCTGGCGCGTCGGGCCGCATACCGTCTCCGGGCGGGCCGCCGAGCTGATCCCCGGCCCCGAGAGCCGTTTCGAGCTCAACGGCGTGGCCTATCGCGGGCGGCTTCGGCTGATTCCCGCCGGCGCCGGCGGGACGTTCCGCGCGGTCAACCACGTGGACGTCGAGAGCTACCTCGCCGGCGTGCTGGCCAAGGAGCTGTACGGTTCCTGGCCGATCGAGGCCTTCCGGGCGCAGGCGATCGCCGCGCGGACGTTCGCGATGTACAACATGATCACCTACGGCCGGCGGAACGACTGGGACCTCGGCGACGACCAGGCCTCGCAGGTCTACGGCGGGATCGAGGCCGAGACCGATCGGAGTTGGGACGCCGTCGAGACCACCCGCGGGATCGTGCTGGCCCACGGTCCGAAGGGCGCCGAGCGGATCTTCCTGGCCCAGTATTCCGCCTGCTGCGGCGGGCGGGTCAACGGGGCGTACGTCATCCGCAAGGCCCACCGCATCCCGCCGCTGGCCGGCGGGCAGGCCTGCACCGACTGCTCGGACTGCCCCAAGTACCGCTGGCCGACCGTGACCCTCTCCAAGGCCGCCATCCGGCGGGCCCTCGCCGCGCGGTACAGCCAGGCCGCCGCCATGGGCCGGCTGGTGCGGATCGACGTCGCCAGGCGAACCCCCTACGGGCGGGCCGTGTGGGTGGACGCCGTCGGCTCGACCGGCAGGAAGGTCCGCCTCCGCGCCGAGGACGTCCGCCTGGCGCTGCTGTTCAACGGCCCGCCGGCCGCCAAGGGCCTGGCCTCGATGAACTGCCGCATGATCGACCGCGGCTCGGCGATCGAGTTCGCCGACGGGCGCGGTTACGGGCACGGGGTGGGCATGTGCCAGTGGGGCGCCCACGACAAGGCCGAGCGGGGCTGGTCGGCCGAGCGGATCCTCGCGTTCTACTACCCCGGCGCGACGCTGTACCGCGTGCACTGACGCCGCGGGGAGGCGGGCAGATGGCAGAGGCGGCGGACAGAGAGACGGCGCTGTGGGTCGTCCGGCGGCTGCGGGACGCCGGGCACCAGGCCCTCTTCGCCGGCGGATGCGTGCGGGACATGCTGCTGGGGCGCCCTTGCACGGACTACGACGTCGCCACCGACGCCACGCCCCGCCAGGTCAAGCGCCTCTTCGGGCACGTGCTGCTGGTGGGGGCGAAGTTCGGCGTGGCCATGGTCATCCGCCGCCGCCGGCGGATCGAGGTGGCGACCTTCCGCAGCGACCTGTCGTACTCGGACGGCCGACGCCCCGACGGCGTGCGGTTCGCCACGCCCGCCGAGGATGCCCGCCGGCGGGATTTCACGATCAACGGCATGTTCTACGATCCGGTCGCCGAGGAGGTGATCGACTACGTCGGCGGGCGGGAGGACCTCGACCGGCGGCTTCTCCGCACGATCGGCTCGCCCGACGAGCGCTTCGCCGAGGATTACCTCCGCATGGTCCGCGCGGCACGCTTCGCGGTGAAGCTCGGCTTCGCCATCGACCCGCCGACCGCCGAGGCCGCCCGCCGCCATGCCGCCCGCATCGCCGAGATCAGCGGCGAGCGGGTCTTCGACGAGCTGGGCAAGATGCTCGCCGACGACTCCGCCGCCGACGCGCTCCGCCGACTCGACGAACTCGGGCTCGCCCGCCATCTCCTGGCCGAGCTGTTCGACCCCCGCGACCTCTGGCACGCCGCCGTGGCGCGCGTCGAGGCCGTCGCCGACGCCCGGGACCTCGCCCTGGCCCTCGCGGCCCTGCTGTGCGATCTGCCGAAACGGGCCATCTCGCGGATCATCCGCCGGTGGGGCGGGGCCAACAGGCTCCGCGACGCCGTCACCTGGCTGGCCGGGGCGCGCGACGCCTGGCGCGAGCTGGGCCGGATGTCCCTGGCCCGCTTCCGCCGCCTGGCAGGCAGCGAGCACTTCGACCGCCTGCGGGCGCTGTGGCTGGTCCGCTGCCGGCTGGCCGGCGAGGACGCCGAGGCGCTGGTCCGCGCCGTCTCCGACCGCTTGGCCGAGATACCCGGCGGCGTCCCCCTGCCCGATCCGCTGCTGACCGGCGAGGACCTGCTCGCCCGCGGCATCGAGCCCGGCCCCCGCCTCGGCGAGCTGCTGGGCGCCGCCTACGACGCCCAGCTCAACCTCCGGCTCACCACCCGCGAGGAGGCGCTCGCCTGGCTGGAACGCGCCCCCGGCCCGTAGGCCCCCGCGCGCGTCCTGGGGCGGCGCGAAGCCCGCGCATGTCGGCCACCTGCCTCCATCGCCCGTGTTCTCCGTCGCGGAACCCATCCGCACAGCGTCACTTGAACACGGGTTTACGAGTGTGTAGATTCTGTCAAGACGATGGGTGTTCGGCAGAATGGCGCCCCCGCGCCGGGGAAGGGACTAAGACATGAGTCGACTTGCGGTGTGTCTTGCGTTGCTGGGCCTATCTTTTGCGGGGGCTCGGGGCCAGGGGGAGGGGAACCCCCGGCAGGCCAAACTCCGGGCGATCGTCAACCGCCTCGAAGCCCGGCTTAAAGAGGAGCCCTCGGGCGGGCTGACACGCGAGCGCCTGATCCGCCTGCTGCTGGTCGAGCTGGACAGCCCGGCCGAGGCGGCGGCCCATGTCACTGCCGACTGCGGCGAGGCCGTGCGGACGTACGTCCCGCTGGTGGCCAAGCCGCCGGCGGACCTGGCCCCCCAGGCGGCGGTGGAACTCGGCGACTGGATGGCGAGCCTGGCCGAGCGGGCCTCGCCAGAGGGCAAGCGCCATGCCTTCCAGCGTGCCAAGGCGTGTTACGTGTCGGCCTTGGCGTCGACGAAAGAAGCCGATGAGTTTCACGGCCGTGCCGCCAAGGGCCTGGCGGCGGTGCGGCAGCGTCTCGGCGAACGGGCCGGGCCCACGGCCGAGGTCGCCGACGGACAGGTTCCTTGGGACCCCGCCTGCCTGCTCGTGCCGGACTCGCCGGCGGTCGAGGGCGTGCGGAAGTGGACGATCGAGACCCGCGCGCCGCGCGGCGAGGTGACGTGCATCCTGGCCGGTCCCGCGGACGCCTACATCGCCGTCGGCGACGCCGCGGGAGGCGTCCGCATCCTCGACCCCGCCGATGGCAAACTCCGACGCGTGCTCGTCGGACACAGCGACGGCCTGGCCGCTCTCGGCAGCGACCCGGACGCCAACACGCTGCTGGCCGTCTGCCGCGACGGGGCGGTGCACGTATGGCGCCCGGCGTCGGGCAAGCTGCTTCGGCGGATCGCCACCGATACCGACGCGCTGTCCGCCGCGGTGAGCCCGGACGGCAGGCAGGTCGCCTTCGGCTGCGGCGGCGGGGTCGTGACGCGATGGAACCTCGCCGCGGCCCAGCGGCTTGGCGAGCTGAAGGGGCTCAAGGAAGACATCGTCGCGATGTCGTGGGCGGGCAACGGCGCGTGCCTGGCCGCCGCCGACGCCGCCGGGCGGACCGTCGTCTGGGACGCCGTCACCGGGCGGATGGCCACCGACGTCGCGCTGAAGGTCCAACGCGTCGGGGACGTGGCGCTGTCGCCGGACGGCACGCGCCTGGCCGTCTCCGACAACCAGAAGGGTGGCGTGTACGTCTGGGACCTGGCGGGCAACAAGCTCGTTCGCCGGCTGGCCAGCAAGGCGATGGACAGTTGGTCCGTGGCGTGGTCGTCCGACGGCAAGCGACTGGTAAGCAACTGCAACGTGTGGGCGATGCCGGAGGGCAAGCCGCTGGGCCATGGGTGGTGGGGCGGGCGCGTCGTCTGGGCGAAGGACAATCGCACGCTTCTGTACGGCCCTGCGCCCGGTTCCCTGGAGGGCGTAAAGACCCGGCCGCTCGAGGGCGGCGGTGGCTGGAGATCGCACCCCTCGGGGCGAAGGTGGGATGAGGCCCACTGGTCCACGGACCTCGGCTCGCTGTTCGCCCGGCCGCATGACGGCAAGGCGCCGCCGGGCGTCTGGACGATGGCCGACGGCAGGCGGTCGCTCGTGCTGCCCGCCATCGGCAAGGACTGCTTCGGCTGGACTCCCGATGGCCAGGCCCTGCTGTCCGAGGAGCACCGCAACGGCGTGCGGAACGTGACGCTGTGGGACGCCCGGACCGGCAGGCTCGTCAAGGAACTGGCGATTCCCGGCAATCGGGACAGTCACCACATCGGTTCGGTGGCGTGCTCTCCGGACGGGAAGCTCCTGGCCGCGGCGATCCGCTACACACGCGACGAGCCGTGCGTTGTGAACATCCACACCGGGAAGGTCGTCGGGCAGCTGGAGTCCAACGACGACGTGGCCTGGGGTGTGGGGATGGCGTGGTCGCCGGACGGCAGGAAGCTGGCGATGCTCGGCGGATGGGGGCACGTGGTGCTCTGGGCCGTTCGGACGGGCAAGATGGTGCGCTTCAAGGGCCCCGGAGGCCTGTTCCGAAACGAGCGGAGCATCGCATGGTCGCCCGACAGCCGCCGCGTCCTCACCGGCAGCGAGGAATTCGGCCCGCTGGTGTGGGACTTCCGCCCTGGCCGGCCCGCGCGGACCGTGCCCGGCGGCTCCGGATTGGTCCCTGCCGTGGCGTGGGCGGAGGCGGGAGGCAGGTTGGCGGCCATGGCCTGCACGCCGGGCAGGCCGGGGCGGGTGAGGGTCTACAACGACCGATCACTCAAGCCCGTCGCCGCCCTGCAGGCGCTCCCGGGGCCCGGGCTTGCGGTGCGGTTCTCCCCCGACGGGCGTCGCGTTGCCGGCGCTACCCGGAGCGGCGCGCGGGTGTGGGACGCGGGGACGGGGGAGGTGCTGCTGACCTTCGTGCCCACGACGCCCGGCGGCGACGGGGTCGCCGTCAGCGGCGGGGGCCACTATGCCGCTGCCCCCGCGGCCGAGGCCGAGAAGAATCTGGTGGTCGTCGTTCGCACGGATGCGGGCAGCGAGGCGCTGTCCCCCGCGGAGTTCGCCGCGCGGTTCGGCTGGAAGAACGTCCCGGGCAAGGCGGGATTCGGCCCGTGACGCGTCCGGCGGGGCTCAGTCGGTGAATCGGCGGATGAGGAGGCAGGCGTTGTGGCCTCCGAAGCCGAAGCTGTTGCTCAGGGCGATGTCCACGGTGGCCTCGCGGGGTGTGTGGGGGACGTAGTCGAGGTCGCACTCGTCGTCGGGGTCGTCGAGGTTGAGGGTGGCGGGGACCATGCCGGTCTCGATGGTCTTGGCGCAGGCGATGATCTCGACGCCGCCGGAGGCGCCGAGGAGGTGCCCGGTGGCGCTCTTGGTGGAGGAGACCATCAGCCCGCTGCCGGCGTGGTCGCCGAAGGCCTCCTTGATCGCCCGTGTCTCGGAGAGGTCGCCCAGGACGGTGCTCGTGCCGTGGGCGTTGATGTAGTCCACGTCCTCGGGCGCCAGCCCGGCGTCGCGGACGGCGGCGTTCATGGCCTGGACGGCGCCCTTGCCGACCGGATCGGGGGCCGTGATGTGGTAGCCGTCGGCGCTGGAGCCGTAGCCGATCAGCTCGGCGTAGATCTTCGCCCCGCGCGCCTTGGCGTGGGAGAGCTCCTCGAGCACGATCACGCCGGCGCCTTCGCTGAGCAGGAAGCCGTCCCGCCCGCGGTCGAAGGGGCGGCTGGCGGAGGCGGGGTCGTCGTTGCGCGTGGACAGACCCTTGAGGGCGCAGAAGCTCGCCAGGCCGATCTGGGTGAGGGCGGCCTCGCTGCCGCCGGTGAGGATCACGTCGGCGTGCTCCTGCTGGAGCGTGCGGTAGGCCTCTCCGACGGCGTTGGCGGCCGAGGCGCAGGCGGTGCAGGTGCAGAAGTTCGGCCCGCGGAGCCCCCAGATGATGGAGATGTTGCCGCTGGCGGCGTTGCCCATCAGCTTTGGGACGGTGAAGGGGCTGACGCGTTTGGGCCCCTTGTCGAGCATCCGCTTGTGCTGGTCTTGGAGTTCCTGGAGCCCGCCGATGCCTGTGCCGACGATGACGCCGCAGCGCTGGGGGTCCTCGGAGGCGAAGTCCAGCCCGGCGTCGTCGACGGCCTCGATCGCCGCGGCGACGGCGAACTGGGCGAAGCGGTCCATGCGCCGCACCTCGCGGGGGTCCACGAGGTCGTTGGGCGGGACGGTCTCCCAGTCCTGCACCTCCCCGCCGATTTGGCTGGCAAAGGGCGCAGGATCGAACCGGGCAATTGTGCGGATGCCGCTGCGGCCGGCCAGCAGCGCATCCCAGTAGTCCCGGACGTTATGGGCGAGCGGATTGACCGTGCCCATACCCGTCAGTACGACGCGACGCTTGGACATCGAACGCGCTTCCTCAGGCCTCAGGCCTTGTTGGCATGCTCCTTGATGTAGTCGATCGCCTGGCCGACGGTCTGGATCTTCTCGGCCTCTTCGTCCGGGATGCTCATCTCGAACTCATCCTCGAACTCCATGACCAGCTCGACGGTGTCCAGCGAGTCGGCGTTCAGGTCGTTGACGAAGGACGTCTCGCGCGTGATCTCGCTCTTGTCGACGCCCATCTGCTCCGACACGATCTCGATGACCTTCTCTTCAATTTCGTCCGCCACGTTCACTACCTCCCTGAGGTCTTCCTGGGGTTCGTGTTAGCTGTCCGCGTCCGCCGCGAAACGCGAGCGGCGTACTATAGCGTTCCGCCCGCGCCCGTGCAACCGCAACTGCCCCGCCGGGGCGAGGAGTTCACGGCCGCGTTGGATTGTCTACGTGTGCATCCCGCCGTCAACACTCAGCACCTGCCCGGTGACGTATTCCGACGCGTCGGAGGCCAGGAACGCGACCGCCTTGGCGACGTCGGACGCCTCGCCCATCCGTTTCATGGGGATCAGCGAGAGGGCGACGTCCTTGGCCTGCTGGGGCAGCGCGTCGGTCATTTCCGTGCGGATGAACCCCGGCGCGACGGCGTTGCACCGGACGTTCTTTCCCGCCAGCTCGATGGCGGTGGTCTTGGTCAGCCCGAGCAGCCCGGCCTTGCTGGAGGCGTAGTTGGCCTGCCCGCGGTTGCCCTCCAGCCCGGAGTAGCTGGAGATGTTGACGATCGACCCGCCCCGCTGGCGGACCATGTACCGCGAGACCGCCCGCGTGCCGTAGAACGCGCTGAAGAGGTTCACTTTCAGCACCAGTTCCCAGTCGTCGTCCTCCATCCGCATCAGCAGCCCGTCCCGCGTGACGCCGGCATTGTTGACCAGCACGTCCACGCGGTCGTACTGCTCGGCGACGGCATCGACGAGGGCGGTGAAGCCCTCGCTGTCGGTAACGTCGAGCTTGCGGCAGTCGAGCTTCCCCCCGGGCTCGCCCAGCGACTCGGCCAGCTCGCCGAACAGGTCGTCCCGCAGGTCCACCGCGACGACGGTCATGCCCATCGCCAGCAGCTCGCGGGCGATCTCCCGCCCGATGCCTCGCGCGGCCCCGGTGACGATCGCGGTCTTCTCGTTCTCGGCCATGTCTGTCGGCTCCCGTGTCTCGGGTCTAGGGGGTCTCGCCGGCGAGCCGGCGGATGTCGTCGGCGCCGTTGAGGACGATCACGTCGGCCTTGCGGTCGATGCGGCGCATCAGCCCGGCGAGCACGCGCCCGGGGCCGATCTCGTAGAACCGCTCGATGCCGTCGGCCAGCATCCGCTCCATGCACTGCTGCCACCGCACCGCCGAGGTCAACTGCGCCAGCAGCTTGGCGGGGATTTCCGAGGCCGAGGCGTACGGCGCGGCGTCGACGTTGGCCAGCACCGGCGTTTTCGGCTCGCGGAACTCGACGGCGGCGAGCGTGCCCGCCAGCCCGTCGGCGGCGGGACGCATCAGCTCGCTGTGGAACGCCCCGGCGACGTCCAGCGGGATGGCGGCCCGCGCGTTGTGCTTGTCGGCGAGCTGCTCGGCGCGTTTGCAGGCGTCGGCGGCGCCGGAGAGGACGATCTGCCCGGGGCAGTTGAAGTTGGCGCAGGTCAGCGGGCTGCCCTCGGCGGCCTCTTCGGCCAGGGCGGTCGCCGCGGGCTCGTCGAGGCCGATGACGCTGACCATCCCGCCGGGGGCGGCCTCGGCGGCCTGCTGCATGAGCCGGCCTCGCTCGGCGAGCAGCTTCACGGCGGTGGACAGGTCCATCGCCTCGGCGGCGTAGAGGGCGGTGTACTCGCCGAGGCTCAGCCCGGCCAGGGCGGCGGGGCGGAAGGCGTCGATGCGTTCGGGGCCAAGCAGCTCGCCCAGGACCGCCAGCGCGGCGGCCGAGACGGTCAGGATCGCCGGCTGGCAGATGTCGGTGCGGGCCAGCTCGTCGGCGGGGCCCTCGAAGCAGGCCTTCTTCAGCGGCAGGCCGGTGGCCTGCTCGGCGATGTCGAAGACGGTCCGCGCCGGCTCGAAGGCCTCGTAGAGGTCCGCGCCCATGCCGACGGCCTGGGCGCCCTGTCCGGGGAAGATGAATGCGGTTTTCATTGCGGGTTCCGTGCGTTGGGAGCGGCCCGGGGGCTACATGCGGAGCACCGCGCCGGCCCACGTCAGCCCGGCGCCGAAGGCGACCAGCAGGACGTTGGCCCCGGGGGTCAGCAGGCCGTCTTCGCGTGCGTCGGCCATGGCCAGCGGGATCGACGCCGCCGAGGTGTTCCCGTACCGGTCGATGTTGATGTAAAACTTTTCCATGGGGAAGTCGAATTTTTTCGCGGCCGACTGGATGATCCGGTAGTTGACCTGGTGGGGCACGACGAGGTCGACGGTCTCGACGCTGAGCCCGCAGGTTTCCATGCAGTGTCCGAGCAGCCACTGCATCTTCTCGACGGCGAACTTGTAGACGTCGCGCCCTCGCATCTTGATGAAGTGCCCGCCGTTGCGGACGGTATCGTGGTTGGCCGGCGTCCGCGAGCCGCCGGCGGGCGTGAAGATGAAGTCCCAGCCTTCGCCCTTGGCGTGGAGGACGGTATGGCGGACGCCTCGGCCCTCGGTGTCGGTGGCCTCGAGGACGACGGCCCCCGCGCCGTCGCCGAAGATAACGCAACTGGAGCGGTCGGCGTAGTCGGTGAAGCGGGTGAGGGTCTCGGCGCCGATGACCAGCACGCGGCGGTAGGTGCCGGTCTCGATGAACTTCGACGCGATCGAGACGCCGTAGATGAAGCCGCTGCACGCGGCGGAGAGGTCGAAGCAGGGCACGTCGGTCGCCCCGAGGGCGGCCTGGACGAAGCACGCGGTCGCCGGCAGGATCATCTCGGGCGTCACCGTCGCGACGATGATCAGGTCGAGGTCCGTGGGGGCGGCGCCGGCATCCTCGAGCGCCCGCCGGGCGGCCTCGACGGCCAGCGTCGCCGTCGACTCCCCGTCGGAGACGACGTGGCGCTCCTTGATCCCCGTCCGCTTGGTGATCCACTCGTCGGAGGTGTCCACGAACGTCTCGAAGTCCGCGTTCGTGAGGACCTTTCCGGGAAGGGCCGCGCCGAGACCGGCGATTGCAGCGTGCGGCCGGTCATGCATCGGCGGCCTCCCGGGCCGGTGCGAGCAGCTCGGTGATCCGTTCGTTGACCTGGTAGCTGGCGAAGTCTTTCGCGACGCGGACGGCGTTCATGATGCCCCGCCCGTCGCTGGCGCCGTGGCAGATGATGCAGATCCCGCCGACGCCCAGCAGCGGCGCGCCGCCGTATTCGTTGAAGTCGTACTTCTCCAGGAGGCGTTCGGCGGAGGCCTTGATGCCCGCGGCGTGCTGCGGCATGGCGGCGGCGAGCTCGCGGACGATCGCCTCGCTGACGCTGGTGGCCATGCCCTCGATGAGCTTGAGCACGACGTTGCCGACGAAGCCGTCGCAGACCATCACGTCGCAGACGCCGCCGAAGAGGTCGCGCCCCTCGACGTTGCCGACGAAGTTGACCGCCGGGTCGTCCTTGAGCAGGTCGCGGGCCTCCTTGACCAGCGTGTTGCCCTTGGCGTCCTCCTCCCCGATGCTCAACACGCCCACGCGGGGCTGGCGGACGCCGCAGATCGCCTCGGCATAGATCGACGCCATCAGCGCGTACTGGTGGAGGTGCTGCGGGCGGCAGTTGACGTTCGCGCCGACGTCGCAGATCGCCACCGGGCCCACCGGCGTCGGCGTCACGATCGCGATGCCCGGGCGGTGCACGCCCTGGAGGCGCCGCAGCCGCATCTGGGCCGCGGCCACGCACGCCCCGGTGTTGCCCGCGGAGATGCACGCGTCGATCCGCCCCTCCTTGTGGAGCTGGGCCATCACGGCGATGCTGCTTCGCGGCTTGGAGCGCAGGGCCTCGACGGGCGCCTCGTCCATGCCGATCACGTCGTCGGCGTGGTGGAACTCGATGTGCCCGGCGGGGCCGCCGGCCTCATCGAGGGTCGCGCGGAGGACGGGCTCCTGCCCGATGAGCACGACGCGGTCCGTGTCGTCGAGAAGCTCCGCGGCCGAGATGGCGCCCTGAACCTGGGCCTGCGGCGCGCGGTCGCCTCCCATGGCATCGACACCGATCCGCATCGACTAGCTCTCCTTGCTGATGTCCAGGTTGAGCCCGGGGCGGACGAACCCGCAGTTCTCGCACGCGGCGTGGGGGAGCTTGGGGTTGTTGCACTGCGGGCAGTCGGCGTAGTTCACCGGGCGAAGCGCGTGGTGGCTCCGGCGGCGGCGGGTCCGGGCCCGAGAGAGTTTCTGTGTCGGAAGCATGGGACAAATCCTGAGTTAAGATACTTTCACACTACGGGCCGGGGCCGGTCTGGCCGAGCCCCACGGCCGATGGAATGCAGGCCGGAACCTAGGGAGCCTGCCCGATCTTGTCAAGCCGAAAAAGCCGCCCGGCGCCTTCGCGGCCGGAAACGGCGCAACTTCATGTCAGTCTTTCGGTTGCCCACGCCGCCGCGGTCGCGATGGCCGCGTCGGCCTTGCCCGGATCACGCCCGCCGGCCTGGGCCATCGTCGGCTTGCCGCCGCCGCCCCCGCCGACCTCCGCCGCTGCCGCCTTGACCCACTCGTTGGCCTTCAGCGCCCCCGCCGTGGCCAGCTCGTCGCTGACCATCGCCACCAGCGTGACCTTGTCGTCCTGGACCGAGGCGATCAGCGCCCCGGCCGCGCCCTTCTGACGCCGGCGGTCGCATTCGCCCCGCATCGCGTTGGCGTCGGCGCCGTCCATCCGCCCCAGGACGACCTCGCCGTGGGGCGTCTCGAGGGTCTGGCTGGGCTGGAAGCCTCCGCCCGCCGGGGCGGCCTTGGGGCCCTTGCGCAGCTCTTTGATCTCCTTCTGCATGGCCTCGATCCGCGCGGGCAGCTCCTCGGGCTTGATCTTCAGGGCCGAGGCGGCGTCGTGGAGCAGGCGGTCGCTCTGCTGCATGTGCTCGACGGCCCCCCTGCCGGTCAGGGCGGTGATACGCCGGACGCCTTTGGCGACGGACTCCTCGCCGAGGATCTTGAAGGGCCCGACCTGGCCGGTGCGTTGGAGGTGCGTGCCCCCGCAGAACTCCGCGCTGGTGGGTGCGGCGGGGTCGCCGATGAGGATCACCCGGACGGGATCGGGGTATTTCTCGCCGAAGACGGCCCGGACGCCGGGCACGTCGCGGGCCTCGGCCAGCGGCATGGTCCGGGCGGTGACCGGCTCGTCGGCGAGGACGCGGTCGTTGACCCGCCGCTCGACGTCGCCAAGCTGCTCGGCGGTGACCGCCCGCGTGTGGGAGAAGTCAAACCGCAGGCGGTCGGGGCCGACGACGCTGCCGGCCTGGTTGACGTGGTCGCCGAGGACCTCCCGCAGCGCCCAGTTCATCAGGTGCGTGGCCGTGTGGTTCCGCATGATGTCGCGGCGGCGCCGGTCGACGGTCAGCCGGACGGTCTGCCCGGCGGCGAGCGTGCCGGATTCGACCGTACCGACGTGGAGGACGCCCCCCCCGGCCGGCTGGGCGTCGCGGACGGTGAAGGACCCGTCGGCCCAGCTCAGCGTGCCGGCGTCGCCGACCTGCCCGCCCTGCTCGGCGTAGAAGTTGGTGCGGTCGAGCACGACGGCGGCCTCGGCGCCGGCCTCGATCGAGCCGTGTGTGACGAACTCGCCTTCGGCGAGCCATCCGAGTACGCGGGCGTCGATGGGCTCGTCGGCGTACTTGGGCGCGTCGTCGGTGGCGGGGATGTCGACGGCCTCGGCGGCCTGGAAGGCCTTGCCCGCCCCGCTGAGCTCGCGGTGGCGTGTCATGGCTTCTTCGTAGCCGGCGTGATCCACCTTCAGCCCGCGCTCCGAGGCCATCACTTCCGTCAGGTCCACCGGGAAGCCGTAGGTCGTGTAGAGGTCGAAGACGGTCTCGCCGTCGATCGCGTCGCGCCCTGCGTCGCGGACGGCGTCGGCCTGCTTCTGGAACAGCTCGATGCCCCGGTCGAGGGTCCGCCCGAAGGATTCCTCCTCCTGGCGGATCGTGTCGATCACGTAGGCCTCGCGCTGGCGGACCTCGGCGAACGCCTCGCCCATCAAGCCCGTCACGGCGGGGACGAGTTCGACGAGGAACGGCCCGGAGATGTCGAGGTACTGCCTCCCGTAGCGGGCGGCGCGGCGGAGGACCCGCCGCAGCACGTAGCCGCGCCCCTCGTTGGAGGGCACGATGCCGTCGGCGATGGCGAACGTCAGCGCGCGGGCGTGATCGGCGATCACGCGGCAGGCGACGTCGCCCATGTCGTCCATGCTCGCGGTGTCGAAGCGGTCGGCGGCCTCGCCGGCGGCGGCCCGGCCGTAGCGGTGATCCGTCAGCGTCTCGATCGTCTCGATCAGCGGGACGAACAGGTCCGTGGCGTAGTTGCTCCGCTTGCCCTGGAGCACCGCGCAGATCCGCTCGAAGCCCATCCCCGTGTCCACGTGCGTGGCCGGCAGGGGGCTGAGCTTGCCGTCCGGCGCCCGGTTGTACTGCATGAAGACGAGGTTCCAGATCTCGATGACGCGCGCGTCGCCGGCGTTGACGAGGTCCCGGCCGGACTTATCCGGCGTCATGTCGATGTGGATTTCGCTGCACGGCCCGCAGGGCCCCGTCTCGCCCATCTCCCAGAAGTTGTCCTTCTTGTTGCCTCGAAGGATGTGGGACGGATCGATGTCGGTGTTGTCCTTCCAGAGCTGCTCGGCCTGGGTGTCGGCCGAGAGCCCGTCGGCCTCGTCGCCCTCGAAGACGGTGGCGTAGAGGCGGTCCTTCTCCAGCCCCCAGACGCCGGTGAGCAGTTCCCATGCCCAGGCGATGGCCTCGGCCTTGAAGTAGTCGCCGAAGCTCCAGTTGCCGAGCATCTCGAAGAACGTGTGGTGGTAGGTGTCGTGTCCGACGTCCTCGAGGTCGTTGTGCTTGCCGCCGGCGCGGATGCACTTCTGGCTGTTGACGGCACGGGCGTAATTCCGGGTGACCTGCCCGAGGAAGATGTCCTTGAACTGGTTCATGCCCGCGTTGGTGAACAGCAGCGTGGGGTCCTCGGCGGGCAGCAGCGGGCTGGAGGGCACGAACGTATGCCCGCGCTCGGTGAAGAACGCGATGAACTGGTCACGGATGTCGCGGCACGTACGTTTCATGGTTCCCTTCGCCTGCTGGTTCGGGCGGCATGGTGGCGGCGGCGCTGTCCGGCTCGCCCCGGAGGCCAGCGAAAGACCAACGATTGTAGCGGCACCGCCTCGGACCGCCAAGGGGGTTTTGCCGTCCGCGGCGCCATTTCGTGGCGTCGCGCAAAGCGCGGGGCGGGGCCGAACAGAGAGGCGGCACCCTCCGGGCCGGGCGGGCAGCCGCGCGGGGGCATCGAGCCGGCCCGGCCGGGCGGCGGTACAGGGGGAACTGCCGGGGCTGTGGCACCGGCAGCGGGGAGGGGAAAAGGAAGCAGCCCCCGGCCGCGGGAACGCGGGCGGGGGCTGCGGAGGCAGCGTAGAGGCTATGGGTTCTGTCCGCCGTGTCAGGCGGTGCGGCGTCGCCGGCGGAGGATCATGGCCGTCGCCCCGATGGCCACGAGGGCCATCGCCGACGGCTCGGGGACCTCTTCGCCCTGGGCGATTTCCATGCGGATCTTCTGGGCGACGCCCCACTGGCCGTTGTCGTTGGGGTCACCGAGGAAGTCGGGGAAGCCGGCCGGCGGACCCGCGCCCTCGCCGGTCTTGACCGCGACGGCGAGCATGAACTCGACGTTGTAGTAGTACTCGCTGTCGGTGTTGGGGTCGAAGCTGCCGGTCATGGTGATGAGGCTGTAGACGCCCTTCTCCACGCCGTTGAGCTTCGTGACCTGCGTGTGGTGGGTGTACTCGTCGATGAAGACGGTGTACTCCTCCATCGCGCTGCCGTCCGGCTCGCCCCACCAGGCGCTGTTGCCGTCGCGGGCTTCCTTCTTCAGCAGCATCTGGCCGCCGACGTACTGGCTGAAGTACTTCTCGATGGTCAGCGAGCCCATCGTGTCCAGGTCGATCAACTGGGCGTTCTCATCGAGGGTCATGCCCCCGATCGTCCACTGCCCGCCGAGGGTCGTGCCATCCCAGCTTGCGGCGTTGAGGACGTTGCCCGCCAGCCCGGGGCCCCCGCCGGCGTAGCTCTCGGTCCAGCGCCCGTCGATGATGTCGCCGTTGAATTCTTCGCTCTCGAACACGCCCGTCACCGGGGCTGCCGTTGCCTGCATCGCCAGGATGCCGACCGTCACTGCCGCGATGACCCAACCACTCTTGCGACCCCGATTCATGATGTTCTCTCCACCCGTCATGGTGCTGCCTCCGTTTTCCCGGCCGGGGCCCGTACGCGGGGACCCGACCTGTTTGTCAGGTATTGCAGGCTCTCGTTCTTACCGGTGCGCGGACCCTCTAGGGGCGGCGCGGGACTCTGTTGCTGCGCCGGTTCTCCGGGCGCACATTCTTCGCGTTTCTCGTCGCGGCCGACGCGGCGCGGAGCGCACCTCGACCGCCCATCGAGCCCGAAGCATGCTGCGGGGAGCTCGTCCACGGGATGCCCTCGCGGGCGTCCCGCGTCGCAGCACAGATACAACCCTCCGGACAGGCGCCCGACCTCACTTCAAGGCGGTGCACGCGGTCAAGCATGGGTGCGGCGAGATCAGGCTCTGCCTCGCTGCGCCCGGCGTACACGGTTGTCGAACGCCTACCGATTGTCTCCTCAATTATACCACTTTGGGCCGAACTGTCAATCTTCCATGTCGCGTTTGAAGACATCTTAGCGCGCCCGCTCTGGCGTTTCCTCAGTCCGACCGGCCTTTTTTTCCGGCGGCCTCACGCCCGGCGGCGACGCCGCTTCAGCAGCATCGCCAGCGCGCCGAACCCCAGCACGCTCATCGCGGCCGGCTCGGGGGTGATGGTGATGTCGATGCCCTGGACGTTGCCCCAGTGGCCGGTGTCGGCGCCTTGGGGGAGGTAGGGCGGGAACTCGCTGCCGCCGGGGTGCACGCCTTCCCAGTCGCTCGGGCGGCTTGCGATGGCGATCACGAGGTCCACCGTGTAGTTGGCGTAGCCGACCACATCGCCCCAGAGGGTCACCACCGTGTCGATCGAGCCGTCCTGCTGGACGGTCGTATCGTGGCGGTAGTAGGTGACGTCCACGGTGTAGTCCCCGTCGCCGCTAGCGGTCCACGGACCGTCCTTGAGCGTCAGGAACGCGTTGGTCGTGTCGTATTCGGTGACGTACTGGCCGGTATTGGCGTCGTAGCTCGCGCCGGCCGTGCCGACCGCGGGGCCGCTGATCGTCCACTGCGTGCCGGCGTTGGGATCGTCCCAGCTCCAGGCGTTGACGGTGTTGCCTGTCTGGCCGGGATTGCCGTCCGCGTAGCCTTCGGACCATCGGCCCTCAAGCACGCTGCCGCCCTCGCTGACGTAGTTGCCTTCCATCGGGGCCGCCATCGCCGTGCCCGCCAGGCCGACGCTCAAGACCGTCGCGATCACGCAGACGGCCTTCCGCAGACTTCTTTCCCTCTCTCGCTTCATCGCCCAGACTCCTCTGCTTTTGTTTCAGCCCGCTTCGCGTTGTCGTTTCTTTGCGGGCCCGGAACCATCCGGGCCGGACAAACGCATTCCCTCGTCCGCGCGGGCAATTCCCCGGCCGATACATACACAGCCGGCCCATACGCCCGCAGGACGTACGCAAACCATCCAGGAATGCTGCGAAGAGCGCTTCACAGGACCCAGCTCAGGACCCTGCCGCAGCAGAGCGAACACAACCTCCACGACCGAGACTGTCCTCACAAGGGATCAGGCCGAAAGGGCGACGAATCGCCCAGTGCCCGAGAGAGCGTCACAGATGTTCCCTCGCTTCGACCTGAAGGCTTGCAGCCTTGGTCAGCACACACAAGTATACGCAGAAAGGCGAATCTGTCAAGCTCCCCAATCCCTCTTTCCGCAATATGGTATTTCCCCTCAGCCGCCCGTGAAGCTCTCCTCCAACTGCCTGAGGGCCTTGCGATTGGCCAGTTTCGCGACCGAACCCATCCGGTCCACGAGCAGTCGGCCGTCGAGATGATCGATCTCATGCTGGTATATTCTGGCCAGCAAATCTTCCCCCGTCTCCTCGAACGGCTCGCCGTCGGGGCCCAGCGCACGGACCGTCGCGATCCGTTGGCGCTTGACCTTGCAGGCGACGCCCGGGAAGCTCAGGCAGCCCTCCTCGTCGTCCTGCAAGCCTTCGGCCGAGATGATCTCCGGGTTGATGTACACCCGACGGTCGTCCGGCTCGAACGTCGGCGAGGCCACGAAAAGCCGCACCGTGACACCCACCTGCGGCGCCGCCAGGCCGACGCCACGGTTGGCGAACATCAGCGAGAACATCCGGTCCAGCAGCGAGCGGACGCTGTCGTCGACCGTCTCGACGGGCGTGCAGACCTCCGTCAGCCGCGGGTCCGGATAGCACACGATGCCAAGGGCGTCGGGATCGACCTGGCGTATCTTCTCATTCATATTGCCATTCTAGAGCCCCCCCGGCCGGCCGATCAAGCCCTGCCGCCCCCGGGAAACGTTGAAACACATCCCCCGGCGGCGGGGTCATTCAGGGGCGGAGGCAGCCAATGTCCGTCCCTGTGCCGGATCCTGCACGTCGGCTCGCCGCGGCCTTGCTGGCGGCATTGCTGGGCTGCGCGGCGCCCGCCGCGGCGCAGGTGGCCGTGACATTGCGCGACGGGCGGCGATTCCGAGGCGAGCTGCTGCGGCAGGGGCGGACGGTGCTGGTCTTGCGGACGGTCAAGGGGATCGTCGTCGACCTGCCCGCCGACGAACTCGCCTCCGTGGCGGAGGTATCGGCCACGACGGGGCCGGCGTCCCGGCCGGCGGGTGCGGGCGGGGCTCGGCCGGTGGGGCCCGCGGAAGGGCGGGGGGAGCATTCATCCACCTGTCCGGCGGGATGTCCGGCCTGCGAGCGGCTGTTTGCCCGCTCGCTGGACCGGTTGTGCGCGCGGGTGCTTCGCCGCCCCGCGGACCGCCCGATCCCGATTCGCCTTGGCGCCTGGCCGGCGGTTCAGGCGCCGGCGTCGAGCGTGCTGGGCCTCGTGCTCCTCGGCGAGGGGGCGGCGTCGCGTCGGGGCCCGCGGCGTCGTGCCCTGCTGCGGCTGACTCGGTACGTCGCCGGCGCCGCGGCCCGGGACGACCGGTTCACCCGGGCGCACCGCACGTGGACGGTCGCCCTGGCGACGCTCTTCCTGGCCGAGATGCACGCCGAGGCGCCGTCGCCGGCGTTGCGGGGACGGATCTGGGAGCTGGCCCGGCTGCTGCAGGCGGGGCGGCAGGGCGAGCGGGGGTGGTGCCACAGCCTCCGCCCGGCCGGCTACGGGCCGTTCGTGGGTGTAACGCTCTGGTCGACGGCGGCGCTGGGTGCGGCGCGGCGGGAGGGGGTCGAGGTCGGGCAGGCGTCCCTGGACGCGGCGTTCGCGGGGCTTCGCGGCTGCATCGGGCCCAGCGGGGGCGCGTCGTACTGGGTCCGGCACGGCTCGTCGGTGTCGGTGGGGCGCACCGGGGGGGTGGCGTGGGTTCTCTCGACGTACCCGCTGCCCGGCGCCGAGGGCGACAACGGTCGCAAGAGCAAGCTGGCGCTGAACTTCCTGCTTCGGCACATCGAGGGAGCCCCCCACGGGCACGCCTCGGGGCTGATGAACTTCGCCTGGGCGGCGCTGGGGGCGGCGTCCTTCGGTCCCAACGAGCGGCGGGTGTTCTGGCAGGCCCATCGCCGCACGCTGCTGGGGGCCCGGGGGGGCGATGGCACGTTCGCCGTCCAGCCGTGGAAGGACCTCGGCTACGGCTACGCCGACGACTCCATGCCCCCGGTGGAGGCCCGGGGCACGACCTGGCCGGACCGGACCTACGGCGACGGATGGGCGACCGTCTGGATGCTGCTGAGCTGGCAGGTCGGGCGGGGGCGGTGCGTGCTCGTCTCAGGCAACCGCGGCGAGCGGTAAAGCCCGCCCGGCGTTTGACAGATTCCGGGGCGGGCCTATAATGCGTCTGGAAGGAGCGTCAGGGTGCCCCCTGACGGAATCCGCCCGCCGGGCGAACGTCGCCGTGGGCGCATTCCGCCATGGGGCGCCTGAACAGGAGCCGCCCTTTGGATGAGTCCGCCCTCCAGCGTTGCGAGGACCTGACCGGCTACCGTTTCCAGGACGGGGAGTTGCTGTCGCTTGCCCTGACGCATTCTTCCGTGGCCGACTCCCGTCTCGAAAGCAACGAGCGGATGGAGTTCCTCGGCGACGCGGTGCTCGGGCTGGTCGTCTGCCAGGAGCTCTACGAGCGGTACGACGACCTGCTGGAGGGGCAGATGACCAAGATCAAGTCTTCGGTGGTCTCCCGGCGGACGTGCGCGGAAGTGACCGAGGCGCTGGGCCTCTGCGAGCTGCTGTATCTCGGCAAGGGGATGCCGACGCCGGAGCGGCTGCCGCAGTCGGTCTCCGCTGCCGTCTTCGAATCGCTGATCGGCGGGATCTACCTCGACGGGGGGCTGTCGCCGGCGCGGGAGTTCATCCTCGCCCACCTGCTGTCGTTCATCGAGGAGGCCTTCGAGAACGAGCACCAGCGGAACTTCAAGTCCGTCCTCCAGCAGGTCGCCCAGCGCCGCTGGAGCACCACGCCGGAGTACCACCTGCTCGACGAGAAGGGCCCCGACCACAGCAAGTGCTTCGAGGTGGCCGTCTCCATCGCCGGCAGGCACTTCAGCAGCGCCTGGGGGATGAGCAAGAAGGAGGCCGAGCAGGAAGCCGCCCGCCGCGCGCTCGAGGAACTCGGCGTCGTCGAGGAAGAGCCCGACCCGGGGGCTGTCTCGGCCTGACCGGCGGTTTTCTCAGGATTTGCTGGCCTCGGGGCTTGTATTGTGACGATGGCTCTCCTAGAGTTATGCTTGTCGGCACCTCGACTGGGACCGGGACCTTCAACCTTTTCGGGCGTCACATGGCCTCGAGCAGGACGGTCAAGACACTCGGCGCACTTCTGATCGCGATGACGCTCGGCGCGCTGGCGCTGATGGTCCTCGAGACCGAGCCCATCCGCCCGCTCGCCCAGCCGCTGGCGGTCGTCCAGCCGCTCCCGGCCGGGGTGGGGCACCTCGTCTACGAGACCACGTCGGAGTTGCGGCCGGCGCGGTGGCAGCACGTGGTGGTCCACGCCTCGCCACGCGCGGATACCCCGTTGGCACGCGGATGCCATTTCCTCGTCACCGCCGACGGCGGCGGGCGCGTGGTCGCCACCGACCTCTGGCGTTCGCAGCGGCCCGGCGGGCACATCGGCGGCTACTGGCGGAAGGCCGGCATCGGCGTCTGCCTGATCGGCGACTTCTCCCGTCGCGGGCCCGCCGGCGAGCAGTTCGAGTCCGCCGTCGACCTCGTCAACACCCTCCAGGAAACCTGCCGCATCCCCGCCGACCGCGTGTACCTCCAGCAGGACATCGTTCCCGGCAGCGGCAACCCGGGGCGGGCGTTCCCCGCCCGCCGCTTCTCCGCCCGCCTCCTTCGCCCGCAGCGGTAGAAGCCTTCGGCTTCTCGCTGTCCGTCACCGCGCAGCAGGTATCGATCGGAGCTCCGCGTTCGGTCTGCGCGGCGCGGTCGTCCGTGGGGTATGGGGCCCCCTCCGTCCTTCCGGAGCCCGTCCCGAAGAGGCCGGCAGACCGCCAAGCGCCCCGGGCGTCCCCCTGGTAGCCGCTACCGGATAGCGTCTGTGTCAGCCTTCCCGCGGCAGGCGTACGGTGAAGCGTGAGCCGGCGTCGGGGGCGGGGGCGGCGGTGATGGTGCCCCCGTGCATCTCGACGATGCGGCGGCAGATGGCCAAGCCCAGCCCCGTGCCGTCCCGGAAGGTCTGGCGGGCCTCGGGGCTGCGGTAGAACTCCTCGAAGAGCCTCTCGGCCGTGTCCGGATCGATCCCGATGCCCGTGTCGCGGACCTCCAGCACGGCGCGGTCGTCGGGGGCGCCCAGGCTCACGGCGATCCGCCCGCCGGCGGGGGTGTACTGGATGGCGTTGGCGACGAGGTTGGTGACGACCTGCTTGAGCATTTCCTCATCCCCGGCGACGGGGGCCTCGTGGAGGTCGGCGTCGAGGGTCAGCCCGGCCTCGTCGGCCTGGGAGCGGAACAGCTCCAGCGTGCCGGCGACGAGCTCGTCGAGCCTCAGGGGCGTTCGCGCGACGCCGCTGGGCGGCGCGGCTTGGAGGCGGGAGTAGCGGCGCAGGTCGTTGACCAGCTCCATCAGGGCGTCGCAGCGGCGTGTCGCCCGCCGGAACAGGCGGCGGTGCTCGTCGTTGAGCCCGGCGGCGGGGTCCTGCCCGACCGCGTCGAGGATGCTGTAGATCGCCGCCAGGGGCGCCCGCATCTCGTGCCCGGCGCGGCGCATGAAGAGGCTCTTGGCCTCGGCGGCGCCGCGGAGTCGGCAGTAGGCGGCCTCCAGCTCGTCCTCGCGGGCCCGGAGGCGCTTGGAGATCGACGAGGCGATGAACACCATCGCGAAGCTCATCACCGTCAGGGCCGTGGTCATCTGGAGGACGTAGACCCAGTCGGCGTGGAGGCCGTGGACCACGCTTTCGCCCTCCCGGCCGCCGGAGAGGTCCACGTGGACGTGCTTGAAGATGCCGTAATACTCCCCCCACGCCATCCCGTGGATCAGCAGCGAGGCCGCCCCCGCCGTCGCGTACGCCAGCGCCTGCGGCAGCAGCTCCGAGGCGATCACCATCGGCAGCAGCACGAGGATGATGAAGTAATTCTCCACCCCGCCGGTGTGGTGGACCAGCACGGAGACGGCCATCATGTCGCAGGCGATCTGCCCCAGCGCCAGGAAGACGATGATCCGGCGGGTGATCTGCCGGCGGGCCTGCACCAGCCGGACCAGGAAGGTGAACAGGGCGTTGTAGAGGAAGATCAGCAGCGTGACGTACACGGCCGGGGAGAGGCTGGGCGGCTCGCCGACGGCGTGGAAGCGGACGCCCAGGACGTACCAACTGAAGCTCAGCAGCAGCAGCGTGCCGGTGGCCATGAACCACCGGATGTGGGTGAACCAGCCGAGGCGTTCGAAGAGCTCGCGCTCGGTGAGGGTCAGGCGGTCTTCCCGGGCGCACGGGATCGGGCTGGGCGGCATGTCGCTCATGGCGGGCATGGTAGCATATCGGTCGGCGGGCCGGTAGCGGGCCGGTCGGCGGATGGCGGTTTCCCCGAGGTGCCCCGGGCTCAGCTGCCGGTTTCGGGGTCGTCTTCGGTCTCGGACGCTCCCGCGCGGAGCAGGTGCAGGGCGGCCAGCGCCGAGCAGGTGACCACCACCACGCCGGCGGTGGCGCAGATGCCGTAGAGCGTCGAGCCCAGGGAGCCCTCGAGGGCCACGCCCAGCAGTCCCGCGGCCGGGCCGACGGCGAAGCCGGCGCCGATGAGCCCCTCGTGCCCCCCGCCCGCGGCAACGGAGGCGTTCTTGACCACCATGGCGTAGTAGAGGCTGGCGAAGTAGACCATGCCGATCCCCGTGCCGAAGACGGCCTCGCCGACGAGCACGACCGCCAACGGCTCGCCGGCCAGGACCATCACGAAGCCGACCGGCATCAGCGCCATGCCGGCCAGGATCGCCACCCGCCGGCCGTGCCAGCCCGCCCACGCGCCCAGTGCCGCGAAGACCGTCAGCCTCGCCAGGTCCAGCACGCTGGACATCCCCGACGCCAGGCGGGTCGAGTATCCCAGGCGGTCGAAGATCCCCGGCATCAGGGCCGCGAGGATCCACATGGTCGAATACCCCGCCAGCAGCAGCCAGCGCGCCGCCCCCAGCAGGTGCCCCCATCGCCGCAGCCGCGGCGCGGTCGGCCGGTCCGGGTGATCGTGGGCCAGGTGCGAGGGACGCGGCGGCAAGGTGGCGATCATCAGGAGGCTCGCGGCGTTGATCGCCGCACCCAGCAGGAACAGCGCCCAGCTCCGCCAGGCGATCAGCGGCCCGGCGACGGCGAGGGAGACCGGCACGGCCGAGGCCCAGGCGAGGTTGAACCAGCCGATGACGCGTGCGGTGCGGACCGGGGACCTGCCGGCCGAGACGTAGGACTCGATGATCGGCCACTTGTGCCCGGCCAGGAAGCCGGTGACGGCGCTGCCGGCGAAGAGCATCCAGGCCGTCGGGTGCAGACCCATGACGACGTGGACGACGAGTTGAGCGGCCAGCGTGCCCAGCAGGGCCTTCTTCTCGCCGGCGGATACGGCGACGCGATGGCTGACGACGGCCCCGACGGCGTAGGCGGCGCCGAAGACCAGCGCCAGGGCGAGGTTCTGCGTGTCGGAGAACCCCAGCCGCTCGCGGCAGAAGAAGTACGCCGCCCGCTCGACCAGGATCGTCGCGAGGCTCTCGACGAACGTCAGGATCAACAGCAGCACGACACGCGGCATGGGGACTCCATCGGGAAGACCGGAGGGCCGGCGGGCCGGAAGGTCTTGGTAGCGCACGATCGGGAGTCGCCATGATGCGCCCGCGACGCCTCCGGCTCATACGGTCTTCCGGCAATCCGGTCTACGGCAATCCGGTATTCCGGTCCAACGGTAATCCGGTATTCCGGCCTTACGGTCCTCCTGCCGTCGCTTCTTCGGTGGCGATGTCGGACCAGCGAGTGAATCGGTCCCGGCGGTGCTCGCAGGTGTGGGTGTCCTTGAGGATCATCTCCAGCACGCAGCCGTGGCGGGCCGCGGCCTCGACGGCGCGGCGGATGCGCTCCCGCACGCGGTCGGCGTCGAACGCCCCGACAAGGTCCGCCGGCTGGGGCTTCCACGAGAAGATGTAGCCGCCGCCCAGCCGCTCGGCGCAGGCGTCCACGTCCGCCCAGGGGCAGATCGACACCCGGCGCATGTTCGCCACGGCCAGGACGTCGTCCAGCTTCCCCGTCAGGTCCTCGCAGCAGCCGTAGCCGGTCAGCCCGAACGGCTCCAGCAGGGGGCGCTCGTACCGCAGGCAGAACTCCGCGTGCATCGCCGGGGAGACCTGGGCCATCTCCTGGCTCTCGGCCGAGCCCCACATGTCCCGCAGGCGGACGCGGTCGGGGTCGAACCCCTCGGCCGGCAGCTCATCGGTGTAGCCGTTGCCCCCGGAGCTGTGATACGTCCCGTCGTTGTTGAGGCTCAGGAGGTTGTTGTCCACGTAGAACTGCACGCGTCGGCGCTCGCCCTCGGCGAAGAACGCCATCGCGTCGTGGACGAACTGCGGGTCGGCGGCCATGTCCATCATCGCCTCGCCGAGCCCGCGGCGTTTGGTGAACTCGGCCATGAGGTGGAAGCTGATGTGCCTGACGCCGCGTCGTTGGACGTCGAGGATGTCGCCGAACAGCTCGTTCATGTCGGCGACGGCGCGGTCGTGGGCGTCGGCGTCGTAGGCGAACTCGCGGTAGCGGAGGCGGTCGAGGTCGGCGCGGGTCTTGAGCACCGGGTCGAACCCCTTGGCCCCGAAGGCGTCCGGGCTGTCGTGCCAGCGGATGTCCAGCCCCCAGCCGGTGGCGGCGATCGGGGCGTCGACGAACCACTGGCCCTCGATGACCGTGTCGTCGTGGAGGTGCTCGTGGTGGTACAGCCGCCGGCGCAGCTCCCACTCGATCCGCCGGGCCGAGGCGTCCTCGCAGCGGCAGACCTCGTCCCCCGCCAGCAGCTCCCGCCAGGAGCCCTCGGGGAAGATCAGCACCATCGGCCGGGGCGGGTCCAGCGCGTTATGCCGCTTCCACAGCGCCCGGCGCTCGTTCATCACCGCCAGCGCCGCCACCTCGGCAACCCGCCTGGCCAGTTCGCGAAGGATGTCTCGATCGGATTTGCTGATGTCCATGGTCGTCTTCCCAACCGGGGTCTCAACCGGGGTCAGGTCTTCAGAATTCAATTCTGGGCGGCGCTTCGGCGCTTTCGTTCGCCTCGATTCGGGCCTTGAGCAAAGGTGCTGGCCATGATAGCAGACGCCAGAATTGGATTTTGAAGACCTGACGCCGGTTGAGCCCTGTTGAGCCCGTTCTATCGCAGCTTGCGGTAGAGGTCGTAGGTGTCTTTGGCGATGGCGGTGATGCGGACCTCGGGGTAGCCGGTCAGGGAGGTCTTGAGGGTGTCGTGGAGGCGGTCGGTCCACCTGGCGGGCAGGGCGTCGGCGCCGAGCCACATGCCCATGATGCTGCCGACGGTCGCGCCGTTGCAGTCGGTGTCGAAGCACGGCTGGACGGCGCGGCAGACGGCCCGGCCGAAGTCGCCCTCGCTCCACAGCAGCGCCACCACGCAGATCACCGCGTTGGAGTTGGTGTGGCACCAGTCGTGGCCGACGGTCTCGTCCCACTTTTCGTGGATGCGTCGGACGGCCTCGTCGTAGTCGATGCCCTCGCGGCGCCAGCCGATCGCCTCGGTCACGTCGGCGGCCAGGCGGCTGGTGGCGGGGATTTCCGAGAGGGCGGTCTCCAGGAGCTCCTCCAGCGTGTCGCAGTACGGGGCGGCCGCGATCGCGGCGGCCATGAGCATCTCGCCGTAGATGCCGTTCTTGACGTGGCTGATCGAGGCGTCTCGCCAGGCGAACTCGGCGGCCCGTTGGGGGTCTCCCATGGCGAGGTATCCGAAGGCGTCGGCGCGGATCTGCGCGCCGATCCACTCGCGGTAGGGGTTGCGGAAGCGGGCGGTCTCCGGGGGGGTCATGGCCAGCGCGAGGTTGCGGTAGGCGACGCGTTCGGCCGTGCAGGTCGCCAGCAGGGGCAGGTTTCGCAGCCAGAAGGTGGCGACGTCCCACGGCGTGAAGTCCGGCCCGTTCTTCTGGACGATCATCAGGCCGGTGGTGGTGTAGTTGGTGTCGTCGTCGACGGGCATGTAGGGGACCTTGTCGCACCAGCTCCGCCCGGTCAGGTCGGAGAACTCCGCGGCGGCTTTGCCGCGGACGCCGAAGCGGAGGTAGTCGCGGATGGGCCATTGCCTGGTGGCCTTGAGGAAGGGCCAGAGGCGGTCGGTCCGCGTGCCCTCGGCGGGCTTGCCCAGCAGGCAGCCGACGCACCGCCCCAGCCACGCTCCGGTGACGCGGTCGAGCAGTTGCTTGCCGGGGCGGGCCTTCTTGTACCGCCGGGGGCCCCGGGGGCGGAGCTTGCGGATGGCGGGCAGGTCGGAGGGCTCGTCGAAGGCGTAGTCCTTGCGCAGTTTCAGGTCGCGGGCCTCGTCGAGCAGCGCGGCGGCCTTGGCCTGGTTCCTGTCCGAGGCGATCTTCTCATCGCCGAGGCGGATCATGGCCTGGAAGCGGCGTTTGAGCGGGCGGACGTCCCGGCCTTCATCGTCGAGCTGGCGCAGCTCCGTGCCGAGGTCGCCGCTGGTGATCCACAGCCAGCCGTGCTTGGGTTTGTCGGGCATGTCTCGGGGGCTCCTTTCGCGGTGGGCGCGTTGGGCAGTTCCGGGAGAGTCCGCGTGGCCGAACGCGGCGGAACGTGGGGACGGCGGGGGTTTTCCGTGAAGCGATTCGGGTCATTCGGGTCATTCGGGCACGTCGGGCATCTCGGGGATCTTCTGGTCGTCGGCGAAGGTGTTCAAGAGGCGTTTGAGGTCCGGGACGTCGTTGGCGGCGCGGTCGAGGAAGGCCCGGCACCACGGCTGGTGGGCGGGGTCGTCGTGGCGCTTGACGTACAGGGCGCACTGCTCGGGCAGCCGCTCGCCGGCCTGGAGGATGCGCTGGCGGTCGATCTCGCGGTCGATCCGGTCCGGATCGCCGACGAGGTCGAGCTCGGTGAGCACGTCGAGGTAGGTGTGCAGCAGGGGGCCTCGGGCCCTGCGGCGCTGCTCGGGCGTCAGCGAGCCGATCAGCGAGGCGAGGTCCTCGGTGGGCCAGCCCTGGCGTGCGTCTTCCCAGTCGATCAGCACGGGCTCGGGCCCGCCGGCGTGCGGGCGGAAGAGCACCTCGTGGCGGTCGAGCGCCCCGTGGATGAGCGTCTTGGGCACGCCGGCGGGGGGTGCGAAGAAGCGGCGCCCCATGCGGAGGAGCTTGGCCAGGAAGGTCAGCACTTCCGGCACCATGGCGCCGAGCATGGCCTGGCGGCCGCTGGACATGCGGTCGAGGAAGCGGCGGACGGTCTGCTCGACGCGGGGGTTGGCGTCTTCGGGTGCCCGGGGGAACAGGTCGGGCAGTTCGTCGGTGCGGTTCCAGAATCGCGCGTGCAGCGTGGCCAGCGCCCGCCCGACGCCGGAGGCCAACGAGGCGTCCCACCGGGCGGTCTCGTCGAGGGTCCCGACGTACTCGATGAGCACGCCGTAGCTGCTCATCCGCTGGTTGCACTCGACGTGGTAGACCTCGGGGACCGGCAGGCCGCCCTGCTCGGCGAGGAACCGCCAGATCAGCGCCTCGCGGTGGCGGGTCTGCGGGAGCGTCTTGGCCATCAGCCGCATGGGCCCGCGGCTGGTCTCGGCGTCGACCTTGCGCAGCCCCCGGGCGCCGCGGACGTTGTCCGGGGAGTCGGTGTAGTCGGTCACGCGGACTTTGCGGACCTCCACCGGCTCGCGAAACGCCTTCGAGAGCACCTGCTCCAGAAACGAGGCCGAGAGTTGCTCGAATCCCGCCAGCATGGTTCGCTCCGTTCCGCTGCCGAAACGATCCGGGCCCGCCCCGGAGCGTCCGCAGGAATGCACGGGGATACACCGTCTGCAAGAGAATACGCAGGGATGCGGGGGATGCACGGGAAAAGCCGTGGAAGACCGGCAGGCCGGTGCCGCCGCGGTCCGGTCCCGCGGTACCCCTCCGTCACTCGTTGGTCGTTGCCGAGCCGAGGCCCTCGACGACGGCCCAGGGCAGGCGGAGCTGCTCGTCGCGGTCGCTGCTGAGGCGGATGTCGGCGGCCAGGAGGTCGTAGACGTTCCCGGCCACCATGGTGTTCTTGACGCGCCCGACGATCTCCCCGTGACGCACGCGGAAGCCCAGGCCGACGTTGCAGGAGAAGTCGCCGTTGACCAGGTTCCCCTGCCCGAAGCCGATCAGGCCCTTGAGCAGCAGGCCGTCGTCGACGCCGGCGAGCAGTTCCTCGTGGGGGCGGTCGCCGGGCAGGACCTCCGGGGCGTGCGGCGAACAGTGGTCGTGGCCGGTGGGCTCGGCGCCGGCGAGCCCGGCGGAGTCCAGGTCGTAGAGGAAGCCCTTGAGCACGCCATCGGTGAAGATGTCCGTGCGGCGGGTGGGCACGCCGTCGCCGTCGACTTCGGCCGAGCCGGGTGCGAAGGGCACGTGCGGGTCGTCGATCAGCGTGACGGACGCGTCGAGCACCCGCTCGCCGATCCGCCCGCGGAGGGGCGAGTCGCCCTTGGCGACGTTTCGCCCGCTGACGCCCAGCTCGACGGCCTGGAGGAGCATGGAGAAGACCTCCGGCGAGAGGAGGGCGGTGGTCCGGCCCTGGGGGGCAGGCGTGACGGTCTCGCCGTGGCGCAGGTCGCCGAGGATCTCGGCGATGATCCGATCGGGGTCGAACAGCTCGTTGACGGCGTTCCACGCGCGCCCGAACCCGGCGAAGAGCATGTCCGTTCCGTCGGTACGCTGGGCGTAGGCGTTCAGCGACCAGCCCGTCCGCCGCCCGACGTGGCGGACCCCGCCGGTGGTCACCAGCAGGCCCTCGGACTCCTTCCGCGAGCCTCCGGCCTCGATGAACAGGTCGCTGTCGTAGTCCTTCAGCGCCGCGACGATCCGCTCGCAGGCGTCGATCAGGCGCTCTCGGGGGAGCTCGGCCGTCTCGGGGCTGTGGCGCTCGACGGCCGTGACGTCCCCCGGCGCCGGCCAGGCGTCGAAGTGCGCCACGCTGCCGGCCTGTGCGAGGGCGACGGCGCGGGAGACGATCTCGTCGAGGTCGCCGGGGTCGGTGCCCTCGGCGCGCGCGCGTCGGCCCCGGGCCAGGACGGTGACGGCGTAGGAGGCGTTCTGGGCGGCGGAGGCCTGCTTCAGCCGCCCGGCCTCGAAGGAGCAGCCGACCTTCTCGCCCTGGGTGAAGCGGATCTTCGCCCCGTCGGCGCCGCGGGCGCGGGCGGTGTCCAGCGCCTCGGTGGCGATGGGCGTCATCGTGTCGATCATCGAGTTTCGCATCGTGCACTCCGGGAGAACGCCGGGGGGGCGTTCGGCCTGTCGCATGTCCCATGGGGTATCGCAGCTCGGGGCCCGCGTGCGGGGGTCCGCCGTCCTGCGCCCGCCTACCGCCCGCCGACGACCACGTCGCGGATGCGCAGGTGCGGGGCGCCGAAGGTCACCGGCAGCGGGCTCTGCCCGCCCTTGCCGCAGCCCCCGGCGCTTTCGTAGATCGTCAAATCGTCGCCGAAGCCGTCCATCCGGTGCAGCGTCTCGAAGACATTGCCCGTCAGCACCACGTCGCGGACCAGCTCGCCGACCTTGCCGTTGCGGATGCGGTAGCCGTACGCCGCCGAGAAGGTGAACATCTCCATCATCGTCTGCCCGCCGAACGCGCTGCGGGCGTAGATGCCGTCGTCGACGTCCGCGATCAACTCCTCGAAGCTCTTCTGCCCGGCGGCGATGTAGGTGTTCGTCATCCGAACGATCGGCGCGTGACCCCGCCCGATCGCCCGGGCGTTGCCGGTCGGCCTGGCGCCCATCTTGGCGGCCGTCTCCAGCGAATGCAGGTGCCCGGCGAGCACGCCGTCGCGGACCAGGTGGGTCGGGCCTGTCGGCGTGCCCTCGTCGTCGAAGGCGTGCGTGCCGATCGTGCGCCCCATCGAGCCGTCGTCGACGATGTTGAGCTCCTTGACGCCCATCTCGCGGCCGAGGTGCATCAGGTCGCGCATCTTGGGGTTCTCGTAGAGGAAGTCCGCCTCGGAGAGGTGCCCGAAGGCCTCGTGGCAGAACACCCCGCCGAGCTCGTTGTCGAGCACGACGGTCTTCTGCCCGCCCTCGCAGGGCGGCGCGGCGAGCAGGTCCACGGCTCGGCGGGCGACGGTCTCGGCGTCCTGGCGGCGGTCCGCGGCGACGTCGTCGTAGCTCGTCGCCGACGCCAGCGTCTTGTGCGCCCGCTGGATCAGCGAGCCGTCCCGCGCCACGGCGACGAGGATCATCCCCACGAACGGCCGCTGCTCCGTGAACGCCGCCCCGCGCGACGAGGCGAAGTGCACGGTGCGGAACCTGTCGTAGTAGAGGACCATGGACGTCTCGATCTTCTCGTCGGCGTCCAGGATGACCCGGTTGGTCCTGCCGATGGTGTGGAGCTTCTCGTCCAGAGGCACGCCGCGGGGGTCGCGGGCCATCTCGGCGGCGGTGTCGGGCGCCTCGGCCGGGGGCGGGGGGGGCTCGGCGAGCTCGGTGGTTTCCCGGCCGACCAGCTCGGCGCAGCGGCAGGCCTCGGCGAGCTGGTGCTCGAGGTCGTCGGGGCTGTCGAACACGGCGGTGGCCCATCCGCCGCGTGTGCAGGCGCGGACGACCCCGCCGGCTCGCTTGGCGCTGGAGACGTCCTCGACGTCCTCCCCGCGATAGGCGATCCGCGTGGCGTCCTCGTGCTCGAAGCGGATGTCGGCATAGTCGGCCGAGCTCTTGGACAACGCGTCCAGCAGACGGTCTTTCACGTGCGTCCCTTCCGTCGGGTGGTTGGGGGGTTCCATCAAAAGCTTAGCGGGGCTGCGATGCCTCGGGGAAGATCATCGCTTCGGCGAACTGCATCTGGAAGTCGGGGTCCTGGCTGAGCTCGACGTGGACGGCCTGGCGGGCGAGTTGCTCGGCGCGGCGCCGGGCCTTGATGCTCGCCAGCGCCCACTTCGCCCCGGCCAGCGACGCGTTGCCGACGTACAGCACCTTCTCGTGGCCGAGTCCGCCCGGCAGCAGCCCGATCCGCTGGGCCTTGCTGCGGCGGATGAAGCTGCCGAACCCCCCGGCGATCAGGACGCGGTCGAGGTCGCCGGGTTCCAGCCCGGCCTGGCCCAGCAGCATCCCGACGCCGGCGCGGATGGCGCCGGTCGCCAGTTGCAGCTCGCGGATGTCCTTCTGCGTGACGCGAACGTCCTGCCCGCCCTCCCGCCGGGCCAGCACGAAGGCCGGCTGATCGTTCTCGCCCATCACCACCCGCTCCCGCAGCGCCGGCGGGACGCCCTCGGGCAGGTCCGCCGGCGGGAGCATCCGCCCGACGCTCGTGACCAGCCCGGCGTCCAGCAGCCCGGCCGTCAGGTCCACCAGGGCGCTGCCGCAAAGCCCCACCGGCTCGACGTTGCCGATCACGCTGAACTCGATGTCCTCGCCGACGACGACCTTCTCGATCGCCCCGGCCGTCGCTCGCATCCCGCAGGAGATCCGGGCGCCCTCGAAGGCCGGGCCCGCCGCCGTCGAGGCCGCCCACAGCTCGCCGCCGCGGGCCAGGACGATCTCCCCGTTGGTGCCGATGTCGATCATCATCTGCGCGCCGTCGGCGTCGGCCAGACGCGTCGCCACCAGCCCCGCGACGGTGTCCCCCCCGACGAAGCCGCCGATGACCGGGAACAGCACGGCCGCGGCGCGGCGGTGAATGTCGATCCCCAACTCCACGGCCGGGACGATGACCGACCGCCCGAACGCCGGGACGAAGGGCACCTGCCCGAGCTGCGAGGGGTCGATGCCGGCCAGCAGGTGCTGCATCGTGGTGTTGCCCGCGAAGGTCAGCTCGTAGATGTTCGTCCGCGCCACCCCGGTCCGCTCGCACAGTTCGGAGAGGACGGCGTCGATGGTCTCCAGGGCGGCCAGGCGGAGCTCCTCCAGCCCGTCGGGGCGGCTGCCGTGCTCGATGCGGCTGAGCACGTCGTCGCCGAAGCGCACCTGGCTGTTTACCGCCGAGGCCAGCGCCAGCTCGCGCCCGTCGGTCAGGTCCAGCAGGGCGGCGACCACCGTGGTCGTGCCCACGTCGAAGGCCGCGCCGTAGCACGCGCCGGTCGTGTCGCCGGGCTCGAGGTCGATCAGGTGGTGGTCGGCCAGCACGGCCGTGCCGGCAAAGCCGCTGTCCCGCAGGAGGCGTCCGATCCGCCGCAGCAGGCCCAGCCCCGCCCGGACGTTGCCCACGGCGTTCTGGAGTCGGAGCAGGTCGGGCACGTCGTCGGCGAGTGTGGGCTCGTCGAGCTCGACGTGCACCTTGCGGACGGCGGGGAGGACCTCGTCGCCGGCCTGCGTGGCGGATTCGGCGAGGATCTGGTGCTTGCCCGCGAACAGCGAGCTGTCGGGCACCTCGACGGCGCAGTCGCCGCAGGCACAGCTCTGGCAGGCCAGGCGCCAGCCGTCGGCGAGCTGCTCGTCGCCGAGGGCGGCCCGCTCGGCGTCGGTCGGCGGGCAGGCCCCGCCGGTGACGTGCACCCGGCACTTGCCGCACGTGCCCGCCCCGCCGCAGGGGCTGTCGATGGTCAGGCCCGCCCGGGCGGCGGCCTCGATGAGCTTCGTGCCCGAGAGTACGTACACCGCACGCCCGTGCGGCTGGAACGTCACGCGATGCTGCTGAGGCATGGGATACTCCTCGGGGCCGGGCGCGATGCGGCCCCCGGTGCAAAGGTGCGAACCTAGCGACCCCCGGGTTGCCTTCACAGTTTTTTCTCACAATTCACCCCCGCCGCGCTCCAAGCGGTCTCAGATAGGATATGGTGTGTTCCTGCTGGTCCCCGGCCCGCCTGGCCGCGTTGGCCTGCATCGGCGATGCTGCGGCATCGCCTGCTTCGGCCGCCTTGCCAGACGAGCCGCGTCCGGCGCAGGAACGGCAACGAACCTGTCTGAGACCGCTCGGGCTCGCCCTGCACCGCTCACGGGAGAGACGCGATGATACGCCAAGCGATCGCATGCACCTGCCTGGCCCTGGCGGCGCCCGCCGCCGCCGGGCCCGCGACCCGCCCGGCGACCACCCGCCCGGCGAGGCTCGACCCCGCCCTGCGCAGCGCCTGGGGACGCTACTGCACCAGTTGGGCCGGCGGGAACCTCCGCCAGCGCTCGCGGGCCGATCAGCAGCTCGTCCAGGCCGTCCTCGATGCCGACCCCAACGACGTCGCGCCGCTCAGAGACGTCATGCGCCGCGAGTACCGCAAGCTCGCCGACCCGCCGCGGGCCGACGACTTCCACCTCGGCCGCGTCGCCAGCAGGCTCGCCGTCGCCTGGACGCGCGTCCCCGCAGGGGAGCAGCTCTCCGCCGTCCAGCTCGCCCGCCACAAGAAGCAGAGCTGCGAGAAGACCGTCCACTGGGCCGTCGTCGCCCTGGAGCACTTCGCCGGCAACATCGACGACCGCTACGTGACGATGTACAAGTCCTTCCTGCCCGGCACGGCCGTCAGCATGCTCTCGCTGATCCCCTCCCGCATCCGCTGGTGCTCGCGCCCGGGGGACGTCGCCGGCCGTCTCCGGGCCGTTCGCTCGCCCCTGCGCGCCCTCGCCGATGCCGACCCCGCCGCGGCGGCGCTGACGCGGCGGAAGATCGACGCCCACTACCAGAAGCTCGCCGGCATGGACGAGCTCCAGGCCGCCAAGCAGGCCGTGCGCAAGCTGCTGGCCGGCTTCCGCGCCGCCTACAACGCCCGGGATGGCAAGGCCTTCGCCGCCTGCTGGCCCGAGGGCCACCCCGCCACCGCCAGCCTCGCCAGGCAGACCCTCGCCGACCGTATCGAGGCGACGCACTGGAAGATCACCCGCTTCGAGCCCATCTACGTGATGGCCCGGGACGGCAAGGCCGTCGCCCTGGTCATCTCCCGCTACGCCGCGAAGGACGGCACGCCGGGACCGCAGCGCCTCCAGCAGTTCCCCGCCAGACGCACGAAGGCCGGCGCCTGGAAGCTCAACTGACCGCGCCCGTCCCGCGCGCCCCAGGGGCTCGACATTGCACCCGGATGCAGCGGCGCGCCCGGCCGGCGGAGGGGCGGGGCCGGTCCGTGCGGGGGCGCGGGCGGAGGCGCACCGTTTGTCCCGGGGCCCCATTGCCCCGCCCACCCCCGACCTGCTAGGCTGGACGGATACTGCCCAGCGCCGGAGCGATCATGAGCGACCAAGTTCTCCGTCCGTTCAACATCATGTGCAAGCCCGTCTGCGGGGTCTGCAACCTCGACTGCGCGTACTGCTACTACACCATGAAGCCGCGGGAGCTCTACCCCGACACCCGCCGCTTCAAGATGCCCGACAACGTCCTCGAGACCTACACGCGCCAGTACATGGAGGCCATGCCCGTCCACGTGGACTTCGGCTGGCAGGGCGGCGAGCCCCTCCTGGCGGGCAAGGCCTTCTTCCGCCGCGCGTTCGATCTTCAGAGGCAGTACGGAAAGGACGGGCAGGAGGTCGCCAACGCGCTTCAGACGAACGGCACGCTGCTGGACGACGAGTGGTGCGAGATACTCGCCGGGGCCAAGGCGCTGGTCGGCATCAGCATGGACGGCCCGCCGCAGTGGCACGACCACTTCCGGCGCGACCGCCGCGGCCAGGCGTCGCACCACCGCGTCTGGCGCGGCGTCGAGCTGCTGCGCAAGCATGGCGTCGAGTACAACGTCCTCGTGACGCTCAACAGCGTCAACGCGCCCCACGCCGGGGACATCTACCGCTACTTCGTCAACCGCGGCGTCCAGTACGTCCAGTTCATCCCCATCCTCGAACGCGACCGCGACGGGGTCATCCAGCCGTTCTCCTGCACCGGCGAGCAGTTCGGGCAGTTCTACCTCGACGTCTTCGAGCAGTGGGCCGCCCGCGATGTCGGCAAGGTCTCCGAGCGGTTCCTCGACAACCTCCTGCACACCATCCTCTTCGACAAGGCGTCGATGTGCTGCTACAGCGACCGCTGCGCCAACGCGCACGTGCTGGAGTTCAACGGCGACCTCTACGCCTGCGACCACTTCGTCTATCCCGAGTGGAAGATCGGCAACATCACCGACCGGCCGCTGGCCGAGCTGGTAGCCGACCCGCGCCTCGATGAGTTCGCCGCGCTCAAGACCGACATCCCCGACACCTGCCGCGACTGCGAGTTCTTCGAGTTCTGCAAGGCCGGCTGCCCCAAGCACCACGTGCCCATCGGCACCGACGCCGATCGTGTCAACTGGTTCTGCGACGGGCTCAAACGCTTCTTCCGCGAGGCGCTGCCCGAGCTGCGCAGGATCGCCGAGTACGTCGGCCGCGGACAGGCACCGCCACAGCGCGACGAGCAGCCGGCCGGCGCGCCTACCCGCGAGGCGGCCGAACGCCGCGCACGCTTCGCCGCCGGGCCCGCGCCCGACGCCCCCATGCCCGCCAAGGCCCGCGCCGCCGCCGGCGCCCCCGACGCCGCCACCGCCGCGCCCCCGGCACCGCGAAAGCAGCCCGGGCGGAACGACCCCTGCCCCTGCGGCTCCGGCCGCAAATACAAAAAGTGCTGCGGCCGATAGCCCGGGCGGCGAGCGTGGCAGCGTCGGGCGCCAAAGCCGCCCCGCGCCTGCCGCCCATGCGGGCCGCCGGCCATCACACTCCACATTTGGCGGCGATGGCCGTGGAGTGCGATGGGCGGCGCGCCGCTTCGACGGAGGGCGGGGGGCGGCTTCGGCGGGCGGCGCTGGCACGCTTGCGGCGACGGGCCGGGTGTGTAAACGGCCGCCATCGGCGAAGAACCCGCCGCCCCGGCCGACGCCCTCCAGAGCCGGCGTCGCGCCCTGTGGAGTGCGGCGGCAACGACGC
>CAYLPJ010000013.1:103416-109351 GCA_964385465.1 uncultured Planctomycetaceae bacterium | reverse complement strand
GCGATAGCCTCGCCCCGACGCCCCGCCGCCGAAGACGGCGTTAAGCACCTCGGCGACCTCCGTCGCGTCGGCGTTGTTCAGGGCGATCGTGCGGACCGGATGCTCCTGCCCCGGCGCGACGTCCATCGTCACCAGCAGCTCGGCGATCCGCGCGTGGTCCTCGGCCGTGGCGCGGACGATCAGCGAGTTCGTCGCCCGCTCGGCCTGGACGCGGAGCTGACCTGTCGGCTGGGCGTAGCGCCCGCGTGTGGCCGAGGCGCTGAGGGCGTTCAGCAGTGCGCCGGCAAGGCTGGAGGCGTCGGCGTGCTCCAGACGGTAGACCTTGACCGTGACGGCCTGGTCGGCCTGGGCGGCGTCGATCTCCTCGATGGTCTTGGCGATCAGGGCGTGCTTGTCCTCGGGGGCCGAGACGATCACCTTCCCCGAGCCCTCGTCGGCCAGGACGGTGACCGGCGCCTCGGCCGTGGCCCCCCGCCGGCCTCGGTAGCCCCGGGCCGTCCCGCCGGCGCCGAAGAGCTGCTGAAGCGCCTCGACGGTGGACTGGAGATCGGCATTCTTCAGGGCGTACATCTTCACGACGGCCACGGAAGTCGCCCCGGCCGCCTCGTCGAGCTGCTTCGCCATCGTCAGCAGCCGGTCGACCTCCTTCTCGGGCCCGGAGATCAGCAGCGTGTTGCTCGCGGCCTCGGGCGCGACGACGACTTCCTGCCCCGCCGCGGGCGCCCGCCGGCCTCGGGCCGACGCCGCCTGCCCCGCGATCCGACCCAGCACCGCCGCCAGGTCCGCCGCCTTGGCGTTCTTCAGCGCCAGCAGCTCGGTCTTGGCCCCCACGGCCGTGTCGGTGTCGAACTTCGCCAGCAGGGCCTTGACCTTCTCGAGGTTGCGGGCGTTCGCGGTGACGATCAGGCTGTTGCTCAGCGGCTCGGGGACGATGGTGACCGCGTCGCCGGGGTCGTACCGGCGCCCCCGCGCCGGCGCAAAGGCCGCCTGCATCGCCGGGGCGACGTCCGCGGCGTTGACGTGCTCCAGCGGCAGGATGGTGGGGACGGCCTCGGCGGTCGAGACCACGTCCAGCGTCTGGACGATCTGCTGGACCTTGGCGAACGTGTCGTCGTCGGCGCGGACCAGCAGCACGCCGGCGGAGCTGTCGGCCTCGATGAGGACCTTCGCCTGCCCGGACGTCGTCCGCCCGTACCGCCCCCGCCCGGCCGAGGCGCCGAACAGGGCGTTGAGGATGTTGGCGACCTCCTCGGCGTCGGCGTGGGCGACCTCGATGTTCCGCACGGGGTACTTCTCGGCCGGGGCGGAGTCCATCTGCTCCAGCAGCGATGCGATCCGCTCGTGGTCCTCGGCCGTCGCGCGGACGACCAGCGAGTTGCTGCTGCGGTCGGGGCTGATGCGCAGCCGCCCCGTCCCTGCCGTCGGCGCGCCGTAGCGCCCGCGGCCGCGGCTGGACGACGCGCCGAGGGAGGTCGCCAGCGCCGCGGCGATGCTCGTGGCGTCGGCGTTCTCCAGGCGGTAGACCTTCACCGTCACCGCCTCGTCGGCGCCGGCGGCGTCCATCTCGCCGATCGTGCTGGCGATCAACTCGTGCTTGTCCTGCGGGGCGGCGACGATGATCTTGCCCGCCGACTCGTCGCCGATGACCGTCACCTGCGCCCCGGACGTGCCGCGGCGCCCGAGACTGGCGCCCGAGAAGATCTCCTGAAGCGCCTGGACCACGGTGGGCACGTCGGCGTTGGCGACCGGGTAGATCTTCACCACGGGCACCGCCGTGGCGCCGGCGGCCTCGTCCAGCTTCTTCGCCATCGCGACCAGTTCGGTGACGTCCTCGGCCGGGCCGGTGATGACCACCGCGTTGCTGGCGGTCTCGGCCGTGACGATGACGCCCTGCCCGGCCGACGTCGCCCCGCGTCGCCACCGGGACCGCCCCGCCGCGGCGGTGCCGGAAATGCGCCCGAGCACGCCGGCCAACTCGGTGGCGCGGGCGTTCTTCAGCAGCACGAACTCCGTCTGCGTGCCGCCGACGTCGGGCTTGTCGATCTGCGCCAGCAAGGCCTTGACCTTCTCGAGGTTCTCCCCGCTGGCGGTAACGATCAGGCTGTTGGTCAGCGGCTCGGGGGTGATGTTCACCGCGTCGTCGGGGTCCAGCCGCTGGCCGCGGACCGGCGCGAAGGACGACTGAAGCGCCCCCGCGACGTCGGCGGCCTTGGCGTGCGTCAGCGGCAGGACCGTCGGCGCCGGCTTGCCCGTGCCCGCCACGTCCAGCTTCGCGACGACCTCCTGGACCTTCGCGAACGTCTCGTCGTCGCAGCGGACGAGCAGCAGCTTCGCGCCGCGGTCGGCCTCGATCACCACGCCCGTGTCGCCGGCCGGGGCGCTCCAGCGCCCGCGGCGGGCCCGGCTCGATGCGGCGCCGCCGAACAGCGTGTTCAGTGTCGCGGCCGCCTCGTCGGCGTCGGCGTTCTTCAAGGCGATCGTCCGGACGGGGTACTTCGCCGCCGGGGGCTGGTCCATCTCGGCGATCAGCTCCCCGATCCGCTGGTGGTCCTCCGCCGACGCCCGCACGACCAGCGCATTGGTGCCGCGGTCGGGGTTGATGCGAAGCTGCCCGGCCGGGGCGGTCGCGCCGCGCCGCCCGCGGGCGGACGCCGCGGAGGTCAGCGAGCTCATCAGCGCCGAGGCCAGGCTGGACGCGTCGGCGTGCTCGAGGCGGTAGACCTTGACGGTCACGTCTTCAGCGGCCTGCGAGGCGTCGATCTCCTCGATGGTCTTGGCGATCAGGGCATGCTTGTGCTCGGGGGCCGAGACGATCACCTTCCCGGAGCCCTCGTCGCCCAGCACGGTCACCGGCGCCTCGCCGGTGGCGCCCCGCCGGCCGTAGCGGCTGCGGGTGTCGCCGAAGATCTGCTGGACGGCCTCGACGACGGTGGCGACCTCGGCGTTCTTGACCGGGTACATTTTCACCACGCCGACGGCGGTGGCGCTGGCGGCCTCGTCGAGGCTCCTGGCCATCTTCAGCAGGCGATCGACGTCCTTCTCCGGGCCGGAGAGGACGACGGCGTTGCTGGACGTCTCGGCGGTGACGACGACCCCGCCGGGCGACGTGCCCCCGCGGCGGTACCGCGACCGCGAGGCCGGCGAGCCGCTGACCTGCCCGAGCACGCCGGCGACCTCGCCCGCCCGGGCGTTCTGGAGGACCAGGAACTCGGTCTTCTTCCCGCCGGCGTCCGGGGCGTCCAGCGTGGCCAGCAGGGCCTTGACCTTCTCGAGGTTCGCCGAGTTGGCGGTGACGATCAGGCTGTTGCTCATCGGCTCGGCGACGACGGTCACCGCGTCGTCGGGGTCCAGCCGCCGCCCGCGGGCGGGCGCGAACGATGCCTGCAGCGCCGGGGCGATCTCCTCGGCCTTGGCGTGCGTCAGTGCGACGATCGCCGGCACGGGCCGGCCCGTGCCCGCGACGTCCAGCTTCGCGACGATCTCGCTGATCTTCGCGAACGTCTCGTCGTCGCAGCGGATCAGCAGCGTCTGCCCGCTGGGGTCCGGCTCGATGACCACGCCGACGTCCCCCCCGGGCGCCGAGCGGCGCCCGCGGCGCGCCCGCGATGCCGCCGGGCCGCCGAACAACACGTTCAGCGAGGCCGACAGCTCCTCGGCGTCGGCGTTCTTCAACTCGATCGTCCGCACCGGGTACTTCGATGCCGGCGGAACGTCCATCTTCGCCAGCAGGGCCGTGATCCGCTCGTGCTCCTCTGCCGACCCGCGGACCACCAGCGTGTTCGTGCCCCGGTCCGCCGTGATGCGAAGCGATTCCTCGCCCGCCGCACTCGGGCCCCGCCGCCCGCGCGTCGATCGCGCGGTCTTGCTCAGAGACGCCGCCAGCGCCGCCGCGGCCGTGCCCGCCTCGGCGTACTCCAGCTTGTACACCTGCACGGTCACCTGCTCGCCCTCGCGGGCGGCGTCGAGGTCCGCGATGACCTGCGCAATCACCGCGTGTTTCTCCTCGGGAGCGGCCACGATCACCTTGCCGGCCGCCTCGTCGGCCAGGACGGTCACCGGGACCTCGCTGGTGGTCATCACCCGCCGCCCGCGGCGGCGCCGGGAGGCCGCCGCGCTGCCGCCGAAGATCTCCTGCAGCGCGTTGACGACCATCTGGAGGTCGGCGTTCTCCACCGGGTAGAGCTTGACCACCGGCATGGCCGAGGAGAGCACGTCCAGCCTCTCGACGAGGGCCTGCAGCTTGGCGAAGGTCTCGTCGTCGCAACGGACCAGCAGCATGCCCGCCTGGTCGTCGGCCTCGATGACCATCTCGCCCTCGGGCCCGGTCGCGCCGCGCGGGCCGCTCGGACCGCGACGCCCCCGCTTGCCGGCGTCCTCGGCCTCGTACAGCGCCCGCAACAGCTCGGCCATCTCGCCGGCCTTGGCGTTCTTCAGCAGGATCGCCCGCACGGGGTACTTCGACCCGGCCGGGGCGTCCATGTCCGCGATGAGCTGCCCGATCTTCGTGTGGTCCTCCCCCGACGCGCGGACCACCAGCGAGTTGCTGCTGCGGTCGGCGCTGATGCGAAGCTGGCCGGCCTCGCCGGCGCCGCCGCGCCGCCCCCGGCCGACCGAGACGTCCAAGGCGCTGCCCAGGGCGCTGGCGACGCTCGATGCCTCGGCCGTCTCCAGGCGGTAGACCTTGACCGCGACGTCCTCGGCGGCCTGGGCGGTGTCGATCTCCTCGATCGTCTTGGCGATCAAGGCGTGCTTGTCCTCCGGCGCCGAGACGATCAGCTTGCCCGCGCCCTCGTCGCCCAGGATCGTCACCGGCACCTCCCCGCCCGTCGAACGCCGGCCGTACCGCGAACGAGCCGCCCCGCCGGAGAAGATCTGCTGCAGCGCCGTCACCATCGCAGAGATCTCGGCGTTCTCCACCGGATACAGCTTCACCACGGGAACGGCCGTCGTGCCGGCCGCCGCGTCCAACTCGCCCGCCATCTTCAAAAGCTTCTCGACGTCCTTCTCCGGGCCCGACAGCACGATCGCGTTGCTGGCGCTGTCGGCCGTGACCACCACGCCCTCGGAGCCCCCCGCCCCGCGCCGGCCGTACCGGCCCCGACGCGACGACCCGCCCCCGGCGACCTGACCCAGCACGCCCGCCAGCTCCGTCGCCCGGCCGTTCTTGAGAACCAGGAACGCCGTCCTGGTCCCGCCGGCCTCGGCCTGGTCGATCTGGGCCAGCAGCGCCTTGACCTTCTCGAGGTTCTCCCCGCTGGCCGTGACGATCAGGCTGTTGGTCAGCGGCTCGGGGGTGATGCTCACCGCGTCGGCCGGGTCCTGACGCTGACCGCGCGCCGGGGCGAACGACGACTCCAGGGCGCCGGCGATCTCCGATGCCTTGGCGTGCGTCAGCGGGACCACCGTCGGGGCCGGCTTGCCCGTGCCCGCCACATCCAGCTTCGCCACGACGTCCTGGATCTTCGTGAACGTCTCGTCGTCGCAACGGACCAGCAGCAGCCTCGCCGACTTGTCCGCCTCGATCACCACGCCCGTCTCCCCCGCAGGCGCGCGCCGCCGGCCGCGACGGGCCCGCGACGCCGCCGGGCTGCCGAACAGCAGGTTCAGCGTCGACGCCGCCTCCGCCGCGTCCGCGTGCTTCAGCGCGACCGTCCGAACCGGGTACTCCGCCGCCGGGGGCTTATCCATCTCGCCGATCAGCTCGGCGATCTTCGCGTGCTGCTCGGCCGACGCGCGGACCACCAGCGAGTTCGTGCTGCGGTCCGGGTTGATCCGGAGCTGCCCGGCCGACCCCGTCGGGCCCCGCCGCCCGCGCGGCGACGCGCCCGACCCGCTCAGCGAGTTCAACAGCGCCGACGACAGGCTCGCCGCCTCGGCGTGCTCCAGGCGGTAGACCTTGACCGCGACGTCCTCGGCGGCCTGGGCGGTGTCGATC
>CAYLPJ010000013.1:0-103316 GCA_964385465.1 uncultured Planctomycetaceae bacterium | reverse complement strand
CAGCACGCCCGCCAGCTCCGTCGCCCGGCCGTTCTTGAGAACCAGGAACGCCGTCGTGGTCCCGCCCATGTCAGGGGTGTCCAGCTTGGTCAGCAGGGCCTTGACCTTCTCCATATTCTGTCCGCTGGCGGTGACGATGAGGCTGTTGGAGGTCGGCTCGGCCACGACGGTGACGGCATCCTCGGGCTCGGCCCGCCGGCCTCGGGCGGGCGCAAAGGCGGCCTGGAGGGCGGGCGCGACGTCGGTGGCCTTGGCGTGGGTCAGCGCGACGATGGTCGGCGCGGGCTTGCCGGTACCGGCAACGTCCAGCTTGGCGACGATCTCCTGGATCTTGGCGAAGGTCTCGTCGTCGCAGCGGATCAGCAGCGTGGCGGCGGAGGCGTCGGCCTGGATAACCACTCCGGCGTCGCCGGCGGGCGCGGCCCGCCGCCCCCGCCGCGCGCGGCGGACAGCCTGGCCGCCGAAGAGAGCGGTGAGTGTGGCGGCGAGGTCCTCGGCATCGGCGTTCTTGAGTGCGATGGTGCGGACGGGGAACTCCGCGGCGGCGGGCTGGTCCATCCGCTCGATGAGCCGTTCGATCCGCTTGTGCTCCTCGGCGCCGGCGCGGATGATCAGCGAGTTGCTGCTGGGGTCGGCGGTGACGCGGAGCTGCCCGGACGCGGCCGCGGCGCCGCGGCGCCACCGCCCGCCGGCCCGCGTGCCGGCCTTGCCGGCCAGGGCGGCGGCGAGGGCACTGGCAACGCTCTGGGCATCGGCGTGGGCGAGGCGGTAGACCTGGACGGTGACCTGCTTGTCGCTCTGGGCGGCGTCGATGTCCTCGATGACCTTGGCGATCAGCTCATGCTTGTCCGCCGCCGCCGAAACGATCACCTTCCGCGCCTCCTCGTCGCCCATGACCGTCACGGGCACCTCGCCGGTGGTGACCACCCGCCGGCCGTAGCGGCGGGTGGGGTTCTGCCCGGCGAAGATCTGCTGGACGGCGGTGACGACCATCGAGACCTCGGCGTTCTCGACGTCGTAGAGCTTGACGACGGGCGTCTCGGCCGAGGGCACGTCGAGCTTGGCGACGACCTCCTGGACCTTGGCGAACGTCTCGTCGTCGCTGCGGACCAGGAGCATGCGGGCCTTGGCGTCGGCCTCGATGATGGCCGCCCCGGTCGGCGTTCCCCCCGTCCGGCCGCGCCGGCCGCGGGCGCCGCGGGCGGCGGCGCCGGTCTCGAACAGCGAGTTCAGCACGCCGGCGATGGCCACGGGGTCGCCGTGGGTCAGTGCGATGGTGCGTACGGGGTGCTTGGCGGTCGGGGCGGCGTCCATGTCGGCGAGCAGCTTGGCGACCTTCGCGTGGTCGTCCTCGGACGCCCGCACGACCAGGGAGTTGCTGCTTCGGTCGGCGTGGATGGCGAGCTTGTCGGCGGACTCGGCGCCCGCCCGCCGGCCTCGGGCGGCGGCGCCGGCGGCGTTGAGGGCCCCCGCCAGTGCGGAGGCAGCCCCGGAGGCCTCGGCGTGCTCCAGGCGGTAGACCTTGACGACGAGCTCCTGCCCGGCGCCGGCGGCATCGATCTCCTCGATGGTCTTGGCGATGAGGACGTGCTTGTCCTCGGGGGCCGAGACGATCACCTTCCGCGCGCCCTCGTCGCCGAGGACGGTGACGGGCGAGTCGTCGGCGCCGCCTCGGCGCCAGCGCGATCGGCCGGTCGCGCCCCCGGCGAAGATCCGCTCGAGGGCGGTCACGACGGTCTCGACGCGGGCGTTCTTGACGGCGTACATGCGGACGACGGGGGCCTTGGCCGAGGGCACGTCGAGCTTGGCGACGACCTCCTGGACCTTGGCGAACGTCTCGTCGTCGCATCGGACGAGGACCACGCGGGCCTTCGCGTCGGCCTCGATGAGCACGCCGGCGGCGGGCGCCGGCCCGCCTCGCCGGCCGCGGTAGCTGCGCGACGTCCGCCCGCCGCCTGCGAAGAGGCTGGCGAGCACGCCGGCGACATCGTCGGCCTCGGCGTGCTTGAGTTCGACGGTGCGAACGGGGTACTGCGCCTCGGGGGGGGCGTCCATCTCCTTCAGCAGCGTCGCGACGCGCTCGTGCTCGGCCTTGGCGGCCCGGACGACCAGCGAGTTGCTGCTGCGGTCGGCGGTGATGCGGAAGGCACCGCCCTCCTCGCCGCCGCGGCGACGCCTGCCCCCGCCCCCGGCCGCCTGCATGGCCTCGGCCAGGGCGGCCGCGACGCTCGACGACTCGGCATGCTCCAGGCGGTAGACCTTCACCACCACGTCGTCGTCGGCGCGGGCGGCGTCCATGTCGCCGATGACCTTGGCGATCAGTTCCTGGTCCTCCGCCGTGGCCGAGACGATCACCTGCCGCCCGGCCTCGTCGCCGGCGATGAGCACGGGCACGCGGGGCTGCTGCCCGCCGCCGGTACGCCCGCGGGACCGCCGCGCCGCCGTGGGGGAGCCCGCGAAGATCTCCTCGATCGCCGCCACGGTGGCGGGGACCTCGGCGTGCTTGAGGGGGTACATCTTCACCACCCGCGAGCGGCTGGTCGCCTGGTCAAGCTCCTCGATGAGCTTCTCGACCAGCCCCATCACGTCCGACGGGGCCGAGACGATCACGGAGTTGGTCGCCTCGTTGGCGGTGATGCTCACGGCCGTGGAGGGATCGACGGTGGTCACGCCGTCCTCGCCGCGCATCTCGATCATCTGCCGGATCATCTCTGCCCGGCGTTGCTGGGGCGAGCCCTTCTTGCCGCGAGAGGACTTGCCCGCCGTGCCGCCCTGCCCGGAGAGGGCGAACAGCTCGGTGAGGTTCTCGGCGACCTCGGCGGCGTCGGTGTTCTTCAGCGTGAAGATGCGGACCTCGCTGAGGACGGTCGAGACCTGGTCGAGCTGCTTGACCAGCGCCTCGATGACCTCGAAGTCCATCGGCTTGGCGCGGACGATCAGGCTCCGCGTCCGCAGGTCCGCCACGACCACCACCTCCGGCGCGGGGATCGGGACCGCGGGGGTCTTCTTGTTGTTGCGGCCGCGCTTCTGCTGGGCACGCTGGGCGGCGGCTCGCTGGCGGGCGGCGCGGCTCTTGGGGTTGAACAGGGCGTCGAGCGTGGTGGCGACGGCGGCGGGGTCGGCCTGCCGGACCTTGATCACGCGGAACTCGGCGTCGGCGTCGGGGGCGCCCATGGAGAGCTGGTCGATCAGGGCCTGGAGGTTCTCCAACTCGGCCCGCGGCGCCATGACGATCAGGGAGTTGCTGTTGCGGTCGACGGCGATGGTCACGCGCCGGCGCTGGGGCTCTTCGCCGGCGGCGGGCTGCGTGGTCGCCGGCTGGGTGGCGGCAGGGCGCGTCGTCGCCGCCGGCCGGGTCGCCGCCGGCGCGGCGGCCGGGACGAAGATGCCCGCGTCGCCGTCTGCGGGCCTCATCGAGGGGAACAGCAGCGTGTTGGCATCGGACATGCGGTCGGGGAGCTTGTCGGTGATGACGACCTCGGCGTCGGTCATCTGGCTGTAGACGCGCCGGAGCACCTCGGCCATGCGGGTGGCGCGGGACTGGCTGAGTGGCACGACGCGGACGATGGGGGTGTCGTCCATCTTGGCGGCCTTGTCCAGCCGGGCGATGACCTCCTCCATGGCCTTGAGGTCGGCCTCCTTGGCGACGAGGCTGACGGCGTTGGTGAAGTCGTCGGCCTGGATGACCGGGCGGGCGGCGCCGCGTCGGTCGTCGTACATCGCGGTCAGCTTGTCGGCGACGTCCCAGGCGTCGGCGTGCTCCAGGACGACGTACTTGACGTCGCGGAGCGGGCCGGCCTTGTCGAGCGTATCGAGCAACTGCTCGACGATGGTGAAGTGCACCGGCGTCGTGGAGACGACCAGGCTGTTGGTCCGGTCGTCGGCGGTGACGCTGAACGGGGCGGCCTCGGCGGAGCGGCCCCGGCCTTGCTGGCGCAGCATGTCGCGGAACAGCCCGCCGATCGACCCGGCCAGTTCCAGCGCGGAGGAATTCTCCAGCTTGAACACGCGGACCTGCACGCCCGAGGCGGTGCCCGACTGATCCAGCCGCTTGATCATCTCGACGACCGGCGGGACCTCGTCGGCCGGGCCGCGGACCAGGATGCTGTTGGAGTTCGTCTCGGCCGTGACGGTCACCGGCTGGTCATCGGACGAGGTCGTCCGGCGCCGGTAGCGCGACCGCGACGGCGCGCGCGCCGCCAGCGTGGCGTTGACGGCCTCGGCGAGGCTCGTGGCCTGGGCATTGGTGAGCTGGACGACCTCGATAACCGTCTTGGCGGCGGTGCCCTCGTCGTCGAACGTCTTGACGAGCTGCTCGGCCAGCAGGAGCTTCTCGGGGGGGCCCTGGACCACGACGGCGTTGGCGGAGACCAGCGCCGCGACGCGGACGGCGTCCGCATCTTCGCCGGATCCGCGGCGGCGGTAGCGGCTGTAGCGGGAGGCGCCGGACTCCTCGATGAGCATCGTGCGGAGCATCTCCGCCAGCTCGGTGGCGCGGGCGACCTTCAGCGGGAACGTCCTGGTCTGGGTGGCCGCGCCCGCGTCGGCCTGGAGCTTCTCGATGAGCTTGTCGATCTCCTCGAACTGCGGCGCCGTGGCCGCCACGAGGAGCTGCCGCCCGTCGGGCGCCGCGTCGAAGCGGGGCTGGGGCTCGGGAACCCCCGCGGTGGTGCCGCGCCGCCCGTAGCTTCGGCGGTCCTCCTCGAACAGGCGCGTCAGCGATTCGGCGAGCTCGGCGGCCTTGCCGCCGGCGAGCTGGTACGTGCGGACCTGCTGCCGCGTGGGGCTCTCGTCGACATCGAGCTTGGAGGCCATGTCGGCGATCTCGGCCGCGCGGGCCTTCGGCGCGTCGATGACCAGGGCGCGGTCGCTCGGCGCGGGGGTGATGATGACGCGTTCGGCCTCGTCCCCGCCGGGGACGACCGTCCGCGTGCGGTAGCGGGAGTAGCGCGACGCCGGCTGCGACGAGCCCGGGTAGAGCTGCGAGAGCGTCGTGGCCAGCGCGGCGGCCGAGGCGTGCTGAAGCTGGACGATGCGGGTCTCGCGGGCCTGGCCCTGCGTGGCCTTGTCGAGGCTGGAGATCATCTCCTCGAGCATCTTCCGCTCGCCCTCGGGCGCGCGAAGCAGGACGGAGTTGGTCAGCGGGTCGGCCTGGATGAACACCTTCCGCGGCTGGCCCCGGGTGGGCTCGGGGAGCATGCCCTGAAGTCTGCGGGCCATGGCGTCGGCGTCGGCGTTGGCCAGGGGGATCAGCCGGACGGTGGACTCGCTGGACGCCTCCGGCGTGTCGAAGCTGGCGATGAGCGTTTCGGCGAGCTTGAGCTTCTCCGGCGGGCCCTGGACGGCGACGGCGTTGGCGCCCTCGACGGCGGCCACGCGAACCGCGCCCGGCTCGGGCGTCGAGCTCCGCCGCCCCCAGCGGCTGCGGCGCGAGGGGGCCGCGCCGGCCTCGGCGAGCATGGTTTCCAGCACGGCGGCGATCTCCGAGGCATCGGCGTGCTGGAGCTGGAACGTCCGCGTCTGGGAGGCCAGGACCGTCGCGGCCCGGAGCTTCTCGATGAGCTTCTCGATCTCCTCGAACTGCGAGGCGGTCGCGGCCACCAGGAGCTGGTTGGTCTGGGCGTCGGCCTCGAAGCGCGGCTCGGGCTCGGCCGTCGCGGGCGTCTGGCTGGGGGACCGCGAGTAGCGGCTGCGTGCGGCCTGGGCGGCGAAGAGCCTGGCCAGCGACTCGGCCAGCTCGGAGGCCTTCATGTTCGCAAGCTGGTACGTCCGCACCTCGCGCGTGCCGGGGCCCTCGGGCGTGTCCAACGAGGCCACCAGCTTGGCAATCTCCTCGATCTTGCCCTTGGGCGCCTCGACGACGACGGCCTTGTCGCCCGGCGCGGCCGTGACGATCACGCGGTCGTCGGTCTCCTCGCCGGTGGCCCGGCCGCCGTAGCGGTAGCGGCTGCGGCCGGAGGATGCGGCATCGGGGTAGAGCTGCTGGAGCATCATCACCAGCGCCGCGGCCGAGCCGTGCTTGAGCTGGATGATCCGCGTCTCGCGGGTCTGGTCGGCGGTGTCCTTGTCCAGGCGCGTGATGATCTCCTGGAGCTTGGCCCGCCGCGCCTCGGGGGCGCGGAGGAGGATGGAGTTGGTGGCCTTCTCGGCCTCGATGTAGATCTCCGGCTCCCGCCCGCGGGCGACGGGGGGCATCATGTCCTTCAGCGTGTCGACGAGCGACTCGGCCCGCGCGTTGGCCAGGGGCACGACGGTGATGCCGCCCCGGGCGGCAACGTCGGCGACGTCGAAGCTCTGGATGAGCTTCTCGGCGAGCGCGAGCTTGGCCGGCGGGCCCTGAACGACGATGGCGTTGCCCTCTTCCAGCGCGGCCACGCGGACCGACCCGCCGGACGGCTGGGAACGGTATCGGCCGTAGCGGGACCGGGAGGAGGCGCCCTGCTCGGCGAGCATCGTGCGGAGCACCTCGACGAGGTCGGCGGCCTTGACGAACTTCAGCTTGAACGTCTTGGTCTCCCCGGCGAGCTTCGTGGCGGCCTGGAGCTCCTTGATGACGGCCTCGATCTCGCCGAACTGCTCGGCCGTGGCGGCGATGAGGATCTGGTTGGTGGCGGCGTTGGCCTCGAATTTGGGCTGGGGCGGCTCGGTGCCGGTCGGGCGGCGGTAGCGGGATCGCGGATCGGGCGCGAACAGGGCGGTCAGGGAGGCGGCGACGTCGGTGGCCTTGGCGTCGGCGAGGTCGTAGGTGCGGACCTCCATCTTGCCCGGCGCGTCTTCGGTGTCCAGCGAGGCAACGAGCTGGGCGATCTCCTCGATCCGCTCCTTCGGCGCCTCGACGACCAGCGCGCGGTCGCCGGGGGCCGGGGCGATGACCACGCGGTCCGGCGACTCGCCCGCGCTCGACCGCCCGCGGCGGTAGCGGCTGTAGCTGGTGGTCGTCGCGGCCGGGTAAAGCTGCGTGAGCATCGACGCCAGCTCGCCGGCGGAGGTGTGCTTGAGCGTGATGATCCGGGTCTCGCGGGCGAGGGCCTTGGTCTCCTTGTCGAGGCTGGCGACCATTTCCTCGAGCATCTTGCGGCGGGATTCGGGCGCGCGGATCAGCAGCGAGTTCGTCTGCGCGTCGGCGTGGATGTACACGTCCCGCTGCTCGCCGCGGCGGACCGGCGGGAGCATGGCCTCCAGCGCCGAGGCCAGCTCGGTCGCCTTGGCGTTCTCCAGGTGGATCAGCCGGACGGGATCGATCTTCGCCTCGGCGGGAACGTCCAGGGAGGTGATCAGCTCGCCGATCGCCTGGTGGTCCTCGAACGAGGCCGAGACGATCAGGCTGTTGGTGTTCTCGTCGGCGGCGATGACGACGGGGACCTCCGTCGGGCCGCTGCGCCGGTAGCGGCTGTAGCGGCCGCGGGAGCCGTAGATCTGCTGGAGCGTGGCGGCGAGTTCCTCGGCCTTGGCGGCCTTGAGTGCGATCCGCTTGGTCGTCGCCGTCGCGGCGGGCATGACCGACTCGGTGAGTTGCTTGAGGATCTTCTCGACCGCGGGCCAGTCGTCCGGGGAGGCGGCGATCATCAGCGAGTTGCTGGCCGGGTCCGCCTCGGCGCGGATGGCGGACTGGGTGGTCCGTCGGCCCCGCCCGGCGGAGACCTCGCGGGCGAAGACGCTCATCAACGACTGGGCGATCTGGCGGGCGTCGCCGGCGGGAAGCTGGACGACGCGGATCTCCCGGTTGTCCTGCCCGGATTCCTTGTCCAGTTCCTCGACGAGGGAGACGGCGATCTTGATGTCCCCGGTCGAGCCGGCGACGATCAGGCTGTTGGTCCGCGGATCGGCGGAGACCTGCACGGCCGAGACGGTCCGCCCGCGGGAATCGCGGCGGGACATGGCCCCGGCGATCACGTCGGCGAGCTGCGTGGCGTCGGCGGACTTGAGGCCGACGATCTGCGCCCCGCCGGCGGAACTGCTGGCGGTGTCCAGCTCGCGGATGAGCATCTCGATGGTGGCCATCTTGTCGGCCGGGGCGGTGACGATCAGGCGGTTGGTCGCCGCGTCGGGCACGATGCGGACGGGGATGGCCTTGGCCCCGGACGGCGGCGGCGGGGGCTTGCGGGAACTGCGGCTGCTGCGGCGGGAGGATCGGGCGCGAGGCTCTTCCTCTTCCTTGACGGCCTCGTAGAGCACCTCGGCCAGCTCTTCGGCGCGGGCGTTCTTCAGCTCGAAGATGCGGATGTCGCCGGAGGCGGCGCCTTCCTCGCCGGTGTCCAGCTTGTCGATCATCTGCTTGGCGAGCTTCAGCCGATCGCTGGTGCCCATGAGGATCAGCGTGTTCGTGCGGTCGTCGGCAGTGGCGGTGACGGCCACCGAGGCCCCGCCGGTGGGGTCCACCTCGTACCGGCCTGTGACGGGGTTCTTGTAGTACCGCCGCTTGGCCGCACCGAAGAGCTTCTCGATGATCGCCGCCACCGAGCGGGCCGATGCCCGCTCGAGGGTGACGGTCTCGATGAGCCTGTCGGCCGCGGCGGTCTCCGGGGCGTCGAGCATCTTGAGGAAGTCGCGGATACGTCGGATATTCTCGGCGCTGTCGGTGATGACCACGCCCTTGCCCTTGGCCAGCGGGGAGATCGAGCCCCAGGAGGAGACCATGCGGACGACGGCCTTGCTGGCGGCGGTGGGGTCGAGGTACTCCAGCGGCAGCACGAGCGTGACGACCTCGCCGGGGCGGACCTGCTCCATCTCGGCCTCGCCCTTGAGGACGGGGGACTCGTGGGGGATCTGGGCGACGGGTATGACGCGGTAATATCGCTCCGACTCGACCAGCCAGAAGCCCTTCATCGACAGCAGAAGGTTCAGCGTGTCCAGGGCCTCTTCGTAGGTGTACGGCTCGCTGTCGAAAAACGTCAGCGTGCCGGGGATCGAGTACTCGCCCAAAATCGGCTTGCCGTAGTTCTGCGCGAACAGCCGCACGGCATCGGTGTAGGTGATGCCGTTGAACTGGAACCGCATCTTCTGACGCTTGGGGCTGCCCTCGGCCTCGGGCTGCTTCGCCTTGGGGGCCTTATCGGGCTTGGGCTCGGCCTTCGGGGCCGGCTTGGGCTCGGCCTTCGGCTTCGGCTCGGGCTTGGGTTCGGGCTTCTTCTCGGGCTCGGGGGCCGCGGCAGGCTTGGGCTCGGCCTTCGGGGCCGGCTTGGGCTCGGCCTTCGGCTTCGGCTCGGGCTTGGGTTCGGGCTTCTTCTCGGGCTCGGGGGCCGCGGCAGGCTTGGTCTCGGGCTTCGGGGCCGGCTTGGGCTCGGCCTTCGGCTTCGGCTCGGGTTTGGGTTCGGGCTTCTTCTCGGGCTCGGGGGCCGCTTCGGGCTTGGGCGCCGGCTTGGGCTTGGCTTCAGGCTTGGGCTCGGGCTTGACCGGTCGGGTGGCGGGCGCTTGCGGTGTGGGCGCGGGCTTGGTATCGGCCTCGGCGAGGGCCTGGCGTTTTCGCTCGGCAAGGCGCTCGGCGATCCCGGCGGCGGACCGGGAAGGCGGCGCGGCCGAGGCGATGCAGGCGCAGAGGCCCAGCAGGGCCCCCACGGCGGCCCGGGCATACGGACGTCGCATTGGCACATCTCCTAGCAACGGAACAGCGGCTCGGCCAGCGAGGGCCTCAACGGCAGAGGCCGGTCGGCCGGCGCGCATACGGCGCAGGTTGACGTACATCTTCATCGTTCCGGCGGCTCGTTTTCCTTGACCCGATCATCGGGGTCGGGTTTGTCGTGGCTGCGGAGCCGGTTCGGAAGCTGCTCGGCTTTCAACCTGCGCTTCTGGGTGAGGTTCTGTCCGAGTTCGACGGCCCAGTAGTCCGGCCCGATCTTCAGGATGGCCCGGCTGGGCGAGAGGATCTTTGGGTTTTCCGGCGTGGGCAGAGGGCGGTAATCGACCATGGCAATGGTCCCTCCGCCCAGCGTGTCGCCCTTGGTATACGTACGAAGCTGTCCGGTGGTCTTGTCCGAGACCAGGACTTTCTGATCCTCGTCCCAGCCGGGCAGGCCGACCACGCGGAAGCGCCCGGGGTCCGGCGCCGGCGTCGGCGCGGGCGTCGGCGCCGGCCTCGGGGCGGGCGTCGGCGCGGGCGTCGGCGCCGGCTTGGCCGCCACGGGCTCGGGGCGGGCCTGGATGTACGGCCGGAAGAGGTCCCGGACGGCGATCCCGCCGAGCAGTTGCCGCTCGTCGCTGTCGAGGTCGGCCGGGGCGGTCGTTGGCGGCTGGTCGACGGGCAGGTCCTCGGCGTTGGCGGGCTCCATAACGATGGTGAGAAACCGGAGCTGGAGGTCGATCTCGTTGGTCTTGTGCTCCGGCGTGATCGAGATGTTGTCCAACTGGTGGAGGTGGGGCTCCTCCTGGAGCAGGTAGAGGAAGTCCACGATGTTCTGGAGCTTGCCGCGGACGCGGACCGTCCGCCCGATCTCGCGGTAGGCGCCCTTGACCCGCCGACCCCGCACGGGCTGAAGGGCCAGCTTCTCGGGGCTCAGCCCCGCCCGCTCGACCAGGGAGACCAGCTTCGCGCCCAGTTCGGCACTGGCGCGGAGCTCGTCGGTGTCGAACGTCAGCCGGGCCCAGTCCATCAGGCTGCGGGCCTTGGAGGCCGTGCGGCGGTTCTGCCACTCCAGCTCCTCCAGCTTCCGCTCGAGGCCCCGGCGGGTGTTGTCCAGTTGCTCGGCCTGGCCGAAGATCATCTCGTTGACGCCGAAGTACCCCCCCGCCACGACGAAGAGCGTGACGACGACGGCGACCATGATTTTCTCGCGTTTGTTCATAGCATCCAGGCCGGACGGGTCAGTCCAGCGACCTGAGGAACTTCGAGACGCCCTTGTATTCCTTGCCGCCGATCCGCCCGTCGCCGTCGGTGTCGAAGAGTTTCTCGTACTTGCGGCGAATGTAGGAGTAGGCGTAGCGGAACTCGCGGCTGTCCAGCTTGCCGTTGCGGTTGCGGTCGTAGCGGCGGAGCAGGTCCTGCTTGATCGCCGCGCGCGTGGCGGCGTCGATGGTCGGCGAGGCGGCGGGCTCTTTCTTCGGCTCGGAAGAGGCCGTCTTGCCCGCCGAGCCGCCCGACGAGGCCGACGGGGCCGCCGCCGACGTCCGGCTCTTGCGCAGGAGCCGGTTGATCGAGTCGTCGTCGGCGGGGCGGGGGACGGGCTTGACGGCGTGCAGATCCACCTCCATCTCCGGGACGATGAACACCCGAACGTCGGCCGTGTAATTGTAGCCGTGCGAGTCGCTGACGGTGGCCAGTCTGCCCGGTTGGAACTGGTATCCCGCCTCGGTCAGCCGCCGGCCGAGGTCGGTGATGATCTGGCTGTCCCGCGCGTGGACGGTGAAGCTGATCATCCCGTCGGCGCCGGTCTTGATCCCGGTGACGTAGGCGTCCTTGGCCGAGGGAAACAGCGCCGACAGGTAGGCCCAGTGGGCCAGCCACTCGCGGCGTTCGTCCTGCCATTCGCGTACGGCCTCGACGCGTTTCTTGAGCTTCTCCAGCGTCCTCTGCCGCTCGCGGGCCTCGTTGTACTTCCCGCGGACCTCGGCCAGGGCGGCCTCCTTCTCGCCGATGTAGATCGACCCGGCCGTGACGGCGGTGGCAAGTCCCAGCAGGATGACCGCGGCGGCGGCGATCCCGCCGATGCGGCCCCAGTTCCGCCGGACGGGCGGGCGCTTGGGGTTGAGGAAGTCGAAGGGAAGCTGCTCGGGGGCGGCCTGGCTGATGGCCAGGCCCAGCGCGGAGATCAGGGCCGAGGGGTTCTCGACCTGCCCGAGCCCGAGGGCCTTGGAGGGGTCGAACATCCCCGCCGGCGCGTCGAGGCGCCGGGAGAGTTCCTCGGCGGCGACCTCCTCGACGCCCGTGCCCCCGGCGACGAGGATGTTGTCGATCCGGAAGCCCCGCTCCATCGCCTGGTAGCTCTGGATGCTGCGGACCACCTCCAGCACCACCGACCGGACCGACTGGGCCTTCTCGTGCGGGTCCCCGCCGGCCGGGGGGACCTTCACGCCGACCGAGCGGCTGAAGGTGAGGCTGTTGCCGACCAGCACGTCGATCTCGGTCTCGCCGGCGCCGAAATGGACGACCAGCAGGCTCTCGCTTGCGGTCCGCCGCGTGCAGGCGTCCACGCAGCGCATGTTGGCGTAGGGCCTCAGGCCCAGCCGCAGCAGCTTGACGCCGGCGGCGTCGGCGATCTGGCGGTAGTGGTCCACGACGCCGAGGCGGACGGCGCCGACCAGCACGTCGACGCCGCGGTCGGGGACGTCCTCGGCCGCGGACGACTGGGCGGCCCCGACGTCGTAGTGCGTCTCGACGGTGAAGTCGACGACGGCCTCCTCGATGCGGAAGGGCAGCTCCTTCTCGACCTGGAACTGCACCATGCCGGCGAGGTCGGCCTCGGCGGTTCCGGGGGGCAGCGTGACGGGCTTGAGCACGGCCTCGCCGCGGGTGACGGTCATCAGCACCCCGGCGTTGCGGAGGCGCATGTCCTTGAGCGTGGCGCCCAGCAGCGAGCCGACCTGGCGTGGATCGCGGACGTCGACCCCCCCCGGCGGGGAGACCGCGGCGATCTTCAGCACCCGCGCGCCGCCGCCGGCGCGTTCGGCGTGGACCACCCGAAGCTGCCGGGCGTCGAAGTCCACCGCCACGAACCGCCGCGGGCTCGCGGTGCGGCGAAGGTTGTCCAGCACACGCGCCATCAGTTCATGCTCTCTTCCTGCTCGACCTCGATCGAAAACGGCACGCCCAGGCGGGTCAGGTCGCGCTGGTACACGATCCGCGCCCCGCCGAGGGCCGTGTCGATCACCGCCTCGACCACGCGGAACTGGCCGCACGGCCAGCCGTAGCCGACGCACAGCACGCGGAACTGGAAGCTCCGCGACGTCAGCGCCGGCGCTATCTCCTTAAACCTATCGGCCGAGACGATGTTCTCTGTGTAGAGCCATGCCGGCGTCGCCAGCACCGACGGGTCCCAGCCGCCGCGCGCGCCGACGACGCGCTCGGCGAGGTCCTCGTCGAACCCCGGCAGCGCCGCCAGCACCTCCGCCGGAGCGGTGTTGACGTTCACCAGCCCGGGCAGGACCTTCCCGGCGGTCGTCAGGCGGTCCAGGACCGTCGCAAGCTCCCCGACCCCCACACCGGAGACGATCTCCGTGCCCTTCTTGAGCTTGCCGTGGTCCTTCTTCAGCGTATACCGCATCTCCAGGAGTTGCGACGCGTGCGTGAACCGTCCCCCCTCCTGGCGGTACAGCTCGATGAACTCGACCGTCTCGGTCGGCAGGCGCACGTCGTCGAAGCTCTTGGCCGTGTTCAACGCCACCCGCGGCTCCCCCGCGTTGTCGACGTTCCGCTCGTAGCTCCACACCGTCGCCGTGCCCATCAGCCCGCGGTCCAGCACGCCGTCGGCGTCGTCGGGGGGGAAGCTGTCCTCGGCGTCGTCCTCGTTGCGCTCCAGCAGGCCGTTGAGGTTGTAGTCCTCGCCGTAGACCATCGCGGCCGTGAACCCCTTGACCAGCAGGATCTCCTCCAGGCTGCCCAACGGCCCGTTGCGGATGAGGTACGGTCGGGGGAGCTGGTCGTAGTAGTCCTGCTCGGCCCCCAGCGGGCGGGGGTCGTGGTCCTGGTCGCGATAGTCCAGCAGGCAGTCGACCTGCTCGACGTCCAGCAGCGGCAGGTTCGCCAGCGTCTCGGCGTCGGCGGCGTTGAGGTTCAGCTTGCTCGCCTCGTCGGTCAGGCCGTTGCGCAGGGTCTCGGGGTCCAGGTCGCTGTGGGCGTAGATCGTGAAGTACCAGATGTTCGTGCCCTCGTCCCGCACCTGGCGGGCGCGGAACAGGTCGGGGTTGTCCCGCCAGACGGTCGGATCGTCCGCGGCCGCCTGGACAACGGCCATCGCCGTCCGCACGCCGCTCATCGCCGTGGCGTAGGCCTGCTGACGCCGCGCCGCCGTCGCCGAGGCCGTCACCTCCGCCTGGGCGCGGTACAGGAGGACCGCCGAGGCCAGCACCGCCAGGCCGATCAGCACCAGCACGGCGACGAGGATCGTGCCCCGGCGGTTCATCGTCCCCGCCCCCTTCCCCTCAGCCCGCGAATGATCGTCGAGCCGCCGAAGGCCTTGAGCCCCCCGGGGACGTAGACGATGCGGCGAACGGTCTCGAAGGGGTAGTCGGCCGGCTCCATCTCCTCCGGCAGCGGCTGGGCCCCCAGCGAGACCTCCACCGCAAGGGGCAGGTCGCCGCCTTCCCAGCTTTCCAGCCATTCGCCGGCCTGGTTGTCCCAGTAGCGAAAGCTCACGAACTTGAACTGCGGGGCGATCAGGCCGGCGCGGATCTGCTCGCCCTCCTCGGCCACCTCGGCGGTCAGGACCTCCTGCACCGTCCGCTCGAGGCCGACGACGACCTCCTCGCCGTACTCGTCCTCGACCATTCGCAGGCGATAGCCCACCTGGCGGATGTCGTGCTGCGGCGCCGGCGGCTCGCCCAGCAGGCTGTCCTCCTCGGTCACCCACACGCTTCGGCCTGGAAGGACCGCCGTGGTGAACCGCATCTGCGTCGGCCCGCCGGAGAGGCCCATGTTCAGGAAGCTGAAGACGATCGCCCCGCGCAGCTCGTCGGTGATCCGGTCCATGACCCGCCGCCGCGCGGCGGTCGCCTGGACGGCGCTGAGCTGGCCGGTGAAGTCCTCGCGGACGTCCACGACGTGCTGGTAGAAGGCCAGCACGGCCGCCATGAGGGCGATCGTAAGGGTCAGCGCGAGCATCACCTCGATCAGCGTGAAGCCGGCTCGGCGGGCGGACGGACAGGTCGCGGGGTGCGTCACAGCTCACCCCCGTAGCCCGCGTCGAAGAGGTCCTCCGGCTGGGGCGGGGCGGCGAGCGTATCCGGCGTCATCAACTCGACCAGCCGGTAGGTGTACCCGCTGGGCTCGTGGCGGACGATCACGTGGACGGTGGTGAACTCCGGCAGCTCGACCTCCGCGGTGAGCTCCTCGTACGGCTCGGTGTAGACCTCCCACGTCCAGTCGGCGTAGGCCTCGTCCTCGTAGGGCTCGGGGCCGACGTCCTCCGGCGGCAGCAGGCCCATCTGGATCTCGCTGAGAAGCGAGACGGCCAGGTCGGCGGCCTCGGCCTCCCGCTGGACCCGCTGGGCCGTGTCCAGCGCGCTGTTGAGCCCCGCCAGCACCACCAGGGCCGCCATCACGAACAGCGCCAGGGCGAGCACGACCTCCAGCAGCACCACGCCGCGGCGGGAACGGCACGGTACGCCGCCGGCTCGCCGGGAGGCCCTCGCACCGTCCGAGCCGAGACCTGCGACGGGCTGGTGCTCCGTCGTCACCATCCCTCCGCCTCCTGGGCCTCGATCTCGATCTGCTCTTCCAGCTCGGTCGGGGAGAACAGGCGCGAGGTGATGGTCCCGGCCGGGCCGTCGAGGACGATGCGGCCGATGCGGGTCTCGGCCTCCTCGCGGCCCGTCAGCTCGATGACGGCCGAGTCGAACGTCCCGTCGGGCAGGAAGGTGACCGGCTCGAGCGGCTCGCCGGCCTCGCTGACGGGCGGCTCGTCCTGTCCGTAGGTGGTCAGGCGCAGCGCGCTGTCGCCGGTGCGCTGGCATCGGCGGAATCGGACGAGGTCGTTGGGCAGTTCCCAGGCCCACGCGGCGGCGGTGTGTGGGACGAACTCGCCGGGCTCGGCGAGGGGGTCGGGCTCCCAGAGGATGGCGGCCTCGCCGGTGGCCTCGTCGAAGGTCAGGCGGACGCGCCGGCCTCGTGCGGCGGCATCGGCCCGCGCCATGCGCAGCAGGGAATCCATGCGGCGCAGACCTTCCCCGAGCTTCTCGCGGGCGTACATCTCGGTGTAGTTGACCACGCCCAGCGTCAGCAGCACGACGACCAGCGAGGTCGCCAGGAGGACTTCCACGAGGGTCAGGCCCCGCCCGTGGCGGCAAGGGGGCGTTTCGGTGCGGGGCCGCCGGCGAGGGCTATTCCATCTCTTCGGCCTGCGCCCACGCCTCGTTGCGGATGTCATCCTCGGCGCCATTGTCGTCCTGCCCGTTGGGCCCGAAGGACCAGAGCTTGTAGGGCACGAGCCTGGCCTCCTCGGTCCCCGGTTCGGTGACCTGGTAGGAGATCGGGTTGCCCCACGGGTCGATGGGCTCCTTCTTGAGGTACGGCCCGGCCCATTTCTCGGCGGTCTTCTCGTCCTCGAACTCCGGGGGCGTCCGCAGCGCATCCAGGCCGCCCTGCTCTTCGGTGGGGTACTGGCCGATGTCCAGCTTGTACCGGTCCAAGGACCCGGCGATCTGCGAGAGCAGCGGCTTGACCAGGTCGATCTTGGCCTTGTCGCCCGTGCCGCGAAGTCCCACGATGGCCACGCCGGCCAGCAGCACCAGGATGGCCACGACCATCAGGACCTCGATCAGGGTGAAGCCCGACCGGCGGCTTCTCGATGCGGTCATGTTGCAAGCTCCTTCCAAAGCGTACGCGCGAATGCGTCTATGACACTATCTATGGTTCAACCCGCTCGCGACGGGTCGGGTTCCTTGACTACCCCAGCGACTGGGCCATCGAGAAGATCGCCGTCAGCAGCGCGTAGGCGACGACGCCGATCACCCCGGCCATCATCACCAGGATCAGCGGCTCGATCATCCGCACCGCCTGGTCCACCTGGCGGTCCGTCCGCCGCTCGACGGTGTCGGCGATCTGTACGAGCACCCGGTCGAGCTGGTTCGACTCTTCGGCGATCGAGATCATCTCCAGCACCTCCGCCGGGAACATCCCGCTGGTGCGAAGCGGCTCGGAGAGGGTCTCGCCCCGGCGGACGCTCTCGGCCGCCTGGTCGATGTGATCGGCCAGGATGACCGAGCCGGTGGCGTCCTTGCTGATGTGCAGGGCCTGGAGGATGGGCACGCCGTTGGCCAGCATCGTGCCCAGGATGCGGCAGAACCGCGTGATGCTCACGGTGCGGATCACCTTGCCCACCCCGGGCAGCCTCAGCCGCCACTTCTCCCAGGCCCGCCGCCCCGCGGGGCTGCGGACGAACACGCCCACCCCCACCACCACCGCGGCGAGGATGCCCAGCAGCACGGGCCAGTGGAAGCGGAGCGTGTCGCTGAGGACGAACAGCACGCGCGTCATCATCGGCGGTTCGCTGCCGGCCAGCATGCCCCGGAGGCGGGGCACGAACCATACCAGCATCACCATCGTGACGGCGACGCCGAGCACGCTGAGGATGATCGGGTAGATCATGGCCCCGCGGATCTTGGAGCGCATCTCGTCGACGCGCTCGATGAAGGTCGCGAGGTTGGACAGGACGTCCTCGAGGAAGCCGGCCTTCTCGCCGGCGCGGACCATGGCGACGTGAAGGGAGGGGAAGACGTCGGGCTGCTCGGCCATGGCGTCGGCGAGGGCCTTGCCTGCGCTGACCGACTCGTTGACCCGCCGCAGCGTCGCGGCCATGCGCTGGCTGACGCCGGCCTTGGCGATGGTCTCGAGGGACCGCAGCAGGGGCACGCCGGCGCGGAGCAGGTCGGCGAGCTGCCCGTACACGGTGCCGACGTGGCTGAGCTTGACCCTCCCGCCGGAGCTGGAGGCCGTGCGGGCCCGCTGCTCGGCGACGCGGACGGGGTACAGGTTCTTCTCGTCCAGCGCACGGGCGACGGCGAGCTCGTTTTCGGCCTGCATCAGGCCCTTGACCGATTCGCCGGTCGCCGTCCTGGCTTGGTATTCGTAGGTGGCCATGATCGCAGCGGCACGTCCATCGAGCGGGTCAGATGTGCGTCGACCGGATGACCTCCTCGGGGGTGGTCACGCCTTCGAGCACCTTCAGCCAGCCGTCCTCCCGGATCAGCCGCAGCCCGTCGGCGCGGGCGGCCTCGACGACCTCGCTGGCGTGGCTGTGGCCCATGATCTTCTCCCGGACGCCGTCGTTGGCCACCAGCAGCTCGAAGAGCCCGCTGCGCCCGCGGTAGCCGGTGCCCCGGCACCGCCGGCAGCCCCCGCCGCGATAGAGCACCTGCCCGGGCTCGAGCTCGGGGAAGTCGGCCGGCAGCTTCTCAAGGTCCGGCTCGTAGGGCTCCTTGCACCCGTCGCAGATGGTCCGGACCAGGCGCTGGGCCATCGCGGCCGCCATGGTGCTGGTGACCAGGAACGGCTCGACGCCCATATCCAGCAGCCGCGTCGCCGCCGAGGCGGCGTCGTTGGTGTGCAACGTCGAGAACACGAGGTGGCCTGTCAGGGCGGCCTGGATGGCGGCCTCGGCGGTCTCGATATCGCGGATCTCGCCGATCATCACCACGTCGGGGTCGTGGCGGAGGATGGCCCGCAGACCCCGGGCGAAGCTCATCCCGATCTGAGGGTGGACCTGGATCTGGTTGACCCCGTCGAGGTGGTACTCCACCGGGTCCTCGACCGTCAGCACCTTGATCTCCGAGGAGACGATCGCCTGCAAGGCCGCGTACAGCGTCGTTGTCTTGCCGCTGCCCGTCGGGCCGGTCACCAGGACGATCCCGTGAGGCCGGGCGATCAGGTCCTCGAACGTCGCGAAGGTGTCCTCGGCCATGCCCAGCTCCGGCAGCGTGAACAGGACCTTCGACTTGTCCAGCAGGCGCATCACGATCCCCTCGCCGAAGAGCATGGGGATCACGCTGACGCGGACGTCGATCTGCCGCCCCCCGGCCGAGAGCTTGATCCGCCCGTCCTGCGGGAGGCGCTTCTCGGCGATGTTCAGGTTGGCCATGATCTTGATGCGGCTGATGATCGCGGCCTGGAAGCGGCTGACCGACGGCGGAACCGACGCGTCGTGCAGCACGCCGTCGATGCGGTAGCGGATGCTCAGGCCCTTCTCGTAGGGCTCGATGTGAATGTCGCTGGCCCGCTCGTTGACGGCCTCGAGGAACACCTCGTTGACGAGCTTGACGACGCTGGCCTCCTGGGCCATCTCCAGGAGATCCTCGTTCTCCTCGCTGCCGTCGCTGACGACCTCCAGGTCGTCGGTGCTCATCATCTCGTCGAGCGTCTCCCCGCCGACGCCGAAGTGGGCCTTGATGACCTTCTGGATGTCCTCCTCGGGCGCCAGCGCCGGCTCGATCTCCAAGCCGGTGAGCATGCGGATCTCGTCGAAGGCGTACAGGTCGAACGGATCGCTGGTCGCCACCGTCAGCGTGCCGTTGTTCCGCTTGACCGGGATGATCCCCTTGCGGTGGACCAGCTTCGGAGGCAGAGACTGGAGCGTCTCCTTGTCGATCTCCATCTCCGACAGGTCGACCATCGGCACGGAGAGCTGCTCGCTCATGACGTTCAGCAGCTCCTCCTCACCGATGCAACCCAACTGCACCAGCGCCCGGTCCAGCCGCGTGCCCTCCTTGGCGCGCAGGTCCGTCGCCTCGGAAATGTGATCCGGCGTGACCAGCCCCTTCTCCAGCAGTACTTCCGCAATGCCCATGAGTCCTGTATCCCATCGGGCCGGCCCGCGCGGCGGACCGGCGATTTCTTGACGTCCTACATCACCCCGCCGCACGCGGCCGGGCCGCTTGGTAAAACCCCGTTCGCCCGGCGCGGGTTCGGAGCTTCCCGGCGGCGCCGCCACGGCCAGTCAGGCCAAACGCACGCCGCGGCGGCCTATTGCCTCATCGGCCGAACCGCCCCGATGCGATGACTTCCTTCTCGGCGCCGGCGGGCGGAAGGGCTATACTGAAGTTGTCGGCGTTTTCGGTGGCAAGTTGCGGCTGTGTCGTCACTTCCCTTGCCGCGGCTACCGCCCGTATCTACAGGTATTATAGCCTCGTCTGCCCCGTCCGCCGATGTCGGAGCGGACGAAAGGGAGCCGGCCGATGCCTGTTCGATTGCTGCTTACGGGAATCCTGGCGGCCTTGACGGTCGCCGCGAGCGCGGGGGCCGAGCCCGCAAGCCCCCCCGCCAGGGCCGCCGCGACGACGCGCCCGGCGTCGACGCGCCCGGCGTCGACGCGTCCGGCCAAGACGGCGGACAGGCTGCCCGGCGCGATCGATCCCTACCGCCCGGGGGCCGAGAGGATGCGGTTCTTCCAGGCCGCCGGTGTGGATAACGAACTTTCAGACAAGGAGTTCCGCGCCGCCCACGGGCAAGATGGCTCGTTCGTGCGCGCCTTCGAAAGGTGGGAGGACCTCGCCGTCTACGACAAGAACGACAACGACACGCTCGACTGGTTCGAGGTCCATGCCTATCGCGCCGAGTTGCGTAAGCGCGTACTGAAGCGCTTCGACGCCGACCGCGATGGCCAACTCACCGGCCGCGAACGCGACCGCGCCAATGCCGCCCTCGACGCCGGACACGTCCGCCTGGCAAACGGCGCCGAGCCGACGACGCTCCCGTCGCGGACCAAGGCCGCCCGGTGGCTCCGGCAGCGGGCCCTCCGCCAGCGCCGTCGCCTGCTCGCACAGTACGACCGCGACGCCGACGGGCGCCTCGACGCCGACGAGCGGCGGGCCATGCTCCAGGCCATCCGCGTCGAGGCCGAGACCGAACTGGCCGAGATGCGCCGCCACCAGTGGGACGACGACGGGGACGGCGTGCTCAGCCCCGACGAACGCGCCCGCATGGAGGCCGAACTCGCCGACCGACGGCAGCGCGCCGAGGCGTGGCGCCACGACCGCGAGCTCGACCGCTGGGACGCCGACGGCGATGGCGAGCTCGACGAGGCCGAACTCGCCGCCATGCGCGCCGACCGCGCCGAGCAGGACCGCCGCGGAGAAGAGACCCGCCGGCGGTGGGAGATGCGGCTGTACGACCTCGACGAGGACGGGCGGCTGGACGACGAGGAGCAGATGCTCGCCGACGCCGCCCGCACCCGCGAAGAAGCCTACGCCGAGGCCCGCGGCCAGAGGCCCTCGCGCCGGGGCCGCCAGGCGTGGCGCGACGTGACGCGACGGTGGCGGCTGCGACACTTCGACGCCGACGGCGACGGCGAGCTGGCCGAGACCGAGGCCGAGGCCGCCCGCAGCTTCGAGCGCGATCTTCGCGGGATCGGGCAGGACTTGCGCCGGCGATCGGTGGACCTCGACGGCGACGGCGAGGTCACCGACGACGAGCGTGCGGCCGCACGCGAGGAATGGCGCCGCGCCGGCTGGAAGGTCTTCGCCCGGTCCTACCGCTACATGGACATCGACGGCGACGGGCAGATCTCGCCGCTGGAACGCCAGGAGTTCGGCGACCGCTTCCGCGAGGGCATGGTCCGGTGGATCGAGGACACCTCCGGCCGGTTCGACGCCGACCGCGACGGACGGCTGGACCGGCGCGAACGCGCCGACCTGCTCGCCGGCGTCCGCCGGGACTTCGACGACCGCATGCGGGACTTCGACGCCAACCGCGATGGCAGGCTCGATCCCGACGAGACCATCGACCTGCTGGAGGATTTCGTCCGTCGCGAGCTCGGCATCCAACCCAACGACGCCGACGACCGCCCGCTGGCGGACTGAGCCCGCCGAGAGCGGCCCGCTACGGGTTGATGACGATCTTGTTGCGGTCCGGCCGGGCCATCACGGCAAGGGCCTCGTGGATCTCCGTCAGCGGGAAGCGGTGGGAGATGATCGCCTCGGGATCGACCTTGCCGGCCTCCATGAGCTTGACGGCCTGCTGCATGGCCAGCGGCGTGGTGCCGAAGCTGGCGTCCATGCGGGCCTCGAGGAAGTGCGTCAGCCCGCCGTCGAGCTCGAAGGTCTCGTGGGTGGTGATCCCGAAGACGTTCCACCGCGTGCCTCGCCGCAGCAGGGAGACCATCAGCTCGACGGCCTCGATGGGCCCGGCGGCCTCGAGCACCAGGTCCGGCCCGGCGGGGAGGATCTCGTCGATCCGGCGCTTCGCGTCGCACTCGGCGGGGTTGACGGTGTGGGTGGCGCCCAGGGCCTCGGCCTGCTGGAGGGCGTAGTTGGAGGTATCCACGGCGATCAGCCGCCCGGCCCCGGCGGCGTGGGCGACCATCATGCACAGCAGACCGATGCTGCCGACGCCGATGACGACCACGTCGTCGGCGACGCGGCACTGGCTGTACTGGACCATCCCCTTCCACGCCCCGCTGAGCGGCTCGGTCAGGGCGGCGGCGTCGAACGAGACGCCCGCCGGCTTGTGAAAGCAGCACTTCTCCTGCGTGACCATGTACTCGGCGAACGCCCCGGGCCAGGTCTGCTCGGGGCCGTCCCCGCCGGTGGTGAACGAGTCCGCGCAGTAGTGCGTGTTGCCCACGCGGCAGTGCGGGCAGAACCCGCAGTAGCCGCTCGGCTGGAGAATCACCTCGTCGCCGGCCCTGAAGTGCGTCGCGCCCGGCCCGACGGCCGCGACCGTCCCCGCCGGCTCGTGCCCGCAGATCTGCGGGAACTTCACGTTCCGGCGAATGCCCTTGATCGCCTTGTAGTCCGTCGCGCAGATGCCGCACGAGGCGATCTTCACCAGCACCGTGCCCGGTTCGGTCGGCGCAGGGCGGGGGACCTGCTCGAGGCGCAGGTCGTCGAAGTCGTGCAGCACGGCCGCGAGCATCGTCTCGCTCGTGTCGGCCTCGGCGAAGAACGGCGTGCACCGCGGCTCGGCGGTGGGGACGGCGGTATCGGCCATGGCAGGTGGCTCCTGTGCTTGGCGCTGCGGCTTGCACGTGGCGGCGGCGGGCTTAGAATCTACGCACCGCCGGCGCCGGGGTCAACGACGCGCCCGCCCGGCCGAACCGCTGACAGGAGCCACCATGCCCGATTCGCAGAAGCTCATCGGCGAGCCGATCGACAACCTGCCCTGGCAGGACCGCCCGACCGGCTGTGACGACGTCGTCTGGCGCTACGACGCCAACCCGATCATCCCCCGCGACCATGTGCCGTGCGCCAACAGCATCTTCAACTCCGCCGCCGTGCCGTTCGAAGGCCGGTTCGCCGGCGTCTTCCGCGTGGACGACCGCCGCAGGCGGCTGCGGATTCACACCGGCTTCAGCGACGACGGGGTGAGTTGGCGGATCGAGCCCGAGCCGATTGAGATGGTCGGCGCGGCGCCGGAGGTTGCCCGCAGCGGCCACTACTACGACCCGCGGGTGGTCTGGATCGACGACCGGTACTACGTCACCTGGTGCAACGCCCACCACGGGCCGACGATCGGCGTGGCGTGGACGAAGGACTTCCGGACGTATCACCAGATGGAGAACGCCTTTCTCCCGGCCAACCGCAACGGCGTGCTGTTCCCGCGGAAGATCGACGGGCGGTACGCCATGCTCTCGCGCCCCAGCGACTGGGGGCACACGCCGTTCGGGGACGTCTTCTACAGCGAGAGCCCGGACATGGAGTTCTGGGGCCGCCACCGATGGGTGATGGCCCGCCGCGGAGGCTGGGAGAGCCTCAAGATCGGTCCCGGCCCGGTGCCCCTGGAGACAGACGAGGGATGGCTGATCTTCTACCACGGCGTGCTGCTGAGCTGTAACGGCTATGTGTACAGCTTCTCGGCCGCCGTGCTGGACCTGGACGAGCCGTGGAAGGTCCGCTGGCGGTGCAGCGAATACCTGCTGAACCCCCGCGAGCTCTACGAGTGCGTCGGCGACACGCCGAACGTCGTCTTCCCCTGCGCCGCCCTGGCCGACGCGCCCAGCGGGCGGATCGCCATCTACTACGGCGCCGCCGACACCGTCACCTGCCTTGCCTTCTGCCAGGTGGATGAGCTGATGGAATTCGTCAAGGATCGCAGCGAGGTCTGACCCGCCCGAGGAGCGACCGATGACCGATGAGCCCGTCGCCCTGCCACCCGACGACCTCGTCCCGCCGATCCCCACCGCCGGGGAGTTCGCCGGCCGAACCGCCCTGATCACCGGCGGGACCGACGGGCTGGGCAAGCACCTCTGCCGCACGCTGATCGGCTTCGGGGCCGACGTGTTCTTCTGCGGCCGAAGCAGCGAGACCGGCGACCCCCTCGCGGCCTCGTGGGGCGAGAGGGCCCATTTCGTCCGCTGCGACCTGGCCGACCCCGACGACGCGAGGGCGTTCGTCGAGCGGGCCGGGGGGGTTGGCGGCAAGCTGGACTACCTGGTCAACAACGCGGCGATCGACCCGTGCAAGCCGTTCGAGCAGATCGACGACGCCGAGATCGACCGCGTGCTGGCGATCGACCTGCGCAGCCAACTCGTGGTCACGCGGGCGGCCCTGCCCTACCTTCGTGCGGGTGCCGGCAAGGCGATCGTGAACGTCTGCACGACGAATTACCTCCACGGCTGGCCCGGCGCGACGGCCTACAACGCGGCCAAGAGCGGCATCGTGGGGTTCTCGCGGAGCCTGGCGCGGGAGCTGGGTGGCGAGGGCATCCGCGTCAACGTAGTCTCCCCCGGCTGGATCATGACCTCCCGCCAGCTCGCCGAGAAGGTCACCGAGCCGGCGAAGCGCGACCTGATCGGCGACCAGTGCATCAAGACACTCCTGACCGCCCAGCACGTCACCCCCCTGACCCTCTTCTGCCTCTCCGCCGCCTCCGCCGGCATGACCGGCCAGAACCTCGTCGTCGACGGCGGGAAGTTCTTTCATTGACCGGAGGTAAGCACTTGGCGACCATGAGAGAATAGCGCGAGAATAGCAGGCAGGATGCGGGGTCAGGATTCAATGGAAAGACCGTTGTTGGAGAAGACGCTGAGGGACTTGATGGCCATCCCGGTTGAGACGGAGTGGATCGAGTTCAAGGAAGCGAAGCAGACTTTCGATTTCACCAAGATGGGCCGGCTATTCTCAGCCCTCTGCAACGAAGCCAACCTGGAGAGCAAGAAGGCGAGTTGGCTCGTCCTTGGTGTGACGGACTCCCCGCCCCGACGCGTGGTCGGAACGCAGTACCGAGCGGAGCAAGCCGACCTCGACAGCCTCAAGAAGGAAATCGCCGACAAGACGACTTCGCGCGTCACCTTCAAGGCGATTCATGAGCTTCGCTTGCCCGAAGGCCGCGTCCTCCTGTTCGAGATTCCACCCGCCCCCCGGGGAATTCCGGTGGCATGGGAAGGGCACTACTACGGACGCGAGGGGGAATCCCTGGCCGCACTGAGCATCCGAGAGATCGAAGAAATACGCCGGCAAGGGAGCGCAGACTGGAGCCGGGTTATCTGTGACGGAGCCACGCGCGACGACTTGGAACCCGCCGCGCTCACCAAGGCCCGGGAGGAGTTCGGGAAGCGGAACGCAACGCTGGCCTCGCACATGGCTGGCTGGAGTGACGAGGTATTCCTCAACAAAGCGAAATTGACCGTCCGTGGGCGGATCACGCGAACAGCCCTGCTGCTGCTGGGCCGGCCGCAGTCCACGCACTTCCTGACTCCCGCTCACGCTCGGATTACGTGGGTCGTGAAGGACACTGACGGTAATGAGCGTGACTTCGAGCACTTCGAGCCCCCGTTTCTCCTTACCACGACGGACGCCACCAATCGCATTCGCAACCTGCGCTATCGCTACATGGGCAAAGAGACGCTCTTCCCGACAGAGGTATCCAAGTACGACCCGTGGGTCCTCCGAGAGGCCCTCCATAACGCGGTTGCACACCAAGACTACAGCCTTGGAGGACGAGTCAATCTCGTGGAGGAGCCGGATGCTGTCCTCGTAACGAACACGGGCGCGTTCATCCCCGGCTCAGTCGAGAGCGTGATCGAGGCCGATGCCCCGCCGGAGGTGTATCGGAACCGCTTCTTGGCCGACGCGATGGCGACCACGAACATGATCGACACCATCGGCAGTGGAATACGAAGGATGTTCACAACCCAGCGTGACCGGTGCTTTCCCTTGCCAGACTACGACTTGAGCAAACCCGAGAGAGTGGCAGTGAAAATCTACGGCAAGGTCCTCGACGAGGGGTACACGCGAATGCTCCTGTCCAGAACCGATCTCACGCTTGAGGAGGTTATGGCTCTGGACCAAGTGCAGAAGAACCGTTCCCTCACGAACGAGCAGTTCAAACTGGTCAAGGCCAGAAGGCTGGTGGAGGGACGACGGCCCAATCTCTACGTCGCCGCTTCCGTTGCCGCCGCAACGGATAGCAAGGCCCAGTACATCCGCAACCGAGCTTTCGACAGGAAGCACTACAAGCAAATGGTCATTGAGCTCGTGCGTGAGTTCGGGCCTGCCAGCAGACAGGAAATCGACGCTCTGCTGCTGGACAAGCTCTCGGACGCACTCACGCAGCAGCAGAAGCGCACAGCTATAAAGAACTTGCTCCAGGAGATGTCCCGCCATGACGGCAGCATCACCGCTATCGGCGGGCGGCGATACGCCAAGTGGGTCCTCACGCAACAGCAAGCCCAAGACATGGAAGCGGACAACAAGACATGAACTAGAGAAGAGATCAGCACCAGTAATAACGCTAAGTATATATAAAGAAAACACTTATCTTTTCTAGGCCTCGTGCCCGTTTCTCTTGGCTAGATATTGGGCCGGTGTGTGAACAGCATAGCGATGTCGTGCGAGACGGATTGGGGGTTGGCGGGGTTTCAGGTCGGGCGGGAAGAGGCGGCACGAGATCAGCGAGAGGAGCGGATCATGATGCGGACGGCGATGACGGTGGCGATGGCGGTGGGGATGCTGGGCGCGGCGGCGGTCGGCGCCGGGCCGAAGAAGAAACGCCCCGGCTGGCCGAAGGAGAAGGACGCGGCGAAGATCGTCGCGGCCGTGCCGGACAAGGCACGGGTCAAGCCGGCCAAGCCGCGGAAGATGCTGGTGCTGTCCTACCGCAGCCACAACGCCGGGCGGATGGCGGGGGAGCTGGCGCTTCAGACCATGGCCGAGAAGACCGGTGCGTTCGCGCTGGATTTCGTCACCGAGGAGGATGAGCTGCCCAAGGCGATGATGCCCGAGAACCTCAAGCGATACGACGCGGTGTGCCTGAACAACTCCACCGGCGGGGGCGGCAAGGCCGAGAACGGCAAGACGCTGGTGGAGAACCTCCACGACTACGTGGCCGCCGGCGGCGGGCTGGTGGGCATTCACTCGGCCACGGACAACAAGATGGGTGCGGTCTTCGGCGGCTTCTTCTCGGGCCACCCGTGGAACCAGAACGTGGGCGTGAAGATCGACGACCCCGGCCACACGCTGTGCAAGGCCCTCGGCGGCAAGGGCTTCATGATCCACGACGAGATCTACCAGTTCACGAAGATCTACACGCGGGAGAAGCTTCGCGTGCTGCTGAGCCTGGACATGACCTGCACGCCCGACAAGGGCCGGCGGGACGACAAGGACAACGCCGTCGCCTGGGTCCGGCAGATCGGCAAGGGGAAGGTGTTCTACTGCTCGCTGGGCCACCGGGCGCAGGTCTTTCACGTCCCCGAGCTGATGCAGTTCTACCTGGACGGCATCCAGTTCGCCCTCGGCGACATCGAGGCCGACACCACCCCCAGCGCGAAGCTCGACAAGCAGCCCGAGCCGGCCCGCGTGCCGCCCGGCGCCCGGCCCGAGGGGACGAAGTAGCCGCTACCGCAGCCGGAAGCGCTTGCGGTAGGCCGTCGGCGTCGTGCCGACCGTCCGGCGGAAGACGCCGATCAGCAGCTTGGCGTCGTGGAAGCCGGCGGCGCCGGCGACCTCGGGGATGCGGACGTCCGTCTCGGCGAGCAGGCGTTTGGCCCGCTCGATGCGGACACGGCGGATTTCCGCGGCCGGCGAGCCACCGGTCGCCCGGCGGAAGCGGACCTCCAGCCACCGGCGCGACACGCCGAGTTCGGCGATGACGTCCTCCACGCCGATCCCGTCGGTGGCACGCTGGCGGATGAACCGCAGCGCGTCGCGAACGAGCTCGTCGGCGACGACAATCGTCTCGGCCGAGGCCCGCGCGACCACGCCCACCGGCTCGACCCGCACGCGGCGGTCCTTCGGCTGCCGCCCGGCCAGCAGCGCGGCGAGCATCCCGGCGGCGGCGTAGCCGATGCGTTCGGCCCCGAGTTCGACGCTGGCCAGCGGCGGGTTGGACAGCTCGCAGAGCACCTCGTCGTTGTCGACGCCGACGACGCCGACCTCCTCGCCCGCCCGGCGCCCGACGGCGCGGCAGGCCTCCAGCACGTACCGCCCGGCCTCGTCGTTGCACGCCACCAGGCCGATCGGCGTCGGCAGGGATTCGATCCACGGCGCCAGCAGCTGCGTCCTTCCCGCCACCCCCGCGCCGCCCCACGCGCCGGGGTCGCCGCGGTATTCGCTCCAGTTCGCCCCCCGCGCGGCCGCGACCTCGGCGCAGCCGGCCATTCGCCGCACGGAGTACGGCCGCGAGGGGAACCCCACGCCGCCGAGATGGCGGAACCCCAGCTCCAGCAGGTGCTCGGCAGCGAGGCGCCCTATGGCGTGGTTGTCGCTGGCCGCGAGCGGCAGGTCGTCTTCGGGGGTCTCGGCGCCGACTCTCACGGCCGGGACGTCGTCGCGTGCGATCTGCTCGAGGAGCCCCTCGGACAGCCGCCGCGCGATCACGCCGTCGATGCCGGCCAGCGAGCGGAAGTGGCGGAGCATCTCCGCGCTGCCTGCGGCGTGCTCGAACTCGAACGCCCAGTCGCGCCGGCCCCGCGCGAACCGCGCCACTCCGCGCAGGATGCCCCGCCCGTACGACGTCGACGGCTCGATGAGCAGCGCGATGTGGTGCTTCCTGGTCATCTCCGGGACCTGTCGGCAGGGCCGTGGGCGTGTCACTCGCGGCCGGTTACGGCCTTCCAATCGTCGCGGTACCGGTAGAAGCGGTCGCCGGCGAGATGGCGGCGGAACGCCTCGTGGACGAGGCTCAGCCGGATGCTGCCGTCCAGCCGCACCTGGACGATCCCGCGATTCGAGTAGTAATGGTGGTGCCAGCCGAACTGATCGAACACCTTGAAGAAGTCGGCCAGCAGCGTCAGCGTCGAGCGGTTCGTGAACGGGCTGAACGCCGTCTGCTCGAAGCCGCCGTACTCGCTGATGCAGATCGGGGCGTCGTGCTTCAGGGAGTATTTCATCGCCGGCAGCCACTGCCGCTGCATGTTGCGGATGTCGGCCTCCAGCGTCGGCCAGCGCTCGGGCAGGCGGTAGTCGTAGTCGTGGAACGTGTACACCACGGCCGGGTCGTCCACGGGGGCGAGGTTGGTGAACTGGTCGATCGACGCGTAGCTGTGTGGCGTCTCGATGTAGAGCATGATCGACTTGTCCGGATCGGCCTCGCGGACGGCGGCGACCATGCGGCGAATCTGCTCATTGTAAGGGCCCGGGCGCATGGTGGCCGGCTCGTTGATCAGGTCGAACGCCACCTGCCACCGTTTCTTGCCCGCGAACGCCTTGGTGAGCTTCGCCCAGTGGGCCACACCGGCCGGCTTGGCCCCCAACGTGTTGTCGATGTTCAGCATGCAGTTCAGCCCGCGGTCGTTGCACCACCGCACCGTCTTGACGATCCGCTCGCCGGCGTCGTTGCTCTGCGGCCGCCACGAGTTGCAGCCGGTCCGGGCGATGATATCCAGCTCCTTGTGGTTGCCGGGCACGCCGACGTCCGAGCCGAAGCAGAAGCTCGTGAACCCGCCCAGCCGCGGCAAGGTGTCCACGGGCACGGTGTAGTGGACCGAACAGGCATCCACGGCCGCGTGGTACCGGCCGTACTCGCCGAGGCTCAGCGGCAGGGGTTTGGCGGCGGTGGTCAGGTCCCGGGCGCCGACCTTCAGCCCGTAACAGGCCAGCGGCGGCAGGGGAGCGAGCTTCAGCGGTTCGTTGCCCCAGGCGTCTTTGAGCACGCGGTAGTCGTAGATGTCGGTGACCTCCAGGCGGTCCTTGCGCCCGGGGGTGAGTCTGGCGAGCTCGGCGTAGTGCGTGGGGTAGGCCAGGGCGGCGCGGGACCAGAACCGGCAGGCCTTGAGGACCTTCCCGTCGGCCGGCTCGGCCGCATCGGCCGCCGTGCGGATCGGCCGCAGGGCCAGCACGCGGGCGCCCGGCTCGGCGAACTCCACCCTCACCCGCCGCGTGCCGGTCTGTCCCCGCTCCACGCGAACCGCCTTCGGGCGGTCCACGAAGACGAGTTGGATCGGCAGCTCGCCGTCGCCCCGGCCAGGCTTCGCCCACAGCAGCAGCCAGTTGGCCGGAAGGTCGGCGGGGAGAACCTGCTCGACCTTCGTGCCTTCCTTCGGCGCGGGGGCGAAGGCGCGGTAGGTCGCCCCGTCGGCGGAGGGCAGGAGCACGCCGTCGGGCCCGGCGCTGCTGCGGAGGTCCCAGCCGAACATATCCAGCGTCCCCCCGCCGACGGTCAGCATCGCGGCCGGGGAGTGCGGGCTGGAGAAGACCTCCGTCCGCTTCCGGTCGGCGCGGCGCTGCTTCGTTTCGTACTCGGCCTTCAGGGCCGGGCAGCGGAGCTCGGCGCCGCCGAGAATCCCCCCGCCGGCGCCGCAGTCGTAGACGCGGACGGCGATCACGTTGTACCCGCCGAAGGCGACCTTCTCGGCCGGGATGCGGTAGTGCCGCTCGCACTTCCACCAGTCGTCGGGGTTGCTCTTGGCGCCGACGTGGCCGATCTGCTCGCCGTTGAAATACGCCCAGTCCCAGTCGTCGACGGCCCCCATGTACAGCTCGAGGTCGTAGCCGGCCCACTGCTCGGGCACGAGGACCTTCCGCCGATACCACGCGAAGCCGTTGTACGGCCCGTCGGTGCGGACGTTGACGCCGGGATACGGCGACTGCTCGATTGCCTTGCGGTTCTCGACCTGGAAGCGGTCGCCCTGCTTCTCCCAGGTGCCGGGCACGGTCACCTCCGGCCATTGGTTGGCGATGTTGTAGCCGAACTCGTGGACGCGGTCTTCCAGGCCGGTGTTCTTCGGGTCGAGCTTGAACCGCCACTTGCCGGCAAGGTCCATCGTCCAGGACACCGCGACGGGATTCACCCGAACCCCCCACGCCGCCGGCACGGAGCCCATCAACGTCGGGTCGTCGATCCACCCGGCCTTGTTGCCGACGGAGGAATCCAGCTCGTTCAGCGGGGCGCCCCAGCGACGGTACAACTCGCCCATGGCCAGGGGCACGGTCTCGCCGCATTCGCTCAGCAGGTCCCATGCCTTCTGACGGGAGGCCCGCTCGTCGCCGGAGGCATGTGCCGCCGCCGCCCGCCATAGCCGGTCGGTCTTGGCAGCCGTCGCGCGGGCTACCTTCAGATGACGGGACAGCAGCCGGACGTTGGCCGACCAGCGCTGCTGGAACAGCAGGAACCTGGCCAACGCAAGCGGCGCCCCCGCCGCGAGGCGGACCGGCGGGCGCTTCGCGGGCGTTTCCGGGGCCTTGGCGGCTTCCCGGCGCTCGACGGCCTCGATGCACTCGCGTTCCGAACGCCGCGCCAGGGCCAGGACCGCCGACGGGATGTTGCCGGGACCGCCCCAACCGGAGGCGCGGCCGAACGCCACCGAGACGCCGCGCTTGCGGAGGAGCCTGCACTGGTGGAGCGTATCTTCCACGAAGTCGGCCAGGGCCCTGTCGCGGTCCCGATCGTGGACCTCCTTGGCTTGCTGCCGGCTGATCCGCACACCCCCTTCGGACGCCGCCTGGCACATCGTGACCCGGGCGGTCTTGGGGAGATCCGCGGCCCGGACCAGCGGCTGGTCGCGCAGGATCGTCAACGGCGCGAACTTCCAGGCACGCCAATCGCCCGGCTCGCTCGCGATGGCCTTCCCCTCGGCCGGGCTGTCCTTCCCCGGCCAGAGCCAACCCGCCAGAGAGAACCCATCCTTCGGCGAGCTGACGCAGACAATGCTCTTGCCCTGCGGCAGATGCAGTACGACATCCACCGGGAAGGCGACGGCGGGTTCTTCGCCCCGCCGGCCGACGTCGTAGACGCACTGGCCGTTGACCCACACGTAGACCCAGCCCGCCGCCCGGACACGGACAACGGCCGTCCCGCCGGACTCGTGGGGGACGTCCCACACCGTCCGGAATACGAGCGGCGCCTGGCGATAGGCGTTGGTGCGATGGTCGAGGCTGGCCGGTTCGTACGTGGGCTCCTGCCCGGGCTTCCAGACCGGGACGATGCGCCGACCGGCCGCGACGTTCGGCTCGGCGGCCCCGGCGGACGAGCAGAGCACCGCCGAGCAGAGCAACAGGAGTGCGAGCGCGCGATGATGCATCATGGGTTCCTCCGCATGCCACGGTCGAACCGCGGGCGGTTGGTCGTCCCGGCGCCGTCCCTTGCCGGAAATGGTCAACGCGTCGGGGGGCTGCCGTCGGGTGCGCATAACGGGCATCTTAGTGCCTTTCGGCGCACCATGCCAGCGGCCGGTGGTCCGCCACGGGAAATGCCACGAAAGCAGCGGAACCGATGGAGGTCGGTACCGATTCAAGGTAGGTTACTTCAGGCGGATACCTCGCGGCGCCGCCAACGGTGCTGCTGTGCATTGACGGGAGACCATGGCATGACCGACGCCCCCACGCCCGAGGCGCCACCGGCCGTCACCGAGGCCGAGCTGCCCGACGTCCTGGCGCGGATCAAGACGTCCTGCGAGCGCATCGTGACCGAGTTGCGGAAGGTCATCGTCGGCGAACAGGAGCCCATCGAGCAGGTCCTCGCGGCCATGCTCGCCGGCGGGCATTGCATGATCCAGGGCCCGCCGGGGACGGCGAAGACGATCCTGATCGCCTCGCTGGCGCGCGTGATGGACCTGGAGTTCAAGCGGATCCAGTTCACCCCGGACCTGATGCCCTCGGACATTTCCGGCACGGAGATCCTCGAGGAGGACACCTCCAGCGGGCACCGGTTCATCAAGTTCGTCCGCGGGCCGGTGTTCACGAACATCCTGATGGCCGACGAAATCAACCGCACGCCGCCGAAGACCCAGGCGGCGCTGCTGGAGGTCATGCAGGAGAAGCAGGTGACCATCGGCGGGCAGACCAACCCCCTGCCCGCGCCGCACTACGTCCTGGCCACGCAGATCACGCTGGAGCAGGAGGGCACCTACCCGCTGCCGGAGGCCCAGCAGGACCGCTTCATGCTCTCGATCCTCATGGACTACCTGCCCGAGGACGAGGAGGTCGAGGTCATCCGCGCCTCCACCGGCGTCGGCGAGGCCGAGCTTGAACGCGTGATCGACGGCAAGGACCTGCTGGAGTTCAGCCAGGCCGTCCGGCTGATCAAGCTGCCCCGGGCGCTGGGGCAGTACATCGTGGACCTCGTCGCCGCCAGCCGACCGACCGTCAAGGGCCATCCGGACTTCGTGTCCGACTATGTCGCCTGGGGCGCCGGGCTGCGGGCGAGCCAGAACATGGCCCTGTCGGCCAAGGCGGCCGCGGCGATGCACGGGCGCGACACCGTCACCGCCGAGGACATCCGCAGGATGATCGTGCCCGTCCTCCGCCATCGCATCGGCCTGAGCTTCCGCGCCGAGGTCGACCGCGTGACCGTCGAGGACATCATCTCCCGGCTTGTCGAGGCCGTGCCGCGACCGGCCGCCTGACCGCCTGGACTGCCCGCGCCCCGGCGGCGCGAGCGAACGCCATCACCCCGTAACGGACCCTCCCATGGCAGAGAGCGAGACACAGGTCGAAGACATCGGGATCGACGCGATCGAGAAGATCCGCGACGGCAAGGCGAGAATCCTCGCCGAGATCCGCAAGGTCATCATCGGGCAGGAACAGGTCGTCGAGGACGTCGTGACCAGCTTCTTCGCCGGCGGGCACTGCCTGATCACCGGCGTGCCTGGCCTGGCCAAGACGCTGCTGATCAGCAGCCTCGGCCGGGCCATGCACCTGACGTTCCGCCGCGTGCAGTTCACGCCGGACCTGATGCCCGCGGACATCACGGGCACGGAGATCCTCGAGGAGGACCTGGCCACGCGCCAGCGGGAGCTGAAGTTCCGCCCGGGGCCGATCTTCACGAACATCCTCCTGGCCGACGAGATCAACCGCACGCCGCCAAAGACCCAGGCGGCGCTGCTGGAGGCCATGCAGGAGAAGCAGGTCACCGTCAGCGGGCGGACGTACGCGCTGGACCGCCCGTTCTTCGTGCTGGCCACGCAGAACCCGATCGAGCAGGAGGGCACCTACCCCCTGCCGACGGTCCAGCAGGACCGCTTCATGTTCCACCTGCTGATCGACTACCTGCCCAAGGACCAGGAGCTGGAGGTCGTCGACCAGACCACCGGCGCGGGCGTCGAGGATATCGAGACCGCCATGACCGGCGAGGAACTGATGGAGTACCAGGAGATCGTCCGCCAGGTGCCCGTCGCCGAGCCGATCCTCCGCTACGCCGTCCGCGTCGCCGCCCAGAGCCGCCCCGGGCGAGCCGGCGTGCCCGAATTCGTCAACACCTACGTCTCCTGGGGCGCGTCCATCCGGGCGTCGCACTACCTCATCCTCGGCGCCAAGGCCAAGGCCCTGCTGGACGGCCGGCCCAACGTCGCCGTCAGCGACGTCCAGTCCGTCGCCTTCCCGGTGCTGCGGCACCGGATCGTGACGAACTTCCGCGCCGAGAGCGAAGGGATCGATTCCGAGGAAATCGTCCGCCGCCTGCTGGAGACCGCCAGCCCGCCGGGAAGCGGGCTGTAGTGCCATGACCCAGATGAGCAGCTATCTCGACTTCGACGTCCTCGGCCGCATCGACAACATGCAGATGCTGGCGAAGGTCGTCGTGGAAGGCTTCCTGCTGGGGCTGCACCGCAGCCCGTACCGCGGCTTCAGCGTGGAGTTCGCCGAGTACCGCCAGTACGTCCCCGGCGACGAGATCAAGAACATCGACTGGAAGGTCTACGGCAAGACCGACCGGTACTACATCAAGCAATACGAGGAGGAGACGAACCTCGCCTGCTACATCGTGCTGGACGCCTCGGGCTCGATGGGCTACCGCGGGCGCGAGGAGGGGCTGACCAAGCTCCAGTACGGCTGCTACCTCACCGCCTGCCTGACGTACTTCATGATGCGCCAGCGCGACGCGACGGGCCTGGCGATCTTCGACAACGACCTCCGCACGCTGCTGCCCCCGCGGCTGCGGCAGACGCACATGAAGCACGTCCTCGCCGCCCTGGATGACTGCCGGCCCGGCGGGGAGACGGACCTGTCGGCCCCCCTGCACCACCTCGCCGAGGGGCTCAACCGCCGCGGGCTGATCATCCTCATCAGCGACCTGCTCGGGGACACCGACGCGGTACTCTCGGCTCTCCAGCACTTCCGCTTCGAGGGCCACGACGTGATCGTCTTCCACGTCATGGATCAGGCGGAGCTGACCTTCCCGTTCGACACGATGACCGAGTTCACCGACCTGGAGACCCGCGAGCACGCGCTGATCTCGCCCGAGGGCATCCGCCAGGAATACCTCGGCGAACTCCGCCAGTTCCTCGACGCGTACGAAAAGGGCTGCGCGGACCTGAAGGCCGACTACAGGCTCTTCGACACCACGCGCCCGCTGGAGCTGGCGCTCAGCGAGTACCTCTTCCGCAGGAGCCGCATGGGCTGATGTCCTTCGTCAACCCGACATACCTGTTCGCCCTCGCCGGGGCGCTGCTGCCGGTGGCCATCCACCTGCTGACCCGAGACCGCATCCGCAAGGTCGAGTTCTCCACGCTGCGGTTCTTCGTCAAGGCGTCCGGACGCGTGCTCCGCCGCAAACGATTCCGCGAGATGGTCCTGCTGGCCATGCGGTCCCTCGTCTGCGCCCTGCTGGCGATGGCGTTCGCCAGGCCGCTGTTCGGCGTCGAACGCCCCGACGACGGCGGCGCGGCCGTGGTGCACGCGAGGACGGCGCGGGTGATCCTGGCGGACGTCTCGGCCTCGATGGGCCGCGGCGACGGCGGCGAAAAGCTCGTCGAGGCGGCGAAGAAGGCCCTGGAGGAACTGGACGCCGGCACGGACGCCGCGGGCGTGGTCGCCTTCGCCGACGCCGCGCGGATCCGCGCCCCGCTGGCAAAGGGATTCGACCGCGTCCTCGAGGCCGTCGAGACGCTCGAGCCGGGCGAGGGCGGCACGGACATCCCGCGAGCCCTCCGCCGCGCCGACCGCCACCTCCAGCGGGCCATCGCCGAGAAACGCCAGATCGTCCTGCTGTCGGACCTTCAGCGAACCGGCTGGCAGACGCCCGGGGAAACCACGCCGCTGACCGCCGGGACCGAGTTGGTCATCCGCCCGATCGCCCCAACAGGCGGGACCGCCGCGGCCGTGCGAGCGGTCAGCTTCCCCCAGACTACCGTCCTGGACCGCGAGCCGCGGGCGATCCGCGCCCAGGTGCACAACTACTCGGCGGAGGCGGTCGAGGGCTTGGAGGTCGCCTTCACGCTGGGCGGACAGACGCGCACGCGGACGCTGAACCTCCGCCCCGGCGGGACGGCAACGGCGACGGTTCGGCACGTCTTCACCGAGGCCGGCGACAACCCCGGCACGATCGCCCTGCCCGACGGGCGGACGACGTACTTCAACACGCGGGTGATGCCCAAGATCGCCGTCCGCATCCTCGACGGCGCCACCGGTGGGCGGATGAGCGAGGCGGCATTCTTCGTCCAGGCCGCCCTTGCCCCCGGCGAGGGCCTGCCCGTTCCCTTCGACGTCAAGACCCTCCCGGCCGCCGAGGCCGGGCCCGCGGACGTCGCCGACGCCCGCGTGGTCATCCTGGTCAACGTGCCCACCGTCCCGATGGCGATGCGCAAGGCCCTGGCCGACCTGCTCGCCGCCGGCGGCGGGCTGTTCTGGATGCCCGGTGACCGCGTCACGCCCGAGAGCTTCGCCGGCGCGTTCGACGATCTCGCCCCCTGCAACCTCCGGCGGGTGCGATCGGCCAAGCGGTTCGGCGCGGCCGCGGCGGGGGCCTCGCTGGCGCAGATCGAGTATCAGCACCCGATCTTCGAGGTCTTCTCGCACCCGCGTCACGGCGATCTGTCGCTGCCGAAGTTCGCGCGGTACTGGGAAGTCACCGACTCGCAGCTCTCGCAGGTGCTGGCGCGATTCGACGACAACCGCCCGGCCGTGGTGGCCCGGCGGATGGGCAAGGGCATCTCGCTGCTGCTGGCAAGCTGCCCGAAGCCGACCTGGACGGACCTGCCGCGGCGGACGACCTTCCTGCCGCTGATGTGGCAGACGGTCCGCTACCTCGCCGCCCGAACCGAGGGCCGCACAGCCTACCGCGTCGGCGAGGCCCTGCCCGTGCCCGAGGGCCTCGAACTGGTCCGCCCGGACGGCAAGCCCGCCGGGCCGGGAGGGGGCATCGCTCGCCGGAGCGGCTTCTACGAGCTCAAGGACGCCGACGGCGAGACCGTGCTGACCTACGCGGTCAATCGCGACCCGGCCGAGGCCGACCCCGCCCCCGTCGCGGCGGAGGAGATCCTCGCCGCCGTCCAGCGCCCCGACGCCGCCGACGGCGCCGCCCGCACCGGGCGAAACGCGCCACCCGCCGAGCAACACGACGACCGCGGGCTCTGGCGATGGCTGATCCTCGCCGTCGCCCTGCTGCTCACCGCCGAGTTGCTGCTGGGCAACAACACGCTGAGACACTGAAAGACCGGAAAACCGTGAAACCGGGTTGCCGGATCACCGGAAGACCGGGAGGCCGCAGGGATGGCAGCCGCCGGCCGGGGCGCCGCGCGACGCCACCGGCTCCTGCGATCGTCCGATCGTCCGGGCGTCCGGTCCACCGGTTGACGGAGGCGAAGCCATGAGCGAATACACGCATCTGACCGGCCAGTTCGACCGCGTGCGGCGGGGGTGGAAGCGGGCGGCCGCGCTCTCGGGCTTCGCGCTGGTCCTGCTGGAGTCCATCGGCCTGTTCACCCTCGTGGTCCTGCTGAGCCTCTTCTACGGGCACATCGCCTGGTTCCGCACCGTGCTGTTCACCGCCGCCGGCGTGTGCGTGGCCGTCCTGCTGATCCGCCACGTGCTCCTGCCGGTGATGCGGCGGATCCCCGACGAGCAGATCGCCCTCTACGTCGAGGAGCACAACGAGGGGTTCCAGGGCTCGCTGATCACGGCCGCGGAGTTCGGCCGGCAGACGGGCGTCTCGCCGCTCCAGGCCCGGATGATCCAGGCGGTGGTCCACCTGGCGGACACGCGCGCCTCGGGCGCGTCGATCGCGTCGGTCGTCAGCCTGGCGCCGCTCCGCAAGTACGGCATCGCGGCGGCGGTGGCACTGGGGGTGTACATCGTTCTCTGTGTGGCATTTCCGGGCACGGTGGGCCGGCACGTGGTGGCGGCGCTCCAGCCGTGGCGGTCGGAGGCGACGAGCCTGCTGGCACCCGGCGGGCCGCTGGACGGGCTGGACCCGGCCGAGGCGCGCAAGCTCGAGCCGATCGGCTTCGAGCTGACCGGCGGCGACGTCCGCGTCGCACGCGGCGACGACTTCGCCCTCGAGGCCACGCTCAGCCGCGAGCCGGACCAGCCGGTCTGGCTGAGCTTCCGCAGCGTCGCCGACCCCGAGAGCCCCGGGCAGTGGCAGCGGATCGAGATGGGCCCGCTGGACCGGCTCAACGCTTTCGGGGGCAGCCTCCAGGCCGTCAGCGAGGACATGGAGTACCGCGTCGGCTCGGGGCAGTACGCCAGCGGCAAGCACCGCATCACCGTCTACGACCGCATCGAGGTCCGCGGCATCGAGGTGACCACGAGCTACCCCGAGTACCTGGAGTTCCCCGACCGCACCAGCGGGCTGACCAACGGGGACGTCTCGGCGCCGGTCGGCTCGACGGTGACCGTCCGCGTGGTCGTCAACACCGAACTGGTCGGCGGGGAGCTCACCTTCGCCGACGGCGAGGCCCTGGAACTCACCCCCGACCCCGAGCGGACGAACAGCGCGACGGCCTCCTTCCCCGTCCAGCGGAACCGCCAGTACGGCTTCAAGGTCACCGACGTGGACAAGCAGCTCGCCGAGAGCATCGCCCCCGCGCAGGTCTTCGCCCTGGCCGATCGCCCGCCGACGCTGGAGCTGCTGGAGCCCCCGGCCGAGATCGACACCCACCCCCTCGGCGAGATCGACTTCCACGCCCGCGTGATCGACGACTTCGGCACCGAGCGCGTCGACCTGGTCTACCTCCGGTTCGGCGAGGGGGGGCAATCCGAGGACCGCATCCCGCTGGAGCTGGCACGCCCCGACGGCGAGGGCATGCCCCTGCCCGACGTCGCCGAGGCACGCCTGACGTTGCTGATGGAAGAGGCCGACCCGCCCTTCCGCGCCGGGGAGGTCGTCTCCTGGTACCTCGAAGCCGCCGACCGCAAGCCGGACAATCCCCCGGCCATGTCGCAGCTCTGCACGATCGTCGTGGTCCCGTTCGAGACGTGGGGGGCCTATGAGTTCATGGACGCCCACATGCACGAGGAATCGCTGCCAATCTCGCTGGAGGAGTTGCTGATCGAGACGTGGGACCTCCACCGGCGCAAGGGCTCGCTGGAGGCCAAGGACTACGACCAGCGGTGCACGGACATCGCCGACCTGATGGTCAGTCCGGCGACGGGTCAGGTGTACGATTTCGGCGAGGCGGCCCTTCCCGAGCACCCGACGCAGCGGCAGATCGAGGCCGCCCGCAAGGCCCAGGAGCACGCGCTGAAGGCCCACAAGGCCTTGGAGGGCCACGACACGCTGAAGGCGTCCACGCACTTCCGCCTGGCGATCGCCGAGCTGATCGCCGCGGACATCATGGATACCGAAATGCTGGCGAAGATGGACCCGGCAACCGGGGAAATGACGCCCCAGGAGCAGGAGGAAAGCCGGCTCAACGAGATGTTCGCCGAGGCCAAGGCCGAACTGGAAAAGCAGGTCGGCGCGAAGATCGAGGAGAGCCTCGACCGCGCCCAGGCCGCTGCCGAGGCCCGCCAGGCCGTCGAGCAGATCCGCAAGGAGCAGGAGAAGGTCCTCGAGCAGGCCAAGGAGCAGGCCCGCAAGCAGGAGGACGGCCAACCGCCCCGGCCCGACGAGGCGGCAGAGATGAAGAAACTCGGCGAGACCGAGAAGAACCTCGCCGCCCGGGCCAAATCCACCGCCACGGAGTTGCAGCGACGGCCCGAGACGGCCGAACCGTTCGAGAAGACCGCCGAGAAGATCGACCGCGCCTCCGCCGCGATGCGGTCGGCGGCCAAGCACCTCGACGAAGGCGAGGCGAAGCAGGCCCTCACCCGGGCGGCCGAGGCGGACAAGCTGCTCAACGAGGCCGAGGGCGAGCTCCAGGACAAGCGGTACGAGGAGCTGTCCACCGCCCTGACCGACGCCGAGGACGCCGCCGAGCGGATCCTGCGCGAGCAGCAGCGGCTTCGCCAGCGGACCGAAACCGTCGGCGAGGAGGCCGAGAAGACCGCCAAGGCCGAGGGCGACGCCTCGCCCAAGCAGAAGCGGGAGATGAAGAAGGTCGCCTTCGAGCAGGTCAAGACCAAGGCCAAGGCCGAGGCGCTGGCCGAGAAGATGCAGCGCCTGGAGAGTTGGGCCGGCAACAGCGCCCGGACGGAGGCGGCCAAGGAAGTCAAGGACGCCAACCGCACGATGCAGCGCGCCCGCCCGGCGCAGAAGATGGCCAACGCCGTCGTCGAGCTGAACGATTTCAAGCCCAAACCCGCAGAGGCCGAGCAGCGCAAGGCCGAGAAAGGCCTCGACGAGACGCTGGCCAAGCTCCGCAAGGCCGGCGACATGCTGGCGACCACGCGGGAGGAGAGCCTCAAGCGGGCCGTCCGCCAGGCCAAGGAGGTCGAGGAAGGCCTCGAGGAACTCGCCAAGGCCGACGAGCAGGGCGAGGAAGACGGCGAGGCCAAGCCCGAGCCGAAAGGCGATGGCGAGGAGGAGGACGGCGAGGCCAAGCCCGAGCCGAAGCCGACCGGCGAGGAAGGCGACGAGGAAGGCAAGCCCGAACCCGAGCCGCTGTCCCCCCAGCAGCGCCGCGAGCAGGGGCAGAAAGTCGCCTCCGACGTCCGCCGCCTGGAGCGCCACGTCCGCCGACGCGACTACGCCGACGACGAGGACGTGAACGTCCTTCGCCGCATCGCCCAGGACGAGAACCTCGACAAGAAGCTCGCCACGGACGAGTACACCCAGAAACGCCTGCGCGACATCGTCGCCCGCGTCTCGGACAGGCTCGAGGCCGAACTGGAGGCCACCACCAAGGCCAAACAGTCCCTCGCCGCCCAGCGGGAGGAATGCCCGCCTCGATACCGCCTGCTGGTCAACAAGTACTTCGAGGCCCTGTCCAAACGAGGGAGGCAGTAACGGGTGGTTGAGTGGCTGCTCAAGTTCGCGCCGGAAACCTACAGCGACGGCCGGCTGGTGTTCCTCAGCCACTGGCCGGTCGAACTGGTCCTGCTGGCGCTGGTGATCTTCGGGGCGCTCGCCTGGGGCCTCTACCGACAGGTCCGCGGTAAGGTCGGACGCCGCACAAACCGTTTCCTGCTGGCCGTGCGGCTGGCCGTGCTGCTGGCCGTGTTCTTCATCCTGGCCCGGCCCGCCCTGCGGTCGTTCGACACGCCGGAGGACCGCATTTTCACGGCCGTGCTGGTGGACACCTCGCGCAGCATGAGCATCGAGGACGTGCCCACCACGTCGGGGCAGCGCCAACGCCTGGATGCCGCCCGCGACATGCTCGCCGGCGGGCTGCTGGACCGCCTGGGCGAGGAGTCCCGCGTGCTGCTGTACGGCTTCGGCCCCGGCGCGAGCAGGGCGGGCGGCCTGGAACGGCTGGCGCCCGAGGGCGTGACAACCAACGTCTTCCGCTCCGTCCGCGACGCGGACCTCGAGCTTCGCGGCCTGCCCCTGGCGGCCGTGGTGATGATTACCGACGGCTGCCGCAACGCCGGCGGCTCGCTGGCCGACGCCGCGGCGCTGGTCCGCAACCGCGGGGCGGCCTTCGCCGCGGTGGGCGTGGGCAACCCCTCCCCGCCGAAGGACTACGAGGTCGCCCGCGTCTTCGCGCCGAAGAAGGCCTGGCGGAACACGGCCGTGGACGTCTACGCAACCCTCCGCCACACCGACTTCCGCGAGCCGTTCGAGCTGCACCTGCTCCGCGGGGAGGAGAAGGTGCTCAGCCGCACCATCGAGCCGGCCGAGGCCGCCGACCTCCAGCGCATCCGCCTGACCTTCACCCCCGACCACAGTTCGGGGACGGCGACCTACCGCGTGGCCGTCCCGCCGGCGGAGGGCGAGAAGGTCGTGGACAACAACTTCAAGGAGTTCGCCCTGGAAATCCAGGACGACCGCCTGCCGGTACTGTACCTCGAGGGCAGCCCGCGGATGGAGTACCGCTTCCTCCGCCGGGCCATGTTCCGCGACCGGGACTTCCGCGTCGTCGGCGTGCTCCGCCTGGCCTCCGACCGCTTCTACATCCAGGGCGCCAACGCCTCGGAAGCCTATCTCGCACAGGGCTTTCCGCGAACGCCCGACCAGCTTTTCCGCTTCAAGGCGGTGATCCTCGGCGACATCGAGGCCGGCACGTTCAGCGGCGAGCAGCTCGACCTGCTCGAGCGGTTTGTCCGCGAGCGCGGCGGCGGGATGCTGATGCTCGGGGGGGTCAACTCGTTCGGCCTCGGCGGATACGCCGGCACGCCCGTGGGCAAGATGCTGCCTGTGAGCATCTCCCCCGCCGACGGGCCCTACCGCGACAACCGCTTCGCCTGCCGCCCCACGCCCGAGAGCGCCGGGCACACGCTCATGCGCCTGGCCGACAACGAGGTCGAGACGCAGATGCTCTGGGAGCGGATGCCCCCGCTGATCGGCCTGACGCCCGTCGGCCCGCCGAAAAAGGGCGCCACCGTCCTGCTCCGCCAGACGCCCGAGGACGGCGGCCGGACCGTCCTGGCCGTCCACAACTACGGGCAAGGACGCGTTGGGGCGTTCTCCTCCGGCGGGAGCTGGTACTGGCAGGTCAGCCGCCCGGCCGACGATGAGTTCCACGAGCGGTTCTGGAAGCAGGTCATCCGCTGGCTCGTCGTCGGCGCCAAGGAGCGGCTGACCGTCGAGACCGACGCCGACGTCTACGCCCGGGGGGACTCGGTCATCCTCCGCGCCAGCGCACGCAGCAAGGACCTCCGTCCGGTCAACGACGCGCGCGTCGTCGCCACCGTCACCGATCCCGTCGGCAACACCGAGGACGTGCCCATGTACTGGACGCTCTCGGAAGCCGGCGTCTACCAGTGCCGCTACCGTCCCATGGAAGAGGGGCGGTATCGCGCGACCGTGCGCGTCGACGGCTGGCAGATCGAGCCTGCCGAGGCCGCCTTCGAGGTCGCCGAACCCCTGGTCGAATACTCCGACGCCGGGCGGAAGGACGCCGCCCTGACGGACATGGCCGCCGCGGCGGGCGGGAAGTATTACCCGATCGAGGACACCTCCGAACTGGCGGACGACCTGGCCGAGGCGATCTCGTCGGCGAGGAAGAAGACGGACCTTCCCGTGGATCGCGACCTGTGGGACATGCCCGCGCTTTTGCTCCTGTGCCTGCTTCTGCTTTCGGTAGAATGGGTCGTACGACGCAAGAGCGGCCTGGCGTGACCGCGCCCGGCGGCGAGCGCCCTCCGGGGGCGCGGTGTTGAAGATGGATACGCAAAACCGAACCCGCGAGAGGTTCCCATGAAGCGCACAAACCAACCGATCCGACATCGCGACAACGACCTCGAAGCCGGCCGGGCCGCCGAAGAGCTCGCCGGAGGGTGGGAGCGCATCGCCGAGCTGTGCTCGCGGCGCGGCTTCCTGAAGCGTTCGGCCGCGGCGGCCGCGGGGGGACTGCTCGGCTCGATGGGCCTGCTGGGCGCCGCTCGGGACGCCCTGGCCGACAAGGCCGTCGAGACCGGCGTGTTCGTCTTCCCGCGACTGAAGTTCTCGGTGTACGACGGCACGCCGGACATCTGGGACTGCGGCCCGGCCGGAGACGTGATCATCCGCAAGAAGCTCCGCGAGCTGACGAACATCAACGTCTCGATGGAGCCGAAGGTCGTTCGCCTGGCGGACTTCGACGAGCTGTGCCGCTCCCCCTTCGTGTTCATGACCTCCGAGGGCTACTTCCGCCTGCCGAAGCAGGAGCTGAAGAACATGCGGGAGTACCTGGAGCGCGGCGGGCTGATCTTCGCCGACGACTGCGTGTACAACACCAAGGAAGACCGCTTCTTCCGGTGCTACCGCAAGCTGATCGACGGGCTGTTCCCCGAGAACCCGATGCGGCACATCCCGCCGGACCACGAGATATTCCATGTCTACTACGACTTCGGCAAGCAGGGCTCGCCCCACATGCAGGGCGTCCGCATGCACGAGGGAAAGCCCGGTGCGTGGGGGCTCTTCGAGCCCGGCACCGGACGCATCATGGTCTACCTGGACCCCGGAGACCTCCACTGCGGATGGATGTGCAGGTTCTTCCCCATGCCACAGAACATCAAGGCCATCAAGATGGGGATCAACGTCATCATCTACTTCTTGAGCCACTGAAAGGCCGCGGAACGATGATGACCACTCGCCGAACGTCCAGCCTCCTCTGCCTCTTCGTCTTCCTTGCGGGCGCGTGCGCCGCGCCGGTTGCCGCGCCGGCGGCCGACGACAATGCCAAAGCCCGACCCGCGTGCCACGCCCTCCTGGTCGGCGGGCTGCCCGGATGGGACCTCCACGCCCGTCACTGGCGGGACTGGCTGACGCGGTTCGACGCCTACCTGACCGGCAAGGCGGGCCTGGCCGAGGAGAACGTTACCCTCCTCACCGGCGACAAGGGCTTCAAGAGCAAGGTCGTCGACGGCGTGGCCACGAGGAAGTCCGTCCTGGCCGCCATCGCGAAGACCGCCGCCGACGCCGGGCCCGAAGACCAGTTCATCCTGGTGATGCTCGGGCTGGGCGGCTCGGGGATCGAGGACCCCACGTTCATCCTGCCCGGGCCCGACCTCGGCGCCGAGGCGCTCAAGGAGGCCCTCAAGGCGATCCCCTGCGCCAACCAGGTCGTCCTCAACCTCAGCGCCGCCGGCGGAGACTTCACCCCTGTTCTCTCGGCCGAGCGGCGGGCGATCATCTCGGCCAATATGCCTGGCGAGGACAATCCGCCGGTGTTTGCGGAGTTCTTCCTTCGCGGGCTCGAGAGCGGCCGGGCCGACGGGCAGGACGCCCCCGAGGCCGGGAAGAAGGACGGCAGGATCACGCTGCTGGAGGCCTATCACTGGGCAACGTGGAACACCGCCCAGTGGGTCGCCCGGCAGAAGAAGGTGGACGAGAACCTCTGGCGGGTGGACGGCAAGGAGTCGGTGGCGATCTTCCGCAAGCTCTGCGCCGCCAAGCCCGGCGAGCGGGGCTTCCGCCGGCTCGCCGGGGCGTCCGACGCGTCCAAGCCGGATGAGACCGTCCGGCTGAAGATGCGCGGCCAGAAGGACGAGATCGTCCTCTCGCACACCCGCGTGCTGACCGAGCACGCCGCCATCGAGGACTGCGGGGCCGAGGAGCCCGTCTCGGCCCTGGCGTCGGAAACCGAGGACTGGGCGCCGCTGACCGGCACCGGGGAGGCCGAGCCCGGCTGCCTGGCCCGCCGCGTCGTCCTCGGCCGACCCGCCCTGCTGCCGGCAGAGGGGGCCAAGTGACCGGGGGACGGACCATCCCGGCCGCCCGCCGCGTCCTCCCGCTGCTGCTGCCGGCCCTGCTGACCGCGGCGGCCCTCGCTCAGCACGGCGGCCACGGTACCGCCGCAGCCGGGGACGCCGACGCCTTCGCCCGCTACCGCCCGCTGGACGTAAGCTGGCTGGCCAACCGCCGGCTGGAGGACGTCACCGGCGTGTTCCCCGATCCCATCGACGCCGCCCGCGTGCTGGTTGCCACCCCCGAAGGGCTGCTGGCCAGCGACGACGCGGGAGCCACGTTCCACCCCCTTCCCGCCGCCTCGGCCGGGAAGGTCGGAGCGGTCACCGACATCGCCTTCCGCCCGGACTTGCCGGGAACGTTCTACCTGGCCACCGCCGGACGCGGGCTGTGGGTCACCGAAGATGGAGGGAAGTCCTTCCGCCCCTTGGCCCGCAAGGCCGACGGCCTCGCCGGCGACCACACCGTCCGCCTGATCCTGTGGCCTCGGGACCCGAGGCTCAAGACGCTCTACGCCTGCCACGGGCGGGAGGCCCGGGGAATCTCCGTCAGCCATGACGGCGGGGAGAGCTGGCGCATCGTCGGGGGGGACTACCACGCCTGGAACGTCTTCCCCCCGCCGCACGGCGTGTACGGGCCGCGGAAGCTCGTCATCGCCGCGGCCGCGGCCCGCCCGAACGTGCAGAACGTCTACACGTGCAGCGCCCTGTCGGACTACTGGACCGAGTCCGTCGCCGACGTGGTGTACAACGACGCCGTCAGCGTCGCCGACGACCACTACGTCTGCCTGGCCACCGCCGACCGTGGCCTCCAGCGGGTGCACCACGGCGGGATGACGCGCGTGGGCCCCCCCGACGCCGACCGCGTCGCCGCCGTCGCCGCCACCTGGGGCGTCGGGCCGGAGCAGGAGGCCGTCTACGCCTATCAGCCCACGAAGCTCGGCCTGCTTGTCTCGACGGACGGCATGCAGACCTGGAGGCGGCTCGGGCGGGGGCTGAAGGTCGGCCCGTTCGTCCGCGAGGGCGCCCGGCTCGCCGCGGCGGCCAACGGCAAGCGGCTGTTCGCGGTGGTCAACGGCGGGCTGTCGGTGGGGTACGTGCACACCGGCACGCTGAACATCGTGCAGACTGGAACCCGCCCGCCGGTGTTCGCCTACGAACGGACGGCATTCGAGCAGGCGGTCAGCGACTTCCAAGACGTGCTGTTCCGGTTCCGGGACTATCCCACGGCCGCGGCGGGCGCCCGGGAACTCCTGGCCCGCGCGGCGGCCGTGGACGAGACGTACCGCGGCGGGGATGTGACGCTGACGGCGCGGGTGATCGCCCGCCGCACGTCGGCCCGGGCGGTGCTGGCGGACCTGAGCGATTTCTACGGCGACGGCAACACGCCGATGCACGACGACGGCGCCCACGGCGACGGCGAGGCCGACGACGGCGTCTACGGCGCCCGGTTCCGCCTGGATCCCCGCCGGCTGAAGAACCCTCGCACGCGCAAGCCCGTCAAGCCCGGCGCCAACGCCGTGGCCATCCGCGCGGTCGGCGAGGACGGCACGACCGCGGGGGCCGTGGCGGTCCTCGGCATCTTCGACCGGCCCGACAGCCTGGTCTACTGGCATCGCGACGAAAACGTGCCCTTCGAGGTCATCGACGGCAACGCCACGGTCGTCCGAGGCGCGCCCGACGAGGAGTGCTTCTCCTCCTACGACTGCCTCAAGATCCGCACCCCCGCCGCGGCGTGGGCCGCACGGCTGGGCCGGCCCTGGCAGGCGCGAAACGTGGCCGGGTACCACGCGATGAGCTTCTGGGTCCGCTCGGGCGCGCCGCCGCGGCAGGAACTGTTTGTGCAGGTGCAGGACGCCCCGGAGTACGACTACGAGACCGTCACGCCGCCGATTCCCGTCGTCGGCGAGGGCCTCGTCGACGGCGGACGCATCGACGAGACCTACCGCATCGTCGTCATCCCCATGGAACGCCTGCTCAAGGGCACCGAGGGCTTCCGGCCCGAACGCATGGGCCGCGTGACCTTCGCCGGCAAGGGCCCCCAGCCGGCCACATACTGGATCGACCGCATCGTCTTTCACGTCGATGCCGACAGCGTCGCCGAGGAACGCAAGCTCGCCGACCTGCCCTACGGGCAGCGCCGGCGACTTCCGTAGCGACGGCCTGCGCCCGCAGTGGCCGGGAGCCCGTGGCCAACGGCCGGCAGCAGCCATGCCGGGCCCACGGCGGACGAGGCCCGCACGGGCCCCGTGGGATACAGACGCAACAGACCAACGAGTTGAGGACTCCATGCGACACGGACTGCGACTCATCGCGGCGGCAGTGCTGGCCGCCGTCACGGCCGCCCCGGCCGGCGGGGCCGACGAGAAGCCCGCCGACGACCCGAACCCCATTCAGTTGAAGCTGGACCGCGCGACCGATCTCGCCCCCCACGGGCGGGACGAAGCCCGCGACCTTGCGGAGGAGGTCCTGGCCGAGAGGTCGGCCACGCGCGAACAGCGGATCGAGGCGTTCCGGGCCCTTCTCAACTACCATGCCCGCAAAAGGCAAACCGACAAGATCCTCGCCGTCTGCAAGCGCATGACCGACGCCATGCCCGGCGACAAGGAGGCCCTGGCCCGCGCCGCGGTCGCCACCGCCGGCGTGCTCAAGTCCAAGAAGGACGGCCGCGACAAGGCCATCGAGCACCTCGTGGCCTCGCTGCCGAAGGTCTCCGGGCACAAGCTGGCCGAGGCCCTGGTCCGCGTGAAGCTGGCGGCGTATCTCGCGGAGGCGCGGGACTACGACCGCGCGTACGACCAGTATGCCAAGGCCTTCGCGACCGAGGCCCTGCCGCACGACCGGGCCGCGGACGTCTTGGGCGGAATGGTCCACGTGGCCTGGTCGCGGGGTAAGTACGAGGCGGCCCTGAAGCACGTGGACCGGCTCCTGCGGACCCCGTACGTGGAAACGCTCCAGGACTACGAACGGTTCGACATGCGCCGCAGGCGCGTCGACACGCTCCGCCAACTCGAGCGGTACGACGAGGCGCTGCGGCTCTGTGCGGCGTTGACGAAAGAGGGCTCGGACCTCCGGCGGAGACAGTCGGCACAGATCCTGCTGGGAGACATCTGGCGCCAGCAGAAGAAGCCGGACAAGGCCCGCGAGGCCTACGAAGGGGCGTTCGCCGAGCACACCGAGCTCGCCGATCACTGGTACGACGCCCAGTATCGCATCGCCGAGGCCTTGCGGGACGAAGGCAAGCATCGCGAAGCGCTGCTGGCGATGCGGCTCTGCCTCGACGCCGCCGACAACTATCGCGAAATCCAGTCGGCCACCATGTTCCTGGCCGAGATGCTCAAGGCGATGGATGAGAACGTCGCCCGGGCGAACAGGCTTATCCTTTACCAGAAGCACGGCCCGGCCGGCGAGGACGGCAATACGGGGACGGCGGACGACCTGACCGACCCGCTGGCCGAGTTGCCCCGCCCGAAGTACCCGGCGCGGGAGAAGGCCTTCGCCAAGGCCCGCAAGGCCGACGGGCACAGCGCCCGGGACGCCGGCCTGCACGCGCAGATGTACCTCTTCAGCGGGCAGCCCGCCGCGGCGTTGCGGAGCTTCCTGGACGCCTTCGGCAAGGCCGGGAGCAACGAGTACGTCTCCTTCGGCCGCGATGCCGTCAACATCGGCGCCCGCGCCCTCCAGGGCCACCCCCACAACCTCCAGCGGTTCTACGACTACCTGAACTTCGGCCCGGCGGGGCCCGACGGCAAGCCGGACACCGACGACGACCTGGCCGACCCGTTCGCCGAGCTGCTCTCGAAGCACGAGGCCGAAGCCGACAAGGCCGCCAGGGCCGCCCTGCCGACCGGCGACGACGCCCGCGCCCTCCGGGACGCCCGCGCGATGCTCAAGCGATGGGCGACGGACGAGGCGGCTCACGACAACGTCCGCCGGGCCGCCCTGTCGGCGCGAACGCGGGTGCTGACGGCCCTGAACGACTTCTCCGACGCCGAGCCGATCGGCTGGTACGTCGCCAATCTGCTGCGACACCCCAACAGCGGCCATCATGTCGAGGCGTGGGTCCGGGCCGGGCTGGCCGGGGCCCGCCGGGGCCAGTGGCACCTCGGCGGCGTGCGGGCGTTCTGGCGGGCGCTGGACGCGATCGACGACGACGTGGAGAACTGGCGGCACAGCGACCGGCTGCGAAATCACCTCACCAGTGCCGACAAGCAGTTCCGCGAGCCCTCCACACCCACGCCGCGCCACCTCAAACCCTGGAAGGTGACGGTCCAGAAGATCCACGCCGGTTCGGTCAAGCCCTTCCCCGAGCCGAAGGAGCCGAAGAAGAAGCCAAAGCCCAAGGCCAGGCCGAAGAAGAAGCCTGCCGCAAAGAAACCTCCGGAGAAGAAGCCGCCCGCAAAGAAGCCGTCGAAGGCGTCCGGGAAGAAGGCCCCGGCGAAGGAAACCGGCAAGCCAAAGGAGAAGTGACCGCCATGCCCGATGCCTCCGAGAGCCAGCCCCCCCGGCCGGACGGCTCGCTCAGCGAGGCGCTGCGGCGGATCTTCGGGTTCGACGGCTTCCGGGCCAACCAGGAGGAGATCGTCCGGGCGATCCTCGCCGGCCGGGACGTCTTCGCGGTCATGCCCACCGGCGGGGGCAAGTCGCTGTGCTACCAGCTCCCTGCCCACCTGCTTTCGGGCACGTGCGTGGTGGTCAGCCCGCTGATCTCCCTGATGAAGGACCAGGTCGACGCCGCCTCCGCGACCGGCCTGGCCGCGGAGTTCTACAACAGCACGCTCGATGGCCCGACCAGGCGGGACGTCCTCCGCCGCTTTGACCATGGCGAGCTGGACCTGCTCTACGTTGCCCCCGAGCGATTCGCCATGGCCGGCTTCCTCGACCGCCTCGCCGACACGCCGCCCTGCCTGTTCGCCATCGACGAGGCCCACTGCGTCTCGGAGTGGGGCCACGACTTCCGACCGGACTACCTCTCGCTGTCCCGCATCGTCGAGCGCTTCGGCGACGTGCCCGTCGCCGCCTTCACCGCCACGGCCACCGCACGCGTACAGGCGGACATCATCGAGCGCCTGGGCCTGCGCAGCCCGCACGTCGTCCGCGCGAGCTTCAACCGCCCGAACCTGTTCTACCAGGTCACGCCGAAGGACGACGTCAACCGCCAGATCCTCGCTTTCGTGCAGCAGCGCGAAGGCGAAGGAGGGATCGTCTACCGCACGACGCGCGACAGTGTCGAGGGCACGGCCGCGTACCTCGCCGAGCGGGGCGTCCGAGCCCTGCCCTACCACGCCGGGCTCAGCGACAACGTCCGCCACGACCACCAGGAGCGGTTCAACCGCGACGAGGTCGACGTGATCGTCGCGACCATCGCGTTCGGCATGGGGATCGACAAGTCCAACGTGCGGTTCGTGGTCCACGGGGACCTGCCGAAGAACATCGAGGGCTACTACCAGGAGACCGGCCGCGCCGGGCGAGACGGCGAGCCCGCCCACTGCCGGCTGTTCTTCGGCCGGGGCGACGCGTCGCGGCTGCGGTATTTCATCGATCAGGTCGAAGACGACGCCGAGCGCGAGATCGCCTCGAAGAAGCTCTGGCAGATGGCGGAGTACGCGTCGGTAAACGTCTGCCGGCGGCGGCAGCTCCTGGCCTATTTCGGCGAGGAGTATCCCGAGGCCGATTGCGGCGCCTGCGACGTGTGCGTCGGCGAGGTCGAGCGAGTGGACGCCACGACCGAGGCGCAGATCCTCATGTCCGCCGTCGTCCGGACCGGTCAGCGGTTCGGGGCGGGCCAGGTCGTGGACGTCGTCACCGGCGCGGACACGCAGAAGGTCCGCGACTTCGGCCACGACCGCATCAAGACCTACGGCGCGGGCAAGGGCAAGCCGAAGAAGTACTGGCGGGCGATCGTCGACGACCTGCTGGCCCAGGGCTGCCTGGCCCGCGACGACGGGCGGTTCCCCACGCTGCACCTGACGCCGAAGGGCTACGACGTGCTGTTCGGGCGCGAGGGCTTCGAGGTCATCCGACGCCGCGAGCCGAAGAAGACCGGCTCGGGCAGGCGCCGCTCACGGGAGGCCGGCACGGCCGCCGAACCGGTGGGCGACTACGACGCGACCCTCTTCCAGCGGCTTCGCGAACTTCGGATGGAGCGGGCGCGGGAACTTGGCGTTCCCCCGTACATCGTCTTCTCCGACCGCACGCTGCACGAGATGGCCCGCGTGGTCCCCACCGACCGCGAGCGGCTGCACGGCATCACCGGCGTGGGGGAGAAGAAGCTGGCCCAGCACGGGGAGGCCTTCCTGGCGGTCCTTCGAGACCACGCCGCAACGGCGGACACATCCGGTCCGTCCGGCGAGGCCGCCGCGTCCGGCGGCTGAACCGCGCCTTCCCCGTCACCAGGGGACGTCGTCGTCGAAGTCCTCGCCCCCGTCCTCCTCGGCCCACAGGGCGCTGTCCAGGGGGTGGATGTCGAAGTGGAATCCCTTCCCGTCGCACCCGGGGCGCGGGCAGCACCAGAAGCCGCTGCCGTCGGGCCCCTGGCGCCAGACGATCTCGTCGCTGGAATACTCCGCGTCGCAGTGCAGGCAGCGCACCGGGCAGGGCGTCTCCGGCGGACGGAACGGGTCCTCCCACGCCGCGTCGGGCAGTCTCCACATGATCATGATCGAGCACTCCAGGCTCTCGCGACTGAGCGGCGCTTCCCTCCGCCGCACTGTGCGAATCCTAAAGGCCCGAGTCCAGCACGTCCAGTTCCGGAAGCGAAAGAACGTCCAATCTTCCGTCCTCGAGGACCGCACCGTTCGCCGACCCGCGACGCAGGCTGCGGTGCTGCCGCAGGATGTCCAGCACCGGCATCGGCCCCGGGCGGGCGAACGTCACCCGAGGCTGGGAGACGATCGCCTCGGCCATGCGACGCCGACGCGCCATGGCCTCGTCGGCGGACACCGCCGGCTGCTGGTCCCGCAGCGCCGGGCCGGACAGCGCGTCGCTCGACCCGCCGCCGGGGGACGGTCGCAGCGGCATGGCTACGGGGCGGACGCCGGCGGCCGACGGCGCCGACGCCGGCGCCTCCGTCGCGGCGGGGGGATCGCCCGCGACGGGCTCCCCGCCGGCCGGGGCCGGGGGAGGCGACGGCGGCGGGGGCGCGACATAGACCATCGTCTCCCCGTGGTGCCGCTTCCAGGTGATGTAGTCGCGTGCGTCGACGCGGCCGTCGGCGTCGAAGTCCCCGCCGGCCCAGCCTGCCTCGGCCTGGCCGAAGTGATCGCGGAGGACCTGGCGGTCGCTACGGGAAACGGTCCCGTCGGCGTCGGCGTCGCCGGGGCCGGCGATCAGCAGCGCGAGGTCGAAGTCGTCCCCGCCGGTGCCGTCGGCGTCGCCATCGAGCGGACGGGCCCACGCGTCGGCGATGCCCGGCCCGCTAAGCCTCGCCGTGTACCAGCCGGGCGCCAGGTCCAGCGAGCCGAGGTCCCACGTGGCCGTGAAGGTGGCCGGGTCGTAGGCGAAGTCGCCCGGCGCGAGGTCGCCGAGGTCCAGCCACTGGTCGGACGCGCTGCTGTGGAGGCCCAGGTCGGCCAGGGCGATGGTGCCTCCGACGTCGTCGCTGAACGTCACCGCCAGCTCGCCGAGAAGGTTCGGCGAGGGCGCTGCGGCGTCGCGGGCGACAGCCGTCACCGCCGGCGGGCCGACGTGGATCGTGGCCGACTGCTCCCGCAGCCCGCCGTCCGGGTCTTCGACGAGCACGGTGACCTCGTACACCCCGGCGCCGGCGTACATGTGCGTGGCCTCGTACGTGTACGGCTGGGTGCCCCCGGCGGGTGCCTCGGGGTTGAGCGTCATGGGCACGCGGACGCCGTCGCCGAAGTCGATGGTCGCCCGCAACTCGTCGCCGGTGAAGTCGCTGGCGTCGCCGGTGAACAGCACGAACTCCCCGACCTCGCCGATCTCCGGCGCGCCCAGCGCCAGCGCCGGCGGAATGTTCGTCACGGTGACCGTCAACTGCTCGCTGTCCGTGCCGCCGTCGTCGTCGGCGACCGTCAGCGTGACCGTGTACACGCCGTCGAACGCATAGTCGTGCGCGCCGTCGAACGACCCGCTGGTGACGACGCCCGCCGAGCCGGCGACGTCGATCGCCGCGTCGCCGCTGTCGGCCTGGCCGTCGCCCCAGTCGATGATGTACGTGAACGTCTCGTCGCCGCCGAAACCGGCATCCTCGAACGACACGATGTCCGTCAGCGAAAGCGTCTGGCCCTCGTCGATCATCTGGTCGCCCGCCGTGGCCGTGATCGCCGGCCGCAGGTTCGAGGCCGTCACCGACACGTGCCCCTCGCCGCTCTCGCCGTCGGCATCGGTGACGGTGACGGCCACGCTGTAGACGCCGTCGTCGCCGGGCGTGAACGCGAAGTGCCTCCCGTCGCCGGTCGCCACGACGCCGCCGCCGGGGCCGACCGCTTGCCATGCGTACGTGTAGGGGTCGTCGGCCTCGCCGGCGGGGTCGTCGTAGGTGACCATCATGGTCACCTCCTCGCCCTCGTCGGCGGACTGATTCTCGCCGGCGGCGACGTCGTACGGCGCGACGTTCGAGACGTTCACGTCCGCCGTCGCCACGGCTGAGCCGCCGTCGCCGTCGGTCACCGTCAGCGTGACGGTGTAGGTCGTTGGCGTGGCCCCGCCGTTGTCGAACGCGTGGGAGACCTCCGCGCCCTCGACGGGGTCGGACCCGTCGCCGAAGTTCCAGGTGTAGGTCAGCGTGTCGTCGCCGGTGTCCGTGGCGGCGGCGGTGAAGGTGCCGGCCTGGCCCTCGGCGAGCCCGCTGGGCGCGGTCATCGCCTGGATGGCCGGGTCTGCATTGGCGACGGTGATGGAGGTCGTCTCGACGATCTCCGTGCCGTCGTCGTCGGTGACGGTCACCATGATGCCGTACGTATCGTCGTCGTCGTACACGGTGCTCAGCGTGGCCGTCGCGGTCGTGCCGGGGCTGGCCGGGTCGAGGGTGACGTCGAACGGCTCGGCGGGGGTCCCGCCGCGGAACTTGACGAGGAACGTCCAGTCGTCGAGGGTCAAATCGAGCGCCCCGGAGGGATCGGTGATCTCGACGTCGAGAGTGGACGCGGTCCCCTCGGCCGAGCCGTGCGGGATCAGGACGACCGACGGCGGGGCATCGGTAACCGTGACGTCGAAGGTGTCCGAGACGCCCTCGGGGACCTCCTCGTTGGCGACGGTCACGGTCACGGTGTAGTCGCCGGCGTCCAGCCAGGCGTGCTCCAGCTCGATCGCGGTGACGTCCTGCACGTCGGTCTCGATGATCTCGTCGCCGTAATCGACGGTCACGGTCCAGGTGTCCCAGCCGGGGTCGTCGATGGTCAGCGACCGGGTGAAGGTCTGTCCCTCGGCGACCGTGGCGGGTCCGCCGGCGTCGATAGCGGGCGGGACGTCCTCGACGCGGATGAGCACGTCGTCGGCGAACGTCACCCCGCCGGCCGGGGTCGAGAGGGTCGCGGAGAACGTGGCGATGTACTGCCCGCTCTCGGTCGGCCGGCCCTCGCGCGGGGTGAAGGCGAACTCCAACTCGTCGGCGCCGCTGACGCCGTCGTAGCCGTCGCCGGCGACGGTCCACTCGTAGTCCAGCCCCGCCCCGACGTAGAACGCGTGGACCTCGTAGCCGACGTCCTGGCCGTTGGCGCTGAAGTACAGGGCGTCGCCGAAGGCGAAGGGGAACCACGGCGCCGAGGAGCCCGCGCCGCGATACAGGTCGAACGCCAGCTCCGGGTCGCTGCCGGAGTCCTCCAGCCGCCAGAGCTCCTTGCCGGCCGCGTCGTGCGTCGCGCTGAAGTACAGGTCGCCGTCGAAGGCGACCAGGCTCTCCGGCGAGGCCGGATCGGGCCCGGGGCGGACGTCGATCATCTGGGGCGCGAACCCCGCGCCCTGCGTGTGCCACAGCTCCTTGCCCTCGATGCCGTCGCTGGCGGCGAAGAACAGCCGCCCGTCGAAGACCGTCAGGTCCGATATCCAGCTCGTGCCGCTGTAGTTGATCTCCCCGACCATGTAGCCGTACTGCGTGCCCGGCTCGTAGACCCACAACTCCTCGCCGCTGAAGCCGTCGTTGGCGGCGAAGTACACGTTCCCGCCCATCGCCGTCAGCTCCGTCGGGTCGCTGCCGCCGGACATGCCCACGTCCCACATCTTGTAGACGTCCAGCTTACTGGAGATGTAGGCGAACAGCTCCCGCCCGCCGCCGTCGTCGGCGGCGAAGTACAGGTCGTCGCCGACGATCGCGAAGTCGCTCGGCTCGGAGTCCGCCGCGCCGGGGTTGAGGTCCTTGACCAGGGAAATCATGCCGGTCGCGGCGTCGAGGACCATCAGCTCCTCGCCGTGGGTGCCGTCGTCGCCGCTGAAGTACAACTTGCCGTCCAGGACGATCAGCCCGTCCGGGCTGCCCGGCGTGGCGCCGCCGTAGAGGTCGTCGGCCAGGGCGAAGTTCGTGCCGTCGAACACCCACAGCGTCCGCCCGACCGTCGCGTCGCGGGCGGAGAAGAACAGCCTCCCGTCGTACACCGCCATGGCGATCGGGCTGGAGGAGGCCGAGCCGGCGTTCAGGTCGAACGTCTCCACCGGCTTGCCGGGCGTGAGGGCGTGGAGTTCCCGGCCGACCTCGCCACTGCCGGTGTCGGCGGCGAGGAAGATCGCGCCGTCGTAGGCGCAGAACCCGCCGGGGAAGGCGTCGTCGCTGCCGGTGTGGATGTCCTCGTAAAGCAGGCCGTAGGCGAAGTCCTCGACGGTGGCGGCGAGGTCGACCTGCTCGCCCTCGTCGGCGGTCTCGTGCCCGCCGGCGTCGACCAGCAGGCGGTTGCCGAAATCCACCCCCTCGATCACCGTGCCGTGGTCGATCGTGACCATCACGTCGTCTACGTACCAGCCCTCGTTGTCGTTGGAGAGATGATCCTTGGTGTCGAAATCGAACTTGAGGTAGCCCCCGTCGCCGGCGTAGGCGCCCAGGTCGATCGACGCCTGCTCCCACGGGTGGAAGCCCTGCTGGTCGGTCATGCGCAGGGGCGGCTCCAGGGCGTCGCTCTCGTTGTCGGCCAGGAGGTCCCAGATCACCTGGTCCGGGGAGAACAGGACCCGCGCGTGATCGTAGGTCGGGGCGCTGCCCTCGGTCTCCAGCCAGTAGCGGAACGTCAGTTCGGGCGTCGTGCCGGCGGGAAGCTCGAACCAGGGGCTCTTGATGTACCCGGCCGTGTCGCCGACGTCGTAGTTCCCGTCGTTCTCGTCGCCGAAGTAGAAGCTGTAGTACCGGCTGTGCCCGCCGTCGAACGAGCGCCGGATGCTTCGGTGCCACAGCCCGTCCACGCCGCCGGAGTGGGCGTTGTGGATGGTGAAGCCGTTGTTCCCGTCCTCGAAGTCCGCGGCCAGCAGCTCCTCGACGCCCACGCCGACCGGCCCGTCGGGGCCCTCGGTCTGGAGGGAGTTGGGGGCCGGCTCCTCGGTGATCCGCCACCGCCCGCCGGGCATGTCCAGCAGCACGTAGTCGCCGTGGGCGTCCGAGACGGTCCACTCCTCGATCTCCGGATCGACGAAGCCGTCCCACGTGCGGTCGTTGAAGATGGGGTAGTTCTCCAGGCCTTGCTCGCCGCCGTCCCGCTGCCCGTCGCCGTCGACGTCGTGGTACTTCGCCCCGTAGATCGCCGGGGAGTTGACGTGCATGTACAGCGTCTCCCGGGTGCGGCTGCCGCGGTCCGGCAACGTGCCGTAGCTCATCCGGTCGTAAGCCGTGACGGTCACCTCGGCGGTGCCCTCGTAGCCCTCGTCGGCGCCGACCCACAGGTAGCCGCCGGAATCGACGTAGCCGTAGACCTCGGGATCGCTGGTGACGACGTCGTAGGTCATCCGCGGCTCCGGACCGAAGGCGACGAAGCTCGCCTGCCCGATGTCGCTGCCGTCGGGAACCACGACCTCGCCGTAGTCGGAGATGTCGAACCGGTTGTACCGGCGGACCCCGCCCGTGTCGGCGTTGGTGACGTACATCTCGTAGTCCGGGCCGATCTCGATGCTCGACAGCGCCCCGTCCGGCGCGTACCAGTTGCCGAGGTGCCACGTCCTGTCATACGTGCCGTTGCTGAGATACCGAGCGGCCTTCAGGCCGTAGGAATCGCCGAGAGCGGCGCGGTACAGCACGTAGATGCTCCCGTCCGGACCGGAGGCCACGTCCTGAAGCTCCTTGCCGTAATGCAGCGAGATCAGCGTGGAGGTGTAGCCGTCCTCGACAATCTGGATGAGGCTGTCTCGCGAGGTGCCCGGGTCGGTGTCGATGGCGGCGATCAGCGCGTCGCCGGACGGCGTCATCGAGATGCGGTACATCTCCGCGTCGGCGTGCAGGTCGCTGTTGCTGAAGCCGTAGTTCGTCAGCGTATCGGTCGTGTAGTACTCCAGCCGGTTGCCGGCCGTGCTGGCGGCGTAGAGCGTCTCGCCGTGGATGTCCATGTCCGAGTACACCCCGGTACCGGTGGTTTGGTCGTCCAGCTCCCGGGCGGTGATCGGGTCGTAGCGGCGGAGCACCTGGCGGGCGCCGTCCAGCGTGAAGAGGTAGCCCTCGTCATCGTACGCCGCCGCCGTGATCCAGTAGCTGCCGGTCGCCCCGGGCTGCTTGGTCGTCGTCAGCACGCGGATGAACTCCGTCTGCTGGGAGCCGTAATGCCCGGTGAAGCTCAGCAGCTCCGGCGAGCCGACGATCCCGACGGCCATCGGGTAGTCCGCCGGCTCGGCGAAGATTGCGTCGAGGCGGTCGACCATGGTCTCGACAGGGCCCGGCGTATCGAACACCTGCTTGGGCAGGTAGCCGCTGCGGTCGGGCGGGGTGCGGTTCGGGTCGTATTCCAGCGACGCCGTCGGGGCCGCGTCGACGATCCGGGACAGGTAGATGTCCGCCGCGTGCTCGTTGAGGGCGTTGCCGTGCAAGTCCAGGCGCCTCAGCTCGGGCATGGCGGGATCTTCGGTAACCAGCAGGACGGCGTCGGCGATGACCGTGCCGTCGACGCCGCCGCCGTCGGAGCTGTCCAGGCGTACGGTCATTCCGCCCTCGTACGGCGTGAACGTGCCCAGCGTTTCCCACGGCCAGAGGCCGATCCACGTCTCGGGTACCCACCGCTGGTCGCGGCGGACCGTCGTCGGCACGCCGGCGGTCACGGTATACGGCGCGTTGGACGCCTGCCCGTCGTGGGCGTGCCACCGAGTGTAGACCTCGTAGGGGCGGTCGAGCAGCCCGGTGAAGTGCCACTCGGCGGCCCCGCCCTTCTCGGCGGGCTGGTAGCGGTAGTCGTCGCCGACGACATCGGCCGTGGGCTGGAGCGTGCGCGACCACAGGGCGGACTCCGAGTACCACCGCCCCGGCGCGTCGTCCCAGTCGCCGTCGTCCACGAGGGCCGCCCCGGCCAGCGGACCGATGTCCGTGAGGTAGTTGTCCCGCAGGACCAGCACGCCCATCTCGCCCATGCCGCCGAGATCCCCGACGTCCGTCAGCAGGTTCTCCGAGAGGTCCAGCCAGGCCATCTCCGTCAGGTCGACAAGGGCGTGAGCATCGCGGATGCTGTTCTCGGCCGCCAGGAGCACCTGGAGGTGAATCAGCCCGTCGATCGGGTCGAGGTGGCCTTCGTCGACGTCGGTCCGATCAATGTTGAGGTACCGCAACTGCGTCGCGCCGATGGGCGCGCCGTCGGCGTCCCGCGCGGCGAGAGGTTCGAGCTTCCGCGGCAGGTGGTTGTCCGCCAGGTTGAGGCTGAGGAGGTTCGTCGCGTAGCCCAGCCCTCGGATGTCCTGGATGCCCAGGCCCGCGAAGTCCAGGTGGGTGATCCGGCTGACGTCCGTCGCCCGGACGGGCAGGCGGAACGTGGCGTCGGGGTCGTAGTACACGGGCACGCCCAGCGCGGCGCCGACGGCCTCGATGACAAACGGGTCGTGGAAGACGTCGCTGACGATCGGGTCGATGTTCAGCGGCTGATTGCTGATGAGCCGGTCTGCGCCGGCCACGGGCCGGACGGCCTCGCCGTCGCCGAGATCGCGAACCTCGACGTCCTCGGCGGAGAACGCGTCGTCGCCACTCTCGCCGAAGAGCCAATCAAGCTGCCCGCCGCCGATGAGGATGTCGCCGCCCTCGCCGCCTGTCAGGCGGTCCATGTCGAAGGGGCGGTCACCGAAGGCGTCCCGGCGGGTCTGTGCGGCGAACGGCGGATCGATCTCGATGGCGAAGTCCACCTCGCCGCTGTCGGCCGACGCGTGCGGGTTCGTCACGCGCAGGTAGTACGTCCCGGCCTCCAGCCAGCGGATGTCGATCGCGGCGACACCCTCGTAGAGGACGCCGCCGTTGGCGTCGAGCACGTCGGCGACCACGCCGCTCCGCCGCGCGACCCGCAGGCCCGTCGGCGTATCGCCCTCGAGGTTCGGGCGGGAGACGAGGAGGCTCAACCGGGGGTCCGCAGTCATCCGCAGCGTGGCGGTCCGCCGGCCGGCGGAGAGCTGGTCGATCAGTGCGCCGGTCACGTCGAGGGCGACGGTCTCGACCTCGCCGCCGGTCACGGTGACGGGCACGGTCACGGCGGACAGGGCGGCGACGCTGCCGTCGCGAGGCGTCACGGCGCCGTCGCCGTCCTCGTCGAGCACCTCGACCGTCACGTCGGCGGCGAACGTCGCGTCGTCCACGAGCGCCGCGGCGTCCGTGCCGTCCGTGGACCACAGCGTCAGGTTCATGTCGATGGGCGAGCCGGCGTCGAAGAAGATCTCCCCGCCCAGCGGCCGGGCGAAGCTCAACTCCATGCCCGCGCCCGTGTACGCCTTCCGGGTGCCGCGCCCGGTCCCGTCGGTGAACCACAGCTCGACGGCGTCCTCGGGGAATCCGATCGCCCGGAAGGCGGCCTCGCCGTTGACGACCTCCGGCGCGTGGAGGTACCAGTCGTAGGCATCGTAGGGCTCGTCGAACAGTTCCTCGATCACGACCGTCGTGCCGTTGTTGGTGATGCCGAACGCCTGGACGATCTGCGTGCTGTCGGTGATGCCCTCGGCGATGAGCACGGCGGTATCCCCGCCGAGGCCGGCGCCGCGGGGGGCGCGCATCGCCCCGGCGTAGTCGAACAACTGCCCCCCGGGCACCGCCGTCGTGCCGTTCCGGGTCCCGTCGGTCCGCCAGAGGTCCCTGCCGAACGCCAGGAAGAACAGCTCCCCGCCGGCCTCGACGAAGCCCTGCGGGTCGCCGGAGGTGGCACCGAGTACCTTCACCAGATCCGTCCCTCCCGGCGTGCCGTCGCTGGACCACAGGTGCGTCTGACCTTCGACGTCGGGCCCGGCGAACAGGATCGTGTCGCCCAGCCAGCCGGCGTGCTCGAAGGGCACGGTGCCGGCGTAGTCAAACGTCACGTCCTCGATATGGCTGAGGGACGGGCCGGTCGTGACGTAGAGGCCGTGCTGCTCGGGGTACATCGTGTCGGGGATGCTGAGGAACAGCTTGTTGCCGTTGCTCGCCACGGCCCCGAGTTCCAGGCCCGGCGCGGTGAAGGGGGACTCCGTGCCCGGGCCCGCGGCGTCCTTGTGGACGTTCCAGAGCTGCCGCCCCCCGCCGCCGTAGGCCTCGAACCAGACGTAGTCGCCCGCGACGTACAGGGCCGTGATGTCTCCGCTGGCGTCGCCGGGGCCGACCTCCGTGATCTGCTTCGTTCCCGCCAACGTGCCGTCGCTGACCCACAGCTCGTAGTTGGCGTCGCCCTCGCCGGGGTCCGGCGTGTCGGAGGCGACGAAATACACCTTCGAGCCGATCGCGATCATCTGCCGGGGATACGGCAGGTACAGCTCGCCGCTGACGGCCTCGGTTCCCGCGATCGTGCCGTCGGTCCCCCAGAGCCGCCAGCCCGTCCCGGCCGTGTGGCCGAAGAAGAACGCCGCGCCGGCGTCGGTCGGCGTGAAGGCGCCGGGGTCGGTGTGCCCGAGGTCGGCGTGCACCTCGACGTCGAGGACGAGCTCGGCCTTGCGGATGGTCTCCGGGTGCGCCAACTCCTCCATCAGTGCCGACAGGTCGACCTCGAACACGCCGACCGTGCCCGCGGCGCCGTCGACGTCCAGCGGGCCCTCGGCGTCGTTGACCGACCCGAACGCGCCGCTCAGCGATCCGGCCACCCCGCCCAGCGTGATCACCGGCTCGGCCAGCGCCGGCGGCAGCAGGCGGAGCGTGTCCCCCGCGTTGCCGTCCCCGACGGTGCGGAACTGGTACCACATCTCGGCGTCCGCCCCGGCCGGGAGGGTGAACCGCGTGTCCTCGGCATCGAGGTTCTCGAAGACCTCCGGCTGCTGGGTGGCCATGTTCAGCAGCACGTCGCCGAGCCCGCGGTAGGAGTGGTTCGTGAGCACCTCGACGGCGTGCAGCGGGGGCAGGTCGCGCCGGCGCGGCGTGCCGTACAGCGCGTACAGCCGCCCGGCGTATTCCTGGACGCTCGTGCCGATCACGTCGGCGAAGGCGGCCCCGACGAACAAATCGTCGAAGCGGTCGTTGTCGACGTTCAGGCCGATCGTCGAGGACAGCTCGCCGAAGCGGTCTCCCTCGTTCTGGCCGTGGAGGGCGACGACATCGTCCAGCCCGTCGCCGTTGACGTCCGGATCGCCCCAGCCGAGAAGGACCTCGCTGCCGAGGTCCGCAACGTCGGAGACCACGTGCACCACGCCTCGGGTCTGGCGGTCCAGCATCGTCGAGCCGTCGTAGAGGACGATATCCGGCTGGCCGAACGCGAGGTCGCCCGCGCCGTCGCCGTCGAAGTCCCCGCCGGTCATGTACATCGGCCCGACGAGGGACAGCCCTTCCGGCAGGGCGCCGTCGGGCACGGCGCGGAACGTCACGTCGGCCTCGGCGGCGCGGAGGTCGTAGTAGGGGTAGCCCACGTGACCGGGGACGTAGGAGTCCTGCCCGTAGTACAGGAACGCGCTGCCGCCGAGTTCGCCGGCGGCCTCGATCGGGCGGACGACGGTGAAGTCCTCGTACCCGTCGCGGTCGACGTCGCCGACGGCGTACGTGTGCGTGACGTTGTAGTCCTGCATCATCGCCGGGGCCATCACGTCCCCGCCGGCGTAGAAGTCGCCCACGGTGATGGTCTGACCGGGCGTCGCGCTGCCGCCCTCGGCCACGTAGAGCCTGCCCACGTAGCCCACGCTCGACCACTCGCCGGCACCGTAGGGGTCGGGGTTGTACTCGACGAGGAACGCCGTGGGCATCGTCAGCAGCAGCTCGTCCTTGCCGTCGGCGTTCACGTCCGCCACGGAGGCGTTCAGGTGGAATGTCTTGCCCGGAGGGTCGGTCACCCGGTAATGCGGGTTGCCCTCGCCGAACATCTGCTGGTGAACCCAGTCGGCCATGTCCAGCCCGGGATCGATCCGCACCTGCGAGCCGGTGAAGCCGGCGCCCTCGACGAAGTCCGCGCCGTCGTACAGCCAGCCGTACCTCTCGACCTCGCCGTAGGGTCGCGGCTGGAAGAACAGCACGTCGGTGTCGTCGCCCCCGTCGAAGTTCAGCATCGTCGCCCGCGGGGTGGTCAGCGGGTTGATGACGAAATCGCCGATGGAGAACGCCTCCTCGGCGTCGGCCGCGGCGTAGGTCCGTTGCGGCGAAGCCGTGCCGTAGATCACCGCGCCGACCCAGGCGTCGGGGCCCTCGCGGTAGCCGGTGAACAGCAGGTCGTCCCAGCCGTCGCGGTTGAGGTCGCCTGTGCCCAGGGCCGGGGCGCCCAGTTCGCTCGTGTCGATGTGGACCTCCGCCTGCGTGGCCACGTCGCGGATGTCATCCAGCCGGACGGGGCCCAGCAGGATATGGGCGTGCCGCGCGTCGGTGACGAGGAGGTCCTCGTAGCCGTCGCGGTTGAAATCCCCGATGCTGCGTGCGGTGGACAGCCCGTCGCCGGCGGCTTCGCCGGCCAGGCCGAAGGCGCTGCCCATGTCCGCCTCGCCGGGCGCGTGGATGTCCACGCCGGGCCGCTGCGTCCGCTGCGACAGGTCCGGTGTGGCCAGGTCGTAGACGTACGCCTCGGCCGGGAGGTCGTCCCCGCCGGAAGCCCCGCCGGCCGATGGGACGGCGCCGAAGAGCACGTGGGAATCCCCGCCGAGGCGGTCGGCGAGCCCGAGGTCGGCCAGGCCGTCGGCGGTGACGTCGCCCAGCCCCACCAGCCGGTCCGTCTGGAGGTAGCTGGTCCCTCCCGGCAACGAGGCCGGGCGGGCGGGCTCCAGGAGCATGTCGGGGTCGTCGAACGCCCCGGCGGCGGCCCAGTTGCGCCCGGGATAGCTGAGGAACAGCTCGTAGACCTGGTGGGCGACCTCCGTGCCGTCCTCGTCGATCGACGCCCCCCACTCCAGGGCCGGGGCGGCCAGGTCGCCCAGGCCGTCGCCGGTGATGTCGCCGAGGGCGAGGAGATACCGGTTGCTCACCACGACCCGCTGATGCTTGCCGTCGGCCTGGCCCCAGAGGAGATAGCTTGTGAAGCCCCCGTTGTCGCGGCAGGCGACGACGGCGTCGCTGTTCGTGCCGTCGTACAGCATCCCCGCCGGGGTGACGGTCCAGTCGCTCTGGAGGGAGCCGAAGTTCACGCTCCAGAACCCCCCGCCGGTCAGGTTGCCGGCGGGCAGCGGCTGGCCCGCGTCGACGCTGGCGACGAAATACCCCCGCGCCGTGGCCATCTCGGTGTTGATGACCAGCAGCTCGCCCCCGCCGTCGCCGTCGAGATCGCCGACGGCGTGGGGACGGTGCCCGCCGGTCAGCGTCGAGGCCTCCCCGGCGGCCTCCAGGTCGGCCAGCGCCAGCGGCGCGCGGAGCGTCACGTCGTCGACGAACCACCCCTCGTGGTCGTTGCCGAAACGGTCCACGGAATCGAAGGCGAACGCGACCGCCACCTCGTCGCCGGCGTCGAAGGAGCCCAGGTCGATCGTGACGATCTCCCACTCCCCCGTGCCGTCCGGCAACAGGTCCAGCATCGGATCGGACCAGTTGACGGCCACGTCCACGAACGACCCGCCGTTGGCTGCCACCTGCACGGCCGCGCGGTCGAACTGCCCGGTGGGGTCGCCCTCGGTTTCCAGGAAGTGACGGAAGCTGAGCTCCAGGTGATCGACGCTCTCGGTCAGCAGAACGGTCTCGGAAATCAGCCGCCCGCTGACGGCGCCCTCGTCGTAGTCGCCCCAGCCGCCCTGTTCCTTCTCGCCGGTCCCGAAGTAGAAGCTCCAGTCGCCGCCGTGGGCGAGGTCGTCCTTGCGGCTGTTCGTGCGGTGCCAGAGGCTCTCGGCCTCCTCGGTGAAGCCGTCCTCGTCGGCCTCGAAGCCGGCGAAGTCGAACACGCCCGAGGCCGACCACGCCGCCCCGCCTGCCAGCAGGTGCGTCGTCGAGGCCAGCGCGTCGCCGACGGCAAGGTCGGCGGCACCGTCGGCGTTGAGATCGCCGGGGGAATCCACGGCCACGGGCTCGGGGAACCCGGTGAGGACCGCGTCGGCATCGGCGAGCAGGTCCTTGGCCCCGACCCAGCCGGTCTGGCCGTAGATGACATACACGCCGGCGGCGGAGAAGGCCGGGCGGGTCTCGGTCTCGGCGGTGGGCTGGTAGGAGACGAGCACGGCGAGGTCGTCGACGCCGTCGGCGTTGTAGTCGGCCGGCGAGGCCACCAGCGACTGCGTGCCGAAGGACGGCTCGGTCAGCGGGGCGGGCAAGGTAATCTGCACGGAGTTGCCCGCGTGCGGCGTGACCTCCCCGCCGTCGGGTCCGCCGAAGAGGATCGTCGCGTGGCTCGGGGCGGTGAAGTCCTGCGGGTGAACGTTCGTCGGCCCGGCCAGGAGGTCCTGGCTCGTGCCCACGGTCTCGACGACGTGGCTGATGAAGTCCGCATAGCCGTCGCCGTTGACGTCCCCGACGGGGATCATGGCGGCCCGCGCGGCGGGCTCGAAGGGCTGGACCTGGAGGTCCATGTCGCCGGCGCCGGCGTCGGTGCGGACGCCGACGGCGTCGGAGAACGTCAGCGTGTAGGCGCCCATCGCGTCGGCCGGGCCGAGGTTGTCCTGGGCGGGCTCGAAGCCGACCTGCGTCATCGTGGAGGCCTCGGCGTCGAAGTCGATCCGCAGCTCGCCGGCGCTGCGGAGGTACAGGCTTACGAAGCCGTCCTCGGCGTGGGCGAACACGCGATCGGCGACCATGCCGGGCCCCAGGGGCTCGACGGCGAAGGCGGCGTTCATGTTCGCCGCGATGGTGATCGCGTCCAGCGCGCTGAGCCCGTCGCTGATCTGCACCGACATCGGGGCCGTCTGCTCGCCGTCCACCGTCAGCGTGAACTCCGCGTCGGGCGTCTCGCCGCCCTCGGCGGCCGAGGGACTCAGCGCCCGGAAGCCGAAGCCCCGCGGGTTGACCACGTGGAGCATGTAGTAGTCGGGCACGCCGGCGTATTGCTGAACGGGAATGAGCGACAGCTCGCCGGCCGGGTCGTAGACCTCCGCGGCGAAGAGGTAGAGGTTGTCCCCGTCCCAGTCGGGGAGGTCCCAGAGCGCCTGGTCGGCGGCGCGGTCGAAGGCCACGGCGATCATCTCGTCGGCGAGCTCGCCGGTGTGGATGGGCCCGAAGTCGGTGACGGCTTCGGGGGTCGGCAGGACGATCCAGTCGCCGGCGTCGGCGAGGTTCATGGTCAGGTCGGCGAGCGTGGTGGCCTCGCCGCTGCGAAGCCCGTCGTAGAGCGCGGCGAAGACGGGGCTGTCGTTGGCGCCGCTCTCGCCGTCGCGCGTGACGAACTCCAGCCGGTCGGGCCCGACGCCGATGCCGCCGAGCAGCAGGTCGGCCCCGCCGCCGCCGTCGATCTCGTCGTCGCCGAAGCCGCCGGCGATGAAGTCCGCGCCGGGCCCGCCGAAGATGCGGTCGTCCAGCCAGCCGCCGTAGAGGCGGTCGTTGCCTTCGCCGCCGTGAATCTCCAGCGCTGCGATCGTCGCCCCGGCCTGGAACGCGCCGGGCTTGATCCCCCACTCGTACTGCACCTGCCCGCTGCCGTCGGCGAGGGGGAACATGTAGCCGTAGCCGTCGTCGCCGCTGCCTCGGACCTCGTCGTCGCCGGCGCGGGTGTCGATCACCGTCCGCTCGACGTTCACCGGCTGGTACGAGCTGTACGCCTGCACGTACCGCGTGCCGGTGGCGTCGGTCAGGAACCGCTGGTTGGCGATGTCCCAGACCAGCGTGGTGACCTCGTATCGCTGGAGGCCCTCCTTGAACCGGATGGCGACGTGGTCCGGCACGGGCCGGCCGAGGCGATCAACGTCCCCGCCGAGAAACAGCACGCGGTCGTCGCCCTCGCCGCCGTTGAGCAGGTCGCTGCGGGTCTCGGGGCCGGCGTCGGGGCTCTCGCCGAGCGTGTCCGGGATGATCTGGAACGTGTCGTCGCCCGCCCCGCCGTAGAGCAGGTCGGACTCCTGGTGATCCAGGCCGCCGGTGATCACGTCGTTGCCCGGCCCGCCGAAGATCATGTCCTCGCCCGGGCCGCCGCGGAGGACGTCGTGGCCCTCCCGGCCGACGATGATGTCCTGCCGCCCGACTTCCTCGCGGAGGGACATGTCCACCTCCAGCGGCTCGCCGTCGCCGCGGGGGTCGATCGTCAGGTCGTAGATCGTGGGCGTGAGGTTCGGCGCCGAGACGCGGACGAAGTACGTCCGCCCGACCTGCACGCCGTCGCCGGGCACGTCGGCAAAGCTCAGCGACGACGTCCCCTCGCCGGCGAGGTCCAGCACGAGCTCGCCGGCGGGCCCGACGTCGAAGAGCACGTCGTAGGCGGTGGGGTCGGCATTGGTGTCCGGATCGTCGTGGCGGGCGCGGAGCGTGTAGTCGCCGGCCCCCAGCGTGCCCAGCGCGTCGAGGTCGAGCTCCGCCGTCGTGCCGCTGACCGTCTGCGAGGCCAGCACGGCCCCGTCGGCGTCGAGCAGCTCCAGCCGCAGCACGCCGTCGGCGTCGGCCTGCTGGAGCGTGATCGTCCCGCCCGTGCCGCCTTCGGCACCCGTCAGCGTAAAGGACAGGTCGTCCACGTCGTCGGCGTCGTGGACGGTCAGGCCCGTCGCGGCCGCCAACTCCTCGATCGGGTCGATCGCGCAGGCGGTCTCGCTGCCGTCCTCGGCCTCGGTGGCGTCGGGCGTGACGGCCAGCGGGTCCCCGGCGTTGCTGAGCACCTCGACGAGCGAGCCGTCGTCCTGCTGCTCGAAGAGCTGCACGAGCAGTTCGTCGATCGCCGAGGCGCTGGTGATGCCCAGCGAGCCGGCATCGCCGGCGTCGAGGGCGCGGAAGCTGTACCAGTCCACATCCTCGGGATTGTCGATGGTCAGGCCGGTGAAGGCGACGGCCCCGCCGAGGTCGAAGGCGTCGGCGGCGTCGCCGGGGGCAAGGCCCAGCTCGGCGACCGCGACGTCGTTGGCGTCGACGACCTCGATGGTACGGTCCGCCCCGGCCTGGCGCGTCCGCAGGGCCAGGCCCCCGGCCAGCTCGACGGCCTCGATGTCCCCGCCGAGTCCGGCGGCGTCGAGGGCGAGGTCGAGCTTGGCGAGGAAGTCCTCGGCGGAGGCAAGCCCGTCGGTCCAGACCTCGGGCAGGAGGACCTCGACGGGGTCCCGCCCGTTGACGCTCAGATGCACCCACGCCGTTCCGCTGAGCTCCCACGCGGGGACATCGAGCGCCAGGGCGGCCTGGCCGAACAGCGCGAAGGCCCGGCCAGGGTCCTCCGGGTCATTCCGGTTGTCGTTTCGCAGGCCGGCGTCCGTGCGGTCGACGACGATGGCGTTGCCCGAGAGGATCTCGACGTGGTCGTCGCCGGCCCCGGCGTCGATCCAGACGGTCTTCTGCACGGTCGGGCCGACGGTGACGCGGTCGTTGCCGCCGAGCGCGTCGATGATGATCGCCAGGTAGTCGCCCTCCGGCGGCAGGAGCCCGTCGACCAGGGCGGTTTCCACAAGGGCCAGCTCCCGCTCGTCGGCGTCGGAGTCGCGGAGCTTGTCGTAGTCCAGCACCAGGTTCGTCGGGTCCCAGATGTAGTTGCCGTCCGCGTCGGTCGCCCGGAAGTCCAACCGTACCTGCGCATCGAAGGTGTAGTTGCCGTCGTTGTTCGTCAGCCGCGTGATCAGGTGGTGATCCGCCAGCAGGCCCGGCTCGGTGACGAAGTCCACGCTGATGACGTCGTCGGCCGCCGTGCCTCCGTAGTACCACGCGCGGTTCGTGCTGAGGGCGTACTCCTTCCACAGGTCGCCGGCCGCGACGGCGTAGGCGGTCTCGAACAACTCGCCTTGGCGCGTGAACAGGCGGTCGTCCCCGCCGTTGCCGTACAGGAAGTCCAGCGCCGTCCCGCCGTAGAGATCGTCGCCGTGGGCCGCCCCGACGATGCGGTTGAGCCCGGTGTCCTCGGGCTCGTAGCTGCCGCCGCCGTCGCCGCCGGTCAGCAGCCCCGTGGCCGGGTCGACGAACACGCCGAACGTGCCCGTGTCGATCCCCAGCGAGCCGGTGGAGCTGGTCAGCGTGACCGCCTCGCCGTCGAGGCCGACGTCCACGACCTCCAGCGCCCCGGTCATCTGCGCCTGGAGGTCGGAGACGAGGTCGGCAAGGGTCTCGTTGTCGGCGGTATCCGCGGCCGGCAGGAGCACGTCGTGGAACGTCTCGCCGCCGTCGACGCTGAGGGCGAAGGTCACGTCGCGGGCGATCCGCCCGTCGGCCGGGCCGGGGCGGTGGCCGGTAAGCACGGCGTCGGCGCCCTGCTCGACGCCCTGCTGGCCGTCGAGGAAGTGCAGCTCGGTGATGGCGGGGTTGGGGTCGAAGGACCAGGCCAGCAGGTCGTTGGTGCCCACGCCGCCGAGTAGATCGTCGTTGCCGCCGCCGGCGAAGAGACGGTCGTGGTCGGTCACCACGCCGGAACCGGCCCATGTGTCGCCCCAGAGCCGGTCGTCGCCGCCATATCCGTAGAGCGTGTCGTTGCCGCGCCCGCCCTCCAGCGTGTCGCGCCCGCCGCCGCCGACGAGGGTGTCGTCCCCGGGGCCGCCGAGGAACACGCCCACCCAGTCGCGCCCGCGGTCGTTGAGGCTGTCGAGCTGCGGGGCGTCCGCCCCGGCCATGAAGCCCAGCTCGTCGTCGCCCATCCCGCCGCCGATCTCGAACTGCTCGATGAGCGGCACGCCGTCGGTGTCCCGCCAGCCGACGACGATCGCCTCGTCCGTCGGGCCCCCGAGGCCGATGTTGTACTCCACGACCAGCAGCGGCACGCCGAGCTGGCCCTCGTGGAAGTGCAGCTCGCTCCGCGTCACCATGTTCGTGCCGCTGATCGCCAGCGATGTCGTCCGGCTCGCCATCCCCCGCGTCTGGATGCGGATCCTGTCGCCCACCCGCTCGGCGGAGAGGTCGTCCAGTGTCAGCCCCGTGCCCGACATCGCCGACTGGATGGCCGTGTTCACGTCGTTGACCAGGTCGTCCAGGCTCGTGCCCGTGGAGGTCACCGACACCGGCCCGACCTCGATCGCGCCCGAGCCGTCATCGACGGTCAGCGTGAACTCCGCGGTACCCGAGAGATCCCCGTCGGGTGCCACCGCCCCCACGGCCGTCATGCCGACATCCCGCTCGCCGATGCGGACGACGTCGTGGCCGGTGGTGGCGTGGATGGTCAGGATGTCGGTCGCGTTGTCGTCGGGCTCGTCGCCGGCGCGGCGGTGCCCGAAGTGCCCGTCGAGGACCTCTCCGAACTCGGTGTAGTCGGCGCTGACGTCCATCTCAAGGAAGTCGATGTCGTTGCCGCCGTAGAGCACGTCGCGGCCGTTCTGGCCGACGAGCTTGTCGGAGTCTCCCCCGCCGAAGAGCAGGTCGTTTCCGCCGCCGCCGTAGAGGTGGTCGTCCCCCCCGTCGCCGTAGAGCCAGTCGTCGCCGCCGCGCACGGCCGCGAAGGGGTTGGCCCCGTACAGCGGCCCGCGGAGCCAGTCGCCGAAGAGGTCGTCGTTGCTCGCCTCGCCGAAGAGCAGGTCGCGTCGGAGGTTGCCGTACAGCTTGTCGCTGCCGGGCCCGCCGTGCATCTCGTCGCCGGCCTTGTCGGCCTCGACGGTGTAGCTGGTGGTGGGCGCGTAGGCGTAGAGGAAATCGTTGTCGCCCTCGCCCCAGAGCCTCTGGCCGGCCTGGCTGTCGCCGTCGCCGGCGTCGCCGTAGAGGCTGTCGCTTCCGGGCCCGCCGTAGAGCTGGTCGATGCCGGGCCCGCCGTAGAGGCGGTCGTTGTTGGCCCCGCCGAGGATGACGTCGTGGCCGGGTCCGCCGTAGATGGTCTCGAAACCGATCCCGCCGTCGGCGTAGTCGTCGCCGGCGCCGGCGCTGATCCGGTCGAGCATCCCGCCGCCGAAGAGGAAGTCCGTGCCGTCGCCGCCGGAGAGTTCATCCTCGCCGTCGTCGAAGATGCCGTCCACCGACGCCCCGGCCAGGAAGACCGGCGTGATCCGCGGCGGGACGAAGCCCGAAGGGTGCAGCGCCTCGGCGGCGTCCCAGCCGGGCGGGTTCGTGAACAGCGTGCCGTCGGACAGATCGAACCGCCAGGCCTCGTAGCTCTCCAGGCCGCCCCAGACGATGTCGTCGCCGCCCTCGCCGAAGAGGTGGTCGTCGCCCATCGCGCCGACGAGCAGGTCATCGTCGTCGCCGCCGTAGAGCCAGTCCCCGCCGGCTCCGCCGTAGAGAAGGTCGTCCCCGCCGAGGCTGCTGATCGTGTCCACGCCGTCGCCGCCGAAAACGATATCCGCCCCCTCGCCCGTGGTGACGGTGTCGTCGCCTCCGGCGGCCTCGACGTAGTCGTCCCCGTCGCCGGTGTGCACCGTGTCGCCGCCGGGACCGGAGAAAACGCGGTCGTCGCCGGCGCCGGCGTCGATCGTGTCCGCACCCTCGGCCGAGGTGATCTCGTCGTCGCCGGCGTAGGTGAAGATCGTGTCCGCGCCGGTGCCCGTGGTGACCCGGTCGATGCCGTTGTCCCCGTAGACGGTGTCCCCGCCGTTGCCGGTGGCGATGGTGTGCTCGACGTCCTCGCTCGCCGCCCCGCCGCCGCGGGCGTCGATCCAGTCCTCGCCGTCGCCGGTAATGATCGTCTCGGACCCGTAACCGCCGACGATCGTGTTCTCGCCGTGCCCGGCGCGGATGATCTCGTCGCCGGCGCCGGCGTCGATCGTGTCATCGCCGTCGCCGGTGAGGATGTCGTCGTCGCCGGCGTAGGTGTACACGTAGTTGTCCCCGTCGCCGGCGTCGACCTCGTCGCGGCCCAGGTCGCCGTAGATCGTATCCCCCGCGTCGTCGCTTCCGCCGGTCAGGATGTGCACCGCGTTCGGCTCGCCGGCGTAGAACGAGCCGGCCGTGCCCGGGTCGCTGTCCAGGCCGGCGTAGAGGATGTCCGCCCCGTCCCCGCCGTGAAGCTCGTCGCTGCCGAGCCCGCCGTAGAGGCGGTCGTCGCCGCCCTCGCCGTACAGCACGTCGTTGCTGTTGCCGCCCTCCAGCCGGTCGTCCTCGGCGCCGCCGTACAGCCAGTCCACGCCCACCTCACCGTACAGCCGGTCCACGCCGTCGGCGCCGTACAGCTCGTCCTGCCCCTCGCCGCCGTACAGGCGGTCGTCGCCCGCCTCGCCGTACAGGAAGTCGTTGCCCTCCTCGCCGTAAAGCTTGTCCCCGGCTGCGCCGCCGTACAGCTTGTCCGAGCCGGTCCCGCCGTGCATCGTGTCGATGCCGCCCTCGCCGTAGAGCTCGTCGTCGCCGCCGGCGCCGCGGAGGGTGTCGCCGAGGTCCCCGCCGTAGAGCATGTCGTCGCCCCAGCCGCCGTCGAGCGTGTCGATGCCCCCGCCGCCCAGCAGCTCGTCGTCGCCCCAGCCGCCGGTCAGCGTGTCCCCGCCGTCGCCGCCGTCCAGCAGGTCGTCGCCGTCGCCGCCGGCCAGGACGTCGGCGCCCGCGCCGCCGTACAGCTTGGCCGCGCCGCCGCCGGCCGTGAGGTTGTCGACGCCCTCCCCGCCGTGCAGCTCGGCCGTGAGGGCCACGTCGTGGTCGATCGTGATCGTGTCGTTTCCGAGCCCGCCCTCGGCGTAGATGCTGGTGACGCCGCTGTATCGCTGCTGGAGGTCGAAGCCGCTGACGACCACCTCGTCGCTGCTGTTGCCGCGGTCGACGCGGACGACCTCGTCGCCGTCGGCGGCGCCGTCGCCTCGCAGGCCGGCGTTGGGCCCGACGTGCAGGATGAGCGTACCGTCCGGCTCGACGTGGGCGAGCACGGGGTCCTCGACGACCTCCGGCTCGGGCGGGCTGGGCCGGTCCAGCTCGAAGCTGATGAGCGTCAGCGGCGGGGACGACCAGGTGAACTCGACGCAGAAGGGGCAGTAGCCGACAACGACATAGGCCTCCAGGCCGACGGAGACCTCCCCGCCGATGTCGAAGACCCAGATGGGCCCCACCAGGAAGTTCTCCCACAGCTCCCCCCCGCGAACCTTGCCGTCGTTGTTGGGGTCGTTGAGATCGAAGTTGATCGTCGCGTAGATGCCGCCGCCCACGCCCGCCCGCGCGATGCCCAGGTTCAGCTCCGCCGACGCGACGATGCTGCCGTAGAGTTGCACTTCAGGGACGTCCTTGCCGGTGGCGTCGGCGTTCGCGCGGTCGGAGAGGTAGAAGCCGTTGAGCAGGTCAAGCGGCTCGAAGCTCTCGGCGAAGTCGAAGAAGCCCTGCGTGTCGTAGCCGAAGGCGAAGTCCGCCCGCGCACCGATCCGACCGGTCAGCCGCGCGCCCAGCGGGCCGATGATGTTGAAGAACTGGCTGTACGTGAACTCCGCGCCGAAGGCCGGCATGTCGTAGGTGAACAGCACCACGTCCGTCTTGCCCAGCAGAAGCTGAAACGCGCTCAGCGGGTCGGTCAGGATCGGGAAGTCGATGCTCCCGCCGTCGTCCCCGCCGCTGGTGGAGCCCTCCATGTTCAGGCTCGATGCCTCGTTGTAGAACGACGAGGCCCCCGCGCCGGCCGCGCCGATGGCCGCGCCCGGCTCGTAGCCGGCGGCCACGTCGTCGAAAAGGTCCTCGGTCAGATCGAAGTCGGCGATGTCGTCGGTCAGGGCGTTGAATCCGTCGAGGCTGAAGCCCCCGAGGTCCAGCCAGACCTGGTCGCCGACGTCGAGCATGTCCAGCAGCCTGGAGATCGTCGCGGCCGACTCGATGAAGTTGGCGACCGTCCCGTAGCCGAACAACCGCCCGATATCGACCAGCGACGTCGGCCCGGCGAGGTCGGAGATGATGGGGATCGGCGCGGTGAGGATCTGGAGGATGGGGTCGATGGGGTCGAGGATCTGGTTGATCTTCTCCAGCGCGTCGCCGAACAGCCCGCTGATGAACGTGCCGAAGTTGAGCCGCACGTCGGTGAACTCGATGTCCGGCGCCTCGAGGGTGTAGTCGTCCCCGGGGCCGAAGTTCCAGTAGATGTGCAGCCGCGCGCCGATCGACGGGAAGCTGGAGTCGCCCTCGATGCTGGCCACGAGGTCCAGGTGCAGGCTCGCGTCGGCGGTGAACGACGCGCTGACGACCTGGTCGAAGTCCGACACGCTCGCCAGTTCGGCGAGGGTCAGCCGGTCGTCCGCCCCGGCCGTGGCGGGGTCGAGGATGTCGATCGCGAACGTACCCTCCAGCGCGTTGACCACGTCGCTGGTGCGGGCGAGCTGCTCGCTCGTGAGCTGCGCGGCCGAGAGGGTATCGGCGTCGAGATCGAGGATCAACAGGTCGCCGTGGGCGTCGAGGTGTGTCAGGCCGACCTCGGTATCGATGTGCAGCTCGTCGGCGGCGGAGGTGTCGAAGTACACGCCGTCGTCGCGGTCGATGCCGAAGGCGATGTCCCAGGCGAAGCCGACCTTGGCGGCGACCTGCCCGTCGACGTCGAGCCCGAGCCCGTCGAAGCCGAGGTCCATCCGGAAGGGGTCCACGTACTCGACGAAGTCGCGGGCGATCTGGAGCGCGAAGTACGCGTCCTTCAGGCCGGTGGCGTCGGTGGTGGTCTGGACGAGCACGTCATCGGGGGTGATCGTCCCGCTGCCGTCGCGGTCGCCCAGCCAGTCCACGCCGCCGGGGCCGAGGGCGTCGTAGACCTTCTGCTGCACGAACGCCACGTCGCGGATGGTGCTCGGCGGCTGCTGGAGCGCGGCGGTGACCTCGTCCCGCAGCGTGATGAGGAAGTCGCTGGCGACCTTCAGCCGGTCGCCGATCAGCGGCAGGGTCACGCCGAGGACCTCGCCGTCCAGCGCGTCGGCCAGGAGCATCATGAAGCCCGACCACCCGCCGATCAGCCCGTCGAGGCCGAGCGCCCCGAGGTCCATCGCGTCGATGAAGTTGCCCAGGTCCGGGCCGGTATACTCGAAGGTGTCGAAGGGGTCGGTCGTCTCGTGGACGCGGACGACGATGTCGGGATTGCCCGCGTCGAGGTAGGTTCCCTCGGTGGGGTAGAACACCGGCAGCACGGCCTTGGCCTCGGCGTCGATGTCGATGTCCAGGTCGTCGGCGATGGGCTCGCCGGCGTCGTCGAAGTAGTGCCTGCCGTCGCCGTCGCCGTCGGTGAGGTTCACGTCGAAGGTGCCCTCGGCGTCGGGCATGCCGTCGGCGTCGGTGTCGCGCCCGAACCCGGCCTCGCCGGGGACGCTGTCGCTGCCGAGGAACACCCCCAGCGGGCCGAGGGAGGCCTGGAAGTTCAGGTCGCTGGCGAACGCGCCGAACGTGGCCGCCAGGGAGCTTTCGTCGTAGACGAACCCCCGCGGCGAGGCCGGGTCGGACAGGTCCACGCCGAACGCCATCGCCAGGTCGATCCCGGCGTCGAGGGCCAGTTCGCCCTGGCCGCTGACGTCGAGGCCGAGATCCATCAGCTTGGCGATACTGGGCACGCCGAGGTCGGAAAGGTCCAGGCGGACCGGCAGCGTCTCGCCGTCGGCCAACTCCAGCGCGAAGTCCAGGTCCAGCCGCAGCGACGGCCCGACCGGGTCGATCGCCAGCGTCACGTCCAGCACGGGGTTCAGCGGGTCGGGGTTGATCTCGCCCTCGATGGCGGCCGCCAGGTCGTCGAGCATCAGCGACGGGTCCTCGGCAAACGTCTCCAGCGCCGCGGCGACGTCCCCGGCGAAGTCCAGCACGTCGGCGACGCTGCGGTCGATCAGCGGCAGCTTCGCGCTCATCGCCGACGAGCCGGTAAGATCGCTGAGGAAGCCGACCCCGCCGGCGAGCATGGCGACCACGTCCGCAGTGGAGAACTCGCCGAAGCCGAGCAGGTCGTCGAAGTCGTGGAACTGGATGTCGAACGTGCTCAGGTCGAGCTCGAGGGCGCCCTCGACGACCTCGAAGACGCTGGGCCAGTTGATCGCGACGGCCGGGCTCGCGCCGGTCAGGTCGCCGACGTTGCCGAACGTGCTGGTCACCTCGACGGGCAGGTTGAACGTCGCGGCGGCGTCCACGTCCAGCGAGAGAATGCTCGCGGGGTCGCCGAGCCCGTCGATCATCTCCGTCAGCGTCACCGGGCCGGGAAGCTGCGTGTCCGGATCGAGCAGGCCGAGCGTCACGTCCGCGCCGACCGATCCGCTGCCGTCGAGGATGCCGAGGCTGACCATGCCGAACGCGGCCGCGGCGTCGATGTCGGGGGCGAACAGGTCCACGCCGGCGGCGAAGCTCACGTCGTCGAGGAAGACGTGGTCCTCGAGCCGGTCGCCGTGCATGGCCCCGCTGCGGAGGACGCCGTCGGCGTCGGAGTCCGCGCCGAGCATCTCCAGGAGCAGGCCGGTCATCGCGCCGTTGGCGCCGGCGATCTCGAACAGCGGGTCCGGGCCCGCCGGCGTCGAGCCGTCCGCGAACCGCAGCCGCTTGTCGGCGTCCAACTCGCCGGTGACCTTCCCGCCGGAAGGGCCCGTCACCAGCGCCAGCAGCTCGCCCAGCGTCCCCGCGGTCGAGAGGCTGTCCAGGTTCACGCCGTAGCTCGTCCCGTCGCGGAGCGTGACGGCCAGGTCGTCGGCGCCGTCGTCGGGGAACAGGCCGTCCCAGGTCTTCTCGGCGCTGCGGGTCTTCCACTGGACCAGCTCGCCCATCGCGGTGTTGGTGTCCACCGCGTAGCCCTCGCCGCGGGTGGACATGTCGATGCCCAGCGTGAAGGCCAGGTCCACATCCGGCTCGAGCGTGATCCCGCTGGCCGGGTCCACGTCAAAGCCGGTCATGAAGCTCTCGGGGTTCTGACCGATCAGGCCGAGGTCCGCCGTGGCGAGGATATCGTCCAGCGCGGCCGAGAGGTCGAACTCGTAGAGCAGCACGGGCACGTCGACGCCGTCGAAGCCCAGCGGCGCGAGGCCCCGGGTGGCGGCGGCGGAGAACTCCGGGCTGTACTCCAGCGCGGTGATGCCGGGGATCAGGCTCAGCAGCTCCTGGGCGGAGCCGAAGGCGAGCTGGTTGGGCTCGGTCTCCAGCAGGTCGATGACGTCCCCGAGGAACGCGGCGTCCAGGCCGAGCACTTCGCCGACAGTCGCGCCGTCGGCGAACGGGACGGGGGCGGTGAGCACGGAGGAGGCCTGCACGTCGGTCAGCCACTGCCCGAGCTGGCGCATCACGCCGGCGACGTCTTCGGGCACGAGGTTGCGGAAGTCCACGAGCTCGTCGAACGCCTCCAGCAGCACGCCGGTCTGCCCGGCGAACGCGCCGGGGTCGGTGTAGAACGTCGTGGGGGGCACGCCGTCGAAGAGGTCCGTGTCCCGCAACGTCACCTGCGGCGACAGGGCCGACGTGTCCCACCCGCCGATCTGGGCGTACAGGGGCAGGACCAGCTCGGCGTCGCCGGTGGCGTGGATCGTCAGCAGGTCGCCGACGGGGGTGGTTCGCAGATCGCCGACCGACAGCTCGGTCCGGCCGCCCTTGGCGACCGTCACGTCCAGCGTGGCCGTCAGGTCGAACGTCCCGTCGCGGACCTCGGCGCCGAGGAAGCCGACGTTCGCCCCGACGTCCATGTCCGCCGCCGACACCGACGCGGTAACGGTGAAGTCCTCGATCTCGACGAACGCGGCCTCGGTGACGGAGTTTCCGCGGCTCAGGTCGATCCCGAGCGTGACGCTCAGCTCGGCCCCGACGTCGAAGGCGACCTCCGCGTCGGCGGCAAGGTCGATCCCCCACTCACCGAGGGCCGTGCCGGGGTTGAGATCCACGGCCGTCGATCGCCCGTCGGCGTAGGTGAAGGACAGCTCGAACCGCTCGGCGGAGTTGTTCAGGCCCTCCTGGACGTTGCTGAAGCCCGCCACGCCGGCGAGACAGGCGGCGAGGTTGGCCATCGTGGGCGTCTCGCCGCCGGCGAAGAAGTCCGCGATGGGCCCGACGATCCCGCCGTCGATCAGCGAGCCGAGCCCCAGGACGTTGCCGATCGTCGGCGCGTCGCCGGTGCCCAGCGGGGCATCCGGGTAGGCGCCGGTCGGCTGCTCGCCGCCGGACCGCCCGGCGGCGTTCCCGCCGCCGCCCTGGCCCTGCTGCGACTCATCCTCCCAGGTGAACAGGTCGCTGACCCAGTCGAAGAAGCCCTCGTCCTCGCTGTGCTCGCCGACGGCGGCGAGCTCCTCGGCGGCGTCGAGGAACATCTGCTCCTGCTCGGGCGTCATGACCTCCGGGGCCGAGGCGGGCTTGACGGCCACCGTCATCACCGCCGTCGCGTCCGGGACGGAGACCTGCACGTCCATCCGCGTGGCCAGACCCGCGGTAGGCCCGAAGTTGTTGATCGCGTCGACAACGTCCTGCGCCTGGAGCCAGACGCCCACGATCTGGAGGTCCAGCGTGGCGACGGCGTCGTTCATCGCGATGATGAAGTTCCACATCCGCTCCTCGCCCGCCGACAGGAAGCCGTCGCCGACGGTGTCCAGCGCGTCGGCGGGCAGAGCGATGTCCACCTCCATCCCCGCGGCGTGCCTGCGGCCGGGGAACGTCGGCATGCCCCCCGCGTCGTCGGGGTTGCGGACCAGGGCGGATTCCGAGGCGATCCACTCGCTGAGGGCGATCACGTCGTCCCAGGTCATGCCGATCGGCTCGTCGAGGGCCAGGCCGACCGCCTCGACAAGCCAGTCGGCGGCGTAGATCTCGTTGGGCGCGGCCGACTGCCCGGCGCCGACCCAGCGCGGGGCGTCGGCGTAGTTGAGCCACGCGGCGGTCTGGGCGTCGATCTCGCCGGACTGCTCGTCCGCGGTGCCGAGCGACTCGTCGCTGTCGGCGGCGGCCTGGAACTGCTGGAGGCTGCGCACGGTGGGGCCGTCGAGCTGGCCGGTGATCGACAGCGGCTCGTAGAAGTCCTGGTGGTAGCCGAGGTAGCTCAGCCGCTGCTGGGCGCGGTGAACCGCGAGGGGGTCGATGGTGAGCACGTTGGTGAACGGTACCGCGGCGTGCCCTGCGACGACCTCCACGCCGACCTGGTGCATGGCGGTCGTGCCGTCGGCCAGCGTCCGCTGGACGTCCAGCGTGACGGTGCCCTGGAATCCCGGCTCGTCGGCATCCGCGTCGGCGATGAGGTCCGACGCGATCGCCGGGGCGAAGTAGAACACGCCGGACTGCGCGCTGGGCACCCCGCCGGTCTCCACGGAGACCACCGTACCCAGCAGCTCCCCGAGGCTGGTCAGCCGGAGGTTGCCCGTACCCGCCTCGGCGTCGATGCTGATGGCGGGCGGATGGGCCTCGACGTCCGCGCCGACGACGTCGTAGGCCTGCGCCGCGCCCAGGGGACGGAAGTCCAACTCGATGAGGTCGCCCGTCGCGCCGTGGGCCTCCGGGCGAACCTCCTCGGCGCCGGTGACCACCATCGCGAAGGCCGCCCCGGTCGCGTTGGCCTCGATGCGGTCGGCGTCGACGATGATCGTGTACTCCCCGGCCGGGGCGTTCTCGATGAGCACCTGCTCGACATTGTCGCGCGTGTTCCGCTGCCCGGGCCCTGCCTGCTCGGCCTCGGTGTCCGCATCCGCCCAGGCGCCGAGGTCCTTCCAGAGGATCCACGGCCCGTAGTACGTGCCGTCCGGACCGATCACGTGGATGTCCAGGTCGTTGACCAGCGAGACCACGTCCTCGTCGATCGTCTTGTCGTTGACGGCCGCGCCGGCGGGATCGACCCACGCGGTGGTGACCTTCAGCTCCCCGCCGGGGAACTCGACGGTGGCCTTGTAGGCCACGGGCTCGCGGCGGTAGACGCCGGAGATCATGCTCGCGCCGTAGTCCTCCACGGAGGAGCCGGCGATGATGTCCGCGGCGGCCACCGCGTCGTGAAGCCCCCAGCCGAAGGCGAAGTCCGGCCCGGTCGGGCCGCAATCGACGGCGGAGTGGATCAGCACGGCCTTGACGAGGTCCGAGTGCGGCAGCTTGCCGTACGTCTGCTTCCAGAGCTGCCCGAGCAGCCCCAGCGAGCCGCTGACGACCGGCGCAGCCATGGACGTGCCCGACTTGGTGGCGTAGTCCTCGTCGCCGGTGATGTCCGGGGACGACAGGTGCCAGCCGTTGGCGACCAGGTCCGGCTTGACGCGCCCGTCGTCGGTGGGGCCCCAACTGCTGAAGTGCGTGGTGCGAATGTCGCCCGGCACGAGCGGGTCGGTCGTGTAGTCGTAGGCCGCACCGACGGAGAGCGCGTTCTTGGCCGCCTCCATGCCCCCGGCCAGCGTGTCGAAGCCGTCCTGGGCGTAATGCTGCCCGTTGAAGCTGTGCTCGGTCTCGCTGAGGTCGACGTAGTAGATGTAGTCTTCGCCGTTCTGGATGGCGTCGCCTTCACCCATGACCGCGTCGAAGCTGAAGCGCGAGTTCCCGGCCGCGACGACGGCCGTATGCTGGGGAAACTCTTTGAGCTTCCCGTCGAGGTCGGCGGCGTCCTCGCGGTACTTCCCGAACCAGGGGTCCTCGAAGTCCTTTGGCTCGGCGACCCAGACGTACTCGTTGGGATGGTTCTCGCGCGGCTGGAACCCCGGCGAGGGGCCGTAGCTGTGGTTGCTGGCGAAGATCACCTCGGCGTCGGCGTCGAGGTCGTCCCAGCGGTCCTCGTCGCTGTGGTCGTAGGCCCACAACTCGGCGCCGGGTGCCATGCCGTGGGCGTCGGGGTCGGCACCCCGGGCGACCATCGTGCCCGCGACGTGGGTGGCGTGGCTGGCGAGGTCGTCGTCTTCGTCCATGTCGATGACGCGGCTGTCGGTCTCCCACGCGCTGATGGTGAACTCCTGGTGCGTGGTGAGCACGTCGCCGACGTCCCAGATCCCCAGCGTGATGCCTTCGCCGGTCAAGGCGTACTCCTCGCCGGTCGCCGGGTTGATCGCCCCCCCGCCGGGCCAGAGCTCATCGACGTTCGAGGTCTTCGCGCCGTCGAGGTTCAGCGGCAGGTCCTGCCACCACGCCCCGCCGTCCTCGCCCGTGCCGTCCAGCAGCAGGCGCGGTTCCAGCGCCTCGACCGACGGCGACCCGTCGCGGACCGCGTGCGAGGCCGCCCGGACCTGCCGTGCGTCGCTTTCGGTCGCTCGCTGGCGTCCCAGGACGATGGAATAGAGGTGCCGAAGCCGCTGAACGGCGTGGGAACGGAGATCCATGGCCGCCACTCCTTTCGTGCGCGACGCGTCGGTCGCGGCCGAAGCGGCGGCGCGGACCCGGCGCCGGCGCGAAACGCATGAGGCCGGCGCTGTCGAGCGGTCCGGGGGCCGTTCCGGCGAACGGGTTCCTCGCGAGTCGAGAGGCTTCGTGCGGCGGCCGACGGGCCGGGCTTGACGACCCGCGAACCTCCTCTTGGTCGTCGCCCGACGGCGTCTCGCCGGGCTCCCGACGCCGACACTGCAAGGGACGGCGGAGAGCAGCGAGATGCCGCACAAACCTCCTATAAGCGTACCCACAACCCAAGAAATGTCAATGGCTTCTCTGAAAGCACAAGCGCGTGGGAAGGCACGGCTTTTGCTGGCCGAGGGGGCGGCGCGGCGATATGCTCAGGCACCGCGGAGCGGGACCCGCCCGAACCGCCGAGCGCAGCGAGAGGGATGACCATGCCCGCACCGACCGGCAAGGCCCTGGCCGAGGAGATCGCCGCCGCAACGACCGCCGAGGGCGAGCTGGCCTTCTGGTGGCTGGGACAGCACGGCTTCGTGCTGCGTCTCGGCGAGGCGGCGGTCGCGATGGACCCGTTTCTCACCGACGGCCCGGCCCGGACGGTCCGCCCCGTGTTGGCGCCGGAGGACCTCGCCGGCGTCGCCGTCGTCACCGGCAGCCACGACCACGGGGACCACATCGACCGCGGCGTCTGGCCCGCGATCGCCGAGGCCGCCCCGCACGCCACGTTCGTCGTGCCCCGGCTGATCCTCCAGCGCAGACTTGCCCGAGAGATGGGCATGGACGCCGGGCGGCTGATCGGTCTGGATGACGGCGAGTCGGCCGAGGTGGGCGGGGTGCGGATCACGGCCGTCGCAGCCGCCCACGAGCGGCTGGACGTCGACGATGCCACGGGCCTGCATCCGTACCTGGGTTTCGTGGTCGAGGGCAACGGCTGCCGTGTCTACCACGCCGGCGACACCTGTCGCTACGAGGGCCTGCTTGGGCGGCTTCGGCGCCCGGGGCGGTTGGACGTGATGTTCCTTCCGATCAACGGCCGGGACGCCAGGCGGCTGGCCGGCGGGTGCATCGGCAACATGACCTACCAGGAGGCGGTGGACCTTGCCGGGGAGGTCGCCCCGCGGGTGGCGGTGCCCGCCCACTTCGAGATGTTCACCCACAACAGCGAGGACCCGCAGCGATTCGTCGAGTACATGCGGGTGAAGTACCCCGACGTGGCGACGGTCGTTCCCGTCCACGGGCGGCGTGTCCGCGTGGGCCCCGGCGGCGTGGAGGTCGCCCCGGCGTCCTGACGGGGCCGGGGCGGGGTTCGCGCAAGGGGCGGCTGCGCGGTAGAATCGGCCGACGACGAAAGGAGCCCGCCATGCGATGTCCATCCTTCCCGGCGGCGGCGCTGTTGTGCCTGGGCGCCCTCGCGACCGCAGGCCGCGCCCAACCCGTCGAGCTGTTGAAGATCGAGGCCCACGCCGCCGGTACGCGGCGGTGCGACGCCGTGCTGGACATCGCTCTCGATGCCAACACGCTCCGGGCCGTCCACGGAGTGCTCCGCCCGCTCTCGGCCGAATCCCTGCTGATGACCGAGGTCTCCATGAGCGGCAAGGTGATCGACCGGGCGGTGGCGTTCCAGTTGGCGCCGGCGGCGGCGGGGCCCGGGCGGCTGACGTTCCTGGCCAAGGGCGCCACCGCAGCGGGGGCGACGAGGCACTTCCGCCTGCACGTCCGCAAGCCCGGCCGCAGCATGGTGCCCCGCAAGACGACCCCGCTGGTGGAAGTCAGCGACGACTTCGAGGACGAGGGCCAGTGCTGCTTCCGGATCACCGCGCCGTCGGCGACGTGGTACTACCACCGCCGCGGGGCGGGCTTCTCCAGCCTCGAGGACGCCAACGGGCACGACTGGATCGGCTACAGCGAGGCCAAGGGCTCGGCCGGGGAGTACCGGGGCATCCCGAACCTCGTGCACCCGGAGGGCCACTTCCATCCGGGCGGGACGAAATGTACGACACGGCTGCTGGCGTCGGGCCCGCTGAAGGCGGTGCTCGAGTCGCGGTCGCAAGACGACAAGTGGGCCGTCCGGTGGGAGATCACCCCGGCCTGGGCGCGACTGACCGTGCTGCAGGCCGACCACCCCTACTGGTTTCTCTACGAGGGCACCCCCGGCGGGAAGCTCGAACCGGGCACCGACGCCTGCCTGCGCAGCGACGGCACGCGCGCCCCGGCCGCGAAACGCTGGACCGGCGACCTGCCCGGCGACGCCGGGATCGAGTGGGCGTGCTTCTCGGACGCCTCCTGTCCCTTCGGGCTCTTCGTGGCCCACCTCGCGGACGACGAGGCCGTGGACTCCTACTGGCCCATGCAGGGAAACATGACCGTCTTCGGCTTCGGGCGGAAAGGCCTGTCCAAGCACCTCACCGGCGCGGGCAGGCAGTTCATGGTCGGCTTCGTTCCGGCCGGGGAGGACGACAAGGCCGTCGCCGCCGCCGTCGCCGCCCGCGTCCGCCCCTGGAAGGTCACCCTCTCGCCGGTCCGGGGGAACCCGTAGGGGCCCTTCCCGGCTCGACTGCTCAGCCGCGGGCCGAGCCCAGCAGGTCGTCGCCGCCGGCGGCGTCGAGCAGGGCGAGGTTGCGGTCGATCAACTCCATCCGCTGCTGTACGCAGGCGAAGGACCGCATCGCGTCCGGCGGGGTGTTGAGGCAGTAGTCCACCATCTTCTCGACCGTGGTGCGGGCGACGTGGATTCGCGTATCGCTGGAGGCGTAGTACAGAAGCAACTCGCCGTCCTCCCGCACGACCATGCCGTTGCTGAATACCACGTTGGACACGTCCCCCACCCGCTCGATGCCCACCGGTGCGACCACGTACCCCCCCGGGCGGGCGATGACCTTGCCCGGGTCGGCCGGGTCGCACAGGAACGCGTACAGCACGTACCGCATCCCCGCCGCCGTGCCGCGCACGCCGTGGGCAACGTGCAGCCAGCCGGCCGGAGTCCTCACCGGCGCCGGGCCCAGGCCGTTCTTGACCTCCTTGATCGTGTGATACGCCCGTTCGTCGATGATCTCCTCGCGGTCGATCACCGCGCCGTCCACCGAATCGCTGAACCCCCAGCCGATCCCCCCGCCGGAGCCGGCCTGGATGAAGTCGTCCTGGGGGCGCGTGTACCAGGCGTACCTGCCCCCGACGAACTCCGGGTGCAGCACGACGTTCCGCTGCTGCGGCGAGCGGGTGCGCAGGTCCGCCAGGCGCTCCCACGTGTCCAGGTCCTTCGTCCGCGCGATGCCGCACTGCGCGACCGCCGAGCTCAGGTCGCCCCGAGGCGCGTCCGGGTCGGGGCGCTCGGTGCAGAACAGCCCGTAGATCCACCCGTCCTCGTGGGCCACCAGACGCATGTCGTAGACGTTCGTGTCCGGATCGTCCGTCTCGGGCATTGCCACCGGGCGGTCGCGGAAGCGGAAACCGTCCACGCCCGTCTCGCTCTCGGCCACGGCGAAGAAGCTCTTGCGGTCGGCGCCCTCCACGCGGGCCATCAGCACCACCTTGCCCTCGAACAGCATCGCGCCCGGGTTGAACGCCGCGTTGACCGCCAGACGCTCGATCAGGTGCGGGTTGGTCCGCTCGTCGAGGTCGTACCGCCAGTGCAGCGGGGCGTGCTCGGCCGTCAGGACCGGGTGTCGGTATCGCTCGAACAGGCCGTTGGCCCAGCCGGGGTCCGGCTCGTTGGGGCGGTCCAGCAGTTCCCGGTGCCGGGCGACCAGGGCCTTGAGCTTCTCGCGAAACGCACTGTCTGCCGTTGCCATCCGGAGGCTCCTTCGATTGTCTGCCACATCGTGTCCGCCCAGACATACCGGATTCGTTCGCCCGACGCCAGCGGATCGGTACAATGGGCGTTTCGCCGCGACGTGACAGGAGCCCGCCAAGTGAAACCCACCGCCGTCGCCGTCGCCGCGGCGGTCCTGGCCGCCGCCGGCACCGCGCCCGCCGGACAGGACGCCAACGACGACCTCACGCTGGAGATCCGCTTCGACGCCGAGCCGGTGGAGAAGGGCCTGCGCTTCGAGCGCAAGGCCACCCGCCCGACGACGGTGACCGTCGACGGCAGGACGGTCCAGGCGTGGGAGGCCTTCCGCAGCGTCACGCCGAAGATGGGCTGGATGAAGTCCTTCCGGATCACGGTGACCGACGAGCGTTTCCGCGACGGCCGCCGGCCCGCCTGCGACCTGGAGATCGTCTACCGCCTGGACACCTGGGGCGGCGTGACGGTCTACGCCGACACGACCCGCGGCAGCACGAAGGTCGGCTCGGGCTGGGGGGGCAGCGGCAAGTGGCAGACGCTGCGCGTCCGGCTGGACGACGCCTTCTTCGGCGCCCGCGATCACGGCAGCAAGCCCGACAGCCTTCGCAGCGACGGCTACGACATCCGCATCTACGGCGTCAACGTGCCCCTCCAACTCCGGTCGGTCAGGCTGACCGGCTACCGCATGACCGGCGACGTGGACTGGTCTCGCCTGCTCAAGGTCCCTGCCGTCGAGGCCGACCCGGTCATCTACGCCTTCCGCCGCAAGCCCGCTGGCGAGTTCCGCTACGCCCTGTGGAACATCTCCCGGAAGGATCAGCCGTTCGCCTGGCGGTTCCGCGTCGCCGACCGCGACGGGCGGACGCGACACCGCAAGGCGGGCAGGATCGACCTGCCGGCCGAGACGACCACGAAGCTCGAGATGGCGTTCGACCCCACCGACTGGCCCTACGGGGTGTACGACGCGTCGCTGGAGCTGACGCCGGCCGGGGCCGACGAGGCGGTCTTCGCCGACGAGCTGACCTTCGCGGTCGTCAGCGACGGGCGGCTGGGCAAGGCCGGCGAGGGCGAGTACCTCTTCGGCCTCGACGCCGGGTTCCACCCGCTGGCCGACGAGGCCCTGCGTTGGTACGACCTGATGGGGGTGGACATCCTCCGCGACATGGCCGGGCCGTGGACGCCGCAGACGCCCGAGGCCATCGACAAGGCCCTGGCGACGCTCGAGGCCCGAGGCGTGACGGCCATGCTCCTCTGCGACCCGCCCAAGGACCGCGACGCCAAGCGCCGCAAGGCGAAGCTGAAGGAGGTCTGCGCATTCCTCGAGGCCACCGCCCGCCGCCTGGCCGGGCGGCTGAAGTACTTCGAGCTGGGCAACGAACCCGACCTGCCGTTCTTCTACCCCGGCCCCATCGAGGAGTACGTCGAGAGCTACCAGGCGATGTATGGGGCGATCAAGCGGGGCAACCCCGAGACGGTCGTCATGAACGGGGGGCTGTGCTTCTTCGGCCCCGAGGGACGAAGGCGGGCACGGCGGTTCGTCCAGCTCGTCGATCCCAACTGCGTGGACGCCTGGGGCTACCACGGGCACGGCCCCGGCGCAGGCGCCGAGCGGAACGCCCTGGAGCGGATGCGCCGCACCGCGCGGGAGTTCGGCAAGGGCGGGAGGCCCTGCATCGAGACCGAGTCCGGCGTGGCCGCCCACAGCCCGGCCCAGGAGGTCGTCCAGGCCCGCACGTGCGTGCAGAAGACCGTCTACGCCCAGTCCGAGGGCCTGCCCACGCTGATGTGGTTCCGCCTGTTCATGGAAGGCAACGGGGACTACACCAACGTGATCGACCGCAAGCAGCCCCGCCCGGTCGTGCCGGCCTACCGCGCCATGGTCCAGCGGCTCCGCGGGCGGCGGTTCTCCCGCAAGCTCGACCTGGGCGCCGAGGCGACCGAGGCGTACCTGTTCTCCACGCCGGACGGGCGCGAGAAGGCGCTCGTGGCGTGGGCGACGCGCCCGGCGCGGATCGGGGTGAACGTCCGCCTCGACGCCGCCGACGCCGCCGTCGACGGAGCGGCCGTGTTCGACCTCTACGGCAACCGCACGCCGGCGCGGGTGATGGCAGGCAACATCGCGGGCATCGAGGTCGCGCCGGACCCGACGTATCTCGTCTGGTCCGGCCCGGGCGAGCCGGCGGGCGTGGACGTCGCCCCGCCGATCCTCGCCGCCCCGGCCGAGCCGGTCGTCCTCGCCGGCGCCGAAAGCACCCTGACGGTCGCCGCCCGCAACCCGTCCGACAAGCCGCTCGCCGCCACGCTGGCCGCCACGGCGTTCTGCCGGCTGCCCGTCGAGGTTCGCCCGTCGGAGGCGAAGCTGAATCTGCCCGCCGGCGGGCGGACGCCGGCGACGCTCGGCCTCCGTGTCGGCCCCGCCGACGGGCCGCTCCGCCTGCCCCGCCGATGGCGGGTCTTCACGCGTGTGGACCGCTCGAAGCTGACCGACGAACACTTCGCCGCCACGCCCGAGTCGCTGCCGGCCCCCTCGGGCACGACGGCCGGCCGCGACGTCTTCGCCGACGCCGGGACGATCGACTTCGCCGCGCTGGCCGGGGGGTTTGACGAGAAGGCCGCCGCCGTCGCCTACGCCACCATCGACTGCCGCCGCGCCGCCAGCCTCCCCGCCGGCGCCGGGGCGGACTGGTGGATGCAGTGGTTCGTCAACGGCCGGGCCGTGTACGACACGCTGGAAGGAGGCAACAAGGGCCCGCAGACGCCCGACGCCCACACCTTCGACCTGCCGCTTCGCAAGGGCGCCAACACGGTAGCGGTGCTGGTGCTCTCCGGCAGCGCCGGGTGGAAGCTCGTCTACGGCGGGCCGGGGGAACTCGCCGTCGCCCGCTCCGGCGGGATCAGCCCCGATCGGCTGGAACTCGCCCTCCGCGCCGGCGGCACGCTGCTCGCACGCCAGAGCCTGCCCCTGGCCCTGCGAGGCCCCCTGCCCCCGCGGGCCGCCCTGCCGGCACGCCCGACGCTCGCCCACTGGCTGCTCCGCGAGCCCGCCATCGTGCTCGACGAACGCCACGTGACCAACTTCCACGATAAGCACCCAGACCGCTCACGACGCTGGCAGGGGCCCGGAGATCTCTGGGCCATGGCATGGCTGCGGGACGGGGCCGACGGCGTGCGGCTCGTCGTGGCCGTGCGGGACGACGCCCACCGCCCCGCGCCCTCGGCCGACGCCGACGGCATGGTCGAGCACGACGCGCTGGAGGTCCGCCTCGCCGATGCCGCGGGCAAGCCGGCTGCGGCGTGGACCGTCGCGTACGGCGCCGAAAAGCCCCTGGTCGCCGGCGACGAGCCCCGCCCGGCCGTCGCGATCCGCCGGCTGGACCATCCCCGCCTCGGCCCGACGTGCGTCTACCGCCTGACGCTGCCGCCGGCGGCCACGGGGACCGGCGCGTTCGCCCTGCACCTGACTGTCCGCGACAACGACCTGGGCTACCCCAAGCAGCTCCTCCGTGCCGCCGCCGCGAACGCCCCGCTCACCTGGCAGCGTTTCGTGCGGCACGCCGTCGCGCCCTGACATCGCGAGGACGCGCAGCCCCGCGGACCGCGCTGCGAGCGACCATCGCCCGCCCGCCTTCCGGCGAAACCGCTCCTGCAGATTGAATTCTCAGTGTTCAGTTTGCAGGGCCATGGGCTACACCAACCGACACCTCGAAGGCCCTCCGCGGGGCGCGGACGAGGCAGTTGCTGCGCCTCCCGGCCGTCGCGGCCGACGCGGGAATCACCCACACCACCGCCCGCCGCTGGCTGGGCGGGCCGGAGGCCGGCTTTCTGGCCAAGTCCGGGCAGACGCTCTCCGGCGACTTCCTCGATAGCCTGGCGTGGTGGCGGGACCTTGCGGGGCAGACGGACGCCCCGGCCTTGCTGGTCGACGGCGGGGACGAGAGCTGCACCCGCCGGGCATGACCGTGCTGAGCTGGCGGCGTTCGCGCGGGTCACCCGTTGGCGAAGATCAGGCGGCTGCGGTGGCTGTTGGGCAGCTCGATGCGGCGGTCGCTGAGGATGCTCTCGACGGCGGCAAAGCCGATCTCGTGGACGATGGCGAACCGCTCGTCGGTGCAAGCCGGCGGCGGGCCGCCTTCGAGCCCGGCGGCGATCTGGTCGTAGGCCACCGTGAACGGGCTGCGCTGCGGCGGGAAGCCCCGGGCGGACAGGTCGATCGGCTCGCCGGAGGCGTCGAACGCCTCCGGGTCGATGTAGATGCCCGACCGCACCAGCCCCTCGGTGCCGAGCACCTCGCAGTGAAACCCGCCGCGCCCCTGGCCGATCTGCCCGACCTGCATCCCCACCACGCCGTTGTCGAACTCGATCTGCATCGCGTCCAGCGTCGGCTCCGGCTCGTAGCCGGCCGGCGCCTCGGCGGGAAGCTCCGGCACGCGACCGCGGGCGAAGACGGCACGCGGACAGTAACCGGCGAACTGGCAGATCTGGTCGGTCACGTGGCTGGCGAACGACAGCACGTTGCCCCCGACGTAGCCGACCACCGTCCTGACCTCGCCGATCAGCCCCTCGGCGACCAGCTCGGCCATGCGCATCACCTTCGGCGACCAGTGCCGCGTGTAGCTGACGGTGATGCCGATCTCCCGGCGTCCGGCCTCGCCGAGCAGGGCGTCCATCTGCTCCAGCGAGGAGGTCGGCGGCTTCTCCAGGAAGATCGCACGCGGGGCGGCGGCGAGGGTCTCCTCCATCACCGCGAAGTGGTCCGGCCCGCGGACGCAGACGCCGACGATATCGAACGCCTCGGCCTCGAGCATCTCCGCACCGCTGTCGTAGTACCGCAGGTCGGGGAAGGTGGGGGCCCACTTGCGGCGGAAGGCCTCTTGCTGCTCGGGCTGGAGGTCGGCGACGGCCACCAGCTCGACGCGCTCGCAGCGCGCCAGCCCGCCGGCGTGGTTGTAGGGCGCGTCGTCGCCCGGCTCGCCGTAGGACATCCCCGCGATGGACCCGGCCCCGATGAGGCCCGCCTTGAGTTTCGCCATGTCGGCACCGCCTTTCCTCTAAGCAGTCTCAAATGAGTCCGTTGCGGTTCCTGCGCCGGACCCGGCTCGTCCGGCAAGGCGGCCGAAGCGGGCGATGCCGTCGCATCGCCGATGCAGGCCAACGCCGCCGGGCGGGCCGGGGACCAGCAGGAACGCAACATGACTTGTCTGGGGCCGCTTCGTCGCCGCGGGGTCAGTCCCGCTCCAGCAGCGTCGCCTCGCCCGTGGCCGCCCACTCGCAGCCGCGGAGCAGCGTCCGCTGGAAGCCCTCGTTCTCGAACGACCGCATCGCCGCGCCGGGGTTGTCGCCTTCAGGCCCCGGCCGCCAGACGTGCCCGAGCACGTGGTGGTAGATCCGCCCGCCGCCCCACTGGGAGACGATCATCACCGGCTCGTCGTTTCCTGTGCCGCCCTTCTCCGGATCGGAGTAGGCGGTGGCGAGCACGCGGACGTCGGCGTCGTGGAGGTGCACGAGGCGGTGGTACAGCTCGTCCCAGGTGGAGAAGTCCTCCTGCCCGCGGGTAATCGGGTGCTCGCGGTCGACGATCTTGACCTCCAGCGGCTGGTACGCCCCGTGCCCCGTGCCGTCGCGCCACATCAGCCCGACCATCTCCTCCAGCCCCCGCCAGCCGCGGAAGCCGTTGTCGGCGGCATGGAGGATGCACACGCCCGCGCCGTTGCGGACGGCGTCCTCGAAGTTCGCCCGCGCCGTCGCGCCGACGTTCTCGCCCTTCTCGTTCCAGTCGAAGAAGAACAGTTGCACGCCGGCGATCGCCTCGGCGTCGGCCAGGACGGCCGCGGGGGTCTCGGTGACCTCGACATCGAACCGTCCGGTGCCTTCCAGCAGGTCGCGGCAGAACGGCGAGCTGCGGGTCCAGTCGTGGTTGTTCGTCCCGGTCAGCAACAGCGTGCGAATGCGGGCCATGGTGTTCTCCCTGGTCGTGTGGCGCCTTACATACCCGAAAGCGGGCGCGGGGGAAAGCCTTCGCCGGTCGAGGTGGACGCGCCGCCGGCGCGTGTCTACAATTCATGCGTACGGTACGGCGCTACCTGTTCGGGAGACCTTGCGATGAGAGCATTTCTTGTCCAGCACGCCGATGCGAAGCCGAAGGACGAAGACCCCGACCGGCCGCTGACAGACCGGGGGCGCCGCGACGCCGAGAAGATCGCCGAGCACCTCCGCGGGCTCGACATGCGCGTCAAGGAGCTCTGGCACAGCGGCAAGACGCGGGCGGCCCAGACCGCCGAGACCCTCGCCGCGGCGATGACCGTCGACGGCGGCGTCACCGTCCGGGACGACATGGCCCCCGACGCCAAACCCGGCCCGGTCGCGAAGGCTATCGGCAAGGCCGGTGGCGACCTCCTGCTCGTCGGGCACATGCCGTTCATGGCCCGCCTGGCGGGCAAGCTGATCGCCGGCAAGGCCTCGGCCGCCCCCGTCGCCTTCAGCAAGGGCGGCGTCGTCTGCCTCCAGCGCGACGACGACGCCTGGCAGGTCGCCTGGATGATCACCCCCGAGTCGCTTGGCGCGTCCTGCGAAGGTCAACAGGGATGAACGCGACGAAACGCTGATGCGGCAGGAGGAGCTGGCAGGGATGCAAGGGATGCGGGAGATCCTGGTCGCGGCGCGTAGTGCGGGTTGCGGGTCCCAGGTGAAGCGGCCGGAGGCCCCGCTGCGGGACGCGAGAACGGAGCCTGTAGTCTGAGCTCCACGCTCTGAGATCCGCGATAGGGAAAGGCCTTCCCCCATCCCATTCATCCCCGCTACTCTCTTGGTGAAGGAGCCGGAGCCTTGGTTGATCCGTATCTGAACCGCATTCTTGGCTGCATGGTCGGCAGCGCTGTGGGGGACTCGCTGGGGGCGGTCGTCGAGTTCCGCAGCGCCGCCGACGTCGAGGCCATCACCGGCGGAGACTGGGTCGACGACCTGCTGCCCTTCTCCGACGAGCACCACACCACCCACCCGCTGGGGCTGTGGGAGCCCTGCCCGCCGCGAGGCACGGCGACGGACGACACGCGGCTGAACCACCTGTTCGTCGACTGCGTCTGCCGCAACGGCGGGTTCGTCAACTCCCAGTTGCTGGCCATCGAGCAGATGGAGCGCTACCGCGACCGCGAGCTGTTCTACGATCCCCGCCACGGGGAGTTGGCCGAGAGGCAGTTCCGCCGCATCTGCGAACGGGCGTGCGCGTACCTGGGCATGACCGCCACGCCCTCGGGCACGCCCGGGTGGGTGGTCCGCGCGGCCGGCAACGGCCGACCGTCGCTGATCGGCCTGATCTCGCTGGCGTTCGTGGGCCTGCTGCACCCCGACGAGCCGGAGGCGGCCTACCGCCACGCCTTCGAGCTGGCCTACTACGACGTCGGCTACGGGCGGGATGCCACCGCCATGCTGGCCGCCATGGTCGCCTCGGCCGCCGGGGGCCAGGCCGACGCGCGGGAGATGATCGAGATCGGCCTGCGGACCGACCCGCTGGGCTACGGCAAGCGGATCATGACCGAGCGCGTCGAGCGGCTGATCGAGGTCGCCGACGAGGCCGACGACGACCGCCAGCTCATCGACGCCCTCGCCCGCGAGGTCGCCGGGCTGCACCCGTTCGACCCCATCGACGTGCTCGGCGTGCCCGTCGCCGCCGCGTGGTATGCCGGCGGCGACCCCGTCCAGACGATCATCCTTGCCGCCAACGACCGGGACGTCGACGAGCAGGGCAGGCTGGTCGGGATACGGGACGTCGACTGCACCGCCGGCGTGGCCGGAGCGCTGGTGGGCGCGCTGGCCGGGCCGGACGCGTTCCCCGAGGACTGGCTGGCCGACACCGTCGCCGCCAACCGGGAGGTCTACAACATCGACATCGAGGCCAACGCCCGCCGCCTCTTCGACACCTGCCGCGCGACCGAGCCGCAATAACGCGGCCCGGATCGACCGGGTCCCACCCCGGAACCGGAACTCGCACAGCAGGGCCCGGAGAACAGAGGGCAAAGGGAAGACCGCGCCCAGACGACGGGCCTGCCAACCCCATCTGCCGCTTGCGATCTGAGATCTGGAATCCGCCGTCCGCGCCGGCGCTTCACCCCACAAGCGGCATGGGGCGCTTCTGGCGGGCGCTGAGGACGGCGGTGTCGATGATCTGCTGGCCGATGCGACTCATCGGCGGCAGCAGGGGCTCCTCCAACGGCGTGCCCTCGTCCAGGTGGGCCACCACGTTCGCGATCGTGCTGGTCAGCGGGGGGTGCGGCGCATCGGCGGGGACGTCGCGGCCTTGGGGGCAGTCGCGGGTCTGCATCCGAACGTGGTCCGCGTGGCCGTACACGCTCAGCGTGCCCTCGCGCCCCACCACCACGAAGCCGCACTTGGGCTGCGGCTGGTGCGTCCACGGGTCGGTGAACGTGCCCCATCGCGTCTCGAACTTGCTCAGCCCGGTCTCGTAGCGGGCGACCGTGACGCTGTGCTCGTCGACCTCCAGCCCCGGCGGGTCGTCGGTCATGCAGAAGACCTCGACGGGCGCCCGGCCGTTCATGAACCACGTGCCGAACGTCGTCCCGTAGCCGAGGTAGTCCAGCAGGGACCCGCCCCCCAGCTCCCGCTTGTAGAACCACGAGTGGGGCTTCTCGGCCGCGACCTCCGCCTCGGTCCGCTCGATCTTGTCGTGCGTGTGGTACAGCGGCCCGCGGTTGCCGTTGTAGTAGTGCACCTCGATCGGCTCCCCGATCGCCCCCTCGTCGATCAGGCGCTTGACCGTCCGGTGCGGCGGGCTCCACGTCAGCGGCCAGTTGATCACGAACAGCTTGCCCCCGGCCGCCATCGCCTCGGTCATGCGGTCGGCCTCGGCCAGCGTGGCGGCGAAGGGCTTCTCGATGATCACGTGCACGCCGAGCTTCGCGACGGTCTCGACCAGCTCGACCCGCCCCGCCGTCGCCGGGCACATCTGCACGATGTCCGGGGCGGTCTTCTCGATGCACTCGGCCGGGTCGGTGAAGACACGGTCGTCGGGGATGTCGAAGTCCCGCCTGGCGTCGGCCATGCGGTCCGGCTGGACGTCGCAGATGCCGACGATCTCGACATCGGGGTGCTCGTGGACGATCCGCAGGTTGTCGCCCATGTGGAAGTGCTCGAAGTTGATCCCGGCGAGTTTGTACTTCGGCATCGGTGGCGTTTCCTTCGGGGTAAGCAGGGACCGGGTCAGCAAGGGATAGCGGAAGGCCCATGCACGGCAGGAGAGGACGTATCCCTTGCCTCTCTCTCGGCCCGGCGTCAGCTTTCGGTCGGCAGGGCGGGTTCGCCCTTGTCCTTGGTCTGGTCGCGGAAGAAGACGGCGAGCATCAGCGCGGCGATTCCGCCGATGGCGGCGACAGCGTACCAGTACGGGCTGAACATCAGCTTCTCGTCGCCGCCGACGGTGTGCGTGTACCAGCCTGCGAGCAGTTGGTTCAGCCAGCCGCTGAGCAGCGGCCCGGCGCCGATGATGATGCCCACCACCGTCTGGGCCGAGTGGCGGACGTCGCTCTCGGCGATGCGATCGACGTAGATGAACGCCGTGGCGTAGTAGCAGGCGAAGCACACGCCGTGCAACGCCTGGCTGGCGATGATCACGCCGAGCCCGAGGTCCTCCGTGCCGAACGCCGCGAAGCGGATCACGTACGCCAGAGCCCCGATGGCCAGGACCCACCGGAAGCCCAGCCGCTTCAGCAGGAAGCCCAGGAAGACCATGAACACGATCTCGCCGATCTGCCCGACGCTCATCGCGGCCGGAACGTATTCCTCACCCAGCCCGAGGCCCTTGAGGAAGGACGCGGTGTGGGCGAAGTAGAGGTTGTGGATGCTGGCGATGATCAGCCCGGCGAGCATCAGGATGAGGAACGAGCTGTGGCGGAAGAGCTTCATCGCCTTCCAGAACGCGAGCTTCTCGACGGCGTCGCGCTTCGGCGGCGTGTGGGGCAGCAGCAGGGCGTACAGCCCGTAGGCGATGGACACCACGCCGGAGACGACCATGGCATGGCCGACCTGGGAGGTCATGAGGATCCGCTCGGCGGCGGTCAGGTCCTCGACGTTGACGAAGAACGGCGGGTACGGGACGAAGCGGCCGCGGATGACCAGCCAGAACCAGGCGAAGACCCAACTGGCGACGATCCAGCCGATGGTCCCCCACACGCGGATGCGCGGGAAGCGGTTGCTGACGTCGTCGAGGTTGGCGAACGCCAGGGAGTTGCTCAGGGCGATGGTGGGCACGTAGGCGACGCTCGAGAGCGTCAGCAGGACCATCCAGGTCCAGAAGTCGGTGGCGTAGGAGACGGCGATCCACAGCGCCCCGCCGGCGGCCAGAAGGACCGCAAGGGATCGCTCGGTCGAGAAGTAGCGGTCGGCGATCTGCCCGGCGATGAACGGTGCGGAGATCGCGCCGATGAACGCGGGGATGGCGTACAGCCAGCCGATCTGCGTCGGCGTGAAGCCCAGCCCCCCCATGTCCGGATGCCCGCCGAGGTACATGTTCAGCACCGGCAGCCAGATGCCCCAGACGGCGTACTGGAGGAACATCATCACGCTGAGCCGCACGCCCAGGAGCTTGGGGGTCGATCCGCCGGTCGGCAAGGTCGTGCCATCGGTCGTCATAGAAAGTCCGCCTGCGAAGAGAACGACGAGTCGCGGCGCCCCGCCGGCGCCGCACCAACGCGACCACGACGGACGCGGAGTCTACCGGGCGACCACGCCCCCCGCAAGAGAAAGCCGGGCGCCAGACCGACCGCAGCCCAGCAGCCTCGCAGGACGCTCAGCCCCGCGTTCGCAACAGGAAGCTGCTCATCCCGTGCGCCGCCAGGCGGTCGCCGAGCACGCCATCGCCGACGCGCGCGGGGCCTTCCGGCGTCTCGATGTGCGTGATGCGCTCGGCCCCCGCCAACTCGCCCCCGCGCCACTGAAGGCCCGCCGACGCCGGCTCGCCGCCGAGGTTCCACAGCCGGGCCACCACCGCACCCGCCGGGTCGTCCTCGGCCGGCTTCAGCGCCCACAGCAGCACGTCCGGGTCGGCGACGCGGACCAGCGAGAACCCCTCGGCCGGCAGGTCCGCCCCGCCCTCGCCGAGCCACACGCCCACCGGCGGGTTCTGGTGCTCCAGGGCGAACCGCATGGCGGCCGCTTCGTCGTACGCCCCGTGGCCGCGGAGGGCGAACCGCTGGAGGAAGCGCTCGTCCCCGTCCTGGGCGGGGATGCCCAGGCCGGGCCCGTCGACCTGCCCGCCGGCGAGCACGCGCAGCCGCGGGGTCTTCGTATCCAGCCGCCCGGGCGTGCTCTCGCCGAGGCGGAAGAAGCAGCAGTCGGCACTGGAGAGCGTCACGCCGTCGCCGCCCTGCCCGGCGACGTCGACAAAGTGGTTGAGCGTCAGCCAGTCCGTGCGGGCGTTGATCGGCGAGTAGTGCCCGCCGTCAGCCAGCCGCCGGGCGCGGATGACGGCCCCGACCTCCTCGTGGCGGCAGGTGGGCTGGTCGAGATTCAGCCCGAACGACCACGTCCGCACGTCGCGGAAGTTGGCGGTGATCTCGTTGCGGATCGCGATCCGGTCCACGCCCCGGACCAGCGTCACCCGCGTGACGTGGGGCAGCGGCGTCGGGGCCGTCGCCCGAAGCGTCGCCGAGACGCCGCCCGCCGACTCGACCTCGACGCGCCCCTCGCCGCCGCCGAGGTCGTTGGCGAACTGCCCGCCCACGCGGCGGATCAGCTCCCGCCCGCCGCGGGCCTTGTCCAGCACGCTCACCACCGCCCCGCTGCCGGCGAGGCGAACGCGGTAGCGAGCATCGTCCAGCACGTCGCCGGCGGCGGTCGGGGCCGAGGCGGCCGGGGAGGCCGGAGCGGCGGCCTCGCCGAGCTCGTAGACCTTGTAGCCCACCGGCGGCAGGTCCGTGGCGAGGACGCGAAGCACACGCCGGCCGGCCAGGGGGATCACCTCGGCGGGCGCGGGCTTGCCCGTGGCGACGTCCACCACGGCGGGAACCGCCTCGCCGTCGTAAGGCACGTCCACGGCATCGGTTCGCGCCCAGCCGAGGGGGTTGAACGCCAGCAGCCTCCGCCGCCCCGCCGGCTTGCGGACCATGCCCGCCAGGGCCTTCGTCGCGTCGGAGGCAAGGGCGTCCACGTAGCCGGTCACGCCGGACGCGATCCGCCGCTGCCAGCGGGCCCGGTCCTTGCGGCTGACCCGACCGTTGGCGCACCAGTCGTGCTCGTAGTACAGCCCGAGATTCATCCACGCCCTCTCGCGGGCCTCCCGGCGGTCGACCAGCAGGTCCGGGCGGCGGGAGCAGACCAGCGCCGCCATCGCCTCGGCCGCGCGGAGCCGCTCGACCGCCCGCCGGACCGACGCGGTGACCTCGGCCATCGAGGCGACGAGCACGTCCCACTCGTTGCCGAACGCCGCGGCAAACTCCGGGACCTCCCGACCGCAGGTCCGCTCGAGGTCGCCGAAGTAGTCCACCTCGTTGGAGACGATCACCCGCCGCCCGGGCTTGCTCTCGGCGCGGGCGACCTTTACGAACTCGTCCGTCCGCGTCGACAGGTCGTCCCAGCCCTTGCCGAACAGCCCAATCACCGGCCAGCGGTGGCGCCGGGCGAACGCCTCGCTGGCCGAGACGAACCGGATCGCCCGCGCCGGATGCCGGGCCTCCGCGTAGCCGCCCAGCGATTTGTTGCTGCCCTGCCAGAGCGTGTACCACTTGGTCAGCAGCCGCCTGCCCCCCCGGCCGGCCCACCAGTACACCTCGTGCTGGCGGGGCTTGCGGCAGCCGCCGGGGACCTTCGTCGCGCACGCGCAAACGCCGTGCCACAGGTACCTCGCCCCCGCTCCCGCCAGGAGCCCGCCGAGCCCGTAGGGCAGGACCTGGCTCTCGACCACCCGCGCCAGCGGCAGGCGGAGCTTGTGCTCCCGCTCGATCCGCCCGGCGTAGTAGAGGCCCCGCAGGACCCCCTCGGCCGGGGTCCCGCCGTAGCAGACCACCAGCGGGGTGATGGGCACGGTGATGTGCCCGCTGCGGATCCGCTCGATCAGCCTGGCGAAGGGCTTGCCCGGGCGGGCCCGCTCGTAGGTCCACAGCCAGAAGCTCCCGTCGCAGGCGAACCGCCCCTGGTAGTCCGGCGGGTCCGAGGCGGTCCGGTCGGCCTGGGCGACGTAGTAGTCCAGCATCTCCACGAACGCCCGGCGGCAGGCGTCCTCGTCGCCGGACCACAGGTAGTCGGTGTGGTCGTCGACGGAGATGTACACCCGCAGCTCGCCGCGGGGGTCGGCGGCGGGCACCGCCGAGGCGACCGCCGGACCCGCCGACCCCGCCGGGGTGCCCGCCGGTCCGGGCGGATGCCCCCCCGCCGAGCCGCTCGCCAGCCAGGCGGCACCCAGCCCCGCCGACCGAAGGAACCCTCGCCGTCCGATCCGTCGCCGAGCCATGCTCCGACCGCCTTCCTCCCCCCGGCAGTGCCACCCGGTCAGTCTACCCCCCCACAACGCGATGTGTCAGTTCTGTCCACCCTTGGGACAATGGACACACAGTCACGGTCTTTAACACAACCCCTTGCCCATCAAGATTTTACATAACTCGCCCTCCTGTCCGCCCCCGCCGGGGGAGGACACGGCGGACAGGGGTGGACACTGCTGTCCACCCGCCGGGCACCGCTACGCCGGGCGGTCGGGCCAGCGGACCCAGTCCTCCTTCCCCTCGTGCCATCGGCGGGCCTCGGCGTGGAGGGCCGACAGCGTCTCCGCGCGGGAGGGGTCCCCGGCCAGGTTGGTCATCTCCTGCGGGTCGGCGGCCAGGTCGTACAGCTCCGCCTCCGCGTCCGGGTCGAAGACGTATTTCCACCGCCGCGTGATCGCACCCCTGCGAATGTCACCCATCACGGGATTCCCGGAATACTGGGAAAACACCGTCCGCTCCGCCGGCCGCTCACCCTCCCGAACCGTCGCCGCGAGGCTCACGCCGTCGATGTCCCCCGGGCGCTCGACGCCCAGCAGGTCGCACAGCGTCGGCAGCACGTCGAGGTGGCTGACGCACGCGTCGAAGGCCCCGCTCTGCCCGTCCGGGGCGGCCAGCAGCAGCGGCACGCGGACGGCGGGCTCGTACAGCTCCATTTTCTGGTACATCCCGTGCTGGCCCAGCATGTCGCCGTGATCGACCGTGAAGCACGTGACGGTGCTCTCGGCGAGCCCGGCCGTGTCGAGGGCGTCCAGCACGCCGCCGAGGGCGTCGTCGGCGAGGCGCACCAGCCCGAGATGGGCCGCCCAGACTCCCCGCCACTGCCGCTCATCCAGCCCCGCCCCGAGCTGCGCCGCGATGCCCGCCCGGCGGTTGGCCGGCTCGCCCTCGCCCGCAAGCCCAACGTTCTCAGGCAGTTCCAGCCGTTCCGGGTCGAAAAGCCCCGCGTACGGCTCCGGCAGGACCAGCGGCGGGTGCGGGGCCCAGAGGTGCACGAACAGCGCCAGCGGGCCCGCGTGCCTCCGCCGAAGGAACCCCGCCGCCTCGCGACCCCACCGGGCGTCCATGAAGTGCCCCGCCGCGCCCGGCCAGGTGCCCACGCGGGTGTTCGAGTACCCCACCGCCTCGCGGACCTCCCCGTGACGCTCGGTGATCCGCCGCTTGTACGCCTCCCGCCGCCACCCGCCGACCCCCTGCTCCGCCGCGTACGCGGCGTATTCCTCCCGCCCGAACCACGTCGACCAGTCGATACCCTCCCGCAGGTCCGGCCGAACGCGGACGTGATGGACGCCGATGTGCCCCATCTCGTACCCGGCCTCTGCCAGTTGCCGGTGCAGCGTGGGCAACTCGCGTGCGCCGACCCCGGCGAAGTCGTTGACGGGGATCCCCGTCCGCGTCGGATACCGCCCCGTCGCCAGGGCCGTCCGCGCCGGCGCGCACAGCGGGCACGTGTTGTAAGCCCTTGTGAAACGGCAGGATCGACCGGCCAGCCGGTTGAGGTTCGGCGTGACCTCCACCCCGCCCTGAACCATCCCGAGGCTGTCCGCCCGCTGGTGGTCGGTCATCAGGAACAACAGGTTCGGCCGCGATTTCGACATGGCAACACCCTCGCCCGCCCGACCAACACGTCCTCAGACCAACCCAAAGCCGCCCCCGCCCCCGTTTGACGCCCCCCATTCTCGCCTCCCCCGGCCGGGGGTCAAGCGTGCGCGACAAGTTGACCGGGCGTCGCGGACCGGGTAGGCTGGCCAGCGTGGGATGAATGGCGCAGACGCCTGCGTCCTCGAACCGGTTGCCCCACGGGACGCCTCGGGGCAAGCCGAAAGAGAGAGACAGGTTGTGTGATCCCCGATTCGGCGGCCGACAGCGGGACCTCCCAGTTCCCGTGCGGAGAGTTTGCGTACGTGCATGGGGTCTACGACCGCGCGGGGTCCGACCGCATCTCGCGATGGCGACGCGGCCGGTGAGGTCTTCGGCGTAGGGGAATCGCCTCGACGCCCCGGACGAGAATGTTTCGCGGCTGAATACCCAGCCCGCACGCCCCCTGCCGACGCTTGCGCCACGGCGTTACCGCCGCACCGCCACGGCTCGGGGCCGGTTCGGGTCGCTACTGCCTTACCGTATGGCTCTTCCATCCACTACTCTCCGCCGGTTGCCGGCGCGTCTCCCGCGATTACCGCCGGCTACTGGCGCATCTCCCCCTATGGGCCGCAGTATCCGTCAGAACTCGACCCACTCCAAGCCTGTCTTGATCAAGACCCGGCCAGCCATATCAATGACGCATACCTTGCCCTCCACGGACACCACCGCAACTCCATCAGCGAAAGACAGAGCCTTCTCAAATCGCGCGGGAATGGCAATTCCTCCGCCACGGTCCAAGTAGCCCCATCTTCCTCCCTCACGAAAGGCCGCCAGCCCATCCCGGAAGGCACGGAGTCGCGCATACTTCGCGGGCACAACATTCTTCCCGTGCATGTCAATCGCGCCGTATTGGTTGGCAAGGATGTCCCTGGGATCGTTGCTGTCCATCCCAACAACTGCCAACCCCTCCGAGAACTCCTCGGCGTAGTCATAGCGCAGTGGAACGGCAACGTTGCCATCACTCGACACGTAACCGTACTTCGGCGCTGCCCCGAAGTGAGCCATCTTCTTCCCCATGGTCTCCTCGCTAACTAGAAGCCGGCCCCAGACAAACTTCCGTCCGGGCGGCTCGTCCGACATCTCGAAGCGCACATCTCCCCGTCGATCTATGCAATACCACTTGTCCCCATCTCGAACAACAGCCAACCCATCCGCGAAGCTTCGTGCTTCAGCATACTTAGGCGATATCTGGACGCTCCCATCCAGCCGGAGGAAGCCCCACACGCCATCACGCTGACATGGCGCCATCCCACCCTCGAACGAGAGTATCTGTTCGTAGACCCCTGGCCTTACCACCCAGCGGCCGGAGTTGTCGACAACGCCCACCTTCCCCCCAACGCTAGCGACCGCCCTCCCGCTGCGGAAGTGCGAGATCGCGTCAAAGATGGGGGGAACTACCCAGTTTCCGCATCTGTCGATGATACCAGCCTTTCCATCGCCATCGCGACTCCGCGCGGGACAGTGCCACATCGCGTCGACGATCCCAACTGCGGATGGAACGGCAAGAAGACCATCGCTCCGCTGCCCTGTCCGTCGGCTGTAGTACAAGACTCCATTGCCATCCGGCATACCGGTTGATTCCACCCTCACGATGTCTGCGTAGTCAATAGGACCAGGGGAAGCTGCTCTCCCTGCGCGGCGGGCCGCGCCCTTCGCTGCTGCCCCACATCTCACCGCCAACACGGCACCGAGCGTGACACCCAGTGCGCACGCCAGAAGTAGACGTAGGTGTCGCGGCGCTTGTTGTCGCAAGAGACCTCCGACATGCCTCTCTCCATCGGCCATGTAAGACGAGGAGGTACGGCCGCAGTCCCCTGCCGACACTGGCGCCGCTACTCCTTGTCCTCGTGGACTACCGTACATTGCCATCCCTTCTCCTCTGGGTAACGTTCCTTCATTGTACGCGTCGGGACCGATACGTCCCCGATGGGCTTGTAGGCGGTCGCCGATAGCGGATGTCCTGCCGCCAGCGCGCTCTGGTAACCCGTGTCCGCGTCAGGAGTCAAATACGGGTTTGTCCGTTCAGGGTGTTTGAAGCCTGCCCGATGTATCGTCCTCACCGCCTTGCGCATCTTGCCGCCGATCTTGGCTACACCCAACAGACACTCGCCCTCCGTCCCGAAGAGTCTCGCCCCGTCTATTCCCCGGAACGTCGCATCTGCCTCTTGTTTGTAGTCTCGGCTGAAGTATCCGACTGTACCTGTCGGGTACTTCAGGCCTTTCTCGGGAATGCCCTTCGATGGCGTTCGCCATCCAGGCGTCTTCGCTGCGTATATGGTTGGAAACACGGGGACACACAACCTGAAACACGGGGACACACAACCTATTTCTTCGAAATAGGTTGTGTGTCCCCCGGTTGGCCAGAGTCTACGGCGAACCAATCGCCCAGTCAACAGGAAATAGGTTGTGTGTCCCCGTGTTTCGTGTCCCCGTGTTTCCCCCGACGCCCCGCCAACAAGTAATAGGTTGTGTGTCCCCCGATTAGTCCGGGGCCGGTTCGGGTTGCTACTGCCTTACCGTATGGCTCTTCCATCCACTACTCTCCGCCGGCTACTGGCGCTTCTCCCCCGATATCCCGATATCCCGATATCCGTTCGTTTCAATCAAGAACCGTCTTGCCCGGTTCGGCCTTTCGGCATTCCGTCCGAACAAAGCCTTGATGTATATCCTTCCCAGCAACGGTCACATAGTTCTTGGTTCCCCAATTTGGATTGCTGGTAATCTTCACGATAAGCACATGACACTTCCCCGATCCCAACTTCTTCTCGCATTCATTCGGGCAGGATGCGAAGTCGAAGAACGTTTTCGCCTTGTCGTTCTTACCCACCGAAGTCGCGATCGCTACTGTCTGATCCTTGACGCTACCGAGATAGAACACGTAATAGGTTACGGTACCTTCGGGCTCCGAACCGGGAAACTTGCGGTTCTTGCCGGTCGCCAGCGTCTTCGTCAGTTTCCGCCCCCTAAATGTCTTGTCGAGTTCGCCCTTGGCGACGAACCGCAAGGCGTCCTTGTCGTTGATGCCCTTGGGTAACGGACCAAGGGTGTAGGCAGCTGACATCCTACCGGTTGGCTTCTCGTCTGGCGATTCGGCAAATTCCCATTTCATCCCCTCCGGAATCTTGATCTTCTGGTGCGCGGTCCTGTCAAAGGTCACGGCATTGGGGTCTGCCTTGTTCTTCCCATTTTTCGCGGGGTTCGCCTTCTGCGGCTCTTCGGCGTTACCTTTAAGAGCGGTCAGTTGCTTTTTGGCCTTGGCAAGTTCCTTGGTCAATGCGTCAATCTTCTTCTGCGCATCGGCAGCTTTGAGTTCGGCGACCTGTTCCTTGAGTTCTTCGATTTGCTTGTCGCGGCTTTCTATGCAGGCCTTCAAGAGCTTGTTCTCCGCCTTGAGGAGGTATTGTCAGAAGCTGTGGATGACGGGCGCATAAACGCGGCGTATCCTCGG
>CAYLPJ010000012.1:0-119893 GCA_964385465.1 uncultured Planctomycetaceae bacterium | reverse complement strand
AGCCTTGGGAGTGAGATGCCCCGCGTGCCGCTTCGACGGGGCGCGCGAGGCGCCTTCGGCGGCCGACGTTGCCACGCTTGCCGCGACGACCCCACTGTGTCAACGGCCCGCCGTCGGCGAAGAAAAGCGGCGTCGTTGCCGCCGCACTCCACATTTGGCGGCGTCAGCCTTGGGAGGGAGACGCCCGGCGTGCCGCTTCGGCGGGGCGCCGGGGGCCCCTTCGCCCCAGGCGCGGCCACGCTTGCCGCGACGACCCCGCCGTGTCAACGGCCGCCGTCGGCGAAGAAGACAGGCGGCTCCCGCGTTTGCCGAGGCTGCGACGGGCCGGTCGTCATCGCATTTCACGGCGGGCGGCTATTCGAGCGAGAAGATGCGGATCGCGTTGGCGGCGGTCAGGTCGGCGATCGCCTCGGGCGTCGTGCCTCGCACCTCCGCGAGGCGGGCGGCGACGCAGGCGACGTTGGCCGGCTCGTTGGTCTTCATCTTGCGGACCGGCTCGGGGGAGCAGTAGGGGCTGTCGGTCTCGATCAGCAGCCGGTCGTCGGGGACGAGGGCGGCGGCCTCGCGAAGGTAGCCGGTCTTCTTGAACGTCACGATCCCCGAGAAACTGATCGCCGCGCCGATCGCCAGGGCCCGGCGGACGTTCTCGGCCGGCTCGGTGCAGCAGTGCAGGACGAGCTTCTCCCCGGGGACGTCCCCGTCGGCCAGCACGGCCAGCGTGTCGTCGAACGCCTCCCGCGTGTGGATGACCACGGGCTTGCCCAGCGCGGCGGCGAGGTGGAGCTGCTCGGCGAACACCCGGCGCTGGGCCTCCCGCGGCGAATGGTCGTAGTGGTAGTCCAGCCCGATCTCGCCGATCGCGACGTTCTTCGCATCCGCCGCCAGCTCCGCCAGCGTGCGGCAGGTGTGCTCGTCGGCCTCCTTGGCGTCGTGCGGGTGCAGCCCGGCCGTGCACCACATCCGCTCGTGCTCGCGGGCGATGGACAGGGCGACCTTGGACTCGTGCACCGTCCCGGCCGCACAGATCATCCGCGTCACGCCGGCGGCCGTTGCCCGGGCGAGCACGTCGTCGAGCTGCTGCCGCAGCCGTCCGTGCCCGAGATGACAATGCGTGTCGAACAGCTCGCTCATGCTCGGCTCCTTCGCCCCGTGGGGGCGGTGCGTTGAGGGCGGCCCGTCGAGCATCGGGCCGGACGGGCAGGCGGGCAGTAGAGCAGGAGACCGGGAGAGAAGGCAAGCGATCGGACAGGCCGCTTTTCGTGGCCGCGCCGTTCGGGTAGACTCGGCGGCTCCGTCAGAGGTCAACGTGTGCACGATGTGAGAGGTATGCCATGACGTACGCCTGCCAACGGGGGCGGCTCGGTGCGGTGCTGGCGGCCCTGCTGCTTTCCGCCGCGGCCGCCGGTGGGGCAGACTCGCTGGTCTCCAACGGCTCGTTCGAGCGGGGGGGGGAGGACGCCAACGCGCCGGCCGGCTGGCCCGTCCCGGCCGGGGCGAGCTGGGAGGTCGAGGAGGGCAACCGGTTCCTCCGCCTCCGCCCGCCGGAGCCCGGCAAGACGGTGGTGGTCTACCGCCGCGTGGACCTTCCGGCCGGCTGCGAGGCGCTGGAGCTGAGCTTCCGCGTCCGCACGGAGGGCGTCAAGCGGGGGAAGGAGTCTTGGCACGACGCGCGGGTGATCGTGCAGTTTCTGGACGCGGCGGGCAAGAAGCTCAAGGGCGGCCCGGGTCACCCTCACTTTGCGGGCACGACGGACGGCTGGCGGGAGCGGACGCTGCGTTTCGCCGTCCCGCCGAAGGCCGCGGCGCTGGAGCTGATGCCGGCGCTGTTCGAGGTGCCCGCCGGGCGGATGGACATCGACGACGTGCGGCTGGCGGCGATGGACCGTTCGAAGCTGCCGGAGGCCGACCGGGAGCAAGCCGAGGCGGCCGCCGTCGACGGGGGCAAGCCCGCCCCGCCGCCGCTGCGGGTGGTGGGCAGGGAATTGCGGACGGACGACGGCGAGGCGGTGTGGCTCCAGGGCGTCAGCGTCCCGAGCCTGGAATGGACGCCGACCGGCGAGCACGTCCTGCGGTCGATCGTCACGGCGATCGACGTATGGCAGGCGAACGTCATCCGCCTGCCGGTCCGCGAGCACTACTGGGCGGGCGAGGGCAAGCACCAGCGCGACGGCGGGACGGCGTACCGGCGGCTGGTGGACCAGGCCGTCCGGGCGACCGAGACGCGCGGGGCGTACCTCGTGCTGGACCTCCACCGCTTCCGCGCGCCGGACGCGAACGACCTGGCGTTCTGGCGCTCGGCGGCGAGGCGCTACGCCGGGCGGCCGGGCGTGCTGATGAGCCTGTTCAACGAGCCGCACGACATCTCCTGGAAGGTGTGGCGCGACGGCGGGCGGGTGACGGTCAAGTCCGAGGCCGAGGGCGGGGAGCCGAGGCACTTCGACAGCCCGGGCATGCAGGCGCTGGCCGCCGCCGTCCGCGCCGCCGGGGCCGACAACGTCCTGATCGCAAGCGGCCTGGACTGGGGGTACGACCTCTCCGGCGTCGCCGGCGGCTTCGCGCTGGCCGAGCCGGACCCCAACGCCCGGGGGATCATGTACGAGAGCCACGTCTACCCGTGGAAGAGCGACTGGCGGGGCAAGGTCCTGTCGGCCGCGGCGAAGGTGCCGGTGCTGATCGGCGAGACGGGCGCCCCGCTGAAGCCGATGCCTTTCCTGCCGGCGTCCAGCCACGAGAACCCGTACACGTGGGTTCCGGACATGCTGGCGTGCATCCAGGAGCACCGGCTTCACTGGACGGCGTGGGCGTTTCACCCGAAGTGCGGCCCGGCGATGCTCCAGGACTGGGCGTACACGCCGACGCCGCACTGGGGGGCCTTCGTCCGGGCAGCCCTGCTGGGCGCGCGGTTCGAGTCCGACCGCATGAGGTAGTTCGACAGGAGCGGGGCCGACCCCCTGCTCCGCACGAAGGAGCCGTACCATGACGACCGAGCAGAGCGAGAGCTTCACCCGCCACGAGAGGATCCCCGTCCGCGTCTTCGACACCGCCCGGGACGCCAGCAAGGCGGCGGCCGGGGAGATCGCCGGGCTGATCCGCGCCCGCCAGGCCGCGGGCGAGCGGTGCGTGCTGGGCCTGGCGACGGGCTCGACGCCGGTGTCGATCTACAACGAGCTGATCCGGATGCACAAGGAGGAGGACCTGAGCTTCGCCAACGTGGTGACGTTCAACCTCGACGAGTACTACCCCATGCAGCCGAAGGAGCTCCAGAGCTACCGGCGGTTCATGGACGAGCACCTCTTCAACCACGTGGACATCCCGCCGGAGAACGTGAACATTCCTGACGGTACGATCCCGCCGGACACCGTCGAGGCGTTCTGCGCCGACTACGAGCGGCGAATCGCCGAGGCCGGGGGGATCGATCTGCAGATCCTCGGCATCGGCCGGACGGGGCACATCGGCTTCAACGAGCCGGGCAGCCCCCCCGACAGCCCGACGCGGCTGATCTGGCTGGACCGGCTGACCCGCATCGACGCCGCCAGCGACTTCTTCGGCGAGGAGAACGTTCCCCGCCGGGCGATCACGATGGGCGTCGGGACGATCCTGTCGGCCAAGCGGATCGTCCTGCTGGCGTTCGGGGAGCGGAAGGCGCCGATCATCGCGCGGGCCGTCGAGGGCCCGGTGACGACCACCGTCGCCGCCAGCTTCCTCCAGCGCCACGCCGACGCGGAGGTGCTGCTGGACAAGGCCGCCGGCGAGAACCTCACGCGCTTCCGCAGCCCGTGGATGCTCGGGGGGGTTCGCTGGGACGACCGGCTCATCCGCAAGGCGGTCATCTGGCTGGCCCGCCGCGTCGAGAAGGCCCTCCTGAAGCTCACCGACGAGGACTACAACGAAAACCACCTCCAGCCGCTGCTGGCCGAGCACGGCCCGGCGTACGAGATCAACCTGCGCGTCTTCCGCGAGCTCCAGCGGAACGTCTCCGGCTGGCCCGGGGGCAAGCCGCCGTCGGCGAAGCAGCCCGGGGACGTGCCCCGCCCGACCGACGCGATCTTCCCCAAGCGGGTGCTGGTGTTCTCCCCGCACCCCGACGACGACGTGATCTCGATGGGCGGAACGCTCAGCCGGCTGGTCGAGCAGGGGCACGAGGTCCACGTCGCCTACCAGACCTCGGGCAACATCGCGGTCTTCGACGCCGACGCCATCCGCTTCGGCGAGTTCGCCGCGGCGTTCAACCGGTCGTTCGGCATCGACGAGGGGCGGACCGGCGAGCTGGAGGACCACATCGAGGCGTTCCTGCGCCACAAGGCGCCCGGGCAGGTCGACAGCCCCGAGGTCCAGCGGATCAAGACCATGATCCGCTACGGCGAGGCCCGGGCGGCCGGGCGGCACTGCGGGCTGAGCAACGAGAACCTCCACTTCCTCGACATGCCCTTCTACGAGACCGGGCGGGTGACGAAGAAGCCGCTGTCGGAGGCGGACGTCGGCCTGATCGTGGAGCTGCTTCGGGAGGTCCAGCCGCACCAGGTCTACGCCGCCGGCGACCTCTCGGACCCGCACGGCACGCACCGGACGTGCCTCAAGGCGGTCTTCGAGGCCCTCGGCCGCATGGCCGACGAGCCGTGGTACGCCCGGTGCGAGGTATGGCTGTATCGCGGGGCGTGGCAGGAGTGGGAGCCGGACGAGATCGACCTGGCCGTCCCGCTGAGCCCGCAGGAGCTGCGGCGGAAGATCGACGCGATCTTCAAGCACGAGTCGCAGAAGGACAAGGCCCTGTTCCCCGGCCCGGACCAGCGGGAGTTCTGGCAGCGCGCCGAGCAGCGCAACCGCGCGACCGCCAGGCTGTACGACCAGCTCGGCCTGGCCGAGTACGAGGCCATCGAGGCCTTCGTCCGCTGGACGGGCGAGACGACGATCGGATAGCGCCCCCGGCCGCTTAGAGGGGGGTGCGGTTGATCAGGTCGAGGAACTCCATGCGGGTGGCCTGGTCGTTGTGGAAGCTGCCCAGGACGCTGGAGGTGGTCATGATGGAGTTCTGCTTCTCGACGCCGCGCATGACCATGCAGAGGTGGCGTGCCTCGATGACCACGCCGACGCCCTCGGGGTCGACCGCGTCCATGATCGCCCGGGCGATCTGGCGGGTCAGCCGCTCCTGGATCTGGAGCCGCCGGGCGTAGAGGTCCACGATCCGCGCCAGCTTGCTGACCCCCAGGACCTTGTGCCGCGCGATGTAGCCGATGTGGCATCGCCCGTAGAACGGGAGCATGTGGTGCTCGCACAGGCTGAACACCTCCACGTCCCGCACGATGATCATGTTGTTCGCCTCGGACTCGAAGACGGCCTCGTTGACCACGTCCCCGATCCGCTGGCGATAGCCCTGCGTGAGAAACTGCCAGCTCACCGCCACCCGCTGGGGTGTCTTCAGCAGGCCCTCGCGGTCGGGGTCCTCCCCGATCTCCACCAGCAGCTCTCGCACCAGTTCCTGTACGCGCGCAACGTTCATGGTCTCAGCAGCTCCTTGACCCGGGCCGTCAGGGCCCGATCGGGTTCCATGGCGGCACCGCCCCCGCCGGCCAGCTCCGACAGCGGGCGGTCCGTGCCCGGCACCGTCAGCGACGGCGCCAGCTCAAGCAGCGGAAGGGCCACGAAGGGCCTGTCCAGGTCGTCGGCCGGCAGGCGCAGGCCCGGCTCGTCGACGACGGTCCGGCCGTGGAGGATCAGGTCCAGGTCGATCGGGCGCGGGGCGTAGGCGTCGCCGGACCGGACGCGGCCGAGCTCGGCCTCGACGGCCCGGAGGCAATCGAACTTCAGCTCGCGAGCCGGCATAGCCGTCCGTAGGGCAAGCACGCCGTTGACGAACGCCTCCCGGCCGGGCAGGGCCTCGCCGTCCGGCCCGACCGGCGCCGTGCGGTAGAGCGTCGAGACCGCAACAACGGTCACGTGCCGCTGAAGGGCCTCCACGGCGGCGGGGACGTTGGCCCCCGGCCGGACGTCCGAGCCGACGGCAACGTAGGCCGGCATGGGCTCGCGCCCGGTCATGCGTCCTCCCTTCGACGGAGGATCTCGACCCCGACGGTCCGGGCGAAGCGCAGGGCCGCGGGCTTTTCGACCAGCACGCGGACGGCCTCGACGCGGTCGTGGGAGAGACACTCGTCGGCGATCCGCTGGGCGAGGCGTTCGACGAGCAGGTCGCTGGAGGCCTCGACGAGTTCGAGGACGGCCTGCTTGACGGCCTTGTAATCGACGGTGTCGTCGAGGTCGTCGGTCTGTCCGGCCCGGCGGAGGTCGGCGTGGAGCGTCAGGTCGATCACGACATCCTGGGCCTTGACCCGCTCCTCGGGGTTGATGCCGACGATGCAGCGGGCGCGGAGCTCGCGGATGTGGATACGGTCCAGCCGTCGGAGGTCAGTCATAGACGCGCCCCTTCATGTGCCGCCCGCCGTCGACGAAGATCACCTGCCCGGTGATGAAGCGGGTGCGCACGAGCAGCAGCACGGCGTCGGCGATCTCGGCCGGCGAGCCGTAGCGGTTCAGCGGATTGGTGTGGGCGTTGGCTTCCAGGAAGGACTCGTCCTCGCCCGGGGGCGGGAGGATCAGCCCGGGCGCCACGGCGTTGACCTGCACGGCCGGGGCGAGCTCGAGCGCGAGCATCCGCGTCAGGCTGGCCAGCATGCGTTTGCTGAGGTGGTAGGCGGCGTGGGCGCGGTCGTAGTCCACGAAGCGGGAGTCGAGGAAGTTCACCACGTGCCCGGCGTTGCCGCCGTCGGCGAAGGCGCGGCAGAGCAGCAGCGGGGCCAGCGCGTTGACGCGGACGTTCTCGTCCAGGGCCGCCGGGGTGAAGTCCGTCACCGTGTCGGCGGGGAAGATCGAGGCGTTGTTGACCAGCACGTCGACGGTCCCGGCGGCGTCGCGCGCCCGCCCGACGAGTTCGCCGGCGGCGGCCGGGTCGGCGAGGTCCGCCTGGACGCACCACGCCCGGCGCCCGATCCGGCGGACTTGCTCGGCGACGTCCCCGGCCTCGTCGGCAGAGCCGCGGTAGTGGATCACCACGTCGGCGCCGTTGTCTGCCAGGGCCAGGGCGGTGGCCCGGCCCAGCCGGCGGGCGGCGCCGGTCACCAGGGCCGTTCGCCCCGCCAGAGATGGTTCGCGCGCCGTCATGGTTGCGCTCGCAGCAAGTCCCGTCGAATCCGTCGGGAATACTCTACCACGTCCCGCGCCTCCCCGGAAGCCCGCTGTGAGCCCGAAGCGACCGGAGCCCCCGGCGAGCGAACGCCGGGCGAGGCCGGCATCGCACGGAGGATGGTCGAGCTTCAGCGGAGCGCGGGGGCGGTCGCCGGTCGGGTGCGGGCCGTCGCGGGGCGCGTGGGCGGGGCGTCGGGGTCCTCGATGGCCAGCAGGGCGCGGGCGCTCTGGCGGGCGGCGGCGCCGAGGGCCCCCCGCCCGCGTGCGGCGGCGGTGAGGAACGTCCGGCTGGCGTCCTGGACCTCCCGCAGCGGCGCCGGCGTGATGACCAGCGAGTCGGGGTCCTGCCACAGCCCGGCGATGTGGAACCGCGAGAACCGCTCGGTCAGGTCCACCATCATCCCCACCAGCGGAATGCTCTTGAGCAGGCCGCGGACTTTTTCGAAAAGGACGACCACGACCACGTACTCCATCCGCCCGTCCCACAGGCTCAGCGTGCCCCCGGGCTCGACGTCCACGGCCCCGACGGGCAGGGCGACCCGGGCGTGATCCACCGTCGCGGTCAGGCCGCGCAGTCCGAAGGCGGCCTCGACGTCCGCGCGGCGGAGCAGTTGGGGGCTGCCCACGCCGGCCTTGGCGAAGATGCCGCGGGCGGCGGGGACGTTCCGCAGGTCGGCCTCGCGGATGAAGGCCATGCCGCGCCCGGTGAAGCCGTCGGGGGCCACGCCGTCCAGCTCGAAGGTGACCACACCGGTCAGCCGCCCGGTCCCGGCGCCGGCGACCGGGAGGTTTGCGTTGGCCAGGTCCAGCCGCACGCCGGCGACGCGCCCCGAGGCGGCCAGCCCGCCGTCGGCGCCGACCCGCGAACGGAAGGACAGGAGGAAGCGCCCCCCGCAGGCCCGCCCGGTCAGCCGCTCGACCGCGACGGTCCGCTCGTCGGCCTCGAAGCCCTCGACGGTCACGTCCTCGACCGCCAGCCCGTCGTGCCACGGCGTCCAGACCGTCACGCGCCCGGCGCCCGGCTCGCGGAGGAACCGCAAACGTGCCGCGTGCCACGTACCCGCCGTGTTGGCATCGTCGCGGACGGTCAGCGTCGCGTCGCGGAGCTCGGCCTCGTGAAGATCGAGGTACTCCCGCCAGAGTTCGGCGGGCACCTTGCGCCACGGCGGCCGACAGACGCCGCCGGTGCAGTGGGCCGTGACCGCCGGGGCGTCGGCCTCGACGCCGCGGACCTTCGGGTGCAGGGAGGGCCAGTCGCTCAGCGTCAGATGGACGGTGTCGGCCCGCATCCACGACCGCCCCCGGGGGCCGCGAAGGTCCACGCCGTCCAGGCGGACGTGCCCGCAGAGCCCGAAGCGGACCCGGTCGATCGCCAGCTCGCCGTCCCAATACTCCGGCAGGTCGGCGACGAGGGCGCGGCGGATCACCGCGGGGGCGATCCAGAACCGCACCGCCGCCCACGCGGCCGAGAGCACGGCCAGGGCGAGCAGGATCGTTCGAAGGCGTCGGCGCCAGGGGCTCCGGCGGGGTTCCATGCGTTCTCCAGGTGCTCGGATGTCTGTCGCCGGCGGTCGGCGGTCGCTACAATCATTTCCATGTTGCGACAGGGATGCAAGATCGGGCTGCTGTGGCTGGCCGCGGCGGCGCCGTGGGCCTGCACGCGGGACTGCCCGCCGGTGACGCTGGACGCCACGTATCCGCCCCGGCCGCTGCGCTACGAGCCGCTGGCCGAACTGCTTTCGCTGGCGGTCCGCAAGAACGGCCTGGCCAACGCGGAGATGCTGGAGAAGCACGCCGACGTGCTGGACGCCCAGCTCCGCCGGCTGGCCGTCGCCGGCCCGACGGCCACGCCGGAGCTGCTGCCCGACCCCAACAGCCGGCTGGCCTACTGGTACAACGCCCGCGCCGCCTGGGCGATGAAGCTGCTGCTGGTCGAGCGGTGCGAGAAGAGGGTCCACGCCGACAGCCTTCGCCGCCGCCGCTTCCCGCTGGACGCACGGCAGATCTCCCTGGCGCAGCTCGACGCCATCCTGGCCGGGGAAGACGACTTCCGCGTCGCCGTCGCCGCCCCCGGCGTGACCACCCACGACGCCCGCCTGCCGGCCGAGCCGTTCGACGCCAACACCATCGCCGACGCCGTGGCCGAGCGGTTCGCCGAATTCATCGACGACCCGATGCGGCTGGTGATCGACGTGCGGCACAAGGAGATCGCGGTCCCCCGCAGGCTGTGGCAGTTCCGCGAGCGGTTGATCGAGCAGTACGAGCGGGCGTACGGCACGGAGGGGGCGACGTTGGTCACGGCCCTGCTTCCCCACCTGGACGGTTCACCACACCGGCGCCTTCAGCGGGCGATCGGCTACCGCGCCGTCCTCGCCGACGAGCGCTACCTGCCGGTCACCGCCGACAAGTACTGAACGACGGACCGACCGGATTGCCCGATTGCCGGATACCGCGGGAGCTTCGCGTCCGGGGGGGGGGGGCGGGGCGCAAAGAGGCTTCGACGCCCCCTCCGCCGCCCGACGCGGGAGCAACCCCGCGGCACCATCCCACCGCCCGCCAGACCCACGATATACCGGGCCGCCGCTCTCCCGGTCTTCCGGTCCCCCGGTCTCTACCGCCCCTTGCCCGGGTTCGAGCGGGGGCGCTTGCGGACGGGCTCGCCCTTCTTCTTGCGCCCCTTGTCCGAAGCGAACATCGACTCCAGCACCTTCCGCGCCTTCTTCATGTCGGCGACCTTGAACACCGCCGTCGTCCGGCCCTTGGGCGCACCCGACGTCGCGTAGGCGTAGGAAATGTTGATGTGCTCGTCGGCGAGCTTCTGCGCCACGCCCGCGAAGGCGCCCGGCTCGTTCTTCAGCTCCAGCACGAGCACGTCGGTCTCCGTCCAGCGGTCGTGCGTGCGGCCGAGTACCTCGCGGGTCAGGTCGGGGTTGTCCGAGACCACCCGCAGGACGCCGTGCTCCATGGAGTCCATCAAGGTCAGGGCGATGAGGTTGACGTGGGCGCTGGTCAACTCGTTGGTGACCGACGCCAGCACGCCGGGTTTGTTGACGAGAAACACCGAGAATTGAGTCCGTTCCTGCATGGCAGGGCCTTTCCTTTCGGGGCCGGTCAATCGCCGGCCGATGCGTTGGTGGTCTGCTTGCGCCGCTCCCACAGGCGGACCGCCTCGGGCTTGCGGGCGTAGGCCGGCAGCAGCTCGGCCGCCGGGGTGAACCGCCCCGCCGCCGCGAGCCGCCGCCCGAGACGCCAGACGCCCCGGGCGGTCGGAACGTGCGGAGGGCGGTCGGTGGCGTCGGGCTCGGGAATCGTGACACCCTCGGCCGACAGGTCATGGTAGCCGAGCCCCTCGCCCAGCAGCGTCAGCGGTCGCGGCGCGGCCGCCAGGACGTCGGCGGGCGAGGCCAGCAGGGCCTCGGTGGCCTCCGGGTGCCCGTCGCGGCGGTCGAAGAGCGTGGCATGAACGAGCCCCTCGCGGGCGTCCAGCACCACGGCGAGGTGCTCCCAGCGTGTCTCGCGGGCCTCCTCGGCCACGGCGGCGGGGCTGTTGACGGCCAGGCAGCGCAGGGCGGGCACGGCCTGGGCGAGCGTGCGTGCGACGGTCACGCCGATCCGCGTGCCGGTGAAGCTGCCGGGCCCGACGGAGACGTAGCACTCGTCGAGGTCGGCGGCGCGGAGGTCGCGTGCGGCCAGGAGGTCGTCCAGGCGGCGCACGAGCTGGGCGCCGTGGCGGAGGGAGGCATCGAAATCGTCGGTGGCGAGCAGCTTGTCGCCGGCACCGAAGGCCACGCCGCCGCGTCGGCAGGAGGTCTCGATCGCGATGGAGATCGGGCGGTCCATGTCTTCCCGGATTGTAGAGCGCAGGCCGGGCGACCGGAAGACCGTGGGACCGGAAGACCGGATTCCCATACGACGGTCCTCGGTGTTTGACAACGCGACGGTCGGGGGGCTAGGATGGGCGTTTCTCGAAGCAAGGCAGCGAAGGCATGTTGGCGATCATCAGCGACATCCACAGCAATACCGAGGCCCTGCGGGCCGTGCTGGAGGACATCTCCGGGCGCGGCGTGCGGCAGACCGTCTGTCTCGGCGACGTCGTCGGCTACGGGCCCGAGCCGCGCCCCTGCGTGGACCTCGTCGCCGAGGCCGCCGACGTCACCCTCATGGGCAACCACGACTACGCCGTCATGTTCGAGCCCAACCAGTTCAACATGTCGGCCGAGACCGCCTCCTTCTGGACGCGCGCGGACCTCGATAGCGAGGAAGACCCGACCCTCCGCAACGCCCGGTGGGACTTCCTCGGCCGCCTGCCGGTCAAGCACGCCTGCTCCGGCGAGCCGCTGGGCATGGGCGAGCTGATGTTCGTCCACGGCAGCCCGCGCCGCCCGATCAACGAGTACATCTTTCCCGACGACGTGTACAACGCCCCCAACAAGGTGCAGAACGCCTTGGAGCGTGTGGGGCACATGTGCTTCGTCGGTCATACGCACGTGCCCGGCGTGTTCATCGACCCGCCGGACTTCTACAGCCCCGACGAGCTCGAGGACGTCTTCGAGGTCAACCCCGAACGCAAGGCCATCGTCAACGTCGGCTCCGTGGGCCAGCCCCGCGACCGCGACTGCCGCGCCAGCTACGTGCTCGTCGAGCCCGGGCTCGTGCGGTTCGTCCGCGTCCCCTACGCCGTCGAGGACACGGTCAAGAAAGTCCAGGCCGTCGGGGAGCTCGACAGCTATCTCGGCCAGCGACTGCTGGAAGGACGCTGACAGATGCCGGCAGGCAGACGACGAATGGGCTGGGTGCTGCTGGCGCTGATCGCCGCGGTCCCCGCAGGGATGGGTTTCGTAAGCTACCTCGCCGCCCAGCAGCGCGCCCCGGCCGACACCCCGCCGGCCACCGCGCCGGCGGCCGCGCCGGCGGCCGAGCCCGCCCCGCCACCGGCCACTCCCGCTGCGCCCCCCGCCAGGCCCGCCCGCAGCGAGTGGACCTACGACACCGCCGGGCTCGGCCAGAAGGACGCGTTCGTCCTCGGCTCGCTCGACCCCGCCAGCGGCTACGCCATGCAGGTCGAGGTCGTCCGTGCCGGCGCGGCGGTGCACACGCTGAAGCTCTCGGAGCACTTCGCCACCGACGAGGACAAGCTGCTGTTCGACAGCCTCGGGGGCGACCACGCGGAGTACATGGCCCGCGTTCGGGCGAACCCCGGCAAGTACAAGGGTCACTACAGCCTGCTGAACCCCGTCGGCAGGCGCCGCCCGTACGCCACGCGGAGCATCACCGTAGCCGTCGCCGGGGCGCCCGAGTCGTCGACGATCTACCTCGACCGCCTGCTGTGGCGGTTCGACGGCGAGCGGGCGGTCACGCAGCCGGCGGAAGGGCGGGAGATCCGCCTGGTCGCCACGCTCTACCGGGACCGGAACGGCGGGCGGGCCGGCACGGAGGCCGACTACGCCCCCGCCCTGCGGCTGGAGAAGACCTACACCGTCGGCAAGGACGATTTCTCGCTGGAGATGGCGCTGTCGGCGCGGAACCTCTCGAAGGTGCCGATGAAGGTTTTCATCGACCAGGTCGGCCCCATCGGCGTGCCGCTGGAAGAGCTGCACCGCGTCCAGGACGACCGGTTCGTGGCCTACGGGAAGATCGAGGATCCCCAGAGCGAGAACGTCCAGGTCCTCCAACGGGCCCACGCGGAGATCCAGGAGGACAAGGCCCCCAAGCGCCCGGTCTCCGTCGGGCGAAGCGACGCGCCCTCGCCGGCGGTGTGGATCGGGCACAACAACAAATTCTTCGGCTCGATGGTGTACCTGCGCCCCATGACCGAGCAGCGCAAGGCCCCCGCGGCCTGGCTGACCGAGTACTACTACACCGCCGCGCCGGAGTCGGCCACGAGCAACACGTTCCTCCCGGCGATGCGGATCGGCGGGACGCGCCCGGACGAGGAGCGGTTCGCCCACGCCCCGGCGCTGAGCCTGCTGCCCGGCACGTCGGGCAAGACGATGCGGTTCAGCATCTTCGCCGGGCCGAAGAAGCGGGACATGCTCTCGGACGCCTCGACCCCCCGCCACCGCGCGCTGTACGAGCGGCTGAACTACCTGGGCACCATCAACTTCCGGAGCTGCTTCTGTAGCTGGAACGCCCTGACGCTGGGGATGATGTGGCTGCTCCAGGGCATCAGCAAGTGGCTGACGTTCGGCAACTACGGCGTGGCGATCATGATCCTCGTCGTCCTCGTCCGCCTCGTGCTGCACCCGCTGACCAAGAAGAGCCAGGTCAGCATGATGAAGATGCAGAAGCTCGCACCCGAGATGGAGAAGATCAAGAAGAAGTACGCCGACGACAAGGAGACGCTCCAGCGCGAGACGATGCGCCTCTACAAGCAGCAGGGCGCCACGCCGCTGCTCGGCTGCCTGCCCATGCTGCTCCAGATGCCGATCTGGATCTCGCTGTGGAGCTCCCTCAACGCCGCCGTCGAGCTGCGCCACGCGCGGTTCCTGCCCGTGTGGATCACCAACCTCGCCGGCCCGGACGCGCTGGTCTCCTGGTCCACCCCCCTGATGCTGCCCATCGTCGGCGGGATGGTCGGCCCGGTCCGAAGCTTCAACCTCCTGCCGATCCTGCTGACCGTCGCGATGTTCCTCCAGACCAAGCTCAACCCGCAGATGTCCCAGGCCGGCGCGACGGCCTCGCCCGAGCAGCAGACCCAGAAGAAGCTCATGATGTTCATGATGCCCGTGATGATGCTGCTGATCTTCTACAACGCCGCCAGCGGGCTGACGCTCTACATCATGACCAGCACCTTCGCCGGCGTCGCCGAGCAGTTCATCATCCGCCGGCACATCGCGGCCAAGGAGGCCGAAGCCGCCCTGACCACGACCACCGTCAAGGTCCCCGGCAAGGCCCCGCGCACCAACCGCCCCAAGAAGCCCAAGGGCCCGTTCTTCACCAAGCGGGGCTGATCGCTCGGGAAGGCCTACCTGCCGGCCTCTTTGCGACCCACGTCGAGGCAGACCAGGTCGCCGGCGTCGTTGCGGCAGTACAGGCGGGCGTTGGCAAGGACGGGCGTCGTCCAGCAGGTCCCGCCCAGCACGTTCTTGCGCGCCAGCGGCTTGAAGGCGGCGGGATCGGCCTCGGCCAAGACGAGCTCCCCGTCGCCGGTGATGGCGATCAGCCGCCCCGCGGCGATGGTCAACGCCCCGTCCCGCACCTTCCGCGCCGTCCACATCCGCTTGCCCGTGGCCAGCTCGACGCAGCGGAGCATTCGCGGCCCGACGGCGCGGCCGTGGAAGCCGTACAGGTGCCCGCGCCAGTGCACCGAGTTGGTGGAGAGGTTGAGCATGGCGTCGCCGCGCCAGACGACCTCGGGGCCGTCGGGCCCCAGGCGAAGCAGCGCGCTGCCGCCGCGCTGGCCGGCGGAGATGAAGCACCGCCCGCCGGAGATCAGCGGCGTGGTGCAGTTCTCGATGATCCCGAAGCTGAACGGGTAGACCGTCACCTCGTTGCCGTCGGCGGCATCCACGACCGTCAGGCCCTTGCCGTTGAGCGTCGCCAGGCGGGTCCGCCCGGCCAGGCGGAACGCCACCGGCGAGGCATAGGCCGGCGGGTACGCCCGCGACTGCCACGCGACGGACCCGTCGGCGGCGTCGAGGGCGACGATCGGCCCGGCGTCGAGGATCACCCGCTTGCCCAGCACAAGCGGCGAGCAGGCGAAGCCCCAGCTCGGCAGCGGGGCCTTGACCGGCGCCGCGCGGAGGTCGGTCATCCACACCCGCACGCCGGTCGCGGCGTCCAGGCACCACGCCCGACCGTCGCGGCTGAAGCCGTACACCCGCCCGCCGGCCACCGTCGGCGTCGACCGCGTGCCCGTGTACAGTCGAATCAGCACACGCGGGATCGTCGCCGAGCAGTCGTAGCTGTGCTTCCACACCTCGCGCCCCGTCGCGGCGTCCAGGCAGTACACGGTGTCCACGTTCCGGCGGTTGCCCAGCGTGTAGACACGCTCGCCGACGACCGCCACCGCCGAGTAGCCCTGCCCGACGTTCACCCGCCACAGCTCGGCCGGGCCGTTGCCGTCGAACGCCGCCCGCCACTCGGCCTCCCAGGACACCCCGTTGCGGTCGGGGCCCAGCCACTGCGGCCAGTCGTCGGCCGCGGCGGGGGCCGCGGCGCACGCGACCGCGGCCGCAAGAATCGCTGAATGCACTCGCATACCGTCTCCTTCCCGTTGGCCCCGATCATACCGCGCCTCGCGACCGTTTCCTCCCCCGGCGCTCCGTGAAGGCCGACCTCGATCCCGCGAGAGGTCGCGGCCAGCCCCGCCCGAGCTCCGCCCCCGTCCTTTCCCTCGTTGCCGCCGACACGTCGGGGACAATAGGAGGTTGAAGTCAGTAGGCATCCGGAGCGACGGTCGGTGTGTGCGTGTGCGCCCGGCCGCACCTCATTCTCGCCGGAAACACCTTACGGGAAGCTCGACCATGACGCAGGCACGGACGCGCGGGCTGACGGGCAGGGACCTCACGCGGGCCGCGGCGCTGGCGGTGGCGATGGCAATGGCCCTGTCGGCCGGGCCCGCCGCGGCGCAGGACGACAAGGGCGTCGACGCCGGGACCAAGCGCCTCATGGCCGCCAACGGACTGCTCGGACGCGGTTTCACCAAGCTGGCGGCCGAGGAGTACGAGACGTTCCTCAAGAAGTATCCCGGGCACGAGCAGACGGTCATGGCCCGCTACGGGCTGGCGATCTGCCGCTACCGCACCGGCGAGATCGACGCCGCCGTCAAGCTGCTGGAGCAGGTGATCGCCGACAAGGACTTCAAGCAGCCCGACGAGGCCCTCGCCCTGCTGGGCCACTGCCACATGGCCGGCGGCGACCACGCCAAGGCCCTGGCCGCCTTCGACCGCCTGCTCGGCAAGCACGCCGACAGCAAGCACGCCGAGGTCGTCCTGCTGAACAAGGCCCAGGTGCTGCACATGACCGGGCGCCACAAGGAGGCCGTCGAAGGCTGCAAGGCGTTCCTGAAGAAGTACCCCAAGTCCGCCCGCAAGCGGTCGGCCCAGTACTCGCTGGCGCTGGCGCAGGTCGCCCTCGGCGAGCACGAAGAGGCCGCCAAGGTCCTCCGGGAGGTCGTCGCCGACCAGAACGCCCCCGTCGCTCTGGACTCTGCGCTGCTGCTGGGCCAGTGTCACGAGGCCGTCGGCCGGCTTGACCAGGCCGTCAAGCAGTACGAGCGCGCCGTCGAGATCGCCCCCGCCGACCGCCGTGCCGAGGGGCTCTACAGCCTCGGCGTCGCGCTCTACAAGGCCGGCGACTACGGCGGCGCGACCAAGACGCTCGCCACCGTCCTGGCCAAGCACAAGGACAACCCCTACGCCGCGCCGGCGACGTTCCAGCTCGGCCTGGCCCAACTCGCCGAGGGAAAGGTCGACCCGGCCCGCAAGACCCTCCAGGCCGTCGCCAGCAGCGACCCCCAGCGGAAGCTCAAGGCCCTCTACTGGCTCGCACAATGCGACATGGCCGAGAACAAGCACGACGCCGCCCGCGCCGCCCTCGACCGCCTGGCCAAGGGCAAGCCCAAGCCCGACAACCTCCCCGACGTGCTCTACGACCGCGCGCTGTGCACGATGGCACTCGGGCGGCACGAGGAGGCGGCCAAGGAGTTCGAGGCCTTCGCCGCGAAGTACCCCGACAGCCCCCGCCGCGTCGACGCGGTCTACCGCCGGGCCTTCTGCCTCCACAAGCTCGACAAGCACGAAGAGAGCCTCGCGCTCTGCAAGCAGGTGATCGAGGCCGGGGACGATCCCGTCGCCCCCGCCGCCGAGGAGCTCGCGGCCGAGAACCTCTTCCTCCTCGGCCGATACGACGAGGCCGCCAAGGCCTTCGAGAAGCTCGCCAAGGCCGCCAAGCCCGACGGGCGGAAGCTGACCTTCGCCCTGCGCCGCACGCAGTGCGCCTACTACCGCGACGACTACGACAAGGCGATCGCCCTGGCGCGCCCGCTGGCCGAGAACAAGGCCGTGTGGAAGGACCCCAAGCTCCGCCAGGCGGTCTTCCTGCTGGGCGACGCCCAGCTCCAGACGGGCAAGTTCCCCGACGCCGCCCGCACCCTCGCCCGCTACGTCCCCATGGCCGGCGACGACAAGGCGGAAGTGCAGTTCAAGCTCGGCCTCGCCCAGCTTCGCGCGGGCAACGACGACGCGGCCGAGAAGGCCTTCCGCTCGGTCCTGGGCGGCGACAGCTCCTGGGCACGCCGCGCGATGTTCGAGTACGCCCAGCTCAGCTACCGCCGCAAGCAGCCGGACCGCGCCCGCCCCGTGCTGGAGAAGCTGCTGAAGTCCGACCCGCCGGCCGAGCTGCGGGCGCCGGCAACGTACCTCCGCGGCTGCGTCGCCTTCGACGCCGCCAAGCACGCCGACGCGGCGAAGCTGTTCGGCGAGGTCGTCGAGCGGTTCCCCGAGCACGACCTCGCCGGCGAGGCGCGGTTCCAGCTCGGCGTCTGTCTCGTCGAGCAGGACAAGCACGAGCCCGCCCTCGCCGCCTTCCGCGCGTACGTCAAGGACAAGCCCGAAGGCAAGCACGTCCGCCAGGCCAGGCACCACATCGGCCGCTGCCTGGCCGCCATGAAGAAGCACGACGAGGCCGCGAAAATCCTCGCCGAGCTCGCCGCCGACAAAGACGCCGCCGACGAGGACCTGCTCTACGAGCTCGCCTGGGCCCGGCGGGAGAGTGACCCCAACGCCGCCGCGAAAACCTACCGCCGCCTGCTGGCCGAGCACCCCGCCGGCCGGCTCGCCCCGGCGGCACGGGCGGAACTGGCCGAGCTGCTCTACGCCGGCGAGGACTACGCCGAGGCGGCGAAGCTGCTGGAGAAGGTCGTCTCGGCCAAGAGCGCCGACGCCAAGACCCTGGCGACCGCCCGGTACCGGCTGGGCTGGTGCTACGACAAACTCGGAGAGAAGGCCAAGGCTGCGAAGGCGTTTTCGGCCTTCGCCGAGGGGGACGCCAAGTCGGAGTTCGCCCCGTCGGCGCGGTACCAGGCGGGCGTGGCGTACGCGGCGCTGGGCAAGCTGCCCGAGGCCCGCAAGCACTTCGAGGCCCTGATCGCGACGTTCCCCGAGCACGACCTCGCCCCGGTGGCGATGCTCAAGCTCGGCGAGGCGCTCTCCCAGGGCCAGGACTACGACCGCTCGCGGCAGGTCTACGAGCGGTTCCTCAAGCAGCACGCCAAGAGCAAGTTCGCCTTCCTGGCCGAGTTCGGTATCGGCTGGGCGCTGGAGAACCAGCGGAAGTACCCCCAGGCCAGGCAGTGGTACGAGCGGGTGATCGAGTCGCACAACGGCCCGACGGCCGCCAGGGCCCAGTTCCAGATCGGCGAGAGCCACTTCGCCGAGAAGCGTTACGAGCGTGCGGTGGCCGAGTTGCTGAAGGTCGAACTGGTCTACGCCTACCCGGACTGGTCCTCGCGGGCGCTGTTCGAGGCCGGGCGCGTCTGCGAGGCCTGGGGCAAGCCCGACCAGGCTCGCAGCCAGTACGCCGCGTGCGTGGCCAAGTACAAGGACACCCCCTCGGCGAAGCAGGCCGCCAAGCGGCTGGAAGAGATGGGCAAAGGCACGTAGGAGAATGATTCCGTGACACGCATGTCAGGATGTTCGCGGACGGCGGTGTGTTGGCTCGCGGCGGCCGCGGTGGTACTGATCGGCGCGGCCTGCGTCGCCCAGACAACCGGCCCGGCGGGCGAGGCGACCACGCAGCCGGGTTCCGAGCGGATGAGCTTCCTCGAGCTGCTGATGAAAGGCGGCTGGTTCATGGTGCCCATCGGCCTGTGCAGCCTCATCGGCCTGTCGGTGATCCTGGAACGGCTGATCGCCCTGCGCCGCGGCGCGGTGATCCCCTCGAAGTTCCTTCCGGGGCTCAAGGCGGTCTACAACGGCCCGGGCGATCGCGAGGCGGCCCTGGAGTTCTGCCGGCGTAACGACAGCCCCATCTCCCGCGTGGCCCAGGCGGCCGTGCGGAAGGACCACCGCGGGGAGGAGGCGGTCGAGCGCGCGATCGAGGACGCCGGGGGCAACGAGATCTCCAAGCTCCGCCGCAACCTGCGGATGCTTTACGGCGTCGCGGCGGTGGCGCCCATGCTGGGCCTGCTGGGCACGGTCTGGGGCATGATCGAGGCCTTCCAGGTCGCCAGCGACCCGAACGTGGACGTCACCAACCGCGGGCCCATGCTGGGCAAGGGCATCTACGAGGCCCTGGTGACCACTTTCGCCGGGTTGACCGTCGCCATCCCCGCGCTGATCTTCTTCTACTTCTTCCTCGGGCGCATCGACCGGCTGGTCCACGACATGAACGAGGCGTCCGTAGACTTCATGGAACACTGCGCCGACCCCGGCGACCGCGCCAACGCCTGAGCCGCCGCGAGGACGACCATGAGAATCCGCGACCCACACAGCGAATCCGAAGAGCCGATCAACCTCATGCCGTTGATCGATATGGTCTTCCTGCTGCTGATCTTCTTCCTCGTGGCCACCAGCTTCGCCCAGGAGGAGCGGGACCAGCGCGTCAAGCTGCCGGTGACCAGCTCCCCCGAGCCGCTGTCGGCCCCGCCGCGGCAGGTGATCATCAACATCCTCTCCGACGGCACGACCAAGGTAGGCGGACGCACCTTCAGCCCCGAGAAACTCCGCACCATGCTCGCCCGGGTGGCCAAGAACGAGCCCGAACGCATGGTCCTCATCCGCGCCGACGAGCAGAGCCTCCACCGCTACTTCGCCGGTGTCGCTCGCGTCTGCCGCGACGTCGGCATCAACGAAGTCAAGATCGGCTACATCCTCCAGCCAGAGCCCCAGCAAGTGAGGTAGACGCGCCATGGCTCCCCCCCGCGAACAGGCGGGCGCACGCCGCATGACGTGGATCGCCGCCGTCGCGTCGTTGGCGGCCCTGCTCGCCGCCGCCGGCGGCATCGCCGCGTACTACACGTGGGGAGGCAAGGTCTGGACCGACGGCGCGGCGATCTCCCGCCCCGCCGGGCGGACGCGGATCCGGCGGGTCGTCTGGACCGCCCCCGACGCCCCCGACGGCGTGAACACCCGAGACCAGGAGTACGAGCCCGCCCTTTCACCCGACGGCAAGGCGCTGTACTTCGTCCGCGGGCTGCCCGGGCGCGGGGCGGACGTCTACGTCGCCCGGCGCGGCGAGGAGGGCTTCGGCCAGGCCCGGCCGGTCGACGCGGTCAACACGCTCCACGACGAGTTGGGCCCCCGCCCGTCGCCGGACGGGCGCTTCCTGCTGTTCTACTCCAACCGCCCGGGCGGGGAGGGGGGCTACGACATCTGGGCCTCCCCGCGGACCCCCGACGGCTGGGGCCCGCCCGTCCGCCTGCCCGCCGGCGTCAACAGCCCTTACGACGAGTACAGCCCCGCCCTGACGCCCGATTCGCGGCGGCTGATCTTCGCCACCAACCGCGCCGCCGGCGAGGCCGCCGGCGGGGGCGAGCCCCCCTGGTCGGCGACGATCCGCCTGGAGCAGGCCGGGGACTTCGACCTGTACGTCGCGGCCCTGCCGGCCGCGGCGACGACCCCCGCGACCCGCCCGACCACGCTGACCCGCTCCGGCGAGCTGCCGGCGGCGCTGCGGTTCACCGGCGCCCGAGCGATCGAGCGGCTGCGCACACCGTGGCGGGAAGGCGGCTGCTGCGTCTCGCCGGCGGGGGACTTCCTCTACTTCGCCTCCGACCGCCCCGGCGGGCGCGGCGGGCTGGACCTCTACCGCTGCCGGCTGGCCGAGGACGGCTTCGGCCCGCCGGAGAACCTCGGCCCCGAGCTCAACACCGACGCCAACGAGGCCGACCCGCACCTGGCCGGACGCGGCTTCGTCATCCACTTCAGCTCCGACCGCCCCGGCGGCTCCGGCGGGTGGGACGTCCTGGCCGCCGAGAGCCGCGAGGTCTTCGCCCTCCGCCGGCCCATCCGCCCGCCACAGTTGTCCTGGAGCGTCTGGGCCCTTCTGGCCGCCCTGGCCGTGCTCGTGCCGCTGCTGTTGCTGCTGCGAGCGGCCGGCTACCGGCACCTCAGCCTCTTCCAGAAGTGCGTCGCCCTCTCGCTGCTGGCCCACATCGGCCTGACGATCCTGCTGAGCCTGTTCTTCATCTCGCGACCGATCCTCCAGCACATCGCCGAGGCGGCCGGGCTCACCACGGCAGTGAACCTGGAGTTGTCCCACGAGGTGCAGATGCGCCAGCAGCTCCGCCAGCAGGTCACCGAGTTGCCGGTCTCCGAGCTGCCGGTGACCGACCCGGCGCTGACCCGGCTGCCCCGACCCGAGGTCGCCGAGATCGCCCCGCCGGCGCCCGAGGCCGCCGAGCTGAACGTGCCCCGGGCCAAGGTCGCCCCCGCGCCGCGGACCGTCCAGCCCGCCGCGCCCCGACGCGTCCGCCCCGCCGCCGTCACCGAACGCGTCAGCCTGCCCGCCCCGCCCATCGAGCGGGCCGAGCCGGCCCTGCGACTCGAACTCGACGCGCCCGTGCTCGCCGAGGAACGCCGCCCCGAGGCCACGCCCGACAAACCGGCCCCCGCCGCCGAGCAGAAGCCCCTGACCACGCCCCCGGCACTCGAACCGGTGGAGCTGGACCTCGCCGCCGCCCGCGTGCGACCGGACGTGGCGGGGATCGTCGAGGCCGCCGCACCGCAGCGCCCCCGACCCGAGCCGCCGACCCCGAGCGTGGCCCGCCCGGCCCCGCCGCCGCGGCTGGAGCCGGACACGCTGCTGCCCCGCGCCGAGACCATGCTGGCCTCGCAGGAACCGACCACGCTGCCCGGCGTCGTCGAGCGGTTCGAGCCCACCGAGGCCGTCGAGCCCAACGCGCCCGCCATCGCCTCGGCGCCGACGACCGTCGCCGAGGCGCCCACGCCCCCACGACCGCCCACCAAGGGCGAGAGCCTCGCCGCCGCGGCCGCGCCCGAGCTGGCCCGCCCCGCCGTCGAGGTGCCCGCCGCCGAGGCCCGACTCGCCGTCGACACTCCCGACGCACCCGCCGCGCCCGTCCTGCCGACCGAGCCCGTCGGAGACGCCCCCCGCCCCCTGCTGGCCGCGCCCACCGACGAAGCGCCACGCCACCGCGCCGCCACCGCCGGGCCGCGTGTCCAGGCGACGGTGTCGGCCGTGGGCGTCCCGGCCGCGACGGCGGTCGAGAGTTCGCTGGCCGTCTCCGCCTCCGTGACGCGCCCCCCGCAGGACAACGCCGTCCCCGTGGCGGTGGACGTCGCCGCCGCGACCGACGCGCCGCGTGTTACGCTGCCGTCGGTCATGTCGGCGCCCTCCGAGAGCGACGAGCCCGTGCCCGTCGCCACGGCGCTGCGCTCGCCGGATGAGATGTCGGCCTCGCCGGTGGCGGTGCGGGCCCGCGCGTCGGCGTCGGCCGTCGGGGCCGGACTGCTCGCCGCCGCCGTGCCCGCCAGCCCCCTGAAGGCCGCGCCGCTGCCCGGCGCCGCGCCGCCCTCGCCGGCCCGCCCGGCCGGCGGGGAGCCCACCCGCGCCGCGCCGGCCCCCTCGGCGGCGCTCACCCCGCTGACCGACCTGCTGCCCGAGGGCAAGCTCGCCTCGCCGGACACGTTCTTCCAGCGGTCTGCCGAGCAGCGGCAGAACTTCATCGAGGCCATGGGCGGGTCGCAGGAGTCCGAAGCCGCCGTCGCCAGGGCCCTGGCCTTCCTCGCCAAGCACCAGAGCGACGACGGGCACTGGCCCTTCCGCCCGGAGGACCGCAACAAGCGCCGCAGCCGCACCGACATCGCGCTGACCGGCCTGGCGGCCCTGTGCTTCCTCGCCGCAGACCACCGCCCCGACCGCGACGGGCCCTACAAGGAGACCGTCAAGAAGGCCCTGGACTACATGGTCGCCCGCCAGAAGCCCGACGGGGACCTCCGCTTCGGCGGGGACATGTACAGCCACGGCATCGCCGCCCTGGCCGTCGGCGAGGCCGCCGCCATGACCGGCGACCCCGTCTACCGAGCCGCCGCCATCAAGGCCGGGCGGTTCATCGTCAACGCCCAGCACCCCGCCACCGGCGGCTGGCGCTACCGCCCGCGCGAAAGCGGGGACACCAGCGTCTTCGGCTGGCAGGTGATGGCGCTTCACAGCATCGAGGCCGCCGGGGTCAAGATGCCCGAGCGGACGCGGACGCGAGCATTCCGCTGGCTCAGCCGCGTGACCCGCTCCAAGCACCGCATGCTCTCGGGCTACCAGAACCACAGCCCCACCCCCCGCATGACGGCCGAGGCGGTCATCAGCCGGATCTTCCTCGGACAGCAGCTCACCGCCGCCGAGGCCAAGGAGGCGACGGACTACCTGAAGTTCGCCCCCAAGCGCCAGCGGAACAAGGCGGACTACTACTACTGGTACTACGGCTCGCTGGCGCTGTCGCAGATCGGCGGGGAGCCCTGGCGGCAGTGGAACGAGCAGATGCGCGAGACGCTCATCGACCTCCAGCGCAAGGACGGAAGCTGGAACGAGCGGATCAGCCAGTACGGCAAGCGAGGGGGGGTCTTCTACGCCACCGCGATGTCCACGCTGAGCCTGGAGGTCTACTACCGCTACCTGCCGACCTACAAGGCCGACCGGTAGCCGCCGGCCGCCGGCAGGAGGACCCGCTCGCAGGCTGAACCGGCTTCTCCAACGGTCCGCTTAGGGCTTCACGGCCCGCTGCTCCCGGCGGATCGCGTCCAGGCCCAAGGCGCCCTTGTCCCCGGCGGCACTGCCGAAGATGCGCACGCCCTTCAGCCGGCCGCGGAACTGGCGGTCCGTGCCGTGGCGGTGCAGCGGGGCGTTGTAGTTGCCGATCGTCAGCGGCCCGCTGCCGGGCGAGGTCGCTCCGGCGGCGTGCGTCGTGCGGCGGTCCAGGCGGGCGGGCGTGTCCGCGTCGCCGAAGTACCAGGCGCAGTGGTCGGCCTTGCGCCCGGCGTCGTAGGTCACGGCGAAGAACACCCACTTCCCCACGGCCAGCTTGCCGGGGGAGCTGTCGTTGTCGACCTTGTCCGGCCACTGGTTGACGGCCAGGCGCAGGCGCCCGTCGGCGAGGTGGACGAGGTCGATCCCGGCGCGGTCGTAGTTGAGGTTGCAGGCGATGCGGTTGCCCCCCGAGCCGATCTTCAGGCTCGAGGCCTTCGCCCAGCCCAGCACGGTCAGCGAGCGGAGGGACTCCATCTCTTCCAGCGGCCCGTCGCCGACGGCGGCCCAGCCCCACGGCGGCCCGGCCGGCAGGACCAGCTCCCCCTCGTCCATCCGCAGCTTCCCGTGCAGCGTCAGCGGCGGGTAGCTGTCGGCCCCGCAGGCCGCGCGCACGATGGCCGAGCCCGCCGGGCGATCCACGCGGACCATCGCCGGCAGCGAGGCGACGTTGGCGTCCTTGCCCGAGACCACCAGCGTGGCGGCGTAGCGGCCCGGGAGGGCATAGGTGTGCGTCGGCGAGACAGCGTGGGAGTGCTCGCCGTCGCCGAAGTCCCACGTGCGTTCCCCGGCCGGGACGCCACGGGCGGAGAAGGCCACCGTCAGCGGCGCGGTCCCTTCGGCCGGGCGGGCGGAGACCTTCATCGCCGGGCGGACCTCCGCGCCGGGGGCGGTGGCGGTCAGGCGGAGGAGGTACCGCTCGGCCGGCGGGGTGAAACGGAATGCGCCCGGCTCGGCGCTGCCGTGGCGGGTCCGGGTCATCTTCCACGTGTCGAAGCCGTCCACCCGGTACGGCCGCGTGCCCGGCAGGTGCAGGGCGATCTCGCGGCGGTGCTCGCAGTAGACGACGTAGCACGCCCCGGGCCGGGCCAGCAGGTGCGCCCCGCCGGGCAGGGGCGAGGCGGTCATCTCCGCGAAGTGGCCGTCGGCCATGATCTGCTTGAGAAACGCGATCCGCGGCGGGCTCTGCCCGTGCAGCACGCCGCCCTTGGACCACCAGAGGATGTCCTCGGGGTGCTTGTAGGTCTCGCCGTGGCCGACATAGCAGCCGGCCATGGTGCCCAGCCAGAACCGATGGACCATCTCCTCGGCGGAGATGTTGCCCCAGCCCTGGGGGATGTTGCCCTCGTAGCGGCACTCGTCGTAGATGCAGGGCTTGCCGTACCGCCGCGGCAGCTCGCGCGCGACGCGGAAGTTCGAGCTCTGGATGCTCGCGTGGGTCACCAGCGGGCGGGTGTGGTCGTAGAACTGCCGGCAGTTGTGGATGCCCCGCAGGCGGTCGTACGGGTCGCTTTCGGCGACGACCTCGAAGAAGCGGTGCCAGTCCGCCATCGTCTTGTGCTTCATCAGGTCGTACTCGTTGGCCATCGACCACCACACGTTGCGGAACGCCGCCAGCCGGGCGACGGTGTAGCGGAGGTAGCGGTCGTCCACCTCGGCCGGGAGGGACTGGTACCCCCAGCGGTCGTAGGGGTGGAAGAGGATCAGGTCGGCCTCGATGCCGAGGTCGCGGAGGTCCGCCACGCGCCGCTCGATGTGCCGGAAGAAGGCCGGCACGAAGCGGGTGAGGTCGTTGCGGCCCTTCGCCGTCCGCGGGAAGGGCAGGTGCGGCGGCTCGGTCTTGCAGTAGGTGTAGTGCTTGGGGAAGACGCACATCCGAAGCTTGTTGAACGGCGCGTCCTTGAGCGTCCCGAGCGTCTGCTCCTGGAGGGCCTGGCTCTGGTGCACCCACGAGTAGCACGTCGTGCCCACCTGGAAGTACGGCCTGCCGTCGGCGTAGGCGAAGTGCGTCTTCTTCCACACCCTCACGGGGCCGTGGTTGCCCTCGCCGGCCGGCGTGCAGGTCAGCTCGCCCTTGCGCCCGTCGAGCTCCCGGCGATTGCTGGTGGTGACGTACCGCCAGCGTCCCGGCTCGTCCGGGGAGAAGCGTAGGCGGTAGACGCCCTCGCCGTCGTAGAAGCCGCCCACCTTCACCTTTCGGGCGCCCTTGGAGAACGTCGCGCCGAGGCGGACGTCCAGGAACGGGTTGCCCTCGTCGGGGCCGTCAAGGGCCAGCTCGAAGATGCCCCAGCGTTCGACCGTCTCGCCCGCCCTGGCCATGCCCGTGCCTCCGATGAATGCCGCCAGCACCGCCGCCGCGACGGGACCCGCCCATCGCCCGTGATGTGTCGCTGTCGTGACCATAGCGTGAGCGTACCGCGGGCGGACGCCGGCGCCTACTCCAGGCCTCGGGGCATTCGCCCGGGGCGGCGGGCGAAGGCGATGAACGCCGGCAGCAGCACGGGGCGGACGACGAAGGTGTCCAGGAGCATCCCCAGCGCCAGGGCCAGGCCGAGCTGGCGGAGCAGGCGCAGGTCCCCCGCCATGAGGCTGCCGAGCGTCGCGGCCATGATGACGCCGCAGGAGGAAATGACCGGCCCGGTGTGGACGACGGCGGCGCGAACCGCCGCCGCGACGGGGGCCCTGCGGGCCTCCTGGCTGACGCGAGCGGCCAGGAAGATGCTGTAGTCCACCCCGACGGCGACCATGACGACGAAGAGGAATACCTCGACTTTCCAGTCCAGCCCCGCGGCGCCGACGGCGGCGAAGGCCCAGTGGGTCAGGCCCAGTGTGGCCAGGTAGCTCAGCACGGTCGCGGCCACGATGAACGCCGCCAGCAGCGGGTCCCGCAGCAGCGCCAGGACCGTCAGGAAGATCACCGCCAGCACCAGGACGGCCACGCGGTGAAAGTCCGCCTGGGTGACGCGGCGGATGTCGATCATCTCCGGCGTGGCCCCCGCGAGGTGGACGGCCGTGGAGGGCGGCGCGGCCGCCTCGACGGCGCGGCGGATCTCGGCCACGGCATCCATGGCCGAGAGGCTCAGCGGCGGCTGGTCGAGGACGACGTGCAGCCGCATGGCCCTGCCGTCGCCGGCGAGGTACTCGGCACGGACCTTGGCCTTCCCGGCGGCCAGCAGCAGGCGGGAGACGGCGTCGGCGCGTCGGCCGACGGGGCGGGCGAGGCTGCGGACGTCCCGCACGCCGTCGAGGCCGTCCAGCGCGGCGGTGAGCTTGCCGGCCAGCTCCGACCAGGCGGCGGGGCCGCGCGGCTCGTCGGCGGCCAGCAGGACGGTCACCGGCGCGACCTCACCGGCCGGCCAGTGCCGGCGGGCCGCCGCCAGCCCGGCCGCGGCGTTGCCCACGCCGTTCGGCGAGGCCTGGTCCACCTGGGCGAGGGCGTCGTAGACCCATCGCAGCCCTGCCCCGCGCAAGGCCGGGACGGCCAGCAGCACGGTGGCCACGACCAGCACGGCGGCGGGCCTGGCGGTGACGCCGCGTGCCACCCACGGCCAGAACCGCCCCTGTCGCGCCCGGCGCCCGCCGGGCCAGAACAGCCCCCGCCCCAGCAGCGCGCACAGCGCCGGGACCAGCGTGACCGCCGCGGCCAGGGCCACCACCAGCGCCACCGCGATGGCCGGGCCGGCCGTGCGGAAGACGCGATACTCGGCCGCGCAGAGCATCAGCAGGCCGAGCGTGTCGGTCCCGGCCGAGGCCAGCAGCGCCCCGAAGGTCCGGTTGACGCCTTCGGCGGCGGCGGCGCGGGCGTCGGAGCCGGCGTCGAGGCCCTCGCGGAAGCGGCTGACGAACAGCAGCGAGTAGTCCATCCCCGCCCCGTAGAGCAGCACGAAGACGAAGATCTGCTCCCCCGTGCCCACGTGCATGCCCAGGTGCGCGGCGATGCCAAGGACGCTGACGGCCACCGTCACCGCCAGGCTGATCGCTGCCAGCGGGACCAGCGCCGCCAGCGGCGCGCGGAAGACCAGCAGCAGGATGACGATGACGGCCGAGACCGTCACCACGCCGATGCGGGCGTGGCTCTGCTTGGCCGAAGCGGCGTAGTCGTGCCCGAAGCCGCTGGAGCCCGTGACCGCCACGGCCAGGCCGGCGGGCAGGTCCGCCCGGCCGGCCTCGGCGCGAACGCGGTCCACGACCCGCGCCGACCGCATGGTCACGAAGTTCGCCGGCACGTGGACGAGCACCAGCGCGGCGCGGGCGTCGGGGCTCTTCAGCGGGTTGGCGGGCAGGGCCACGTCTGCCGGCGAGCGGACGACCGTCCCGGCCAGCGGGCCGCTGTCGAGCGCGGCGCCGGCGCGCAGCCGCGACGCCACCGCCTCGATCGCGCGGAGGTCCGCGGGCGTCAGCGCCCCGTCGGCCCGCTCGAAGATCAGCACCGCCTGGCTCAGCCCACTGGTGCCCGGGAAGTGCTTGCGCAGGGCGGCCGCGGCGCGAACGTGGCCGGCGTCGGAGGGCAGGAACCCCGCCGGTTCGTTGGCGGCGGGATCGAGCGAGGGCACCGCCACCGCCAAGCCCGCCGCGAGGGCCAGCCACGCAAGCGGGATGACCCGGCGACCCGAAACTACCCATCGACCGATGTGCATGGGTCCTGCGCCCCCGGCTACTTGAGCTTGATGCCCACGCCCTGCCGCTTCCACTGCTCGACAAGGCCGCGGAAGTCCTTCAGCAGGTTCGCCAGCTCCGCCGACGCCTCGGTCATCCGCTGGTAGAGCTTGGGATCGGCGACCAGCCGCCCGGCCGTGCCCTCGCCGGCCTCGATCTTCGTCGCGATCCGGTTGATCGTCATCAGCAGCTTGGAGAGCTTCTCGGCGCTGTCGCTGAGCTTGCCGGACAGCTCGGCGACGTTGCGGTCGGCGGTGTCGGCCAGCTTGGAGTACTTGTCGATCGTCCCGCCTATGCCCTTGACGATCTTGCGGACGTCGCCGACGGTGCTCTTGGCCTCGGCGATCGTATCGCTCATGTCGTCGGCGGCCCGCCCGGCGGAGTCGGCGAAGTCCCGCAGGGCGGTCATGGCCGCCGAGGCCTTGCCGGTGGCCTCGGCGAGGTTCGCCATCGTGACCTTGAAGTCCTTCCCCGCCTGCCTGTCGCCCAGGAAGCGGTCGATCCCCTCCAGCGCACGGCTGAGCCGGACGATCGCGCCGCGGACGCTGCCCTCCGGCGGCAGGGCGCGCCGCGTGGCCGGAGCCGTCGCCGGGCCGGTACTCGGCTGCGTCGCGGCCGAGGGGGCGATGAGCTCGTTGAGGTTCTTCGCCAGCTCCGACAGCGACTCCAGCCCCTCGGTGAGGGCCTTGGGCATCATGCTCGAGCCGATGTGCCGGCCATGGAGGACGGCGTCGTAGTCCGGCGGGAGGAACGCCATCGGCTCACCGGTGGCGGGGTCCGTTCGCGGCTCGCCGACGGGGGCGAGGGTCAGGTACGCCCCGCCGATAACGCCGCGGGTGTGAATCTGCGGCTCGACGTTGGCCGGGACCCGGACGCCCTCGTCGATCCGCGCGGTGATGATCACGCCGTCGCGGGGGTCCGCGCCGGCGAAGGAGATGTCCGTCACCTTGCCCACCCGCATGCCGGCCAGGTGGACCCAGTCGCTGACGCGGACATCGTGCGTGGCGTTGAAGTTCATCCGCAGGACGCGCCCGCCGCGGAAGATCTCCGGCAGGCCGGTGAACAGCAGGACCATCCCGCCCAGCATCGCAAAGGCCACCAGCACGGTCAGCCCGACGGCCAGGTTGCGCGTTCGCTCGGTCATACGTCGTCCTTCGTGTCGCCCGCCTCGCCGATGTCGCCGGCCAGGCGCGACTGCCCGTCCTGAATGCGGGCGAGTTCCTCGTCGCTGGCCCGGCCCTCGACGAACCGGGTGACGACGTCGTTGTCGGCCTGCTGTAGTCTATCCGGCGTGGTGTCGATGACAAACCTCCCGTTGTGCAGCATGACGACGCGGTCGCCGACTTTCCTGGCCGAACCCATGTCGTGCGTGACGACCACCGCGGTGGTGTGCAGGGCCTCCTGGAGGCGGAGGATCAGCTCGTTGATCAGGTCGGCGCGGATCGGGTCCAGGCCGGTGGTCGGCTCGTCGTAGAGGATCACCTCCGGGCCCATCGCCACCGCACGAGCCAGGGCGACGCGCTTCTTCTGCCCGCCGGACAGTTCGCCCGGCATGCGGCCCTCGAAGCCCTCCAGACCCACCAGGCGCAGCACCTCGGCGCAGCGTCCGCGGCGCTCGTCCTTCGTGCCGATGTCGTGCTCGGCCAGGGGGAAGCAGACGTTCTCGGCCACGGTCATGGAGTCGAACAGTGCCCCGCCCTGGAATAGGTATCCCATGCGCCGGCGGACGCCCATCAGGCGCCGCTCGGGCATCTCGGAGACGACGTGCTCGTCGAAGGTCACGCGCCCGGCGTCCGGGCGGACCAGCCCGACGATGTGCTTCAGCAGCACCGTCTTGCCGCAGCCGCTGGGGCCGATGACCACCGTGGTCTGCCCGGCGCGGATCGCCAGGTCCACGCCGTCCAGGACCGTCACGTTCCCGAAGGCCTTGCGGACGCCCTCGAACAGGATGATCGGCTCGCCCCGGTCCACCATGTCACAGCCTCTTGATCATCGCGATCTCGTCGCAGTGATCGACCTTCGGGCAGGCGATACACTCCCGCCAGACCTTCTCCGGCAGCTCGTTGCGGTCGATCTCCTCGAAACCGTGACGCCCGAAAAACCCCCGCTCGTAGGTCAGCGCGAACAGCCGCCGGACGCCCAGCGCCTCGGCATCGGCCGTCGCCGCCGCCAACAGCGCCGAGCCGACACCCCGCCCCTGTGCCTCGGGGTCGACGGCGAGGGACTTCACCTCGGCCAGGTCGGCCCAGAAGACGTCGATGGCGACGCAGCCGACGAGCCGGCCGTCCTGCTCGGCGACGAGAAACTCGCGCAGCGACTCGTAGACGCTCTCGAGACTGCGGTGAAGCATGCGCGCTCGCTCGGCGTGGTAGTTGACCAGTTCGGAGATCCTCGCCGCATCGGGCACTCTGGCATGTCGGACGTCCATCGGCGGCATTCTACCGCCTCGGCCGCGCCACGCCGCGCAAAAACGCCTTCGCCCCGCCGTCAGATCTGCTCCAGCAGCGCCGACAGCCGCGCCTGCCAGACCAGCTCTCGAAGCCGACCGGCCAGGTCGGCCATGCGGTAGCTCATCTTCCTCCATTCGGCCGCGCCGAGAGGCTCGGGGTCCTTCAGCCGCTTGCGGAACGGGGCGATGAGGTGGCGGGCCATCTCCAGCCGCGTGGTGACCTCCTTGCGGGCGGGCTCGAAGGGATCGCCGGCCGCCTCGTCGGCCAGGTCGGCGATGATCCTCTCCAGCCCGGCCAGGGCGTCGCCGGCCATGCCGCGGTAGGCGTCGCGGGCCTTTCCGGATGGCACGGCGAGTTCGATCGGGCCGGTCCGCCCGCCCTTGCGGAACTCCTCGCCCAGCTCCCCGAGCCGCTTGCCGGTCGGCGAGAGGACCAGGTGCCCGAAGCAGGCGACGTCGTGGAAGTTCCGCCGCGTCTGGGACCAGTTGGTCCATTCCCGCTTGCCGACGAACCGGTCGCGGCAGACGTTGAAGCCGACGACCGCGCCCTCGGCCGGCTCGAGCCCGACGGCCCGCCAGGGCAGGGCCAGCTCCAGCGTCCAGGCGTCGTCGAGCATGCGGGTCGCCCGGCGGATCTCGGCGTTCCAGGCCTTGTCGGTCCCCCGGGCGTCGTAGAGCGAGCCGGCGAGGTTCACCGCGAGCTGGTAGTAGGTCTCGTGGTCGTGGGCCGGGTCAATGAAGACCTCCACCGTCTCGCCGCGGAAGCAGCCCTTGGTGTCGCGCCCGGCGGCATCGGGGGTCAGCCGGCCGATCAGCGGCTCGTCGCAGCGGACGGCGAGGTAGAGGTGCCTCTCGTCGTAGCCGACGCGGAAGCTCGTCTGCACGCCGGCCGGCTTGGGGCGGCTGTAGAGGGTGAAGCCACCGGCCTCGGTGGCGGCCCGCCAGCAGGCGTCGGCGAGGTTGCCGTCGATCGCCGGGGGATCGGCGAACCTCGGGCAGGCGAGAACCTTGATGGGATGGCTGTCGGCCGGGGCGACGGCCGCGGCGGCCAGCACGACGGCCGCGGTCAACAGCGGCGTTCGGCGTATCATGGGCCTTCCTCCCGGCGGGGCTCGACGGTAAGGGTGCGGGTGACAGGGGCGTCGGCGAGCAGGTCGCGGACGTGGATCTTCCACGCGCCGGCGGGGTCGTTGATCGCCAGCGGCAAGGGAACGTCGATCGGCTCGTCGCCGACCAGCAGCACGCGGTCCATCCAGTCCGCCGCCGTGCCGTCCGGGGCCTCGGCGGCGACCTTCACCGCGTGTGGGCCGGCGGCGCCGCCGGCGCGGAGGCGGAGGACGGCCGGCGTGCCGGCGGTCGCGGTCCGTCGCGGCAGCTCGGCCGAGAGCTCCGCGAAGGGGCGCTCGGAGAGCACCAGGAACGTCGGGCGGCCGGCGAGGAGCTGGACGTCGATCGACCGGGCGGGTCGGTGCGTCCTGCCGGCCCGCAGGTCGCGAACGTACCGGGCGCCGGGCACCTGGACGCGTACGGCCTCGTCGTCGCCGCGGCGGCGGAACAGGGCCATCACGTCCAGCCGCCCGGTGCGCCAGTGTACGATCTCGATGTTCCGCGTCCGCCGGCCTCCCTCGCTCAGCACGCGGACCGGCGGGCGGGCGCCGGAGGCGGCCAGCAACCCCCCGATCAGCTCGGCGGCCGCCTCCGGCCCCCCCGGGCCGTCGTAGGCGGGGAAGGCGCTCATCGAGACGTTCAGCAGCACGGCCCGGCCCTTGCCGGCGTCGCGGACGATCCACAGCGGCGTCTTGCCGCATCGCCCGTGCGGCGAGCCGTCGGTGGCCGTCACGGCCGGGTCGCAGAGGGCGTCGTCGAACGCGAGCTTCGCGCCGCCGACGTCGATGCGGGCCGGTCGCCTGGCCGCCGGGGCCGAGCGGGCCCGGCGGACGCCGAAGAGGTCGTCGAGGCAGCCGGCGTCGCGCTGCTTGCAGTGGCCGGTGTAGATGCCCGGCCGGACGTCGGCGATCAGCAGCCCCCCGCCGCGGACGAACGCCTCGATCGCCTCGGCAGTCTCCGGCCCGATCGCCTCGCAGTGCGAGAGGATCAGCACGCGGTATCTCTCGGCGTCGAATTCACCCAGCCGCATCTGCCGGTCGGTCACGTAGCGGAAGTTGAGCCCGAGGTCGCGTATCGCGGTGTGCCATGCCTTGTGCCCCGGCTCGTAGCCGCCGTAGCTTCCCCCGTCGGCGACGCGGCAGGCGAACGTCGAGGGGAAGCTGTGCAGCATGGCCACGCCGCCGTCCTGCATGTCCGCCGCCATCAGCAGCCGCCCGAGGCCGTCGCGGACGATCCGCGTCTCGTCCACCAGTTCCCGCGTGGCCGGCCAGGCGTCGAGCTGGGGAGAGAGCAGGCCGTGAAATCGCCCGATGCCGTCCCACCGCCACCACCACACGCTCGGGTAGCCGCGGGTGATCATCCGCCAGTACTTGGCGATCAGCGGCTGGGCGTCCTTGCGGTAGCCCATCCAGTTGCCCCGCGGAAAGCCTCTCGGCGCCAGCGACCGCAGCACCTCGTCGCCCGTGCCCGGGTACGGAGACCAGAAGCCCAGCTCGCGGACGAACAGGTCGATGTCGTCGCCGCGAGCGAACCGCCCCGCACCCTCGAAGCCGGTCAGGGCTTCCGGATCGATCTTGCGGTACGCGGCCGCGTGCTTCTTGCAGTACTGCACGTAGTTCCACGAGCGGAACGCCTGCCGGTCGAACCATCGCGGGTACTTGCCGGCGCGTTTGGCATGGTCGGCGGCATTGTCGTCGGGCTTCAGCAGGGCGACGTCGTCGAAGCCGGCGTACTCGCTGGCCCACGACGCGTTGAGCTTGTCGATCGTGCCGTACCGCCCCTTCAGGTAGCGGCGGTACGCGGCGAGGCAGTGGTCGCTCAGGCACGAGCCGCGCGTGGCGTTCTCGTCGCCGAGAGAATAGACGAACACGCCGTGGCGACGGGCGGCGGTGTACTTCTTCGCCAGGCCGGCGACGCGTCTGGCGACGGCCTCGTCGTCGTTCCAGCAGGCGGGCTTCATCACGCCGCGCTTGTCCAACCCGGCGAGAATGCGGGTGGTGTAGGGGATGTGGGCGAGACCGTAGGCGGCCAGGACGCGCGGGGGCTCGGCGGCGTGGGACAGGTGCACCGTCACGCCCAGCCGCCGCAGGCTGGCGACGGCGTACGGCGCCAGCGTGCCGGACGGCGCGTTCCACATCACGAAGTTGAACCGCCCCCGGCGGCGCTTGACGGTGCGAAACCAGGCGTGCCCGGCCGCGACGTCGCCGCCGCCGTCCCGCAGGGCCCCCTCGACGCGGACGAGCATCGGCATGTGCGGGGGGACGTCGAAGGCGAACTCGCCGGTCTTCGCCGACACGTCCGCCCGGGCGACGACACGCTCGCGGCGGTCGATCAGCCGCACGCGGAGGGACGCATCGGAGGGCAGCTTGCCGGCGAGCTTCACGTGCCCGGCCAGCCGCCCGCCGACCTCCGCCCAGTCGGCGTCCAGGACGACCTTTTCCACCCTCGCGGCCGCGGCGACCTCGACGGCGGTGGTGGCGAACGCCTCGACGCCGCGGTCGCTGCGGGCGATCGCCTCGAGCACGTAGCGGCCGCCACGGAGCCGGGGCAGCCCGCGGCGGGCCTTCCCGCTCTTGTCGGAGCTCCGGACGGCAGGCAGATCCGTCACCCGCCCGTCGCGGCGGCGGAGGCGCAGCTCGATGGTCAGTTCCCGCCCGCCGGGGTTGGCCCAGGCGAGGGTGACCGCCTCGCCGGGCAGGTCCGCGCGGTCCAGGGGCGAGGCGTCGACGGCGAGTGTCGGGAGCCTCACGTCGGGCGTCCGCCCGGCCGCCCAGAGAATCGCCCGGCCCAGCCGGCGCTGCCAGGCGTCGGTGTCGATCCGCCAGCCGACGTCGTAGCCGATGCCGGGCGCCTTGGGCAGGATCACGCCACGGCCCTTGCCGACGCGGTACGCCGCCGACGGCTCGGCGGGGGCGAGGAAGCCGTCCGGCGGGACGCGGTTGCCCTGCTTGAGCACGCGGCGGTCGTTGCGCCCGACCAGCACGATGCCGCCTCCGTCCAGGACGGGCTTGAGCAGCTTGAACTGGATCTCGGCGGGCAGCTTGTCGGGGTCCACCTCGTAGAAGACCACCACGTCGTAGGGCTTGGCCGCGAGGCGGCGCATGCGCCGAAGCCCCGCCTTGCCGCCGTGCCAGCCCTCGCGGTCGGTGTCCTGGATGCGTGCCCAGAAGACGGCGTCGACGGTCACGTCGAACCGCTGCATCAGCTCGATGCCCTGCCTGGGCACGGTCCCCCGCCCGTTGCACAGCAGCAGCACGCGGGTCCTGCCCGCCGCCCAGGGCCTGCCCCAGCGAACGTGCGGCGTGGCGTACTCGGTCGTCAGCCGGTGCTCCAGCTCGAGCTCTTCGGCCTTGTCCGCCGCCGCGGGCACCCCCGCCGCCAGCAGCAGACAGGCCGCCGTCAACGTCCGTCCCATCATCGTGCTCTCCGTCCCGTCGATCCGATGCCCTCTTTCCGCTCGCCGGTCATCGCTCCTGCGGCCGGTACCAGAAGCTTCGCCAGTAGGCACGGTCGAGGGCGTAGACGTCGAGGGGCTGATCGACCGTGTAGGACTCATCCAGGATGCCGTACCGCTTCATCTCCCGGATGTAGTGGTCGTTGGGGCGGAAGATCGGCATGTCGATGCGGCCGCGCCAGGTGCGGCGATTGCGGACCATCGACAGCAGCTCGCGGTAGTCGGGGTCGGTATCGCTGAAGAACACGCCGGGAACGGGCTTGGTCTCGGGGCCTTCGACGGCCTTGGGCAGGTCCTTGCCGGACGAGCCGGAGCCGAGGACGTCGTCGAGGCTCAGGTCCAGCCCGCCGGGCTCGTCGTCGGCGGGCCCTTTGCGGGCCAGCACGGACGGCTTGCGCGCCGGCGATCGTGTGCCGTCGCGATAGACGGTGTACTCGCCGCGGCAGAGCCCCAGGCCGCCGGCCTTGCGGGCCAGCGGCGCCCGCAGGGCGATCGACCGGGGCGGGTCGTCGAAATCCCAAAGCTCCAGGTGCGGCGTCTTGAAACTCACCGCCGTCGAGCCGTCCTCGGCGGTGTGGCCGTGACAGTCCCCGCAGCGGCGGACCAGCACGTCGCGCGCGACGTACATCCCCGTGCCACCCGTCCCCAGCGCCGCGTAGGTGCCCGGGTAGTGGGCCCCGGCCTCGACCCACAGCCACACCGTACGCCACTCGCGCTCGGTCAGCGGGACGACGGGATGGCCCTTGGCGTTGGTCTTCGGCGCGGCCCGGCCGGGGCGGGCGAGCTTGTCCATCAGCGGGCTGGCCGAACTGCCCAGCGTCCGCGGCGCGCGGTTGCCGTCGGCGTTGGCGCCCTGGGCGACCAGCTTGAACAGGCAGGTGTAGCTGCCCGGCCAGTTGGCGTACTTCGACTCGCGGCGGTAGCGCAGGTCCGGGCGGCCCGGCTCCGTGCCGTCGTGGCAGCGGACGCAGTGGCGGTCCACGATCGGCTGGATGTCCCGCGTGAAGTCCATCACGTCCGGCAGGCCGTCGAAGGCGGCGATCGTCGCCGGCGGCTTCCGCGTGGCCAGCACGCTGCCGACCGGCCCGGCCGGCGGGGCCGGGGCGACCGGCGGGGCCTCCGTGCGGTGCTCGTGACAGCCGACGCAGCCGGTGGTCTCGCCGGGCATCACGCTGACGAAGCTCTGCATCCGCTTGACCGACAGGTCGTTCTCGTCGAGGGCGACGAAGAACACCGGGCGCAGGGCCGGCACCTCGAAGTAGGCCGAGCCGTCCGGCTCGACCGGCACGGTGCCGAGGATCCGCGGGATGGTGAACGTCCCGCCGGGGGAGACGGCGTCCATCCCGCCGCTGAAGTTCACCGGCTTGGGCAGGCTCTCGAGGATCAGCAGCTTCTTGATCTCACCCCGGCCGACGCCGGCCATGTTCCGCCCGATCGTCACGTCGGCGAGCATGAGCTTGCCCGTCGCCTGCCCGGGGTCGCAGCGCGGGGCGATGATCCGCTCCCGCCGGCGGGGGCGCAGCGGGCGCGGCTCGTGAGCCATCAAGCCCTCGCGCAGCTCGGCCGGCGTGGCGTCGGGCCTGGTGGGGATGCGGTAGAGCGCCTCGTACTCGCCGGCGGCGTTCATCACGTACAGGGCGTTGTTGCGGGCAACGAGGAAGCAGTTGGCGTCGAGGGCGTAGGGGTCGCGCCATTCGGGCTTGTCGGTGATCTCGCGCGCCCGGCCGGTGTCGTCGGGACCGCAATCCGGGTCGATGATCGCGATGTGCCCGGCATGGCTCCGCCGCCCGTGCCCGGGCGAGAACACCGCCACCACCTTGCGCGTGCCCGCCTGGGACGAGCCGGGCCGAGGAGGAATGGGCTTGGCGTCGATCATCACCAGCCCCGGGTGCATGTTGCCGAAGAACGTCATCACCGCCGTGCCGTCGGGGTTGGCCGTCCAGAGGTGGTGGTAGCGGACCTGGCTGCGGTCGACATACTCCCATCGCATGAAGAGGATGCGCCCGTCGGGCAGCGGCCAGGGCGTGTTGTCGTGCTCGACGTTGGCGCTGATCCGGCGGACGTTCTTCCCGTCGGGCCCGCAGCGATACAGGACGGCCACGTGCGTGAACCAGCACTGCACGTAGCGGAAGCAGCGGGAAGAGCAGAAGACGATGTCGCCGTCGGGCAGGTAGGTCGGCTCGATGTCGTCGAAATCGCCGTCGGTGAGCCGGCGGAGGTTCTTCCCGTCGGCGTCGATCTCGTAGAGGTGGTAGTGCTCCGTGCCGCCGGGGCGGTACGAGAAGAGGATCTTCCGCCCGTCGTAATGGACCTGCGGGTCGCGAATGCCGCCGGTCTCGTCGGCGAGGATCGTCCGGACCTTGCCGGTCCGCGGGTTCAGCGCGGCCAGCCGCCCGCCGATGCCGTAGAGCTTCTTCTCGCGGTCGCTGGACCACCAGCCGAAGTTGGCGTACCAGTGCCCGTCGTTTCCGTAGGGCCTCTCGGCGAAGACGACCTCCTCGACCTCGCCCAGCGGCCCGGCGAGCATCTGCTCGACCAGGCCCTCGCGCTGCTTCGTCCTGGGTTTGGCCTTCGCCCTCCCCCGCTTGCCCCCGGGCTGCCGCCTGCCCGCCCCGGGCTTGCGCTGCTCGGGCCCGCGCAGCTCCTCCAGCGGGTCCAGCCCGACCGCCGACCCGCTCAGTGCCAGCACCGCCGCCGCGACGATGTTCCATCTCGTCATCGCACACCTCCCACACCTTCAACCGCCCGCGGCGTTCCACGGTCTCCCCGTCCTGCCGTCTTCCGGTATTCCGGCAACCCGATCTCGCGGTCTCACGGGCTCACGGGCTCCCGCAGAGGCGTTCGTGCTCGCGGCGGCAGTAGCGGTCGGTCATGCCGGCGATGTAGTCGCAGACGGTGCGGTGGAGGCCGTCGGCCTCGACGCGGCGGGCGTAGCGCGGGGGCATGCGGTCGGGATCGTCGACGAAGGCGGCGAACAGCCCGGTGATGGCCCGGCGCCCGGCGGCGTCGTGGGCGACATTGCCGTCACTGAGGTAGACGTGGTGCAGCAGGAAGTCCTGCATGGCCCCCAGGGCGTCGGCCAGCTCGTGCGAGAAGGCCACGCACCGCCGCGGGGCGGCCCGGACGTCCTCGGGCGAGCGGCAGCCGAGGGTGTCGAGGTTCGCCGCCGTGGTGGCCAGCAGGTCGTCGGCCAGGGCGGACAGAACCGCCTTGCAGGCGCGGATGCGCTTGTGGATGGGCCGGGCGTCCGGGGCGTGCGCCTCGGCGTCGGCCCGGGCCCGCTGCCACAGGGCCAGCCCCTCCAGCCGCGCCGTCTCGATCACTCCCGACGCCAGCGCATCTTCCAGGTCGGCCGAGGTGTAGGCGATCTCGTCGGCCCGATCCACCAGTTGCCCCGCCAGCGGGGGCCGGCCGTCGTCGCCGAACTCCTCGTCCGCCGGTCGGTCGTACCGCGTCTCGTGGCGGGCAAGGCACTCCCGCACCGTCCTGGTGAGGTTCAGCCCCCGGAAGTGCGGGTACGGGTGCTCGAGGTAATCCACCACCCGCAGCGACTGGCGGTTGTGCTCGAAGCCGCCGTGCCCGTCCATCAGACCGTTCAGGGCCGTCTCCCCCCCGTGCCCGAACGGCGGGTGGCCGAGGTCGTGGGCCAGCGCGACGGCCTCGACGAGGTCCTCGGCCAGTCCCAGCGCCCGCCCGAGCGTTCGGGCGATCTGGGCGACCTCCAGCGTGTGCGTCAGCCGCGTGCGGAAATGGTCGTCCTCGTGGGGGACGAAGACCTGGGTCTTGAAGTCCAGCCGCCGGAAGGCCGAGCAGTGCACGATCCGGTCGCGGTCGCGCTGGTAGCAGCCGCGGTAGCGGTGCTCGGGTTCGGCGTGCGTTCGCCCGCCGCAATCGGCCTCGCCGCAGGCCCACGGCGCCAGCGGGGCCGCGTGGCGGGAAGCCAGCCAATCCTGCGCGGATGTCGACCGCTTGCCCATGGCCGGCCCTATCCGCCCCCCCGCCTCGCCGCCGGGGAGGCGCGGCAGGCCCAGCCGACCGGCCGCGTCGAGCATCTGCTCCCGCACGCGCTTCAAGGCCGCGGGGATCACGCGCACGTCGCCGATCACGTGCATGAAGTTCGTGTCCCCGCCCCAGCGGGGCACGACGTGGACGTGCAGGTGCCCGGGCAGGCCCGCCCCCGCGCAGTGGCCGAGGTTGATCCCGACGTTGAACCCCTCCGGCCCGATGGCCTCGCGGAGACAGGGCTGGAGGTCGCGGACCATCGCCATGGTCTCCAGCACCGTGGCGTCGTCGAGGTCCTCCAGCCCGGGGACGTGGTCGGCCGGGGCGATAAGCGTATGCCCGCCGGTGTAAGGGAAGCGGTTGAGCACCGCCAGCGCCCGCCGGCCTCGCCAGACGGTGAGGTTCTCCTCGTCCCGCTCGGGGTGGGCGTGGATGTCGCAAAGGAAGCACCCGCCGTCGCCGCCGTCGTTGAGCGACTCGATGTACTCGATCCGCCACGGCGCCCACAGGTTCGTCTTCCACTCCGGGCTTGTCGGCTGGTCGCTGCTCATGGACCGGATCATACCGCCGCGGCGGGGGCGTTGGGTAGTGTCCGTCGCGAGCTTGTGCCCCGCGGCCGCACGCCGTACCATCGCCGCACACCGACCCCGACCAGAGGAGACCGCAGTGACCGCCATCGACAAGCCCGTGGGAATCGCGTTCGTGGGTTGCGGGAACATCTCGTGGCGCTACGCCGACCAGATGCTCGCCGCCCACGCCGACGCGGTGACGCTCGTGGGCGCCTACGACATCCTCCCCGAGCGGACCCGCGCCTTCGCCGAGAAGTACGGCGTCACCGGCTATGCCGACATGGACGAACTGCTCGCCGACGACGCCGTCGAGGCCGCGCTGAACATCACCACGCACACCGAGCACGCGAAGGTGACGGCCGCCCTGCTGGAGGGCGGCAAGCACGTCCACAGCGAGAAGCCGCTGGCCAGCACGCGCGAGGACGGGCGGCGGATCGTCGGCCTCGCGGCCGAGCGGGGCCTGACATTCGCCTGCTCGCCGACGGTGATCCTCGGGGAGGCCCAGCAGACGCTCAAGCGGCTGATCGGCGAGGGGACGATCGGCGACGTCAGACAGATCTACGCCGAGATGAACCACGGGCGGATCGAGGCATGGCACCCGGACCCGGAGGCGTTTTACGGCTACGGCGCCGGGCCGCTGCTGGACGTGGGCTGCTACCCGCTGAGCGTGATCACGCAGGTCTTCGGCAGCGCCGAGTGGGTTCGCGCGGCCGGGGGGATCGCCATGCCCGTACGGACCATCGGCTCGGGCCCCCGGGCCGGGCAGACCTACGAGGCGACGAACCCCGATCACAGCGTGGTGCTGATCGGCCTGTCGTGCGGGGCGCAGGTGCGGCTGACGACGAGCTTCTTCAACGTCAAGAGCGCCCAATCGGGCATCGAGGCCCACGGGCTGGACGGCTCGCTGTGGCTGGCAGACGCCGCGGGCTTCAGCGCGGCGGTCCGGCTGTGCAAGGCCGGCGACCGCGACTGGACGGACGTGCCCCCCGACACCGAGCCCTACCCCGGCGTGGACTTTGCCTACGGCCTGCGGGACCTCGCCGAGGCGATCCGCGGCGACGGCGAGCCCACCTGCCAGGCCGCGCGGGCCTATCACGTGCTGGACATCAGCCTTTCCGCACTCGAGGCCGCCGACAGCGGCCGGACCGTCGGCGTGGCCTCGACCTTCGACGCGCCGGACTGACCGCCGGCGGCGCCGGGAGACCGGATGCAGACGCTCAACGAGATCCGCCGCCTGCTCGACGAGGCGAACCTCGCCCCGCGCAAGGCGTTCGGGCAGTGCTTCCTGATCGACGCCCATCACATGGCGGCGGTGCTGGAGACAGCCGACCCGGCCGACGACGCCGTCGTGCTGGAGGTCGGCCCCGGCACGGGCTCGCTGACCGAGGAGCTGCTGGCGCGCTGCGGGCGCGTCGTCGCGGTGGAGATCGACCGCGGGCTCTGCGACCTGCTCCGCCGGCGACTTGGCGATGCATCCCGGTTGACGCTGCTCTGCTGCGACGTGCTGGCGGGCAAGCACACGCTCAACCCCCGGGTGCTCGACGCGCTGGGCCCCCGGGCGGAGATGGTGGCGAACCTGCCGTACAACATCGCCACGCCGCTGGTCGCCGAGTGCCTGCGGGAATCTTGGCGGGCCCGCCTCCCCGCCGGCCGCTGCCGGTTCGACCGCCTGACCTTCACCGTCCAGAAGGAGGTCGCCGACCGCCTGGCCGCGGGACCGGGAGACGGCAGCTACGGCCCCGTCAGCGTGCTGGTGGCCCTGCTGGGCGACGCCCGCGCCGGGGCGGTCATCCCGCCGACGGCCTTCTGGCCGCGCCCGAAGGTCTCCAGCCGCGTCGTGCGGATCGACGTGGACCCCGACGCCGCCGACCGCCTGCGGGACGTCGAGGCCCTCTCGGCCGTTTTGACCGCGGCGTTCGGTCAGCGCCGCAAGCAGATCGGCTCGGCCGGGCGGCGGACGGACGCCTTCGAGGCCGCCGCCTTCGATGCGGCGCTGGCGGCGGCGGGAATCGATCCGACGGCCCGCGCCGAACGGATAGACCCCGGGCAGTATCTCACGTTATCGAACGCCCTTGCCGAGGCCCCCCGCAAGGCCGATCGGTGAGGTTGCGGCCTTGCCGGGGCCTGGCCGGTGGGGTACAGTGAGCCTATCGGTCCGGACCCACAGACAGATGGAAGAGGCTTGAGCATGGCGAAGGCAGAAGCGTCAGAGGGCTCGTCGAAGGGCAAGGGCAAGGCGTTCTTCTCGCGTGCCGAGGAGGTCGCCGAGACCGGCAACTGGGACTTCGCGATCGAGATGTTCCTGGAGGGCATCCAGCGCGAGCCGGAGCACGTCGAGGGCGGGCACAAGCGCCTTCGCGAGGTCGCCATGAGCCGCAAGGCCCAGGGCGGCAAGGGCCCGGGGATGATGGAGCAGCTCAAACGCCGCCCCGGCAAGGACCCGCTGACCAACCTGGTCAACGCCGAGTACCTGCTGGCCAAGGATCCCGGCTCGATCGCTTACATGGAGCAGGTCTTCCGCGCCGCGAGGAAGCTCGACCTGCCCGAGGTGATCCACTGGATCTCCTCGGTCCTGCTCGACGCCCAGCGACACGCCAAGAAGCCCAACCGCAAGATCCTCCTGGACATCACCCGCGCCTTCGAGCACGTCCAGGACTACACCAAGGCCGTCCAGTCCATCGACCTGGCCGTGCGGTCGTTTCCCGACGACGGCGAGCTGATGGACATCCAGCGGAACCTCCAGGCCAGCTACACGATCCAGGCCGGCAAGTACGACCAGGAGGGCGACTTCACCAAGGGCGTCAAGGACCTCGACAAGCAGCAGGAGCTGATGCAGAGGGACTCGATCATCAAGGACGAGGACTACCTTCGCGAGCAGGTCCGCAAGGCCCGCCAGGAGTACCTCGAAAGCCCCGACGTCCCGGGCAAGATCAGCGCCCTCGTCGACGCCCTGCTGAAATTCGAGAACGAGTCCTACGAGAACGAGGCCATCGACGTCCTCGCCAAGGCCCACAAGGACATCGGGGCCTACCAGTTCAAGATGCGCATCGGCGACATCCGCATCCGCCAGATGTCCCGGAGGTTCCGCAAGCTCAAGGAGGAGGGCGACGCCGAGGCCGCCCGCGAGCAGGCCCAGCGCCAGCTCGCCTTCGAGCTCGACGAGTACAAGGAACGGGCGGCCAATTACCCGACCGACCTGTCGCTGAAGTACGAGCTAGGCCGGCGGCAGTTCCTCGCCGCGCAGTACGATGACGCGATCGCCTCGCTCCAGCAGGCCCAGCGCGACCCCCGCCGGGCCCTGCGGGCCCGAAGCCTCATCGGCCAGGCGTTCATGAAGAAGGGCTGGCTGCCCGAGGCCGCCGAGACGTTCGAACGCGCCCTCAGCGCCGAGCTCACCGAGGAGCGGGCCAAGGAGCTCCGCTACTTCCTCGGCGATGTCCTCCAGCAGATGAACAAGCTCGACGAGGCCCTCCAGCAGTTCTCCGCCGTCGCCCAGACCGACTACAATTACAAGGACGTCCGCCAGCGCGTCGACACGATCCGCAAGGAGCTCCAGGAAAGCAAGCCCGGCCAGGGCGAGTCCCAGGGGTAAGCACCAGGAAGCAAGCGACAAGCACCCCGCGGCAAACACCAGACGAAGACGACCGCCCCCGACGGAGCAGTGCGTGCTGTCCCTGCTGCTCGGTGAGCCCGGCCAAGGGGACGGAGGTCCAGACCGCGGCGGTTTGTGGGGGCTCCGCCTGGCGCTTCTCTGTCATCTCGCATCTTCTGCCCCCGCGTACGTTGCGTGTTCCCCCGCCATCCAGGCATCCCCCGGAGAACGGCGTTCCCGGCCTTTCGATCTCGCTGGAGGTCGGGGTTCCGGGAAGGAGGTTTGCGGGTGCATCGGGCTGACGTCCCCGGAATAATGGCGGGCGGAAGGAGTCCCGCTGATGAAGATCGTGGTGCTGGACGGGTACACGCTGAACCCCGGCGACCTGAGCTGGGGGCCGATGGAAGAGTTCGGCGAGTGCGTGGTCTACGACCGCACGCCGGCGGAGCTCGTCGTCGAGAGAGCTCGTCGGGCCGAGGTGGCGATGACCAACAAGACGCTCATGCCCCCCGACGTGCTGGACGCCCTGGACAACCTCCGCTACATCGGCGTGCTGGCGACGGGGATCAACGTGCTGGACCCGGCCGCGGCGCGGGCGCGGGGCATCACGGTAACGAACGTTCCGGCCTACAGCACGCCGGGCGTGGCGCAGATGACCTTCGCCCACCTGCTGAACCTCAGCCAGCGGGTCAGCGAGCACGCCGCGAGCGTCCGGAGGGGGGACTGGTCGGCCTGCGAGGACTTCTGCTACTGGACCGCCGCGCTGACCGAGCTGGACGGGCTGACGATGGGGCTGATCGGGCTGGGGCGGATCGGGCGACGCGTCGCCGAGCTGGCGGAGGCGTTCGGCATGAGGGTGCTGGCCTGTGATGCCGCCCAAGCCGCCCGCAGGCAGGCCCCGCCGGGGGTGACCTTCACCGACCTGGACGACCTGCTGGCCCGTAGCGACGTGGTGAGCCTGCATTGCCCCCTGTCGGTTGAGACCGAGCGGCTGATCGACGCCGACCGCCTGGCCCGCATGAAGCCGACGGCGTTTCTGATCAACACCGCCCGCGGCCCGCTGATCGACGAGCGAGCCCTCGCCGACGCCCTCAACTCCGGGCGCCTGGCGGGCGCGGGCCTGGACGTGCTGGGCATCGAGCCGCCCGCGGCGGACAACCCGCTGCTGACGGCGAGCAACTGCCACATCACCCCGCACATCGCCTGGGCGACGCGGGCGGCCCGCCGGCGCCTGCTGAACACCGCGGCGGCGAACCTCCGGGCCTTCCTGGCCGGCGAACCGGCCAACGTGGTGAACTGACGCCGCCAGGCCCCGCCGGATCAGTTGTCCTTCTTCGGGCCCTTCTTGCGGCGCCGGCGGGGGCGGCGCTTCTTCCGCTTCCCGCCCCCGGAACCGCCGTCACCGTCGCCGGAGGAGCCCCCGCCCCGGCCGTCGCCGGAGCCCTTGGGCTGCTGACCCTCGCCGGACTTCCCCTTCCGCGAACGCCGGCGCCGCTTCTTCTTCCGCCCGCCGGAACGGTCGCCGCCGTCACCACCGTCGCCGCCCTGCTGGCCGGAACCTTGCGAGTCATCCTGCCCGTCGGCGTTGAGAGGGGCCGCCTCCGGCTTGGCTTCGGCCTCGCCATCGCCCTTGCCGGACTGCTCGCCCCTGTCCTTGCCGCGGTCGCCCTTGCGGTCGTCACGGCCCCCTCGACCGCGGCGGCGGTCGTCGCGCCCGTTGGACGCCTGGGGCGGCTTGGGCGGTTCGACGTTCCGCTCGACGATGTCCTCGACCCCCACCGCCACCCGCGTGCCATCGGGCACCTGGAGGCGGACGAGCTGCGTGATGATCTGCGTCTCCACCACCCGCCCGACGGTGTCTTCCGTCCGCACCCACGTGTTCCGGCGCGGCAGGCGCTTGCGGAGGTCCTCGTACGTCTCGTCCTCGTATCGCAGGCAGCACATCAGCCGCCCGCAGCGGCCCGAGATCTTCGACGGGTCCAGCGTGGCCTTCTGCGTCTTGGCCATCCGCATCGAGACCGGCTTGAGGTCTTTCAGGAAGCTCTGGCAGCAGCACTGCTGCCCGCAGCGTTCGTAATCGGCGACCAGGCGGGCCTCGTCGCGTGCGCCGACCTGGCGCATCTCGATCCGCGTGCGGTACTCGGTGGCCAGCCGGCGGACGAGTTCGCGGAAGTCCACGCGCTGCTCGGCGGAGAAGTAGAACACGATCCTCTCGCCGCCGAGGAGGTGCTCGACGGTGACCAGTCGCATGTCGAGCTTGAGCTCCTTGATCTGCTGGCGGCAGAACGTGGCGGCCTCGTGGGCGGAGGTGTCGAGGTGGCGATAGTCGATCACGTCCTGGTGGTTGGCCAGGCGGAGAACCCGCCCGTCGCGGCGGAAGGGATAGTCGCGCCCATTGGATTTCAGGAAGGCCCCGAGCTTTCCCGGCTCGATCGCGCAGGGGCTGTCGCAGTCGCAGACCGGCGAGACGACCACGCCCAGTTCCACCCCCCGCTCGGTGCGGACCACCACCTGCCTGCCGCGGGCGGGCGGCTCGTCGAGGTTGTGGCGGAACTCGCCGATGTTGCGCATCAAGCCGTAGCGGACCACGGCCGTCCGGCGAGGCCTGCCGGACCGCCGGTCGGAGGACTTCCGGGGCGCGTCGGACTGCGGGGCTTGCTTGCTGCCGTCGTCCTGCTTCGGCTTTGCCGCGTCGTTCGAGGCAGGCTTGTCGGCGGAGGAACGGTCCTCTGGTGTGGCGGGGCCGTCGCCCTGCGCGGGCGCAGCGGCCTCGTCGCGGGTGTCATCGGACATCCCGGCTGACTCCGATCTGTATGTCACCGCGGCGGCCCGCGGGAGTTGCATGGTTCCAGCCCCCGGCCCGTCACCGGGGTCCAAACGCCCTGTCGGGCAGATCGGCCTGGCCACAGGCCCGCGAGGGCCCGGCCCGGGGCCGTTGCGCCGCCCCACCCGCATGGTGCGTCGCGGCAGGGGCAACCCTCAGAGTATATCGGAAAACCGCCCCGCCACCGAAAGCTTTCATTCCCGGACGGGAGCCGAGGCGGCCGACGCGGTTCAAGTGCTGGAAGCACGCGGCAACCGACGCACAGCACAGCCCGTGGAGGACGACATGATCGATGGCAGGACGTTGGCGGCCATGCTTCTGGCGGCCTCGGCGGCCGGACACGCCGCCGCCGGCGAAGGCGACTGGCCCCAGCTCCAGTACGACCCCGCCCACACCGGCGCCGCCCCGGCCGGGCCAACCGGGCCCTGCCGGGTGGCCTGGCACAGGGACCTGGGCGAGCCGATCGCCACGGCCGCCCAGCCGGTGGCGGCAGGCGGGCGGCTGTTTGTCGGCACGTGTCACGGCCGACTGGTGGCGCTGGCGGCGGAGGACGGCAAGACGCGGTGGCGGTACGAGACCGGCGGGGCGATCCTCGGCTCGCCGGCGTGGCGTGGGGGGGTGGTGTACGTCAACTCCATGGACGGCCGATGCCACGCCGTCGGGGCCGACGACGGCAAGCGGCGGTGGACCTTCGCCACCGGCGAGGGGCTCTGGGCTGCGCCGGTGATCGCAGCCGGCAAGGTCTTCGTCGCCGGGCGCGACGGGTTCGTCTACGCCCTGGCGCCCGACGACGGCCGATGCCTGTGGAAGGCGCCCGTCGGCGGCCTGGTCATGTGCACCCCGGCCTTCGCCGACGGGCGGTTGTTCGTCGCCGCCGGGGACATGCGCGTCTACGCCCTCGACGCCGAGGACGGCTCGCCAGCGTGGACCTCGCCGAAGCTCCCCGGCGCGGCCATCCGGGAGTACTGGCTGGTGGCCTCCCACGGGCGGGTGGTGCTGACGACGCAGCTCGCCTACGTCTGCCATCACACGCAGAAGCAGATCATGCGGGGCGTGCTGGACGCGTTCAACGAGCGGACCAGGGGCGAGCCGGTCCTCCGCGACGAGCAGACGTTCCCGGCCCTGCGGGAATGGCTGGAGAAACACCCCCACCACCGCACGCTGCTGGTGCTCGACGCCGCCACCGGGAAGCAGGCGTACGTCGCACCGATCATCACGGTCAACGGCGGGTCGTGCATCGGTCCCCCGCCGACGGTCTCGCAAGACGGCTGGGCCTATACCGTCTACGCCAACATCCAACTCGGCGCGTCCGGCTGGGCGTTTTTCGGGCGGCTGAACCTCCGGACCGGCCGCATGGAGCCGCTGATCACCGGCCGCTACGCCCCAAAACTCGCCCATCCGGACGAGCACCACTGGCAGCCGAAAGCCGGCCACCGGTTCGCGCGGACGAGCACGTGGGACGGCGGTTTCAGCGTGATCGACCAGTCATGGGGAATGAGCCTCGGCGGGGATGCGGCGTACGTTGTCCGCGACCCCGGCTGGCCGGGCAACCCGCCGTTTCTCAACGTATACGACATCCCCCGCCGACGCGACCGGTACCTCATCCCGGACCTCGGCGACCGCCGCGAGATGGGCCGGATGAACCTCGGCACCCTCGGCGGCGGGCAGATGCACAACACCGCGGCGCCCGTGATCGTCGCCGCGGGCCGACTGTTCCACAAAACCTCCCGGTCGGTCCTCTTCGCCCTCGAACCCGTCACGGAGGGCCGCCCATGACGCCGACCGCGAAAACGCTGGCCCTGACCGCGGCGCTGTGGGCGGCCACGGCAGCGGCGGCCGGGCCGCGAGGGGGAAAGCCCGGCCCCGCGGCAGAGTTCGGCGGGTTGGGATTCCGGGCCCGCGCCGACGACGACGCCGTCGTTCTCCATCACAACGCCCCGCGCCTGCCGCTGGCGACCTACCGCGGCGAGACCGACCGCGTCCTGGCCGTGACGCTGCCCGGCGCTTCAGGCCGGCCGACGCCCGACGGCGACGCCACCGTCCGCCGGTACGCCTGGCCCGACGAGGCAGGGTCGGTCACGGTCAGCCGGCTGTCCCCGGCCGTGCTGGTGCGGACCGCCCGGCCGCGCGTGCGGCTGAACCTCGCCTTGCCGCCCTCTCACGCGGCCATCCCGCGTGGCGGCCGCGTCGCCGTCGTGCCCTCCGGCCGACTGGGCGAGGCCTTCGCCGGCGCGGACGGGCCGGCGTGGTTGCTGCTGTGGTTCGCCCCTCGCGGGCCGCTGGAAGGGTTCGTCGAGGGCGTCGACGTCGAAAGCGAACTGGGCGTTTCGAAGGCTCTCTTCGGCCGCTCAACGAAGAAGCTCGACCTCCCCGTGCTTGTCCGCTTCGCCAAGCCGGCGGCGTCCGCGGCCCTGGACGGGAAGGGGCGGCTGACGCTGGCGTTCGGCGGCGCCGGCGGTTCGCTGGCGGTCATGCCCCTGACCGGCGGGCGACTGTGGCTGCCGGCGGAGACCGCCCGCTGGGCCGACGGCCTGCCCGCGGGAATCGCCGCCGCGTGCAAACGGTGGTCTGCCCTGCTGGGGCACATCCCCGTCGGCGTCAGGGAGACCGTCGCCGCCGGAGACGACGCCAACGCGGTGAGCTTCCGGCAGCGGTTCGAGTGGGCCTCGCTCGACGACGCCCCCAAGGCCGCCCCGCTGCCGCCCATGCTCGCCACCGCGCTCGGCGGAGGGATGGAGATCACCTTCTCCGCCGGCGGGCGGCAGGTCCACCCCGTCGACGCCAACTGGATGGACACGGCCGGCCCGCTGGCGTTCGTCGAGGGCGCCGACGGCTACACCGTCCGCATCGGCGGGCTGGATGGCCTGATCGCCCTGCCGCCGCGCAAGCCCGTCGCCGCCGCCGAGGCGGCCCCGTGGCGGGCCAAGCTCCGCCAACGCGTGGGCGAGATGGTGGCGGCCGGGCACCTCCGCCCGCTGCTGTACATCTACGGCGGGATCGGGGGCACGTGGTTCTCGCACATCCACTGGGGCCGCACGGCAGACCTGGCGGTCGCCCTCGACGAGGCCGCCCCGCACCTGCCCGCGGACCTCCGCGAACGGGCAGTGGATTACCTCCGGCGCGAATGGGCCGCGTATCCGGCCCTGGCGTTCGACGAGAAGGCCTACCGCGAAGGGACCAACCGGGCGCCGTACGACCTGCCGGCCGAAGCGGTTCGGTCGGCCCGCTACGCCCTGCGCCGCCAGAAGCAGTGGCGGACGGGCGACTACCTCTCGGAGCTGCACGGGGTGGACGCCTACCTTCGCCTGACCGGCGACCGCCCGGACGCGGCCCTCAAGGCCCGCGCCGTGTCCCTGGTCCGGCAGATGATCGACCGGCTGGACTGGTCCCTGCTTGCCCCGCCGCGCCTGCGGGACGTCCGCGACCGCCACGCTGTCTTCTACTACAACCTCCAGGGCGGCGCGACGCTTAACCGCTGGCTGGCCGGGACGATCGGCTTCACGCGGACCGCCCGCCGCGAGGGCTGGGCCGAGGCCGACCTGGGCCTCCGCCTGGCCGCCAAGCTCGCCCTCGCCCGGGTCGGCGTCGCCCGCTACCTGCGAGCGGCTTACGCCGCGGGGCTCGTCCGCGGGCGGTACGCCGACGACAACCGCGCCCTGATCCACATCGACACGACCTGTGCCCTCCTCGGCCGCGGGCCGGTCGAGTTCGGCGTGCACCAGAATCAGGAACTGCCGCCGTTCTGCGACCTGTCCGAGGAGGTCGGCCGACTGCTGGGCCGCTTCGCCCGCGGCGACTGCGCCCGCTACCTCGCCCATCTGGACCGGTCCGTGCCGCTGTGGTGGATCAGCGAGGCCCCCAAGCAGCAGGGCACCGAGCACCGCACCTGCCCGCTTCAGCATTACGACGGCAATGTCCGGGCCCATGCGTGGGTTCTCGGCAGGCGCGGCCGAGCGTTCACGCGCTACGTGGACACCAGCCGTTTCGTCGGCGACCTGTACCTGATCCGCAACCTCGCCGCCGCGTGCCGCGCCGGGCGCGAGCGTTGACAACGGGAGCGCGGGAAAAGCCTTGCGTGCCCGGCGCGCGAGGCCTAGAATCGCGCCGCGTGGCGGAGGTATCGCTACGGACGGCAGCGGAACAGCACGGGAGAGCGGATGTCCGGACATGTGCATAGCGCAAGCCGGGGGATAACCCGGTGGCTGGTCGTGGCCCTGCTGGGGGCCGTCGCGGCCGGGCTGCTGATCGAGTTGGGCGCCGGCAGCCGGGCGGCCCGGGGGCAGGTCTCCACGGGCCGGGGCGAGGGGATCGTCGCCGTGGCCGGGCGGGTGACCGGCGACAGCTACGGGCTCTATCTCCTGGACCTCCAGAACGGTACAATCAGCGTGTATCAGTACCTCACGGGCAATCGTCAGCTTCGCCTGATGGCGGTGCGGAACTACACGTTCGACGTGCAGTTGGACTCGTACAACACGGACCCGCCGCCGCGTGACATCAAGGCGCTGGTGCAGCAGCAGCAGCGTTTGACGGCGGGCGACGGAAACTGATCCAGGGGCCGCGCGAGACGCGACCCCGCGGGAGCCGGACGCATGGGCAAGATGTACTACACGGAAGAGGAAGCGGCCGAGAAGCTCGGCGTCAGCGAGGAAGAGCTGGCCAACTACGTCCGCGACTCGAAGCTGCGCGTCTTCCAGGACGGTCAGCGGAAGATGTTCCGCGTCGACGAGGTCGACGGGCTCGCCGGCGGCGGAGAGGACGAGGTGGAGCTCGCCCCGGCCGGAGAGAGCGACTCGGTCAGCCTTTCCGAGGCCGACACCGCCGAGGCGGCGCCGCCGACCAAGGAAGACACGGTCATCACCGCCGAGGGCATCAGCATCTTCGATGACGAGGACCTGGAGATCGAGGCCGACCCGATGGCCAAGACCCAGATCGCCCCGAGCATCGAGGACCAGATCTCCCTCGAGGGCGTCGGCAGCGGCTCGGGCCTGCTGGACCTGACGCGCGAGAGCGACGACACCAGCCTCGGCGCCGAGGTGCTCGACACGATCGACATCGACGAAGAGGGCGGCGAGGAACCCGCCGAAGCGCCTCCCGCCGCCAGCGGCACGGCCCCGGCGATGGCCCCCGCCCAGGCGCCGGCGCCCGAGGCCGCCCCGCAGTACGTCGAAGCCATCGACGCCTCCAGCGGGCTCTTCGGCGGCGTCGTCATCGGCTGCGCCATCGTCGCCGCCCTGCTCGGCGCGGTCGCGCTGAGCACCTTCGCACCCAACGTGCCCGACTACATCGTCCAGCTCAAGGCCAACCTCACCATCGTGGTGATCGCGGCGCTGCTGGTGATGATCGTCGCGGCCGTGCTCGGCTGGTTGGTGGGCAAGTCCGCCGCCAGCCGCCAGCGGGCCATGAAACAGATGGGCGCCTGAACGACGCGTCCGAACCGCGTATCCGTCGAGATCAACCCGGACTGGGACCGGACAACGTGAAGGGATGATCGGGATGAACACTCATGCGACGAAAGCACTGGCCGCCGTGGTCCTGGGAGGCTTGCTCCTGGCCACCGGCTGCGTGCCCGAGGCGCAGTACAAGGAGGCCCTCGCCGCCTCCCGCCGCGCCAACGAGCAGTTGACCGAATGCAAGAACGCCCTCCGCGAGCTGCGGGCCGAAAACCAGCGCCTGCTCAGCCAGCTCGAGGGCCGGGAGGGCGCCCTGGGCTCGCGCGAGCAGGCCTTCGCCCAGCTCCAGGCCAACTACGACAAGCTCCAGGCGGACTTCAAGGAGCTCTACGACAAGTACCAGAAGGCCGTCGAGTCCGGCCCGACGCCGATGCCCGTGGGCATGGCGATTCTCCCGGCCCAGTTGGACAAGGCCCTGCGGGACTTCGCGAGGGAGAATCCCGACCTCGTCGAGTACCTGCCCAAGTACGGCATGGTCAAGCTCAAGAGCGACCTGACCTTCGCGCCGGGCAGCGTGGCCGTCAAGACCTCCACCGGCGACGCGCTGCGCCGATTCGTGGACATCATGCAGCAGCCGGGCGCCCAGCGGTTCCACGTCTACATCGCCGGGCATACCGACGACATCCCCATCGAGAAGCCCTCGACCAAGCAGAAGCACCCGGACAACTGGTACCTGTCCGTCCATCGCGCCGTCGCCGTCCAGAAGATCATGACCTCCGGCGGGCTGACGCCCCAACGCATCGGCGTGATGGGCTTCAGCAAGTACCACCCCATCGAACCCAACAAGCCCAACCAGAAGGGCAACGAGGCCAACCGCCGGGTCGAGATCTGGATCGTCCCCCCCGACCGGTTCCTCACCGCCGCACAGGAATAGCCGGCCTCCCGGCCAGGACCGAAACCACGGGCCCTGACGCCCACGAGGTGTCAGGGCCCTTCTTTACGCCATCGCCATGGCCCAGCCGTCCGGACAATCCGCCCTGCGGGGGGCGATCCTGGCCATCGGGAACGTCTGGCTCGGCGTGGCCCTGCTGGGGGCGATCTGCGTCTACGCCGCCCTGGCATCCACCGTGCCTCACGCCCTCGCCGACGTGCTCGGCGTGCATCTCGCCCACCCCGGCCGATCCACCCAGCCGGACGTCTACGCACACCCCCTGTTCGTCACGCTGTGCGGGGTGTTGTGCCTGAACATCCTCGCCGCGACTGTCGCCCGCATCCCGCTGCGGCCGCGAAACGCCGGGGCGTGGATCAGCCACGCCGGGCTGCTCGTCCTCGCCGGCGGATCCATGTGGTATACCGCCCGCAGCCTCTCCGGCGACGCCGTCAGCGTTCGGACGCGCCAGGGCTTCTCGCCCATCCGACACGTCTATCTCGCCGACAGCCACGCCCTGTACGTCTACCCACCGGCAGCGGACTCGCCCCTGCGCTCCCCTCTGCCGGACCTGCTGGCCGGGCCGAAAGCGCCGGCGCAGGATCTCGATGTCGCCATCGACGCCGGTATCGACGGCGTGAGCGTCCGGGTCAGCAGGTACTATCCGGCGCTGCGGCTTGTCGAGCGATGGCGAGATCGCTCGCCCAATCGCGTCCCGGCGGTACAGCTCCGTGTCGACGACGGCCGACAAGCCGGGACCATCGTGCTCTCGCCGTCGCTGCCCGGGCACCGGCAGTTCGGCGGCCGGGACTACGTGATGGTCTACCAGAACAACCTCACGCCGGCGGCGATGGCGAAAGTGATCGCTCCGGGCGACCCCAACGCCGGCCCGCGGATGCCCCATACATTGCTGCTGGTGATGACCGGCCCGCAGATCGAGCCGACGCTCGCGGTCGTCCGCCCGGGCGATCGGCAGCGGTGGCACGCAAGGCTCCAGCTCGGCGAATCGCTGGCCGTGCCGCTCGAAGGACGCAAGATCACCGTCGAGCCGCTGCGGTTCTTCGACCACGCCGCCAAGGGCTACGAGCCCGCCGACGAGCAGGCCGCCCCACCCGCCGGCCACGCCGGGCATGCCCACGCCGACCCGGCGGGTCCCGCCCTGCGGCTTGAGATCGCCGCCGATGACTTCCGACGGGCCGTCTATCTGCCGTTCGGCGCCTACGAGCATCTCGCCTCGCCGAACCTCGTGGACCTTCCCGGCAACCGCGGCATCTGGCTGACGTTCTCCCGCGACCGGATCCGCCTGCCCGAGGCGGTGCAGATCCTCTCGGCCGAGTATCAGACCTACCCGGCCTCGGGCATCCCCAAGGACTACCGCTGCGAGGTCCGCATCGGCGACCGCCCGGGGACCGAGACGCTGAGCCTCAACCACCCCGTGCACGTGGGCGGCTTCCAGTTGAGCCAGAACACCTGGGGCCGCGACCCCCGCGAGCCGACCCAGATCTCCCTCGGGGCCAAGACCCGCCCGGCCCTTGGCATCATCTGGCTGGGATGCGCATTGGTCTGCCTGGGCCTGCCGATCGCCTTCTACGTCAAGCCGCTGCTGATGCGGCGGAAGGAGGTCCCGGCATGACGCGCGCGACGATCGCCGCCTTCGCCCTGGCAGCCGGCTTGGCCTCCGGCGCGGCCGCCGAGCCGACCGGGCCGCTGGACGCCAACGCCGTGGCGTTTCTGCGCCACGTCGATGCCGAGACGCTCTCCACGCTGGGCGTCCAGCACCGCGGACGGCTGGCCGTGCTGGACACCCTCGCCCGCGAGCAGCTCGACCAGATGACCGGCAGCGAGACGCTCGCGGGCCTGCCCCCGGCCGTGGCGTACATGGAGGTCTGGCTCAACGCGGGGACGTACGTCAATCGACCCGTGCTCTACGTCCGCGAGAAGCAGATGCGCTCGTTCGTGGCCGAGCACCTCGACCGGCCGGCGAAGTCGGAATTCGAGCGGACCCGCCGCATCCGGCCGGCGACGCTGTTGGACGCCGAGGCGTGGTTCCTGCTGGTCCGCACCGGGCGCGCGACGCTTGGCGACCGCAGTGTCGCCGAAGGCTCGCCCGACCTGCGCGACGCGCTCGGCCGGCTCGTCGAGCGCAAGGAGTTCCGCGTGCCCGTCGACCGGCTCAGCGTGCGGTACTCCAGCTTCCTGGGCATCGAGGTCCTCCGCGCCGTCCCCGGCGGGGAACACTGGCCTCCGGTGGAGACGGTGCTGGGCACCGCCGCCGAGACCCAGCCTGCCGGCAGCGTCGGCCGAGCCTGGCGCGACCTGCACGCGGCCTGGCTGGGTCGCGACGCGGAGGCGACAAACCGGGCCCTCGCCGCCCTGGCAAAGCGCATGGCCGAGGCGACCGGGGCGGACTACCCCTCCGCCGGCGTCCGCAAGCTGGAGATCGCCTACAACGCGTTCCCCCGAGACCTCGTGGCCCTGGTCGCCTTCGCCGCGGCGCTGCTGCCCTTGATCCTCTCGGCCGTCTCCGACGCCCGCTGGCCGCGGTGGGCGGGGTTGGCGCTGTTCGCGGCGGCTACGGCGGTCATGGGCGCCGGTTTCGTCATCCGCTGGGCCGTCAGCGGGCGGGCGTGGTACCTGCCGCCGATCATGAACCAGTACGAGGCCGTCATGGGCTCGGTGCTGCTGGGCGGGCTGATCGCCCTGGGCCTGGAGCTTGGCCGCTGGCGAGGGTTCTTTGGAATCGCGGCCGCACTGTACGCGGCGATGGCGCTGCTGGCCGGGCTGATGTTCCCCGAGCAGATGGATTCCGGCCTGCGAGCCCAGCCGGGCATCCTGGCCTCGCCGGTGATGGCGGTCCACGTCGCGGTGATCATCGTGGGGCACGCCCTGGTGGGGATGACGTTCTTCCTTTCGCTGACGTACGTGGGGATGCTGGTCGTCCGCGGACGGCGCGGAGCCCCGGCGAGCAGCCCGCCGGACCTGCGGATCGGCGGGGCCCTTCCGGCCCTGGCGGTGGTGGACCGCTGCAACCTGGTCCTGGCGCAACTGGCGTGCTGGACGGTCATCGCCGGGACGATCCTCGGGGCGGTCTGGGGCGACTTCGCCTGGGGGCGCTGGTGGGGCTGGGACCCCAAGGAGACCTGGGCGCTGATCACCTGCCTGGTGTTCGTCGCCCTGATCCACGTCCGGTTCGTCACCGGCCGGCGATGGCGGGGCCTGGTCACCGCGCTGATCTGCATCGTCGGCTGCCTGGCCATGCTGTTCAACTGGATCGTGGTCAACTACATCCTGCCCGGCATGCATTCCTACGCCTGAGAGGGCGATTGGCATTGACAGGAGGCTTTGTGTTTACGTATATTGTTTGGATAGCCGAAGAATGTTGCGTAGTACCTCGCGAGGCTGGATATGAGCGAAAGCCTGACCGAGAGCCTGGAGGACTATCTCGAGGCCATTCACTACATCGTGGCCGAGAAGCACGCCGCCCGCGCGACGGACATCAGCCGCCGGCTGGGCGTCAATCGCTCATCGGTCACTGGAGCGCTGCGGGCGCTGGCCCAGCGAGGGCTGGTCAACTACGCCCCGTACGACATCATCACGCTGACGCCCGAGGGCGAGGCCGTCGCCGGCAGGGTTGCACGCCGACACGAAGTCCTGCGGGACTTCTTTGTCAACGTTCTGGCCGTCGATGACGAGACGGCCAATCGCGCCGCCTGCGGCATGGAGCACCACGTCGGCAAGGTCGTGCTCCGCCGGCTCGGCTACCTCGCACGGTTCCTCGCCGACCGCGAGGATGACTGGACAACCGCGTTCACGAAGTTCTGCCGCAGACGGGAACGGGCCGTCGCCGACAAGCCCGACACCGCCTGACCCGCCGCGCCCACGCACGACGGTGCCCGACATGACCACCGAAAACTCCACCCCGCGGCCCCTGAACCAACTTCCCGCCGGCCGAACCGCACGCGTCGACGCCCTTACCGGCGGACGCAACTTCCGCGCACGCCTCGTCGCCATGGGCCTCAACGTCGGCTCGCGCGTCAAAGTCATCCGCGGGAGCGACGGCAGCGGCGGGCCGACGCTCATCGCCCTGGGACCCACGCGACTGGCCATCGGTCGCGGCATGGCCGCCCGAATCCTCGTCACGCCCGTCGAGAGCCCCTAGCCGCGTCTACAATGCCTATGGAAGGCGTGGACCTATGTGGGAAGAACTGTTCGTCGGAGCCGTCGTCCTGACGGCCGGGATCATGCTCGGCCGGCGGATATGGCGCGTGATCGCCGGGCGGCGGATACCCTCCTGCGGCTCCTGCTCGACGTGCCCGCACACCCCGCGGCCGGGGCACAAAGACAAGGCGGCGTCGCGGACATGCCCCGGCGAGCCCGGCGGGGAAGGGCAGTCCTCACCGACCGGCAACGCCGGCTGAACGCTGCCTCGCCACGGGCAGGCACCGGCTCAGAGCCATCATCGCGTACGCCGTGCCCCATCCCTTGTGGTAGTCGTACATCGGGTAGTCCCACCAGGACCCGTCTCGCTCCTGGAGCGGAACGAGGATCCCCGCCAGTCCCCGCCGATACCGCTTTCGACGCGCGGGAGGCAGTTCCATCGCGCACGCGGCCGCGTAGAAATGCCCGTAGTAGAAGAAGTACCCGGCCACGCGATACCAGGACTCATGGGGGACGGGCATCTTCCGGGCCCGGCTGAGCCAGCCGTTGCGCTCGATCAGCCGGTCCAGCCAGGTCGCGAGCACGTCGTCGGTGACGCCCTCAAACCCCCACAGCCGGAGGGCGAGGTTGCAGACCTGGCTTCGTCCCAGGCTGCCCGGCGGGCGGCAAATCTCGTGAGCGGGCCGCCGCCAGAACAGCTCGCTGTAGTGGTAGCTGAAGTCCGGGTTCCGCTGGCGATGGATCGACGCGACCGCCCGGCGGACAAGCTGGGCGGGCACGTGCATGCCGGCGTCGGCCGCCTCCCGCAGGGCGATCAGGCACGTCCCGGCCAGGAAGGACGTCGTCAGCGGCGTCGGGCGCTTCGTGTTCATGCGCCAGTCGATGTATCCCCAGCCGCCGTGGACGGCCTCGTACTCGACCAGCCGGCGGATCTGCCCGGCGATCGCCGCGGCCAGACGCTCGCGTCGCCGCGGCTCGTCGGCCCGGAGCCGGTGCAGCCGCACCAGCGCGCGGATGCCGTAGGCGTGGGCCCACGTGTTGTACACGTACCGCCGGGAGGAGCGGCGGAGCTTGGGCAGTTCGGCCAGGAGGCAGGCCTCGCCCCGATCGACCGCCTTGCAGACGCCGTCGGCGTCGCCCCCCGCCTCGATCAGCGCCGAGACGCATAGCGCGGTCACCGCAAGGCGGAAGGCGTCGTGCCCGGCCGGGACGGGACAGGCGATGTTCAGCCCCTTCGTGCGCCGCGCCGACCCCCACGAGCCGTCGTCGTTCTGCCAGCCGACCAGGAACGCCGTCCCGCGGCGGAGGGAACGCTGGATCGCTTCGGTCGACACCTCGGCGACCGTCGGGCGGGTGGTCGGCCGGCTCGTCGGCCCGCGGGCGCCGGCGACGGATGCGAGAACGCACGTCGCGACCGCGAGACAAGCACCGGGTTTTCGGGGCAGCGGGAGCATGGCGTCTCACTCGGCCGGGGCGGTCGCCGTCGTCGGATCGGCCCCCGGCAGGCGGATGCGGCATGTCATGCCCGGGCGAATGCGGTCGTGCTTTCCGGTCAAGGCGATGCGGACGTCGAAGCTGCCCGACGGCAGGGGCACGGACGAGACGGACTGGACCCGCGCGGGGAGCTCCACGCCGTCGAAGCCGACCGGCAGGATGGTGACGTTCGCGCCCCTGGCCAGCTCCCCCAGGCGCTTCTGGGGGACGTCCGCGCAAACGGTCTTCGGACGCGGAGAGACGATCGTCATCAGCACTTCGTTCGTCCCGGGCGAGCCGCCCGGACGGAGCTTCGCCGCCACGGCGGCGGCCGTGACCAGCCGGCCACGCTCCAGCCGCCCGTGGTAGACAAGCCCGTCGGCGGGCGCTCGCACGACCATGCCGTCGCGGTCGGCCTTCAACTCGGCCAGGGCGGTCTCGATCAATGCCTGCTTTCGCCGAAGAGCCGCCAGGTCCTGCCGCTGCTTCTCGATCCCGGCCGGGACGGACGACTGCGCGTGCCTCAGCTCCTCGACGGCGTCCTTGCGGGCGGCGGCGAGGTCCGCGACCTTGCGGGGGATGGTCCGACCGCGCGCGACGCGGTGCTCGGCGCGGGCCTTGCGAAGATTGTGCTCGGACCGCCTGACCACGAACCGCTGACGCTTGAGCACGATCTCCTCGGTCGCCTCGGTCAGGTCGTCCGAGGCGTACATCTTCTCCAGTTGGCGGAGTTCCTCCTTGGCGTAGGCCAGCGAGAACTCCGCGCCGGCCAGGGCCATGTCCGCGTCCTTCTCGGCCAGCTCACGGCCGGTCTCAAGAAACTCGTCGTGGTCCTCGACCGCCCGGTCCCGAGCCCGCGTGGCAGCAGCGAGCTTCTCCGGGCCGGTCGCCTCGAGGTGGCGCAGTTGCTCGGCGCCCGCGGCCACCGCCAGCTTGCCCTTGCCGACCTCCTCGGCCTTGTCGGCGATCGCTTCGTCCAGCTCATCGGTCTCCAGGCGGAGGATGATCTGGCCCTTCTTGACGGCCCGGCCGTGCTGGGCCGCGGAGACCACGCGGAGCTTGCTCCAGGCCTTGGGGCGCAAGACCACCTCGACGGCGTCGGCAGTGGCGAACCGGCCGGTGAGGGCCTCGGCCTGCTCTCCGGCGGCGCGGACGGTGCAAGCGAGGGCGGGGATGGAGGCGAGCAGGCCGACAAGTCGGAGCCAATGCACGCGGCGTTCTGTCATGAGCCGTTCTCCGTCAGAGGGGAGGTATTGCACGTCATCCTACGCTCCTGCCGCGGCCCGGGCAAGGCGTGCTGATGGCGGGGCGGCGGGTGTCGGACCGTGCCCGTTCGACATTTTTGTTTTCTGGTATGGCCAACACCACTTGACGGAACGGCATGTTCCGGCTATACTGGTTTTGTCAAGTGAGGCAGGTGCCCCGGTTGCTCGACTGCTCGTGCTCAGCGCTCACCGGGCCCGCAGTTCCATGGCTCATGCTCGAGACATGGTGAGGAGAGGTTGACTATGAGACGTGCGCTCATGCTCGGATCCCTGCTGTCCGTTGTGGCGGTATTTGCCTGCGCCACGGGAGCCGCCGTCGTCGATGTCAACGGAACCATCGATGGAAACGATGGTTACGATGCGATCATGGTGGACAACTACCTTGTCAACCCCGATGGGACGATCAGCCCCACGGGCGACGAATCCGCCATGGACTACTACGGCTCGGGGCTCGATATCGACACGCTGTATCTCGGCGCCGAGACCACCGACCGCTATGTCGGGCTCAGTGTCGATCCCGTCGCGGCCGCTCCGGACAATCCGTTTGACCCCGACGGCTCGCCGGCCTCCTACGCCGGCGCGACCGGTCTGAACATGATGTTTTTTGAGACCGAGCCGGCCGACCCTACGAACCCGCCGTCCCCCGTGCTGACGGTCAACCTGGTCTTTGACGATTCCGGCCTGGAAGAGGGCACGATCTACGAGGTGGACCCGGCCGATGGGACGATGGTCACCACGCTGCTGCACTTCGGGTTGGTGATCGACTCGGGGGGCACCACGTTCGATCCGACCATGTCCACCAAGTACGACGTGGCCATGGGCGACAGCCTGGAACTCCGCTTCTCCGAGGACCTGTTCCGCCGGGACCCCAATGATATCAACTACGTCCTGGCCCAACTGGATGACACGGGCACCTGGGACGACGATCAGATCTACAGCATGATCCCCGAGCCCGCTACGGCCGGGCTGGTTGCCTTCGGCGCGCTGGCGCTGCTTCGCCGCCGACGAAGACGCGCCTGATCGAACTATCCCTCAGAGAAACATCCCACCGGGCGGACTCCGAAGTTTCGGGGCCGCCCGTTTGCTGCGCCTCGACCCGGAAACGGGGCGCCAATAAAAAGGCCCGGACGCTCCGTAAGTGCGCCCGGGCCCGTCCGCGCTGCCCTCATGAAAGCGCCAGGTTCATTTTCATTTCGGGCTGCGGAACTATCATTTGCACCATTCTAGGCGCGTACCGCAAACTGGCCGGGCTCGGCCGAAAAACAAGGGAAACCCCTACGAAAACGGTGGTTTTCTACCGCTGGTAGATCGGAAGCTGCCGGTAGGATACGCTCATCGCCAGGACCCCCATGGCGGTGGAATAGCACGTGCCCGCCTTGGCCTCGGAGCTGACGCCCTGCGGCCAGGAGCCGTCCTTCTTCTGGTACTTGAGCATCATGTCGTACATGGTGCCCGCCCAGCGCTCCCAGTACTCTCCGCCAAGCTGGAACATGCCCTGGGCGCAGTAGTAGAGCCCGTAGTAGAAGTGGCCGCCGCCGAACCGCGTGGGCAGGTGCTTGAGGATCCAGTCGCCGGCCCCGACGGCCGCCTTGTGGCGGTGCTTGCCGCACAACTCGATGCACAGCAGCGCCGTGCCCGTCCGCGCCAAGCCGGGCGAGGACGGGCTCGTGTAGCCGAACCCCCCGTCGGGGCATCGGCAGTTCATCACGAACTGGAGGGCATCCTTGATCGCCTTGCCGGGAATGGGCGCGCCGCCGTTCCGCGAGGACCGAAGGCTCATCAGGGCCCAGCCGGTGCAGGAAATGTCGCTGTCGGTGCTGGTGTGCTGATACCGCCACCCGCCCTGGTGGATGCGGTTCTTCTTGACCTTCTGCGCCGCCAGCGTCAGCCGAAGCGCCCGCGAGAGAGCATGGTCCACCCGCTCCTGGCGATCGGGCGTGACCATGCCCGAGACCTCCGACAGCAGCAGCGTGGAGATCGTGTGCCCGTACATCGGCCCGTGCGAGGCCGTCGGCCCCGTCAACATGCCGTTGGAAGCCTGGTGGTCCAGCACGAAATCCACGCCGCGGTTGATCGTCTCCCCGTAGGGGCCCGTGCCCGGCGTGTAGCCCTTGGCAAGGAACGCCATCACGCACAAGCTGGTGATCCCCACGTTGCCGCGCATGTCCGACCGGAACGATCCGTCCTTCAACTGCTTCGTCGCCAGGTAGGCCAGGGCCCGATCGATCGACGAGTCCAGGCGGTCCTTGTACTTGGCCAGCGCGGGCGAGGCCTCATCGGCGAGCACCGGGGACGTTGCGACGCCCCAGGCAAACAGCAGCACCAACGCGAGGGCAGCGCGGGCTGGCCGGGAATGGATGGCATGGGCAAAGTGCGTCATGGCTTCTTCTTCTCCGTGGACGTCTCCGCAGCGGCCCGGGCTCCACGACGGGCGATCTCCCGGAAGTACCGTCGGATGAGCGCGCGGTATTCCTCGGGGCTTCGCGTCGCGCCGGCCTGGAGGACCTGGTCTCGGAGCTTTCCGGGCAGGCGTGCCCAGTCGGAGACGGAGATGCCCATCTGCTCCAGCCGGGCGGCGGTGAGGTCTGGCAACTGCGGGCCGGTGCCGAACCGCGAGTCGATGGACATCTGTGCCTGCTGGAGCATCTGGGCCATGGTCTGCGGCGTCATCTGCCCGACGGCAAGGCCCATCGCCCGCGCCCGCTCCATGGCCGAGTCCGCCAGGTCGCGAAGCTGCTCGGAAGCCAGCGCGGCGTCGGAGAGCTCCTGGGTCTCGGCCGCTTTGTCGGCGGCCTCGTAGGCGTCCGCCATCTCCTCGGGCTGGAAGGCCTCGTCCCCGCTCTGCTGTTTGGACGCGGCGTTGGCGAGCATGCGGCCGAGGCGCTCCAGCGACGACGCGGCCCGGCTGAGTTCCTGGGCGCTCTGTTGCTCGGGCGCGGCGGCCTGGGAAGCCTGGCCGGCGTCGAGGGCCTGCTGAGCCTGGCCCTGGGCCTTGCGGGCCCGCTGGAGGTGCTGATCGGCAGCGGCGGCCTCCTTGCGGGCCGCGTCCTCGGGGATGAGTTCCTCGGCGTGCTCCTGGATGCGCCCGACGTCCTCGGCCAGTTCGGCGGTCTCCTCGGCAAGGCCGGCCTGCTTGGCAGCGGCCATCTCCGCCACGTCGGCTTCAGCCAGGGCCTTCATCTGCCGCGCCAGCCGCTGCTGACGTCGGGAGAGGTCGGCGGCATTGTCGGCCAGCTCGGCCTTGCGCCGCATCTGCTCGGCGTTGCCGCCGGTCGGCCGACCCCCCTGCTGGGCCGTCGAGCCCTGGGCGATCACCTGCTCTCCATTCTCGTCCTGCGGCCGGCCCTGCTCCTGGCCGCCCTCGGGCTGACCGCCCTGCTCCTGGCCCCCTTCCGGCTGACCGCCCTGCTCCTGGCCGCCCTCGGGCTGACCGCCCTGTTCCTGGCCACCGTCCTGTTGCCCCGTCTCCGGCTGGCCGGCTTCGGGCTGGGCCCCTTCTGCCTGACCCTCTTCCGGCGGGCCGGCCGACTCCTGCCCCGCCGGCGGCTCGGGCCGCCGCCCGATCTCCCGGTTCAGCCGCTGGGCGACCTCGCCGAGGTCCTCGCCGGCCTGGTCGGCCTTCTCGGCCGCCGCGGCGGGGTCCTTCCGGCCGAGCTCATCGGCGGCCTCCTGCGCCAGCCGGGCCGCGCGGGTGTCGAGGCGGTCGGGCTGCGGCGCGTCCTGCTTGACCTGGTCGGCGAGTTTGCCGGCCTCCTTGGCCAGTTCCGCCTGGGCCTTGCGAAGGCGCGCGAGCTCTCGCTTGGCCATGGCCTGCTCGATCTGGTTCTTCCGGGCCAGGAGCTTCTTGGCCTCCTCGCGAAGCCTGCCCTGCTGGCGGGCCATCTCCCCGAGATTCCTCGCCTGCTCCTTGGCGCCCTTCGGCGCGTCGGCGGCGGCGTCGCGAAGCTCGCGGGCGAGCTTCTGCGCCTCGTCGGCCGCCTTGAGGGCCTGCTCGGAGGCGGCGTCGGCCTGGGCCCTCTGGAGGGCGGCCGCGGCACGGTTCATCTCTTCCGTGGGGTTGTTCCGCTCGGCGGCCTCGCGGGCCTTCTCGCCCGCCTTGGCGGCCTCTCGAGCCAGTTGTGCGGCCTTGGAGGCCGTCTGCTTCTGCGGCGTGGCCAGCCGCTGGGCCTCGCGCTTGGCCTCGGCGGCCTTCTGCTGGGCGGCTTTCTTCTGTTGAGCGGCCTTGGCGGAGGCCTGCTTGAATTGCTCGTTCAGCGACCTCGCGCCATCGGCGCGCTTGGCGAACTGCTCGGCGAGCGCCTTCTGGCCCTCGGCGATGTCGGCGGCCTTCTTTGCGGACTTCGCGGCCGCATCGGCTTGCTTCTTCAGGGCGGCCTTCTGATCTTCCTTGGCGTTGCCCGCCTTTTTCGCGGCGGCCTTGGCGGCCTGGTCGATCTCCTGGGCGAGCCGCTCGGCCTGCTTGCGTGCCTCGTCGGCCTTGGCCGCGGCGTTGGGGAAGTCCGGCTGGCGGGCCTCCCTGGCGGCCTGCTGCATGGTTCGCTCGGGCTGGGTTCGCTTGGCGGCCTGGGCGGTCGGCGGGTTCTCGCCCGCTTCCCTGGCGAGCCGGGCGGCCTCGGCGGCGAGCTTCTCCTGCTTGCCGGCCAGGTCCTCCGCCTCCTTCTTGAGCCTGGCTGCACCCTCGTCGCGGGCCTTCTCGGCGTCCTTGGCGGCCTGGTCGGCCTCGGCAGCCTGCTTGGCGGCGGCCTCGGCGGCGGCCTCGGCGGTTTGGGCCTTCTCGGCGAGATCGGCCTGCTGCTTGGCGATCTGCTCGGCCTTGGCGGCGAGGTCGTCGGCCTCGCGGGCCTCCTGCCCCTGCTGGGACAACTCGCCGAGCTGCTCTTCAGCCGCGGCCTGCTGCTCGATGGCCTCTTCCAGGGCGGCGGCTTCGATGTTCTCGGCCGCGTCGTCCATGGCCTCGGCCTGGGTGTCCGCGGGCGGCGTTTTGGCGGCGGCGTCGGCGAGCTTCTCCTGGCGTTCGGCAAGTGCTTCGAGGTCGCGCTGGAGGTCCTCCATATGCTTGGCCTGCTCGATGTCCTCGCGAAGGCGAGCCTGCTCCTGGGCGAGTCGGCGGGCCTCGTTGAGAAGATCTTTGGCGCGTTCGGCGTCGCGTTTGAGCTCTTCCTCGACGGCGCCGGGGGTCTTGCGGGCCATCTTCGCCAACTCGTCGGCGAGTTCCTCCTGGGCCTTCTTCCAGTCCTCGGGTGTCATCTCGCCCTTGGGCGCCTTGGCGGCGTCGAGGAGCTCTTCCGCATCGAGCTCCATCTGCTCCAGTTCGTCGGCGAGCTCATCCTGCCGCGCGGCGAGGTCCTCCAACTCCATCGTCCGGGCGAGCTGCTCGGTGAGCACGCCCAACTCCTTCAGCAGTTCCTTGACGAGCGCGATCGACCGGTCCACCTGGAAATCCGCCTCGTCGGCGAGGGCGGCCCGCTGCTTCCGCCGGTCGGTCAGCTTGATCTGCCCGGCGAGGTCCAGCGCCTTGGCGACATGATCGTCGGCCAGTGACTGGAGCCGTTCGGTCATCCCTTGGTAGACCCCGCCGGCGGTCTCGTCGATGGCCTGGCGAAGGATGGTGTCGGCCTTGCCGACGCGGCGTCGCATGCGGTCGACTCGCTCGATGACGGCCTCGGTGACGGTCTTGACCTTGGGCACGGTCCGGCGGAGATGGCTGGAGTCCTTCTTGGCCTCGGTCAGCTCGGTGAGGACCTCCTGGAGGGCTTCGCGCAGCCGCAGCTCCTCGGCGAGAACCATCTGCTCAGCGAAGCTCGCCGCCTCGGCGTCCAACTGGATGGTGAACAGCTCGGAGAAGCCCTTCTGCGGTCCGCCCTGCTCGGCCGGGAGGATGTCCGTCGCCCGCAGCCGGAAAGTCACCTGGCGAGCGCCGCTGAGGGGCAGGTCGGCCAGGTCCAGTTCGCACCGCCCGCGCGTCACCCTCGCCGGGGCGCTGCCGTCGCCCGAGGCAAGCGGCAGCGGAAGCGGATCGACGGCTCGCCCGTCCACCTCGATCACCACGGCGGCGTCGGCGAGGCCGAAGTCATCCTTCATGACGTAGGAGATGGGCAGGCGATCGGAGGGCTTGAGCTTCAGCCGCGTGGTGTTGGGAAGCGGCACCTCGATGCCGGGTCGCTGGTCCTTCAGGGCCTTGACGCTGTGCTCCCCGGCGGAGTTGACGAAACCGTAGGCGTCGGTCAGCCGGGCCGACCAGCGCGTCTCCAGGCCCTCGGTGAGCTCGGCGCGGAACGTACAGACCGTCGAGCCGTCGAGGTCCCGGTTCAACTCCCCGGCGCGGTCGTCGGAGCCCAGGCGAAACTCGGCGGAAGATACCGGCTTGTTCGTCCGTGCCGTGATCGTCGCGACCGTGCCCGCCACGGCCGCGACGTCCCCGCTGGTGGCCGTGCGCAGCTCCGGCTCGCGGCGGGTGTAGGCCGGGTACTCGTAGCGGATGTCGATGCGGCTGACCGCGGGCTGCTCGACGACCTGCACGCGCCAGTACCGCGTCAGCGCGTCGCCGGCGTGAAGGCGGAATCGGAAGGGCCCCTCGGCCGGGGGGCAGGTGGCGGCGAAGCGGCGGAGCCCGTCCGGGCCGTCGGGCAGGCGGGTCATGGAGAGGACCTCCTCGTCGCCGCCTCCGAGCCCCGACAGCCGCAGGCCGGCGGCGGTCACGGCCGGGTCGTCGACCTCCAGCTCGATGTGCAGCCGCCGTCCACTGAGCATGGCGTAGTCCGCCTGGCCGTCGTGGATGCGTTTGAGCCCCGGCGCGGCGATCTTGGTGACGCGGAGGGAGGTGTGCGACACGCGGCTGACGTTGGCCAGCAGGGCCCGGCGGAGCAGTCGATCGGCCTGGGTGGGCCACAGCGCGACGATGCCGGCCAGCAAGGCCACGACCGCGCCGGCGGCGAGGACGTACGGGACCGCGGCGGCAAAGTTGACCTCGCGCCCGGTGCGGACGCCGCGCGCGTCGGTGACGGCCTCATCGGCCAGGGCGGCGATCAGCGCATCGGAGCCGCGAAGCTCAGGCGCGTCGGGCGTGGTCAGCAGCTCAACGGTGGAGCTGATGCGCTCGTGCAGTTCGGGGTGGCGGGCCTCGATCATCCGTGCCACGCCGGCCAGCGTGAACGACTTCGCGAGGGGTCGGGCGACCGTCCAGGCGGCCACCGCGAGCGTCACGCCCAGAGCGCTCAGCGAGAGCGTCCAGCGCAGGGCCTCGGAGAAGATCACCACCCAGTAGTCGATGGCCATGATGGCCAGCACGCACGCCACAGCCGTGGCGACGGTGGCCATCGCGCCGCGGAAGGCGATCACCAGTCGCGTCCGCCAGATCAGCTCGCGCAGCTTGCGGACGATCGCCTCGGGAACCATCGCCGAATGCATAGCTGTCGTCATGGCATGCTCCTTGTCATGTTACGCCAGTCCGACGCGTTTCCTCAGCAGCCACTCGGTGGCCGCCAGGGCCAGCACGACCACCAGCAGCGGCCAGGAATCCCACAGCCGCAGCTCGCGCCGCTGTCGGCGGACGAGCGTCTGCGGGCCGAGCAGCTCGGTGACCTCGCCGGCCTGGTAGGGTTCCAGCACGGTCCCGCCGGTCAGGTTGGCCAGGCGGCGGAGCAGCCCGCGGTCGGCGGACAGCTCGACCTCCTCGGCGCTGCCAACCGGGTCGACGGAAAACTCGCAGGTCACTTTCTTGACCTTGTCGGCGGCGAGGATCGGCTCGGCCTCGGGGGCCTGGAGTTCGACGCGGTACGTCCCGCTGTCCAGCCCGGCGACCTTCGCCTCGTAGATGCCCTGGGAGCCCGGCTGGTACTCCAGCGGCCGACGCAGCAGCAGCTTGTCGCCGGCGTAGACCTTCACGGCCACGTCCTCGCTGACGACCGGGGAGAGATCAGTGCGTACGATCTTCGCCCGGACGCGGACCTCGCCGTCGGGGCCGTAGCGGGCGCGGTCCGTGCCGAGCTTGACGAAGTCCGTCCCGGCGCGGAGTTTGTCGGCCGTCGCCCACCGCATCACCTGGCCCCAGAAGCGGTGGTGGTAGGTATCGCCGACGCGGTACCGCAGCCGCCACGTGCGGTCGGTGCTCAGGACCATCACGCGCCCGGCGGCGACCTTGCTGAGTGTCACCAGCGCGTGGGATCGCTGGAACTGGCGCCGCTTGGCCTCGCGCCGGCGGGCGGCCCGGGGGTCCTCATCGCCGCCCTTGGCCGGGTCGGGCGGGCGGAGGAAGTCCGGCGGCGACGGAGGCATGGCGAAGGCCAGCACCGTCGCGCCTTCCTTCGCCCGCAGTGTGGGGTGGCGCCAGTAGACGGCGGGCAGGCTGTCCCAGACCTCGATGTTCTCCTGCGGCTCAACCTTCTGGAACATCACCGTGTGGACCCGCCCGGCGGCGGTCAGGGCGAGGTCGAACCCGGTCTTGACCTTGCCCTCCACCGGCTGGAGGTCCGGCTCGAAGACGGCCGGGAGGACCTCCTCAAGAGGCGTACCGGCGTATGCGTGGGGCATGAACCGCGGACCGGCGACAACGATCAGCGTGCCTCCGCGTTCGGTGACGAACCGGCGGACCGACTCCAACTGCTCGCCATCGAAAGTATTGGGGTCCACGTCGCCGAGCATGACGACGTCAAACTTCATCCACTCCTGCGGCCCGGCGGGCAGGGCGGTCGCCTCGACGAGCCCTCGCCGCCGACTGGCCGAGGCGTGAACGGTCTTGCGCTCGGGCTGGCCCGCGATGCGGTCGGGCTCCAGCAGCACGTACTGGAGCCGGACGTTCCGGTCGCGGTCGGCGAAGATGTTCTTGACGTAGCGGAACTCCCACCGGGGCCGGCCCTCGATGACCAGCAGGGCGACCTGCTCCTTGGTGACGCTGACGGTGAGCGGGTACTCGTTGTTGGCCGAGAAGACCTCGCCCTCCACGGGCTCGATCCGCACGCTGTAGGTGTGCAGGCCGGGCCCCTCGGGTTCGTCGCTGAACTGCACGCGGTGGCGGTAGCTGGGCGCGTCGGGCGGGACGTGCACCGTCCTGGCCGAAACGCGGCGCCGTGCGTCGAACAGCGCGACCTGGACCTTCTCGCCGGCCAGGCCGTCGAGCTTCAGACCCGCATCGACGAGAAACTCGTCCTTCTCGGTGACGGTCTGGGCGGCGTGCACGCTGACGACCGCGGCGTCGCGCGGCGGGGCGTCCGGCGCCATCACCACCGAGCAGAGAGGCACCTTCTGGAGCCCGAGTTGGGCTGCGACAGGATCGACCCGCCGCGCCGCGTTGTGCCGGCCGTCCAGCAGCATCACCACCCCCGCCAGGCGCTTGCCGGACATCTCGCGGGCCACCCGGTCGAGCGCCCCGGCAAGATCCGTCCCCTGCCGCCCCACCGGACGGGTCGTGACCTCCACCGGCGTCGCCGCGGGGGCCGTCGCGGGGGAAGCGGCCGGCGCCGTCGCCGGTGCCGTCGCCGCCGCGGCAGAGCGGCGCAACCGACGCGGGTCGCCTTCCACGCAGTCTTCGGCAAACTTGTACAGCTTCACGCGGTAGCCGTCCGCCAGGGCGTCCAGCAGCGGCCGATCGTCCGCAACGGTGGCCGATACGAGCACGTCGCGGGCCAGCTCCAGGCGGGTCCGCCCGACGGCGTCGTCGATCCGCCGGCGCTGCTCGTCCGACAGCGCCGCATAGACCAGCGCGTCGTAGGTCTTCGCCAACTCGTCGATCTTCTCCCGGAGCTTGCCCAGCGCGGCGGCGACGCCGCGCGTCTCGCCCAGCAGGAGGTCGTAGTCGCCCGCGAGGCGCGAGGCGTTGTCGGGATCGAGGATGGCCGACAGCTTCGCCAGCCGGTCGCGGATACCTACCGCCAACTGGGCCCTGGCTGCGGCGAGATGGGTGCTTGTGGCCTTGTCGAGCTTGACGGTCCCGGCCTTTGCGGCGTCGAAAGCGGCCAGGTGCTCCTCGACGGTCTTCCGCGCGGCGTTGAGGTCTTCCGTCAGCGCGTTGCGGCGGCGCGCAAGCTGCTTCTGGAGGGCCTGGGTGTCGGCCCCGTCCAGCGAAGCGAGGTCCTCGCCCATGGCCAGCAGCTTCAGGCGGAGGGCCTCGAGCTGCCTGCCGACGCGCTCGAACCGCACGCGACGCCGGGCGGAGGGCACCCCGAGCGTCTCGGCCAGACGCAGCTTCTCCCCGGGGGGCCGCTGGGGGTCCCGGACGTCCATCGAGGCCGAGCCGTCGATCAGAACAGCCACGTAACGGCGCACCTCGTCGACGAGTTCCCAACTGAACACGGGCTGGGCCAGCATGGCGATGACGGCGAGAATCAACGCCACGCGCAGGCCGACCAGCGTCATCCCCGCTCGCCGGGAGACGCTCCGCCGCTCCATGCGGTACAGGCTCACCAGTGCTTCCACGGCGGCCGACCCGCCCAGCGCCAGCGGCCAGAGCCGCCAGTTGGTCGTGAGCAACACCCAGCCGGTGAGGAGCCTCGCCGCCGCGAGAAGGACGGCGCCTCCGGCGACGACGCGGAGCAGGAACAGCGCCGCCCGGAGCTTGCCCGAGGCGGCGCGGGCGCGGATCCAGTGCAGCCCCGCCCGGGCCGCCCCGGCCACCAGCAGCAGCGCGATCACGCCCGACAGCGGCGTGCCGTCGGGCAGGAAGACGAATTGTCGGGCTTCGGCAAGCATGGTCATCTGCCTATTCCGTCGAGGCCGGCTCGGCGGACCGCTGCGGCTCGCCGAGCATCTCTTCGGCGCGTCGGCGGAAGGTATCGACGTCCACGGTCTCGGAGCCGAAGTCCACGGCCCGGACGGTATGGACGCGTCGCTGGACGGCGATCCAGCGCGTCAACGCGATCTCGGCGACGAGCACGGCGATCAGCACGATGGCCAGGTACTGCCACAGCTCCCGCCCGGGAATGCCTCCGCTGACGGCGGCGGTCAGCTCGCCGGTACTCTCGACGCGGGCGAGGGTCTTGATCGGGTCTGCCTCGGGCAGTTCCTCCAGCAGGCTGCGACGGGCGGTCTGGAAGTCCGCCTCGGTCACCATGGCCAGGGCGCTCTCGTCGCCGCTGTCCAGGACGGTGAAGGGCATGCCCTGCCCGCGAGGGTTCATCGCGGCGTACCGCCCGGCCAGGGCGTCAGGGATTTTCAGCCGGTACAGCCCCGGCTCATGCGTCTCGGTGAAGCTCACGCGGATCGGGTCGCGCCCGCGAACCACCGTCGCGGGTCGGGCGGCACCGGAGGGCGTGACCACTTCCAGCACGTCCCCCTGCCGTAGCGGCGTGGCAGCGGGCCCGGCATCGTTGTACAGCCGCGCCATGGGTACGACTCGACGGGACAGCTTCGGGCCGGACCACTGGAGCTTGCAGACGGCCTGGGAGGCGCTGTCGTAATACTCCAGGCGGATGGGCACCTTCTGGTCGGCTTTCAGGCGGACCTTGCCGCTGCGCTCCTCGACGCCATGGTCGCTCCAGTCGTTGATGATCCTCTTGCCGGCCACCCACAGCCTCACGCCGTCGTCGCTGACGGTGCGGAAAGTGTACTCTCCTGTGGCCGGGGGCTCGATCTGCCCGGTCCAGCGGACGGCGAATCCGTCGCGCGGCACGTCGGGGGCCGGGGCGGCCTCGCCCCAGTCGAAGTCGACCTGGCGATCCACCCGGACGTGCCGGAGCTTCTTGAAGCCCATGTCGGCGAAGTACTCGGCCTTGAGGCCCGTGCCGTCGGGCGCGTCGGGGTCGTCGGGGCGGCGCAGCTCCAGGGTCACGTCCGAGCCGGATTCGACGTTGCACCGCACGACGGCGGGGCTGGCGAGGTAGTAGACCAGCTCGTGGACCAGCGGCACGAAGCACTCCAGGGCCGGCAGGTTCGTCGCCCGTGGATGCAGGACCGTCGCGGCCATGAGCACGTGCCCCTTGCCCAGCTTCCGCTCGATGAGCAGCGGCTCGCCGGTGGCCAGACGCCCGCCGACGGAGACGGCACGGTCCTTCTCCGGCGGCTGGAGCACGCGGTAGGCCGTGACCACCGCAGACAGGGCGTCGGAGGCGCTCTCGTCGGCCGTCTTGGCCAGCGCAGGGTGGCTGAACGACTGAAGCGCCAGGCGGACCGGCTCCTCGCCGACGCTGCGCAGCTCGCCCAGCTTGGCCGGCGTCACCGGCTGGCCGCCGGCCGACCATGTGTCGTAGAAGTCCGTCTTGGCCTCGGGCCCCGGCGCGATAAGCAGGCCGCCGCCCTTGGCGACGAACGCCGCCAGCGATTCGGCGAAGGCATCCGGAAGCAGGGGCACGTCGGCCAGCACGACCGCCGCGTAGGGATCGAGGCTCTCGACCTCCTTGATGTCCGGCGCATCCACCAGCCGGGCGCGGACGAGGCAGGCGTCGTATTCCTCTCGGTCCCGAGCCGCCTCCGTGCCCGCCGGCGCGTCGGCCGGGGGAGGCGCCAGCGCGATCTCGATGAACTCCCCGGCGCCCTCCAGCGGCGCCATCGACGGCGTGCCGTCGACGATCAGCACCCGAAGCTCGCGCAGCACGTCCACCACGCGCTCGGCGGCGTTGTCTTCGGGCAGGTCGTCCTCGGCCTCCAGCCGGACCGACAGGACGTGGCGGCCGGGGCTGGCGAAACGGTGCCTGAAACGAACGGTCTCCGCGGCGTTGGGAAGGACCTCCTCAACCGTCTCGGTGCCGACTTCCGCGCCGTCCACCTCGAGCCGGACACCGGCCGACCCGGCCGGCTCGGTGCCCGTGTTGGCGATCTTGACGCTGACGGCGACCTTCCTGTCCGTGCCGATCACCGTGCGGTCCAGCGCGACCTCGGTGACGGCGAGGTTCGTGAAGCTCTCGGGAACGTCCAGCGTGCGGACGATCACGTGCGGGGGGGTGGGGTGCTCGGCGAGAGCCCGGCCGAGAAATCGCCACCGCGCCTCCGTGCGGACGTCCCAGCCGACGTACTGCCCGTCGGTGATCAGGACGATCTTCTTGGCCGGGTTGGCCCCCTCGCTGAGCGACTGGGAGGCCATGCGCAGGGCCTGGACGACGCGCATCGACCCGCCGCCGGGCTCGAGGCCCGACAGGGCCGATGCGATGTCCTTGCGGTTGGACGTCGTCCGCGCCAGCACCGCGCGCGGCGAGGCGCCGGCGACGACCAGGCTGATGCCGTCGGCCGGCGAGCACGAGGCCACGACGGACTCCGCCTCGGCCACGGCGCGGGAGAAGTTCGTGTTGCCGTCGCCCCCCCGCAGGGCCATCGACATCGAGCCGTCCAGGACGATCGCGACATCCTTCTCCCCCCCGCCGAAGCTCCACCGCGAGGACTGGTATGCCTGCTCCAGCGCCCCGGCGACGGCGGGCACGGACACCAGCAGCAGCGTCGCCAGCAGGAAGATGCGCCGCAGGCGTTTCTCGGCCCACATCGCCGCGGCCAGGGCCGCGCAGATCGCCGCGGCCACCACCGCGGGGATGCCCAGCAGCACCAGCGCGGTCGGCCTGGAGGGCAGGAAGGGCCTGGCCATCGCGAGCACGGCCAGTGCGACGACGAGGCAGCGGAGGATCAGGAGGATGATCTCCTCGATGAGGATGCGTCGGCTTCTGGAGGCGAGGGAGGCTTCGAGGAAGCGCATGGCCCCCCAATCCACCACGCGTGCCCGGCTGCGATTGAGCAGGTGGATGACGATGGGGATCGCCAGGGCCCCCAGCCCGATCAGCATAGTCCAGTTGAGGAAGGTCATGGGTTCATCGGCGCGCGGGCTTCACCGCGTGCGGCTCTTGCGTTGGGCCAGGTAGTGCGACAGGGCCACGTCGAACCTGTTCTTCGTCGACAGCGGCACGTAATCGATGCTCATCTGCCCGCAGCCCATCTCGATCCTGGCGATGTGGCGGCGGACCTCGTCGAGGTACTCGGCCCGAATCGCCCGCGGGTCGATCTGCACCCGGTGATCGGCGGCCTCGAGGTCGTGAAATTCGCTGGAGGCGTCGAAGGGAAACGTCAGCTCCTCTTCGGCCATCACGTGGAACAGCAGCACCTCGTGCTTGCGGTAGCGGAAGTGGTGCAGGGCATTGAGCAGGGCATCGGGGTCGTCGAACAGGTCGGAGATGACCACCACCAGCCCCCGCCGATGGGCCCGTTCGGCGATGTCGTGGAAGATCGGAGAGAGGCTCGTCTCGGCCCCGGGCGACGTCTCGTGGAGCTCCCGCAGCAGCACGCGAAGGTGGTTGGGGCGACTGCGGGCCGGAATGTAACGCCGGACCTCCGTGTCAAACGTCACCAGGCCGACGGCGTCCTGCTGGTGGATCATCAGGTGCGCCAACGACGCCGCCAGGAGCTGGCCGTACTCGAACTTGCTGGCCACCCGCCCGTCGAACCGCGCCCCCCGGCTGCCGCGATAGGCCATCGAGCCGCTGGCGTCCAGGAGGATGGTCCCCCGGAGGTTCGTCTCCTCGATGTACTGCTTGATGTAGTACCGGTCGCTCTTGCCGAACACCCGCCAGTCCAGGTCGCGTATGTCGTCGCCGGGGACGTACTGGCGGTGCTCGGCGAACTCCACGCTGAAGCCCTTGTACGGGCTGCGGTGCCGCCCGGCCACGAAGCCCTCCACCACCCCCCGCGCCAGCAGCTCCAGCCGGTGGATCTTCGCCAGCGCCTGGGGGTCCAGCAGACGCATGTACTCGGGTTTGCCGTTTCCGTTCATCGCAGACCTACGCGTCCTCCCACTGCTTCCGCACCTCGGCCACCGCCGCGGGCAGCTCCCCGGGCAGGTCGTCCCAGCGACACTCGAGGCTGATCCGCCCGTCGTACCCGCCGGCCTTGAGGGCCTTGAGGAACGGGCGCTGGTCCTCGCCGGAGGTGCCCAGGGGTCGGCGGCCCTCCATCTCGGCGCAGTGGGCGTGGGCGATCAGTTCGACGCTGCGTTCGATCGCGTCGGGGCCTTCGCCGTTGCGGAGCATGTGAAACGTGTCGACCAGCAGGCGGATGTTCGGGTGGGCCGCCTCGCGGACGATCTCGGCGCCCTCGTCGACGCTGACCACGATGTTCGTGTCGTCGGTGGCCAGGGGCTCCAGGACGATCGCCACGCCATGAGCGGCGGCGATGGGGCCGTATCGCCGGAGATTGTCGATCATCTGCTCCCGGGCGCGGGCCATGTCGAAGCCCTCCGGCACGCGGCGGCTGCCCCCGGAGCCGAAGACCAGCGCCTCGACGCCGACCGCCGCGGCACGCCGGCAGGACGCCTCCACCCACGCGTCCAGCGCCGAGGTGTGCGCCTCCGGGCCCGTGTTCTTCATGTCCCCGGGGAAGAAGCAGTTGACCGCCTTGGCGGGCAGCCCGGCCGCGGCGGCGGTCGCGGCGGCCTCGGCCACCTCGGCGAAGGCCTCGTCGTCGGCGTTGGGCATCAGCAGCGCATCAACCCGCGGCTCGATGTAGTCCAGCCCCGCCACCGGGGCGGTCAGGGCGTCCAGTCCCGTGCAGACACCGATGTTCATGGCTCTCCTCGTGGAACGCGTGCGGCCCGGCCGCTCAGGCGACCGCCTCTTCGACGTCGGCGCGGATCTCCGCCAGCAGGCGGAGGACGACCTCGTCGGAAGTGATTCCGGCGGCCTCGGCGTTGAATGTCGTGATCACGCGGTGCCGCAGCACCGGCAGGGCCATCTCGCGGACGTCCTCGGTGGTGGCGTGGTACCGCCCGTGGAGGATCGCCCGCGCCTTGGCGGCAAGGGTCAGGTAGATGCTCGCCCGCGGTCCGGCGCCCCAGTTGACCAACTCGTTGACGAAGTCCGGCGCCTCGTTGGAGGCCGGGCGAGACGCCCGGGCCAGGTCGCGGGCGTACTGGAACACGTGGTTGGCCACGGGCACGCGGCGGACGATCTGCTGGAGGCGGAGGATGTCCTCGCCGGTCAGCGCCGCGGCCAGTTCCGCGGCGTAGGTGCCGGTGACCTGCTTCATGATCTCCAACTCCTCGTCGGCGGTGGGGTAGTCGACGTGGATCATGAACATGAAGCGGTCGAGCTGGGCCTCCGGCAGCGGGTAGGTGCCCTCCTGCTCGATGGGGTTCTGCGTGGCCAGCACGAAGAACGGCTCGGGCAGGGAATAGCTCTTCTCGCCGACGGTGACCCTGTGCTCCTGCATGGCTTCCAGGAGAGCGGCCTGGGTCTTCGGCGGCGTGCGGTTGATCTCGTCGGCGAGGATCATGTTGGCGAAGACCGGCCCGTGGACGAAGCGGAACACCCGCCGCCCGGTCGTGTGGTCCTCCTCCAGCACGTCCGTGCCGGTGATGTCCGAGGGCATCAGGTCCGGCGTGAACTGGATCCGCTTGAACGTCAGATGAAGCACGTCCGAGACGGTGCGGATCAGCAGCGTCTTGGCCAGGCCGGGCACGCCGACCAGGAGGGCGTGGCCCTGGCAGAACATCGCCACCAGGACCTGCTCGATCACCTCCTGCTGACCGACGATCACGCGGGAGAGCTGGTCGGTCATCTTCTGGTACGAATCGTTGAGGGCCTTGACGGCCTGGATGTCGTCGTCGGACTCGGCGATCCGCGGCGGAACGGCCTCGGCGGCGTCTTCGGGGCGTTCGGTGCTGTCGGCCATGCTTTGCCTCCGGTCGGGGGGCCTGCGAAAGCGGGAGGTTGCCGACGGCGCACGCCGCGGGGGCCTCCCCATAGTCCACGGAGCCGCCCGATCGGCGGCTCCTTACCTACAACACGCCCCCGGCATGGCGGAGCCCGGCAATTCCCGTTTTTGAGCGCCGACGGCGGGCGGGGGCATCTTATCGCGAGCTTCGCAAGAGCCTCAGCCGCCCTTAAGCAACCGGTGGTAGACTCCCGCTGAGCTTGTAAGGAAAGCAAGCGAGGGTCGTTCGCCGGGCTGAGCGGTCCGGCATCCTATGGAGAGGGCTCACCCCCCCTGGCTCGCACGAAAAGGAGAAGGACGCATGAAACGCAACGGGCTCTTGGTGTGCGCCGCCGCTTTGCTCTGCCTCGCGGGCATCGCCGGTGCGTAGAACTTCACGCTGACGATCTTCCACAGCAACGACAACGAGTCGTACGTGCTGCCCGACGGCGACCGGGCAGGCATCGCCAACTTTCTCGCGGCCGTCAACGAAGCCAAAGCCGCCTCGCCGAACTCGATCCTGATCTCCTCCGGCGACATCATTCTGCCGGGCATTCAGCGCGATGCCGGCCACGTCAACGCCGTGGACTACGACGCGCTGGCCACGGCCATGACGGGCTACGACGCCATCGTTCTGGGCAACCACGACTTCGACGAGACGCCCGATGGCACCGCCCAGTTCATCACCGACGTCCACAGCTACGGGACCGCCGTACCGTTTCTCAGCTCGAACCTGGACTTCTCGGGCCACACGGGCATGAACCAGCACGTCCTGGACGGTTCCCTTTCCGGCAGCACGGTCCTCACCGTCGCCGGCGAGCAGATCGGCATCGTCGGGGCGACGACCGAGGACCTCGCCTCGATCACGAGCCTCACGGGCGCCGGCGGCACGGTCACGGTCAACCCGGTTGTCCAGGACGCCCAGGATGAGATCGATGCCCTTACGACAGCCGGCGTCGACAAGATCATCTTCGTCTCGCACCTTCAGGGCCTCGCCCATGACATGGATATCGTCGATCAACTGACGGGCGTGGACGTCGCCATCGCCGGCGGCGGGCACGAATTGCTCAGCGACGGCGACGATGAACTCCATCCCTACCAGGGCCCGCAGATCACGCAGTATCCGGTCTACACGCCCATCAACGGCACGCCGGTGGTCACCACCTCGGGGCGGTACGACTTCCTCGGCAAGCTCGTGGTGAACTTCGACGCCGCGGGCAACTTCCTGTCCGTCGGCGACCCCAACGAGCAGGGCGTCATCCGCGCCTCCGAGTTGGATCGCGAGCCCAATGACGTGGCGAGAACCGACATCGAGGCGCCCGTCCAGGCCTACGTCGACGTGCTCATGACGACGCCGGCCGGAGACATCGCCGACCCCAACGGCCTCGATGGCCGGCGAACCTCCGTCCGCACCATGGAGACCAACCAGGGCAACCTCTGTGCCGACTCGCTGCTCTGGTACGCCCGCAAGTACGCCGACGCCCTGTACGAGTACGTCACCTCCGCCGACGGGCTCGACGGCCTCATCGACGGGCCGGCCTACGCCTGGGGCGCCGAGGGACGCATCATCGAGGTCCCCGAGCCGGCCTCGCTGGCGCTGCTGGGCCTCGGCGGGCTCCTCGCCCTCCGGCGCCGTCGCCGCAACAGGTAGTCTTCCCGCGGCCCCCCGCGGCCGCCGACGACAAACGCCGCACCCGCAGCCCCCGCCGGCCCCCGAGCCGTCGGGGGCTGCTCGTGCGCCGGGGAAGACTCTGACGGCCAAACCGGAACGCCCTGGTCGCGTCAGCGGGGTTCAACGGAGGGAGTGGTCCTTTCGTCTTCCACAAGGAGTCCTCGCATGTACAGCACAATGACCCGGGGCCTTTCCATGGCCGTGCTCCTGTCCGCGAGCCTGGCCGCGGGGGGGGAGAACCTCCTGCCGGACCCGTCGTTCGAGAAGACCCAGCCGCGGGACAAGTTCGGGCGGGTGCTGGCGGCGTGGCAGGGGTGGATCTACGAGGGGGCCTCGCGGTTCGAGGTCGGGCGCGTGGCGAGGACCGGCGAGCACTCCTGCGAGATTGTCGGCGTCCGCGGCGGAAAGATCCGCCTGCAATCCAAGCCGCTGGACCTGAAGCCCGGCCGTTACCGCCTGGTGATGCACCTTCGCGGGCTGGGAATCGGCAAGGGGCGCTGGGGGCGGTCACTGGACTTCTCGGTGGGCTTCGACGGCGAGTGGCATGGGCTGGAGAGGCACGGCACGTTCGGCTGGACGCCGCTGACGTATGTCTTCGATATCCCCGCCGATGCGGGCAAGCCGTTCCAGGCGTTCGTCGGCCTGTGGGAGACGGGCCGGCTGTGGGTGGATGACGCCTCCCTGGAGAAGGTGGATGCCTCGGTCCCGCTGACGCCCAAGCCCGCCTGGGGCAAGCAGGAGGCCCCCCTCGCCCCGCCGGGGAAGATCAAGGACCTCGTCCGCTGTGGGGAGTGCGGCTACCGAAACGATGCCGCCTGGGGCGACTGCTACGCCTGCGGGCGCCTTCTCGGCCGGGCCGGTCGGCGGACGTATTCCACCCCGCCGCGGGTGGTCTTCGCGGACTTCGATGACGGCAAGCGATCGCCGTTCCAGGCCGGCCGGGCCATCGCCGAGCACGCCACCAGCGGCAAGTACTCGCTCCGCGTGGACAAGAACTGGGCCGACACGCACAAGCGGCTGGACTTCTCCGAGCACGACTACTTCCACATCGACGTCTTCAACCCCCGGGACGAGGCGGCGAAGCTGTACGTCGAGATCCGCGACGCGCAGACAACCGGCTACTGGACGCGGGTGAACCTATGGACGCTCTGTCCGCCGGGGGCGAGCACGGTGAGTTTCCCGACGCAGCAGTTCGTCGGCGAGAAGTCCCGCCCCGGCCGGCCGCTGCTGCGGGACAAGATCACGCGCTTCGTCGTCTCCGTCGGCGACCGGGGACCGCTGTTCTTCGATACGTTCCGCCTCGAGCGGCTGGACATCGCCTCGGTCCGTTTCGAGGGCCTGGAGGCCCTCGACTTCGGCCCGGTCGGGTCGCCCGTGATGGAGGGCTTCGACCCCGCCGACAGCGGGACGGTCTACTCGCCGGGCCGCGGGCTCGGCTGGCAGGCGGCGCGGATCTGGCGGAGCTTCGACGCCCGCCAGCCGGAGGCCCTGACGCAGGACTTCCTCTGCCCCGAGGCCGGGGCGTTCCGCCTGGACCTGCCCGACGGCCGATACCGCGTCCTGATGAACGTCGCCAGCCCCGGCGCCTTCTGGGGCGAGCAGCAGAACTACCGGTCGCGGGCGATCCTCGCCAACGGGCGGGCGGTGCACAAATCGGAGATGGACGTCGAGGCATTCAAGCGGCGGTACTTCCGCAACGCCCGCAGCGAGGACCGCCCCGGGGTGGACCCCTACGACCGCTACCTGCTGCCGATGAGCAAGTGGCAGAGCTTCGAGGTCGAGGTGACCGACGGCAAGCTGGAGATCGGCTTCCGCGGGGCCAACTGGGCCCTGTGCCTGTCGGCGATGATCGTCTACCCGACGGCCAAGGCCGAGGCCGGAGAGCGGTTCGTCCGCTGGGTGGACGAGCGCCGGCGGTTCCAGTTCCACAACAACTTCAAGCAGGCCCGCCCGCAGCCGACCGGCCCGCCCTCCCCCGCCAAGGGTTACCGCCTCTTCGCCCGACACTTCATGGACCCGCCCAAAGCCGCCGACGGGCCGCGCGAAGGCGAACTGCTCGGCGACGACGGCCTGGCTGTCTCCGTCGCAATCGGGGAGATATCCCAGATCGCCTTCAGCCTCCAGCCGGGCGCAGAGCCGCTGGGGAAGCTCGACCTGGACGTCGGGCCGTTGAAGACGACGGGCGGCAAGCGCCTGCCGAAGGGGGTCATCCACCCCGGCTGGCTGGACCACCGCATCCACCGGATGACCATGGACGGCAGCGTGTACGAGGTCGCGCCGCGGTACTGGCACCCCACGCCGGCTCCCGCGGCCGAGGGGGTCACCCGGACGTTCTTCCTTCGCGTGACGGTCCCCCCCGACTGCCCCCCGGGGCAATACGCGGGAACGGTGACCGTCCGCCCCGCCTCCGGCGAGGCCCGCCGCGTGCCCCTGGCCGTCACCGTCCAGCCGTTCGAGCTGGCGCCGATCGAGGACGTCGCCGTCGGCCCCTGGGGCTGCCGCATCCGCCTGCCCTGGCTGCATGACGACCCGGCCACGCGGGCGTGGAACCGCCGGATGTACGCCGGAAGCCTCCGCGTGCTCCGCGAGGCCGGGTGCACCAGCTTCTCCGGCATCCCCCACGTGCGGGTGAACGCCAAGGACGGGCGGATCGATCTGGACACCGCCGACGCCGATCGCGAGATGGCCGTGGCGCGAAAGGCCGGCTTCCGCCACCTCATCAGCAACTACGGTGCCGGCATCGCGGGCTACCGGATGTACGGCACGGCCGAGGGGCCGGACCCCGCGGCCGCCAAACGCGGCGGATTCCCCGACCCCGACGCCTTCCTCAAGGCCCTCTACAAGGCCCTGGACGCCCACGCCGTTGCCAACGACTGGCTGCCCGTGGCGTGGTGCCTCTGCGACGAGCCGATCGGCTCGGCGATCCCCCCGGCCGTCAAGAACGCCCTGGCTCACCGCCGCGCCGGCAAGGGGCTCAAGCGGACGTTCTTCATGGGCGACACGTCCATGCGCGGCGACGACCCCGCCGACCCGCACTATGAGCTCTGCCGCGCCCTTCCGATCGCGAGCCTCAACGCCCACGACGCGGCCGCCATCTCGGTCATCCACGAGGCGGGCAACCGCTTCAGCTTCTACAACGGCGCGGATCGCTGGACCATGGGGCGCTACATGAAGGCTTTGGTCGTCAAGCACGAGATGATGCTGCGGCTGGTGTGGCATTTCCACGTGGCCGTGGGAGACCCCTACTACGCCCTCGACTGCCGCGAGGACGACTACTGCTGGTTCAACACCGACCCCGCCGGCCGCTTCGTGCCCTCGATGCGGTTCCTCGGCGAGATCCAGCCGGGGCTCAACGACTACCGCTACGTGACCACGCTTCAGCGGGTACTGAAGGACCGGCCCGACCACCCCGCCGCCGAGGCGGCCGCCAAGGTGCTGGCCGAGACGACATCGCTTGTCGCCGACGCCGACCGCCGCGAGGGCCGGCGCCGCCGCACGGAAGGCCGCCTGTCCGATTACGCCGCCGACCGCCGTCGCCTGACCGAGGCGATCCTCTCGCTCTTGCGCTAGTTTTCCCGTGTCCCTCCTTGCATAATGGCCGGCCGTACCCGAGGGCAGCCAGGGAAGGGGCGAAGGGATCGGATGGCAGGGAAGAGGACATCGCAGGGGCAGGCATCCCGGGACGTGGAGCAGTCGAGCGCATCGCGCGAGTCCGAGCCGTTCCCCGGCGCGGCCGAGGAGCTCCGGGACGCCCGGACGTACCTCGAGACGATCATCCAGACGTCGCACGACGGCATTCTGGTCGTCGACAAGGAGGGGAAGTTCGAGTTCGGCAACGCCGCATTCTTCCGCATTTTCGGCTGGCCTCCCGACGAGGTGATCGGCCACCACTTCACCAAGGTGGTTCCCCCGGACCTGCAGGATTTCATCCTGGCGCGGTGGCGCGAGGTCCAGTCCGGGCGCGGCGAGCCGTATGAGGTGGACATCGTCACCAAGTCCGGCGATCGGCGGAGCCTGCTGGTCAGCCATCGGCACATGACCTTCCGGGGCGAGCGGAAGTACAGCGTCATCACCAAGGAGGTCACCGAGCAGAAACGCGCGGAGCGCGCCCGCGCCGACAGCGAGCGCCGCTACCGCATGCTCGTCGAGACGATGAACGAGGGCGTGGTCGTCGTCGATGCCGACGGCCGGACCACCTACGCCAACGACAGCTTCTGCGAGATGCTTGGCTACACGCACGAGGAGCTGCTGGAACTGCGGAACCTGGACATTGTGGCCCCGCCCGATGCGGCGCTGCTGCGGGAACGCTTCGCCAGCCGACGCCGGGGCCTCCAGGAGCCCTACGAGGCCCGCCTTCTCCACAAGGACGGCAGCACGGTCTGGGTGCGCATCTCCCCGAGGGCGCTGTTCGACGAGGACGGGAGCTTCACCGGCAGCTTCGCGGTGTTCCTGGACATCACCCGCCGAAGGCAGGCCGAAGAAGCCCTGCGCCGGGCCCACGACGACCTCGAGGTACGCGTGCTCGAGCGCACGGCCGCGCTGGACAGGACCAACGAGCAGCTCCGCCGGGAGGTCGCCGAGCGCGAGCGGACCGAGCAGGCCCTGCGGGCGTCGGAACTGCTTTACCGCGCAACGGTCGACGGCATGGACGAGCCGATGCACGTCGTGACGCGGTCGCTGCGCATCGAGCTGGTCAATGCCCCCCTGCGCCAGTGGTGCTGTGAGCTGGGCGTCGACGACGACCTCGTCGGCAAGGGCCTCTACGAAGCGTTCCCGTTCCTCCATGACCGTGTGCGCCGGGAATACGACGAAGTATTCCGAACGGGCAGGCCCCTGACCACCGAGGACTCCCGACAGCTTGAAGGGCAGGAGATCATCACCGAGGTCCGCAAGCTGCCGCTCGCCGAGAACGGAAGGGTCGTCCGCGTCATCACCGTCCTGCTGAACGTCACCGAGAAACGCCGCATGGAACGGGCGCTTCGCGAGGTGCGGACGCGGGTGGAGAACGTCCGGGAGGAGGAGCGGCGCCACCTGGCCCGCGAGCTGCACGACTCGGTCGGCCAGCAGCTCGTCGCCGCCCGGATGCGCCTGATGCAGGCCGCCCGGCGGGGCGGGGGAGAGGCAGGCTCCTCCGGCAGACCGCCGGAGGACGTCATGGCCGAACTGGCCGAGATGCTCGGGTCCCTGTCGGAGGAGGTCCGCCAGGTCAGCCGAACGCTCTACCCGCAGGCCCTCGCCGTGATGGGCCTGTGCTCGGGACTGCGCCAGCTCGTGCGAGACTGCGACTGCCCCGAGGTCGAGCTCGCCGTCCGCTGCCGGGGGGCCGCCCGGGAAGCACGGTTTGATCCCGACATCGAGATTGCCTTCTTCCGCATCGCCCAGGAGGCCGTCGTCAACGCCCTTCGCCACGCCGAGGCCGACGAGGTCTTGCTCGATCTCATCCTCACCGACAACGGCCTGGCCCTGACGGTCACCGACAACGGACGCGGCTTCGACCCCGACGGCGCCGCCGCCGACGGCGTGGGCCTGACCTCCATGCGCGAACGCGCCGAGGCCGTACGGGCAATCTTCAGGCTCACCTCCCGCCCCGGCCGAACGCGCGTGGCCGTCATCGCCCGCGGGGTCGCGCCCCGTTGAGGGAGCCCCGGCCGATTTGCATTCATCCGCCGTACGCGGTAGCCTGAGAATCGCACGCGACTTCCACGGCATCCAAGGAAGGAGACGCCTGATGAGAACCGCCGCCCGCCTGTCCATCTGCATGCTGGCCTGCCTGGTCGCGGCCGGGTGCGAGAAGAAGTCCCTGGCCCCCATGTCCCCCGAGGACGAGGACTTCGACCGTCCCCTGCCGCCGGGCGAGCTGGCGCTTCGCAAGATCACCGACCCGGCCGATCTGCCGGACCTGACGATGGCCTGCGAGTTCACCTACAACCTGCGCGAGGCCGTCGCCCACAGCCTGAACTACCTGTCGAAGCCGTCGAGCCGGCGGTACTTCCCCTATGGCGAGATCACCCATGCCCACGCCGCCGCGAGCCTGAGGGCCTTCGACGCACTGCTGGCCAGACCCCTGCCCCCCCGGGCCCTGCACGACGAGATCCTCCGCCGCTTCGACGTCTACACGTCCGTCGGCTGGGACGGCAGCGGAACGGTGCTGTTCACCAGCTACTACACCCCCATCTTCCGCGCCAGCCGCACGCGGACGGCGGAGTTCCGCTACCCGCTGTACAAGCCCCCCCCGAACCTGGTCAAGGGCCCCGAGGGCGAAGTGCTCGGGGTTCGCACGGCCTCGGGAGCGGTCCGCCGTCTGCCCCCGCGCCGCGAACTGGTCCGCTCGGGGATGCTCGACGGGCTGGAGCTGGTCTACCTGGCAGACCCGTTCGAGGCCTACATCGCCCACGTGCAGGGCTCGGCCAAGCTGCGGATGCCCGACGGGGAGCTGATCACCGTCGGCTACGCCGCCCACAACGGCCACGAGTATCGCTCGATCGCCAAGGAGATGATCGCCGACGGCAAGATGCGCAAGCGGGACCTGAGCCTGGCGCGGATGATCGCGTACTTCAAGGCCAACCCGGCGGAGGTGCGCACCTACGTGGACAAGAACCCGCGTTTCGTGTTCTTCGGGCTGTCATCGGGCCCGCCGCGGGGCAGCCTGAACGAGCCGGTCACGCCGATGCGGTCGATCGCGACCGACAAGGAAGTCTACCCCCGCGCCTGCCTGGCGATGATCTCGGCGAACCTGCCGCTCCGCCATGGCGGCGGCATCGACGTGCTGCCCTACAAGGGCTTCGCCCTCGACCAGGACACCGGCGGGGCCATCCGCGCGCCGGGCCGGTGCGACATCTACGTCGGCATCGGCGACGAAGCCGGGCAGATCGCCGGACGGACCTACAGCAAGGGGAGGCTCTACTACCTCTTCCTCAAGCCCTCCCTGCTGCCGCGCGACGTGCTGAGCCCGACCACACGGCCTAGACCTGCGAATACGCCGTCGGGTTCAGCATCAGGTTCGTGATCTTCGAGACGGTGTCCTTGTACTGCGGGTCGCGGCGGAGCTTCTTCCAGGCCGGCGCGGCCAGGAACTTCTTCCACGCCGCCTTGCGGGCGTCGTCGTCTGCGAAAGTGAGCATGTAGGTCAGGTTCGGCAGCCGCGAGCCGATCAGCGCCTCGCCGAAGAACACCGGGTTCATCCCGCAGTCGCGGAAGATCGCCACTTCCCCGCCCTCGTTGAACATCTCGACCTTCTTCCGCGCCTTCAGCAGGCTGTGGCTCTCGTAGATGCGAAGCTGGAAGATCCGCGGGGCGCTCGCGTCCGGCGGCTCGAGGTGCGGCACGGCGTCGAACGCCAGAAACAGCGAACTGTCGATCCGATCGTACACCGGGTCCGTCTTGGGGGCCTTGAGCAGCTCCCCGGCGGCCTGGCGGAACGCCGCGTCCGCCAGCAGGCGGTCGGCCAGCGTCAGCACCGATTCCATCGACCGGTGCGTCAGCAGGACATGGACGTCACGGCTCTTGCCGTCCGCGTCCTCGAAGCACCCCACCGGCCCGGCGCCGGCCGCCTGCCATGCCTTCGTCGCGGCCGCCAGCATCTCGTCCAGACGCTTGCGCTGATCCTCGCCGGCCACGCGGTAGGTCCGCAGTTCGTGAAGGTCCTTCTTGCCCTCGCCCTCGGCCCCGGCGGCCAGCCGGGAGATCGGCAGCAGTCCCGCCGCACAGGATGCCGCCAGGAAGTCGCGCCGCTTCATCGTTGGTCCTTTCCCGCCGCCCCGCGCATCGCCGCGGCGCGGATGCTCCTCTCCGACACGGACGCATTATGCGCCCGGGCCGGTCGGGCGTCCACACCTGCTCCCCCCATCGGGCGACAACCTGCCCGCCGGGCGCACGCCGACACGCTGGCGACCACAGGCCGTCAGCCCGTACAATCCCCTGCGCAGGGAGGCAATCATGGACTTCATTCTGGGTTTCGTGATCGGGGCCGGGTTCGGCGCGGCCGTGGCGGTGACCGCGGCCGTGCTTCGCGCCAGGGCCGAGGCGCGGCGGACCGACGAGGCAATGGCGCAGATGCGGGAGGCGTTCAGCGCCCTGGCCGGGCAGGCGCTGGACGCCAACAGCCAGCGGCTCGCCCAGCAGGCCGCCGCGGCGCTGGACGGCAAGAAGGCGCTGATCGACCAGTCCGTCAAGGCGGTCAACGAGCGCCTCGAGCAGGTCCGCGCCGCCCTCCAGCGCGTCGAGGCCGAACGCAAGCAGGATTACGGGCGCCTGGGCAACTCCGTCTCCGCGCTGACCGTCACCGCCTCCAAGCTCCACGAAATGCTCGCCAGCAGCCAGCGCCGCGGGGCCTGGGGAGAGCGCATGGCCGAGGACGTGCTTCGCCTCGCCGGGCTCCAGGAGGGCGTCAGCTACTCCAAGCAGTCCACCGCCGACGCCGAGAGCGGCCGGCCGGACTTCACCTTCTTCCTGCCCAACGACCTCAAGGTCAACATGGACGTGAAGTTCCCGCTGGAGCGCTACAAGGCGTACATCGACGCCGAGACCGATGAAGCCCGCGCCGCCGAGCTTCACCAGCTCGTGGTGACCGTCCGCGGACACATCCGGCAGGTGGCCTCGCGCGGCTACATCGACCCCGACGTGCCCACCGTGCCCTACGTGATCGTCTTCATCCCCAGCGAGCAGATCTTCAGCCTCATCATGGAAGCCGAGCCGGACCTGGTCGACGAGGCCCTCGGCCGGCACGTCGTGCTGGCCAGCCCGCTGACGCTGTACGCGATGCTGGCGGTGATCCGCCAGGCGGCCGAGCACGCGAACATCATGGAGACGGCCAACGAAATCGTCTCGCTGCTGTCTCAGTTCACGCGGGAGTGGGGCAAGTACAACGCGGAGCTGGACAAGATCGGCGACCGGATCGAATCGCTCTCCCGCCAATACCAGACCGTCCGCGAGACCCGCACGAACATGCTCCAACGCCCGCTGGACAAGATCGAGCAGCTCCGCTCGGCCAAGGGCCTGCTGGAAGAGGACGGCGGGGAGTAGAGGGCCTGCCCGCTCCGGGCAAGCTCAGCGAGTCTGTTGCCGGCCCTGTTCTTAAGCTGCTTGCCGCCTCGCCCGGACAGGTCGAGCAGCATCCTCCTCTCCACGCGGGGCACAGCGTACTCGGGGGAACGGCTTGTGCCGATCGCGCAGGCGCTCCTCGACCGCCCTGTGGAACTCCGCCTCGTCAGAGGGCTTGGGCACGACGCGCTCGATGGTCTGCGTGGAGGATTCCCCGTCGGGGCTACTCCCGCGGCAGCCAGACGGCCATTGCACCGGGGGTGCGGTTGTCCCAGAGGCAGTAGGGGACGGCCCGAATCCGCGCGGGGCGGTGGCGGCAATCGCCGGCGGGGCGGTAGAGGCGGCCCTTCCAGCCTGACTTCGCCACCGCCAGGGCCGGCCCCTCGATCACCGTAACCCCGCCGAGGCAGTCGGCGTCGAATCGGGCCGTCAGGGCGGCGGCGTCGGGAAGCCGGATCGCCTCGACGGCCGCGGCGTGGTCGCACTGCTCCAGGCAGTAGACCAGGGGGCCGCGGCACAGCGCGACGCGCCCGGCGTCGGCGGCCACCAGCGGGTGGGCGGCCACGCGCTCGACGGGCATCTCCAGCGTCAGCTCCACCGCGTCCCCGGCTTCCCATCGCCGGCGGAGGCGGAGATAGCCCTTGCTCACGCGCCCTTCGATCTCCCGCCCGTTGAGCGTCGCCCGCCAGCAGCGGCACCAGCCGGGGATGCGCAATCGCAAAGCCAATACGGCCGGGGCGTCCGGCGAGACGTTCAGCCGGATGCGCCCGTCCCAGGGGTAGCGGGTCTCCTGGCGCAGCGTGACCGCCCGCCCGCCGACCTGGCAACGGGCCTCGCCGGCGGCGTAGAGGTGGACGTACAGGTCTTTCGGCGAGACCGAGTAGCAGTATGCCGGCAGCGACGCGATCAGCCTGGCGATGTTCGGCGGACAGCACGCGCAGCCGAACCACTCGCTGCGGTGGGGCTCTCCGCGAGGCGTGCCGCTGAGCCTGCCCGGGTCGCCGACGGCGAGGGGGTTGGCGTAGAAGAACCGCCTCCCGTCGAGCGACACGCCGCTGAGGACGCCGTTGTAGATGGCCCGCTCCATCACGTCGGCGTACGCCCCGCCGGGGTCGATCTGGAGCATCCGGTGGGCGAAGAACACCAGCGCGATGGCGGCGCAGGTCTCGGCATATGCCGACGCGTTCGGCAGGTCGTATGCGGCGGTGAAGCCCTCGTTCCGCATGGAGGACCCGATGCCGCCGGTGACGTACATCTTCCGCTCGGTCGCGTCGGCCCAGAGGCGGCGGCAGGCGGCGAGCAGGTCGGTGTCGTGTGTCTCGCCGGCGACGTCCGCCATGCCGGCGTACAGGTAAAACGCCCGCACTGCGTGCCCGACGACCTCCCGCTGCTCCCGCACCGGCCGGTGCGACTGGTTGTACTCGTGCGACCGGGCCCGCCTGTGGCTGTCGGACGCCTCGCCCCGGGCGTCGGCCTCGATGTCGAAGTAGTGCTTGCCCCCCCGCCGCCGGCCTCGCTCGTCGATGAAGTACGCCGCGAGCTTCAGCGGCAGCGCCTCGCCGGTCTCCCGGTGGAGCTTGACCAGCGCCAGCTCGATCTCCTCGTGCCCGGGATAGCCTCGCTTCCTCCCGCGACCGGGGCCGAACGTCGCGGCGATGTGCTCGACGTAACGATGGAGCACGTCCAGCAGCTTTCCCTTGCCCGTCGCCCGGCGGTAGGCGACGGCCGCTTCGATCAGGTGCCCGGCGCAATACAGCTCGTGGGCGTCGCGAAGGTTGGTCCATCGCCCGTCGAGGCCGGCGACGATGTAGTGCGTGTTGAGGTAGCCGTCGGGCCGCTGGGCGGCGGCGATGTCGTCGATCACGGCGTCGACGCGGGCCTCCAGGTCCGCGTCGACGCCGGTTGCGAGAACGTACGCGGCGGCCTCGATCCACTTGGCCACGTCGCTGTCCCGGAAGATGTGCGGGGGCGGGCCCTGGGCCCTGCCGGCGGCCTGCTTCCACGCCGCCAGGCGGCCCGTGCGGACCAGTTGGTCGTACTGCACGTCAAGCGTCACGGTGCGATTGGTCCCCATGCGCTCGGCGAGGAAGCCGTCCGTGACGGCGGCCTCGTCGAGACCCAGCGGCTTGATGCGGAAGGACGGTGTCTTCATCGCAGCGTTCTCCGTGTGCACTGCCCGTGGCCCCTACGGCCGGCGAGTGCCGGGAGCCGGATTGGCGCCCCGGCACGGCGGGGGTAGCATGGGACCACGTTCGACCGGACGTGCCGCCGCGGCGACGCCACCTCTTTCGAAAGGACGCCACCCATGGCCGAGTACTCTGTAAGCCCGCAGGGCGAGAAGTTCAAGATCCCCTCCCGCACCGAATACGCCGCCGAGATGGACCGCCTGACCGCCCTGGCCGACGCCGCCCGCACCGAAGGCCGGGAGGTCGTCGTGGTCATGGGCGTGGGGTTCGTCGGCGCGGTGATGGCCGCCATCGTGGCCGACACGGAGTTCGCCCGCGGGCCGCGAAAGGGCAAGCCCAGCAAGTTCGTCATCGGCTGCCAGAGGCCCAGCACGCGGAGCTACTGGAAGATCCCCATGCTCAACCGCGGTCAGTCGCCGGTCAAGGCCGAGGACCCCGAGGTCGATCCCATGATCGCCCGCTGCGTGCTGGAGAAGAAGACCCTCACGGCCACGTACAACAGCGACTGCCTCTCCCTTGCCGACGTGGTGGTGGTCGACGTGCAGTGCGACTACAGCAAGCACGGCCTGGGGGACATGCGGGACGGGCAGGCGGAGATGACGGCCCTGGAGGCCACCATGCGGACGATCGGCGAGAAGATCGACCCGAAGTGCCTGGTGCTGATCGAAACGACGGTCGCGCCGGGGACGACGGAGTTCGTCGCCTGGCCGATCATGAAGAAGGCTTTCGCCGCCCGCGGCCTGCGGGCCACGCCGCTGCTGAGCCACAGCTTCGAGCGGGTCATGCCCGGCAAGGAATACGTCTCCAGCATCCGGGACTTCTGGCGGGTCTGCTCGGGCTGCACGGCCAGGGCGCGCAAGCGGGTGGTCAAGTTCCTCCACGACGTGCTGAACACCGACGACTACCCGCTGACGGTGATGGACCGCCCGATCGAGTCGGAGACGACGAAGATCGTGGAGAACTCCTACCGCGCGACGATCCTGGCGTTCCTCAATGAGTGGAGCCTGTTCGCCGAGCGCAACGGCGTGGACCTGATCAAGGTCATCAACGCGATCAAGATGCGCCCCACCCACAGCAACATCATCTTCCCGGGCCCGGGCATCGGGGGCTACTGCCTGCCCAAGGACGGCGGGCTGGGCTACTGGGCCTACAAGCACCTGCTGGGCTTCGAGGACGGCGACCGCGTCTTCCGAATCACCCCCGAGGCGATCGACATCAACGACACCCGCGGGCTGCACGTGGCCGGCCTGACCCGAGACGCGCTGCGCAACATGGGCCGCTACATCGCCGGCGCCGACGTGCTGCTCTGCGGCGCCAGCTACCGCCAGGACGTCGGCGACACGCGGTACAGCGGCTCGGAGATGGTCGTCCGCAAACTCACCGAGATGGGCGCCGAAATGCGCGTCCACGACCCCTACGTCGACCATTGGTACGAGCTCGAGAAACAGGACGTCTACCCCGCGCCCGGGCACTCCTGGAGCCGGTTCTTCCGGAACCAGGAGCAGCTCCAGGGCATCCTCGTCCGCAAGGACCTCGCCGCCGCGCTGAAGGGCGCCGAAGCCATCATCCTCGCCGTCCCCCACCAGCCCTACAAGGAACTGGAGCCCGGCCAGGTCGTCAAGTGGGCCGGCGGGCCCCTGGCGGTGATCGACTGCTTCGGCATCCTCGACGACGACCGCATCCGCCGCTACTTCGAACTCGGCTGCGAAGTCAAAGCACTCGGCCGAGGCCACATCCAACGCATCAAGGAAGAGGTGCGCAAGGCGAAGCCGTAGAGGCGTGTCCGCGGATAGCGTGCATGCAAGGTGATGACCATGCGGACCGCATCGATCACCGATGCGCGAAGGCACTTGTACCGGCTCGTGGACGCCGCCGGGCGGGGTGAACGCGTGACGATCACCCGCTACGGCCGGCCGGTGGCGAGGCCCCGCCCTCCGGATGCCGCCCCGCGGGCGAAGCTGCCGGACCTCACCGATTTCCGGGCGTCCATCGCCTGCAGCGGCAAGCCGCTGTCGCAGGTCGCCATCGACAACCGCCGCGACGGGCGGTACTGAGCGGCCCCGCCCCGCATAGGCGCGTCGAGGATGCAGGCGGCAATCCTCGACAAGACTCCCTCCTGGAGAAGATCGGCACGCTGTCCGACCAGCGGGTGGCGGAGCTGCTCGACGGGGTTCCGCTGGTCCTCCGGGCCGCGCGACGATAGCATGACGGCATCGATGTGCGCTGACCAGGAGGCTTGGTATGACACCCCGTGAAGTGGTGACGCGTTCGGTGGAGTTCCGTCGGCCGGGGCGGCTGGCGATCAACGGCTACGGCGACGCCAGCGACGTCACCGGCATCGGCGCCGACAACATCAAGCCGCCCCAGGCGGCCGACGACGACACGCTCGATCAGTGGCTCTGCCGGTGGGCAAGGACCGACACGCCCAACATGGGGCAGGTCAAGGGGCACCCGGTGGAGGACCTCTCGGCGATGGCGGAGTTCCCCTGGCCGGACGGCGACGACCCCCGCCGCTACGAGCCCGTGCCCCAGCGCCTCGCCGAGCTCAAGGCCGACCCCGACCGGCGGGACAAGTACGTCCGCTCCAACATCTTCATGATCCTGTGGGAGCGGATGCACAGCCTGCACGGCTTCGAGAACTGCATGATCGACCTGATGGACGACACGCCGGCGATCCACGAGCTGGCCGACCGGATCGTGGACTACGACGTCGCGGTCGTCCGCAACATGCACCGCGTCTGCGGGGACGGCATCGACGGGTTCGGCTTCACCGAGGACTGGGGCACGCAGATCGACCTGCACATCTCCCCCGAGCTGTTCCAGCGCTTCTTCGCACCGCGGTACAAGCGGATCTTCGACGCCATCCACGAGGCCGGCTGGCACGTCTGGATGCACTCCTGCGGCAAGATCAACAAGGCCATCCCGATCCTGATCGACCTCGGCCTCGACGTGGTGAACATGCAGCAGCCGCGGACCAACGGCATCGGCGAGATCGGGCGGGCGTTCCGCGGGCGGATCTGCTTCGAGACGCTCTGCGACATCCAGAAGACCCTCCCCGCCGACGACCGGGCGGCCATCGAGGCCGAGGCCGAGGCCCTGCTGCACACCTGGGGCACGCCCGAAGGCGGCTTCGTCCTCGGCGACTACGGGGACCACAACGCCATCGGCGCCACGGCCGAGACCAAGGGCTTCATGCTCGACACCTTCCGCCGCCTCGACCCCTACCGCGCCGCCCCCGCGGCGTGAGAACGCAGCGCGAGCCGCCCCCCCGGCCACGCGGCACTTGCCACGGACGCCCCTGCGCCTGAGAATCGCCGGTCGAGCGGGTGGCGTGTGCGCCGCCCCGGACGGCGGAACGATGCGAGCCGATCAGATGACCAAGACCAGACTCCAGGTGGCGTTGGACTTCGTGGACCTTTCGCGGGCGATCGCGGTGGCCGAGGCGGCCGTCGCGGGCGGGGCCGATGTCGTCGAGGCCGGCACGCCGCTGATCAAGTCCGAGGGGCTCGACGCGGTGCGCAAGCTCCGCGAGCGATTCGCCGAACTCACCCTCGTGGCGGACATGAAGACGATGGACGCCGGCAAGGTCGAGGCCGAGGCCGCCGCGCGCGCCGGCGCCGATGTGATGACCGTCTCGGGTACGGCGCCCGAGAGCACGATCCGCGAGTGCATCGAGACCGGGAGGCAGTACGGGCTCGACGTGGCCGTGGACCTGCTCGGCGTGCCCGACGCCCCCGCCCTGGCCGACCGCTGCGCCGAGCTGGGCGCCGCCTGGCTGGACGTGCACTGCGCGATCGACGCGCAGATGCACGGCGCCGACCCCCTGGCGCAGCTCCGCGAGCTCCGCGGGCGCACGGAGCTGACGCTCGCCGTCGCCGGCGGGCTCAACAGCGAGACCGCCGCCGCGGCCGCCGAGGCCGGCGCCGACGTCGTCATCGTCGGCGGGGCGATCACCAAGGCGGTGGATCCGCGCCGGGCGGCCGCCGACATCCGCGAGGCGATCGACACCCGCCGCGCCGTGGCCACGGAACTGTTCAAGCGAACCGGCACGTCGGGCCTGCGGGAACTGCTGACGACGGTCCGCACGAGCAACCTCTCCGACGGCGCCCACCGCCTGCCATGCCTTCAAGGCCTGCGCCCGCTTTCGCCGGGGCAGTTCGCCTGCGGCCCGGCGGTGACGGTCCGCACGGCCCCGGGGGACTGGGCCAAGCCCGTCGAGGCCATCGACATCGCAGGCGAGGGCGACATGATCGTCGTCGACGCCGCCGGGCGGCCCCCGGCCATCTGGGGCGAGCTGGCCAGCGAAAGCGCCGTCTCCCGCGGGCTGGCGGGGCTGGTGGTCGAGGGGGCCGTCCGCGACACGGCCGACATCCGCGCGCTGGGCTTCGCCGTGTGGACGCGTCACGTAACCAGTCACGCCGGGGACCCGCAGGGGCTGGGGCGGATCAACTGCCCGGTGGTGATCGCCGGTCAGCGGGTCTGCCCGGGCGACTGGGTCCTGGCCGACGACGACGGCGTGATGGTGCTGCCCAAGGCCCGCGCGGTGGAGCTGGCCAACCGCGCCGCCGACGTCCTGGAGGCCGAGAACCGCATCCGCCAGGACATCCGCGAGGGCAAGGGCACGCTGGCGCAGGTGGTGAACCTGCTGCGGTGGGAGAAGACCGGAGGCGGCCATGCCGGATAGACACGCACTGAAGGAAGCCGGCTCGCATCTGCTGGCGCGGATCGAGGACGTGATGGGGCGCGTGGAGTGGGAGAGCTTCATGGCGCTCAGCGCGATGCTGCCCCGCGCGCGGCGGACGTTCGTCATCGGCGCCGGGCGAAGCGGGCTGGTGGCGCGGAGCTTCGGCATGCGGCTGATGCACGCGGGCCTGCCCGCCTTCATCCCCGGCGAGACCATCACCCCCGCCGCCGGGGCCGGCGACCTGCTGGTGGGCATAAGCTGCACCGGGGAGACCGGCTATACCAGCTACCTCGCCGCGCGGGCCCACGAGCTTGGCGCCAACGTCGCCGTCGTCACCGCCGAGCCGGAGTCCACCCTCGCCGCCCACGGCGACCGCGTCATCGTCGTGCCCGCACAGGACGACGACATCGTCATCCGCGCGGCCGTGTTCGAGCACGCCGCCAGCCTCTGCCTCGACGCCGTCTTCAACGTTCTGGCCGGCAAGCTCAAGCTGGACCAGGACGCCTTCCGCCAGCGCCACGCGAACCTGGAGTAGCCCGCGCCCCCCGGGCCGCTACGGCGCCAGGCAGACGATCCGCCCATCGGTCGTGGCCAGGTAGAGCCTGCCCTTGGCGGCGATCAGGGCGTCCCACGCCGGCGGGGCCTTCAGGTCGGTCTTGGCGAGGGTCTTGCCCGTTTCGGCGTCCACGGCCAGCAGGAGCCCGCCGGCCTTGCCCGCCAGGGCCCTATCCTGCTTCGCCAGCCGCTCGACCATCTCCTTGCCGGTCATGTTCCCGACGGCCTCGTCCTCGTTGACCACGTCCGGCGGGCCGGCGACGAAGAGCGTCTTGTCGGCCAGGACCATCGCCCGCGCAACGACCGGCGGGGTATCGATCGTCCAGTGGTACTCGACGAAGTGGTTCCGCCGCGGGCGCTTCTTCCCGGTCTTGGCCTTGTCGGGCAGCTTCAGCGCCAACCCGGCCCGGCCCTCGATCGTCTCGATCTGCGGCGCCTTGCCGTGGTGCTTGAGGCCGGAAACGTCCCGGGCCCTGCCCTTGTCGAACGTCAGACGCGCCACCAGCCGGGCGTCCTTGGCCGAGGCGTTCTCCGGCTCGGCGGCGTGCGCGGCGATCTCCTCGGCCGAGACCGTGCCGAAGAACACGCGGACCTCGTCGATGGCCCCGCCGAGATTGAAGGGCCCCTCGTAGTCGCCCACGCCCTGGCCGGTGTCGGCGTCGGCGCCGATCTGGAGTTCCTGGGCGGGGTCCTCGACAATGAATCCGCCGGCCCTGGCCGTGCCCGCCAGCTCGCCGTCGACATAGACCTGGAGCTGCTTGTCCCCGGTCAGCACGCCGGCGAGGTGCGTCCAGTCCTTGCCGATCGCCCTCTCGGCCTCGACGCGGAAGGAGTTGCTGTCCACGCGGACGGCGAAGGCGGGCTTGCCCTTTCGGAGCATCAGGGCATAGCCGTGGGCCGGCCCGCCGCGGGCGACGACGACGCCGTTGGGCTTGTCGGTCTTCACCCACGCCTCGACCGCCAGCGGCTTGCCCGCGGGGTTCATGCCCGGGTAGTTCTCGACGTTGACCCACGGCCCGGAGTTGCTGCGGCCCTTGCGGCGGGCGGGGATGTAGGGGAGTTCCGGCGGCCGGCGGTCGCTGGCGAACAGTTGATACTCCAGCGCCGTCGTCCAGCGGAGGTACTGCGGCTTGCGTCCGTAGCCGTAGGCGTTCTTGTCGTCGGCGACGAGCAGGCGCCCGGACGGCGCGAATTTGCCCGCCTGGTGGTACCCGCCGTGGCCACCGGAGAAGCTCCGCCCGAAAACCCAGTAGGAGCGGTGGAACCAGGAGCTGTCGAGGAAGCCGTAGGGGGCGAACAGGTGGGCGGTCTCGCCGCGCTGGTAGGTCGCCTGGCGGACGAGGTCGCCGGTGTGGGGGCCCAGCTCCGTCCGCTTGCCCGTGAAGTCCATCACCTGCGACCGCATGTACAGGTGCTTGCCGTCCGTGGCCAGGATGTCCGCCAGGGCGACCGGCATCTGGAGCGTCTGATGCCGCGTCTGGAGGTGCTTGCCCGTCTCGGGGTCCTTCTCGTCGTAGTGGCGGTGGCCCAGCACCTTGCCCGTCGCCGGATCCAGCCGGTAGAGGTCGAGCCCCCCGTCCAGGAGCATGCTGCGCCCGGCGAGGGCGTAGAGCACGCCGTCGTGGACCAGCACGCTGCCGTGCACCGGCCAGACGCTCTCGACCTGCTCGAACGCGGTCTGCCGCTGGTCGATCGGGGCGGCGCGGAACCGCCAGACGAGCTCGCCGTCGGCGGCGCGGAGGCAGGTGACGTACCCGTCGGCCGAGCCGAACAGGCACAGCCCGCGATGGATCGTCGGCGGGGAGTCCACGCGCCCGCCGGCGGCGTGCTTCCAGACGGCCTGGCCGGTGTCGGCGTCGAGAGCGTGCACGGTGTGGGCGTCGATCTGCGCGACGAACAGCTTGCCCTCGGCCACCGTCATGCTGCTCAGCGGCCCGGGCATCGGGCAAGCCCAGGCCGGCTTGACCTCCGCCTCGACGGCCACCGGGGTGAAGGCGTTCCGCGTGCCGTCCCGGCGGTATGTGGGCCAGTCGCCCTCGGACGCCGTCTCGGGCGCCTCGACGTCCCCGTAGGCCGGGCCCTTCTCCAGGCGGTCGTCGTCGGCCTCGGCGCGGATGGCGTCCATCGCCTCCGACGGCGGCGCCATCGCCGCGAACCCGAAGACCTTCGCCTCCGGGTAGCACGCGCAGTCGTGCGGCGGGGCGTACACCATCCCGTTGGCCGGGAGAATGCCCGTCAGGCACGCCCCGCGAACCCAGTGATGCAGGATGTACTTCTCCCGCTCGATGTCGAGGTACTCGATGCCCGTCCGCGACATCAGCAGGTAGTCCTCCGTCGCCTTGCCCCGGTGGCAGCGGTGGTGGAACCAGTAGGGTCTCATCTGCGGGCCGAACTGCTTGCGGAGCTCGCCGGTGCGGGGGTCGTGCCCGCGGAAGACGCCGTCGTAGCTGCCGCTGGTGGTCGCGCCGGTCCAGACCAGCCCGCCGGCGACGAGGAGGTCCTCGGCCGACTGATACCCCGACGCGGCGTGCTCGGCCTGCCAGAGTTTCTTGCCCGTCGCGGCGTCCAGGGCGGTCATGACGTCCTTGCCCCCGCGGTGGGGCCTCATCTCCTCCCCGCCGGCCCAGAGCACGACGTCTTCGTAGAGCACCAGGATGGGCACGAACCAGGATTGGACGGCCTTGGGGGACCACATCGGCAGGGGCTGGGAGGCCCACTGCCGCCGGCCCGTCTTGCGGTCCAGGGCCACAACCCGCTCGCCGTCATGGAAGACCACGCGCCCGCCGTCGACGGCCAGCGTCGAGGGCGAGAGGTTCGTCTCGTGGCGCCACAGCTCCTGGCCCGTGTCGGCCGAGAGGGCCACCACCACGCTGTCCGCCTTTGCCCACCGCGCGTCGCGGACCTGGCGGCGAATGGCGCTGACGGAGTTCCGCGGCCCGCCCCATCGCTTGCCCGGGGCCTTGTTGACGGCGAGGAAGAGCACGCCGTCTGAGCAGATGATCTCGTCGGTCCCTGCCGTCCCCTCGTAGGTGCGGAGGGTCTCCCCCGTGGCGGCGTCGAGGGCGACGGTCGGGCCGTCGATCGCCAGGGTGGTGTAGACCTCGTCGCCGACGGCGACCAGGCGGCGGGTCAGCAGCGCCGGTCCGCTCTTGAGAGGCCAGAGCTGCGTGAACCACTTCTCGATCGGCCGCTTCCAGAGCACCGCGCCGTTGAAGCCGTCGCGAGCGATGAGCTTCCAGTCCGAGGGCAGGACGATCGACGCCGTCGAGCCCTCGTCGAAGATGTAGAACAGCCGCCCGCCCGCCGAGACCAGCGAGCTCATCGAGGACATGTGATCGTGGTGGCGCGACCATCGCGGGCTGCCCACCCACTGCATCCGCGTCAGCGGCCGGATGGCCTTGTCCTTGCTGACGGCGTTGTTCGTGGCGTCGTAGAGGTAGTGCGTCCAGTCGTCGTAGGCCGAGGGGCAGGGCTTGAGCACGCGCGACCACGCCTTGCCCTCGCGGATCATTCCCGCCCCGCGGGGGGCCAGCACGCGGAGCAGTTCCTCCCGGGCGATGCCCGAGGCGTCCTCGACGATCAGCACGTTGACGAGGTTGTCCACGTACGGCAGGCGTCTGCCCGTCAGCCGGGCCACCGAGATGCGCCCGTTCGATCCCGACCTGACCAGCCGCGCGCGGGCGGCGGCGACCTCCGCGGCGTCACGGGACAGACCGTGGACCAGGAAGCGATCGGAACGCCCCAGCGCGGCGGTCAGTGCGCCGTCGCCGCAGCCGAGGTGGACGATCATCCCCCCCCGCAGGCCGGACAGCTTCAACAGTTCGTCGGCCGTCCCGCGGACGTCTGCGGCGGCCCCGGCCGGGAGGGCCATGGCCAGGATGCAGAAGGACGCAACGAGCGGCGCCGTGAGAGTTCGGCGGTTCATAGGATGTTCTCCGGATTGCCGAGATGCAGGTTCCCGGAGTATATCGCGCCGGCAGCGATTTTTCTCGGGTTTGGCCCAACCCTCGCGGCCGCGGGTTGTCCGGCTGCCAGACATCTCCCGCATTAGAGGCCGAAAGGAGCCAGCGATGCGAACCATCATGACACTCGCGGCAGTGGCGGGCCTTCTGGGCGGAGCGGCGGCCCCGACGGAGGCGGGCTCGTTCGCCGTAAACGTCCAGGTTGAAAGCCCCTACCGCCACGAGCCGGACGTGCTGGTCCTTCCCAACAGCCAGGCTGTCGAGAACCTCGGCGGGGGGTTCGGCAGCCAGCGGCTGTTCCGGTTCTACGTCCCCGCGGGGCAGACGTACCTCAACGTCGTCACACACGGCGGATGGGGGGATGTCGACCTGTACCTCGCCGCCGGGCAGTGGCCCAGCCACGACGCCGTCCGGTACGTCTCCAAGAACGGAGGCACGCCCGAGGAGATCACCATCTACCACCCCACCCCCGGCTGGTGGTACGGCGTGCTCCAGGGGGCGGGCAGCTTCGGCGGGGTGGACCTGCTGGCCTCGTGGTGGCAGAGCGAGTACCTCTACCACAACCAATACTACGACGAACCGTTCGTAAAGACTTCCAGCGTCGTCTACAAGCCCGTCCGCGTGGTCTGGCATACGAGCTTCTGCCGCCGACCGTACCGCGGCGTGATACCCGGGACCCTGCGCGCGCTCTACCGCATCCACCACGGGCGATTCCGCAGGTGGCACCCCCACAGGCCGGTCCACGTGTACCGCCACGGCTTCCGCAAGCCCACGGTCGTCTATCATAGGCCCGGGACGACCGTCATCCGCCGAGGCACCTACTACAGGCGGCCGGGAACGGTGGTGGTCCATCACGGCCGCTATGGCCACAGGCGCTATCCCCACGGACACCGCCACCACGACGATGACGATGACTGCGACTGGGACGACGACGATCACCATCGCGGCCGCTATCACCACGGTCGGCACGACGACGATGACGACGACCGCTACGGCCGCTACCGCGGGCGCCATACGACCGGGGGCGGAACGGTGGTCCATCACCGCCGGACGACGACGGTGCGCAGCCCGAAGATCGGGGACCTGATCAAGCCGCACGCGTCGTCGAGCGACCGGGCATCGAGCGTCCCGTCCCCGACGCGGCGAACCAGCACTACCGTGCGGCGGACGACGACCACCACGCCGCGCGTAATCCGCCCGGTGCCGAGGCCCTCCTCGAAGACCCCCTCCGGGACGGTCGGCGGCTCGACGCGTTCTCGCTCGATCACCACGCTGAACCGCAACCCCGGGCGGGTGATCCGCTCGACGGGTTCCAGCGCCCGCCGCGAGGCGTCCAAGGCCCCCACGGCCGTGCCGCTGCGCCGCAGCACGGCGACGCGGACGCGCACGACCACGCCAACGCCGCGCCCCACACCCTCGCGGACGACCACGCGGACGCGGACGAGCACGCGCAGCCGCAGGCCGACGGTGGCTTCGCCCTCGCGGACGCGAGCCCGGCCGACGCCCTCGCGGACCGTGCCGAAGGCGACGGCCCGACCGGCGCCGTCGGTCAGCCGCAGCCGCACGCGGACGCCGGCCTCCAGCGGCTCGGACCGCACGAGCGGGCGGCAGCGCCTGCTGGAGCGGATGCGCAACATGGCCAAGAAGAAGTAAGACGTGACGCGAGCCCCGCCGTCGGCATCGCCCGACGCGGCGGGGACAGGAAAGGCTACACGTGCAAGCGGGAGCACGTGCCTATGGCGCCGGCGGACCGGATGTCCGCCGGCGTCTGAATATCCACCGCGCCGACTGTCGCACGCCGCGGCCCATGTGCAGCCCGCCGGCCAGGACCGGCTTGCGGACGAACGTGTCGGCGACCTCGCGCGTGGCGTCCACCGCCCGCTTGAACGCAGACCCCAGCCCGTCCATCGAACGGTGGTACAGCGCGCCCAGCGGGCCCATCAGTGTCTCCGACGCCACGCGCCAGCAGTCGTTCAGGAAATCGCCCAGCCGCGCGCGGAGATGGCGGGCCGCCTCCTGGCGATCCCAGCCGCGGAACGCGCGGCAGCGGTGCTTGGCTGCGTGTCCCGCCGCCGAGGTCAGCACGCCCGCGCCGACGGCCTGGGTGAGCGCCTCGGCCACGCGACCGGCGAGGGGGACGTCGCGGACGGTCCGCTCCAGCAGCTTGCGCATCATGTGGGCGAGCTTGATCGTCGCGACCAGCCGGGCCACGTCGGCGAAAATGGTCAACTGCTCGCGGATGGACGGGCGGCTGTTGTAGATGTGCGTGATCCGCGCGACCATCCCCCCCGTGCGATACAGCACGATGGCCGCGTCGATCAGCGGCCAGGGGCTGGCGGCCACGGCCACCATCACGTCGCGGACGGACGTACCGATCTCCTCCTCGGCCTCGGCGTCGAGGACGGCCAGCGGGGGCAGAACCCCCTCGGCCTCGGCGGCGCGGAGGGCGGCGCGCGTGGCCTCGGGGGTGCGACAGTCGCCGAGGGCCTCGGGCAGGCGCTCGGCAGCCGCGGCGGCGGCCTGGCGCTGCTCGTCGCTCAGCGCCTCGTTGATCGCCAGCCGGCGGAGGAACTTCCGCAGGTAGCGCCCGTAGCGGCGGAGGTCGCGCTTGCCGGCGGTATCGAGGTCCTCGATGTCCGGCGGGGTGAGCGTCCGCGGGCGGTACCGCCAGCCGCCCAGCAGCCGCCCGATCACCCAGACGACCCCCGCGGCCAGGGCGATCAGGAACGCGTAGCCCGCCCACGGGTGCAGGTCGTCGAGCGTCTGGTAGGCGCGCAGCAGCTCCATCAGCAACAGGAAGCTCAACACCACCGCTCCCGCCGTGACCGCCCGCCGCACCTGTCGCCAGAACCTCTCCCACATGGCCGCCGCGTCCTTTCCGTTGCCCTCGCAACCGGAGCCATCTTATCGCACGCCGGACGCCTTCGGAAACTCCAAGCTCCATGCACCCGGTCCGCCGACACTCGGTCAACGGGAGAAGCCCCCGCGCCGCCGAGAGTCCGGGCGAGACCCTCGGCGCCCGAAGTTTGGGGTTTGGGTCCTTGTCGTCGGTCTGGTATTGGATGCTTGGAACCCGGACCTTCCAACCGCAAGGAGAAGAGCGATGGGCGACCTGCCCCACATTCTTATCTTCAACCCCGACCAGTGGCGCGGCGACGTGATGGGGCACATGGGCAACCCCGCGGCCGTGACGCCCAACCTCGACCGCGCCGTGGAGACGGACTTCGTCTCCTTCCGCAACGCGTTCTGCCAGAACCCCGTGTGCACCCCGAGCCGCTGCTCGTTCATGAGCGGCTGGTACCCTCACGTCCGCGGTCATCGGACGATGTTCCACATGATGCGCCCCGACGAGCCGGTCCTGCTGAGGACGCTGAAGGAGAACGGGTACTACGTCTGGTGGTCGGGCAAGAACGACCTCATCCCGGGCCAGGGCGGCTACGAAAGCTGCTGCCACGTCCGCAACCGCCCCTCGGGCATCACCAAGGAGGGCCTCCACGGCTGGACGGACTGGCGCGGCGGACCGGAGGGCGACAACTACTACTCCTTCTACGCCGGCCGACTCGGAAATGGCCCCGACGAGGGCGTCTACATGGACGCCGACTGGGCCCACGTGCTGGACACGGCCGAGCTGATCCGCAACCGCCCCGCCGACAGACCGCTGTGCATGTACGTACCGATCCTCTACCCCCACCCGCCCTACGGCGTGGAGGAGCCGTACTACAGCCTCATCGACCGCGACGCCCTGCCGCCGCGCGCCCCCTGGCCGGAGGACGGCGAGGCCAAGCCCGCCCTGCTGCGCGGCCTGCGGGAGCGCCAGAACCTCCGCGGCTGGACCGAGGACCGCTGGACCGAGCTGCGGGCGACGTACTACGGCATGTGCGCGCGCGTCGACGCCCAGTTCGGCGTGCTGATCGACGCGCTGAAGGACGCGGGCATCTACGACGACACCGCCGTGTTCCTCTTCGCCGACCACGGCGACTTCACCGGCGATTATGGCCTCGTGGAAAAGACCCAGAACACGCTGGAGGACTGCCTGACGCGCGTGCCCTTCGTGGTCAAGCCCCCCGCCGGCGCCCCCTGCCGCGCCGGCGTCCGCGACGCGATGGTCGAGCTGATCGACTTCCCCGCCACCGTCGAGGCCCTGACGGGCATCGGGCCGTTTCACGATCACTTCGGCCGGAGCCTGCTGCCGCTGCTGGCCGGCGAGACCGATGAGCACCGCGACGCCGTCTTCTGCGAGGGCGGGCGGCGGTTCGGCGAAAGGCAGTGCATGGAGCTCGAGAGCGCCGGCTCGATGGTGCCCGAGGGGCTCTACTGGCCGCGGGTCGAGTTGCAGTCACACGAGGACGGCCCCTACCACACCAAGGCCGCCATGTGCCGAACCAGGACCCACAAGTACGTCCGCCGACTCGACGAGCCGGACGAGCTCTACGACCTGACCGACGACCCGATGGAACTGCACAACCGCATCGACGACCCGGCCCTGGCCGGCGAGCTTTCCGCCCTCCGCGACCGCATGCTTACCTGGTACCAGGAGACCTGCGACGTCGTCCCCCGCCGGACCGACCGGCGCGACTGACCGGCCGTCTACCGCTGCCGCATCTCCCTGCGACACGGACGCCCGGACTCGTAGAGCTCCACGCGCCTGGCGATGCGGGCGGCGGTGTCTTCCCTGCCCAGCGCCAGGGCGTGAGCGCGGGCGCGGCGAGCGGTGGCGGCGGCGCGTTCGAAGTCGCCCGTCTCGGCCAGCGCGGCCGCGAGTGCGTCCAGCGGACCCGGCGACTTCGATCCGCTCGCCCGCACGGCGAGCGTAGCCAGGCGGACGGCGGCGGGGCCGTCGCGGACGGCGCGGTCCTCGCTGGTGGCCAGCAGCCAGGCAAGCTCCTCGGCCGCGTCCGCCCAGCCGGGCTTCATCGCCAGCGCCCGCCGGAAATGCTCGACGGCCTGTCCGTCGTCCCCCAGCCGCGCCAGGCGCGTCGCCAGGTTGAAGTGGCGCATGGGCGTCGGCTCGATCCGCACGGCCGCGGCGAAGTGCCCGACGGCCTCGCGGACGCGGTTGAGCTTCGTCAGCGCGACGGCGAGGTTGTTGTGGGCGGCGGCGTGGTCGGGACGGGCGGCGAGGACCTCGCGGTACTGATCGACGGCCTCGGCGAGCCGCCCCCGGCGCATGAGCAGCCAGGCCAGTCGGTCCCGGCTCGTCCAGTCGCCGGGTGCTGCGGCCAGGGCGCGGCGGTAGTGGTCCATGGCCTCGGCGGGGCGATCGAGCCGCTGAAGGGCTGCGCCGAGGTCGCGATGGGCCGCGGCGAGCGAGCCGTCCAGCCGGACGGCCTCGGCGAGGGCGTCGGCGGCAGGCCGGTACTTCCCCGCGGCCAGCAGCGCCCGGCCCAGCGCCAGGTGCGCCGGTGCGGCATTCGGTGCGGCCTCGGCGGCCCGGCGGCACTCGGCGATGGCGTCGGCGGTGCGGCCTTCGGCCAACAGCGTCCCGGCCAGGTCCAGGCGGATCGTGGTGTCCTCCCGGGCGGCGAGGGCCCGGCGGTAGAGCTCGACGGCCTCGTCGCGCCGCCCGCGGCCGGTCAGCAGCTTGGCGTAGTTCCGCAGCGCCCCGCTGTGGGCCGGGTCCTGCTCCAGCACGGCGCGGAAGGCGCCGGCGGCGGCGTCTTCGTCGCCCCGGCGGGCAAGAGCGATGCCCAGGTTGGTCCGCGCGTCGGCGTGATCCGGCGCGGCCGCCAGGACGTCCCGGGCGGCGTCGACGGCCTCGTCGGCACGTCCCGCGTACAGCAGCGCGGCGGCCAGGTTGCTGCGGGCGTTCAGGTCGCGAGGCAACACCACCAGCGCGGCGCGGAAGCGTTGGATGGCCTCGCCTGGCCGGCCCTGCTGGAGCAGGCAGATGCCGTGCTGCGTGGCGTACTCCGCCGTGCGGGGCAGCAGGTCGGTCAGACGGGCCCACTGCTCGGCGGCCGGGGCGGCCCGGCCGAAGGCGTACAGGCACCGCGCGTAGTTGGCCCGCAGCAGCAGGTCGTTCTCGCGGCGGGCGAGGGCGTCGCGGCAGGCCTTCAGGATCCGTTCGTGAGCGTCCGGGCGCGTCCGGGCACGAAGCGCATCCACGCGGGCGGCGAGGGCCTTCTGCCTGGACGCATGGTCGCACTGGCCCGTGAACGGCGGCAGGGCGTGCTGGCGGGCCGTCGCCTCGGCCACGCGATATCGCTCCCAGTCCGTCCACGCCAGCAACTCGGCGACGCGTTCAGGTGACGGGACGCCCTCGCTCGGGCGGCTGGCCGACGCCGCGAGCCGCCCGCGCTCGTCCAGAATGCGTCCGACCTCCCCCGCCAGCGCGGCGGCCACACGGTGGTTGCCCGCGAATGTCAGGTGGCAGTGATCCAGGAGCATCGCGTCGCCGGGCAGCCCGGCCGGCGAGCCGGCACCCAGCAGCGCGTGGGCGTCCACGTACGCGTCGCAGGTCCGGCCGACGGCGCGGCAGACCTCGCCGATGCCCGAGTCGGCCCGGACGCGGAGCCCGTCCAGGTCGCGGGCCATGCCCAGGTGCTCGGCGGCGGCCTCCAGCTCACCCGCCGCCAGCAGCGACCGGCCGAGAAGGTACCTCCCGTCGGCGGCGGAGGCGTCGAGGGCGACGGCGCGTCGCATCGCGGCCGACGCGGCGGCGTGGTCCCCGGCGGCCAGCAGTTTGCGCCCCTTGGCGGCGGCCTCGTTCCACTGCCCTCTCTGGGCCTCCGAGAGCGACGGGTCGTGGAGGTTGAGCAGCGGGGCGCAGTCGGCGAGGTTCGCGGCCGGCCTGAGGAGCACGATGGCGGCCCCGGCCTCGCCGGCGGCGTCGCGGACGGCGGTCAGGTTCTGGCGGAAGTGTTCTCTCATGCGGTCGAGGCGTGGATCGTCGGCGCGGACGCCGCCGGCGGAGAACGTCTGCATCCCGCGCCAGACGCCTTCGCGTCCTCCGCCGAGGGCGCGGACCCCCCGGCCGATGAGTTGGCCGGTCCGGGTCGTCTTGGCCCACATGCTGGCGCGGATCAGCGGCAGCGACGGCGTGAAGTGGCGGAACGCGTCGGCGACGCCGTAGGGACCCACCACCTCGTTGTTGCCCGCGTAGACGACGAACACGTCCGGCTCAAGAGCGGCGGCCTCGGCGGCGATCGCCCGGACGACGTGGGAGTTCATGCCCTCCATCGCGGTGTTGACGACCTCGAACCGCACGCCGGGATGGCTTTCGGCGAGCATGACCTCCAGCATCCTCGCGAAGCTGAACGCCGGCTCGGGCGCCCCCATCGCCGCCGACCCGCCGAAGACGAACACCCGCACGGTCCCGGCGGGCTTGCTGCCGGCCAGGCGCGCCGGGACGGGCGCCTTGGCGCCCGTCGGCGGGAAGAACCGCCAGGCGAACCGCTGGTTGGTCCGGAACTCGGCGGCACCGGCGGGCACGAAGAACCCCGTCGAGTAGCCGTACCCCGTCAACCGCAGCACGCCCTCCAGCAGCACGAAGAACACCGCGGGCACGACCAGCAGGGCCGTCAGGCGGAATGCCCAGAGCTTCAGGCGCGACGGCGGGGCGTCGGGCGCACCCGTCGCCTCGGGCGCGTCGTCGGCCTCGGGCGATCGCGTTGGGGGTTCGTCAGACATCCCGAGGATTATACGGCCGCTGCATGGCGGACCGAAACCTCGCGGGCCTGAGAGAGCTTCGCTCCGCACGATCGCGCGTAGGCGTGGGAGGCCCGGTTGGTCCCGCGCGGGCCCCGCGGGCACGATGCGGGGTGTTGGTGCTCCAAGATACCCACGCGGCGCAACTCCCGGGCCCGGGAGGGCATCCGTTTCGAGAGACACTGATGGTGACACCCGCACATATCCGCCCCAGCCCACGCGCTGCGCTGCGCGGATGTCTTGGAGGGACCTCGGCCCCCCGGCGGCACGTCGTTCGGTCGCGCTTCGCACCCGGTCTTGCCCGGTTCCTCGTCCCCGGCGTACCATACGCGCTGAATCGCCCGCACACCCAACCACGGAGTCCGACCATGCGAAGCGCACTGATCGTCCTGGCCGCCACGGCCGCACTGGCGGGGATGGCCCGCGCCGGGGAGTTCGTCCCGTTCGTCATCCCGACAAAGCCCGACGGGGAGTCCCTGGCGGCCCTGCCGGCCGGGGAGCCCATCGCCACCGACGGGCCGCGCGTCGTCGTCCGTGACGGGCGGTTCGTCCGCAAGGGCAAGCAACTCCGCGTCTGGGGCGTGAACCTGTGCTTCGCCGCCAACTTCCCCACGCCCCGGGACGCCCGCCACATGGCCGCCCGCCTGGCCGAGGCGGGGATCAACTCCGTCCGCCTGCACCACATGGACATGTTCAGCTTCCCCCGCGGCATCTGGGACGCCGACGACCCGATGAAGCTCTCGGCCGAGGCGCTGCGGCGGCTGGACACGCTGATCGCCGAGTGCGCCTCTCGGGGCATCACGATCAACGTGAACCTGCACGTCTCGCGGACGCACACCAAGCACCTGGGCCTGCCTCGCGAGGGGGACATGCCCAGCTTCGACAAGGTGATCGACATCTTCACCCCGCGGCTGATCGAGGCCCAGAAGGCCTACGCCCGCGACCTGCTGGGCCACGTCAACACCGTCCGCGGCGTCCGCTACGCCGACGACCCCGCCATCGCGTTCGTCGAGATCACCAACGAGGACAGCTTCTTCATGTGGGATGGCGAGCACCGCCTGCGGACCCTCGCGCCCTACTACGAGAAGATCCTCCGGGCGATGTGGATCGACTGGCTGAAGGCGAGGTACGGCACGCAGGCGAAGCTGGCGGCCGCGTGGAACACCGAGGCCGAGCCGCTGGGCGAGAACCTCGCCGCCGGCGCCGACGCGCTGGGCAAGGCCCCGGCCGACGAGAACGCCCCGCGCTGGTCGCTGGAGGCCCACCACGGCGCCGAGGCGTCGGCGAAGACACTGGCGGACGTCGACAATGCCCTGGCGGTGGAGGTCGCCAGGCTCGGCGGGGCCGACTGGCACTGCCAGCTCTCCTGCACGCACCTGCCCTTCCGCAAGGGGCAGTACTACACGGTGAGCTTCCGCGCCCGGGCGGACAAGTCCCGGCCGATCACGGTCTACACCGGCATGGCCCACGAGCCGTGGGGCGGTCTGGGCCTGCGCCGGGCCGCGAAGCTGAGCAAGGACTGGCAGACGTTCCGCATGGGCTTCACGGCCACGGCCGACGACGACAACGGGCGGGTCGCGTTCGTCCTGGGCGACGAGACCGGGCGGGTCGAGATCGCCGACCTGGCCTTCGCCACCGGCGGGCAGATCGGCCTGGACAAGGGCGAGTCGCTGGCCGACGGCAAGGTGGCGCTGTTCGCGGACAGCGAGGTCCCCGCGCGCGCCGTCGACCGCCTGCGATTCCTCATGGACACCGAGAAACGCTACTTCGACGACATGCGCCGGACCATCCGCGAGGAGATCGGCTGCAAGGCCCTGGTGACCGGCACGATCGTCTTCGGACCGGCCGGGCTCTACGCCCAGAGCGATATGGACTTCATCGACGCCCACTCGTACTGGCACCACCCGCGGTTCCCCGGCCGGGCTTGGGACCTGGGCAACTGGTACGTCGAGAACACCCCCATGACCGACCAGCCCGACCGCGCGACGCTGATCTCCCTGGCGTGCAAGCGGCTGGCGGGCAAGCCCTACACGGTCAGCGAGTACAACCACTCGGCCCCGCAGGACGCCCAGGCCGAATGCGTGCCGATGACCGCGGCCTTCGCGGCCAGCCAGGGGTGGGACGGCATCTGGCTGTTCGCCTACAGCCACAAGGACGACCACCACCCGCGGATGTACCGCAGCTTCTTCGACATGGACATGAACCCGTCGAAGCTGGGATTCTTCGCCCCCGCGGCCGTGCTGTTCCGCGACGGCGGGCTGGCGCCGGTACCCGGCCAGAAAGTCGCCGACCTGGCCTCCGACGATCCGCTGACGACGTTCGCCAGACTCGCCCACGAGCACGGGCGGTCCATGCCCAACGTCGTCAAGAGCGCCCTGGAGATCGGCTGGCGGGATATCCTCACCCATCGGACCTGCGCATCCATGGGCGCCAAGCCAGCCCGGCCGCAGCGCACCGGCGAGCCGATCGCCTGGACGGTCACCGACGGGCGCGGCCGCTTCCGCGCACGCGGGCGGCGGGCGCTGGCCGAGACCGGCTGGTGGCCGGGGGAAGACGGCAAGCCCGTCTTCCGTGCCGTCATGGCCGCGGCGATGGACGGCAAGCCGCTGGCCGAGAGCGGCAAGGTCCTGCTGGCGGCGTGCGGGCGGTGCGAGAACAGGAACATGCAGTTCTCCGCCGACCGCCGGACGGTCGGGCGGAACTGGGGCGAGCCGCCGGTGCGGATCGAGGCCGTCACGCACACCGTCGGCGGGCTCGGGGAGCCCGGGGGCAAGGTCACACTCCAGCCCCTCGGCCCCGACGGACGCCCCAAGGGCAAGGCCCTGGCGCTGAGGCTGGGCAAGGCCGGCTCGGTGAAGCTGGAGGCGGGCTACGGCACGATGTGGTACCTGCTGACGCGGTAGGCGTCAGAGCATCGCGGCGGCCGCGGCGAGGACGTCGGCGGCATCGAGTTTCGAGAGGTCAGCGGCGAGGACCTCGACGCGGCGGCCCAGCGGGCGGAAATGCGCCGGGCGGGTGGGCCCGAAGATCGCCAGCGTCGGCGCCCCCACGGCGGCGGCGAGGTGCGACGAACCGCTGTCGTTGCCCGCGTAGAGCTTCGCGCCGCCCAGCACGCCGGCCAGCGTCGCCAGCGGCGGGGCCTCCAGCACGGGGAAGGCCCGGCGGAGGCAGTCGGCCCGGCCGTCGTGGGCCCAGCGGTCCAGTTCCACCGGCCCGAGCACGAAGAGCGCCTCCAGGCCGCGCTCCGCGAGGCCCTCGGCGACGGCCAGAAAGCCGTTCAGCGCCCAACACTTGGCCTCGCCCCCCGCGCCGGGATGGAGGACGGCGTGCGGTGCGTCGGCGGCGATGCCCGCCTCGCCCAGCGCCGCGGCCGCATCGGCCCGCCAAGGCGCCGGGATGCGCCACGCCGCCGGGGCGACCGGTCCGCCCAGGCCGAGCTGCCGCCGCCAGAGCTCGGTCAGGTGCCCGTCGAACTCCGCCGGGGGGCGAACGTGCAGAAAGTCCGCCCGGGTAGCGCCGCACGCCTCGGCCAGCCGGCGGTCGCCGTCGGCGCCGCCCGTCGAGAAGCAACTGATCACCCGCTCGTGGCGGCCGAGCAGTCCGCTGAGCCGGCCGACCTCGCCGTCGGCGCCGAACAGCTCGTGCATCGGCAGCAGGTCGAAGTCCAGTGCGGCGTCGACGACGCCGGCCGCGGCGAGCAGGCGGGCCTTCTCGCCGCCGGCTGCGAGGGTCACGCGCCCCCCCACGGCCGACAGGAGGTGCCCGAAGAGCACCACGTCGCCCAGCGCGCCGGGGTGGACGGCCAGGATGCCCGGCCCGGCCGAAAGGCTCACGTGATCCACCCCCCGCCGAGGAGGCGGTCACCGTGGTAGCAGACGGCCGCCTGGCCGGGCGTGACGGCGTGGACGGGCTGGCGGAATTCGACGTCGAAGGTGTCCGGCCCGGTTCGCCGGAGGCGGGCGTGCTGTCCGGCGTGGTTGTAGCGGACCTGGACGGTGGCGTCGAAGGCCTCCGGCACGTCGGCGTGCCACGTCGCGTCGGCGGCGGCCAGCCGCGTGGCGAGCGCCTGCTCGCGCGGGCCGATGGTGACCCGTCCGGTCGCGGCGTCGATGGCGGTGACGTACATGGGCACGCCGGCGGCCACGCCGAGTCCGCGCCGCTGGCCGATGGTGAACCGCACCGTGCCCTCGTGCGTGCCCAGGACCTCCCCGGCGGCGTTGACGATCTCCCCGGGGCGGATCGCCTCGGGCGCGCGGCGGCGGATGAGCCCGACGTAGTCGTCGTCGGGCACGAAGCAGATCTCCTGGCTGTCGGGCTTGGCGTGGACGTCGAGGCCCAGCCGCCGGGCCCGCTCGCGGACGGCCCCCTTGTCGGCGATCTCGCCGATCGGCAGGACCAGCCGCTTCAGCAGTCGCCGCGGCAGGGCGAACAGGGCGTAGGACTGGTCCTTCCCCGCGTCGCGTCCCCGCAGCAGCGCCGCCTCGCCGGCAACCTCCGCCACGCGGGCGTGGTGCCCCGTCGCCACCGCCCGGGCGCCCAGCTCGTCGGCCACCGCCACCAGCGCGGGGAACTTCACCAGCCGGTTGCAGCGGAGGCACGGGTTGGGCGTCCGCCCGCGGGCATACTCGGTCACGAAGGCGTCGATCACCGCCTGAAAGGCGGCGGGCATGTCCACCTCGCGCAGCTCGATGCCGATCGTCTCGGCCACGCGGCGGGCGTCGGCGGCGTGGCCGGGCGCAGCGGCGGCCCCGGCGGCTCCGCGAAAGAAGACGCCGCTGACCTTCCAGCCGGCCTCGACGAGGACCGCCGCAGCGACGGAGGAATCCACGCCCCCGCTCATGGCGAGGACCACGCTGTCGGTCGCAGGGGACATTGGGCGCCATTGTATCCGATGGGTGAGTCCAGGATACCCACGCACGGCGTGTGCTTGGGCGGACATGTGGATGGATCACGATCGACGTCTCACTCAGCCGGTGACCACCCAGGCCCACGGAATGGGCGCCGCGCGTATCGCGGAGCCCCCCTCCCGTCGGCGCCCGAGGCGCAGCCCTTGACGCCGGCCCGTCCCGCTGGACAATGGGCGGTTCCCGTCGGCGGGCGCCGTCGACGGGTCGTACGAAGAACCGCTCGACAGGAGCCCGATCACCATGACGTACCGTCTCACCGCCCTGGCCCTGGTTGCTGCCGCCGCCCTCGCCGGGTGCGGCACCCGCCGCATCACGGACACGCCCCGGACGGCGAGCGAGCAGCTTCTCGTCTCGGCCGCGGTGGACAAGGCAGTGGCGCAGCTCGATTTCGCCCCGCTGGCCGACCGCAAGGTCTTCATCAGCGACACCATGCTCGACCGCACGGACAAGTCCTTCGTGGTCGCCAGCGTCCGCGCCCGCGCCCTGGCCGAGGGCGTGCTCGTCGTCGACGCCGCCGACAAGGCCGAGCTGGTCATGGAGCTCCGCTGCGGGGCCGTCGGGATCGACCGCAGCGATTACCTGCTGGGCATCCCCGCCACCCAGCTCCCCACGCCGTTCGGCACGGCCCCCATCCCCGAGGCCGCGGCGTTCAAGTCCGTCGACCAGGCCGGGGCCACCCGCATCAGCTTCACCGTCTACCAGCGGGACAGCCGGCGATTCTTCTACGCATCCGGGCCGGCGTACGGCTTCTCCGACCAGCACAGTTGGTGGATCTTCGGCGCCGGGCCGCACGTCCGCGGCAACGTCCAGCCGGACAAGACCGAGGGCAACACCGCCGACGCCGCCGAGCCGATGGGGGGCACGGTGCTTCAGCGAAGCCATCACACCCCGGCCACGGCCCCCGGCCGGTAGCGGCCGACAGGACCCGCCGCCATGAGCGACACGCCACCGACGCACACCGACCGCGACGGCCCGCCGGTGCCTCAGGCGCCGGCCTGCCCGCGGTGCGGAATGGAGACGGACCTCGAGGGCGAGTTCTGCGAGCACTGCGGGGCGAAGCTCGGCGCCCACAAGCCGGTGCCGTGGTGGCACGTTCATCGCCGCATCTACGACTGGACGCTCGCCTGGGCGTATCGGCCGTCGGCGGGGGTGGCGCTGTTCTGCCTGAGCTTCGCCGAGAGCAGCTTCTTCCCCATCCCCCCTGACGTGCTGCTGATGCCGCTGGTCCTGGGCAACCGCAAGCGGTGGCTGACCTACGCCTTCCTGTGCAGCCTCGCCAGCGTCCTGGGTGCCGTGGCGGGCTTTCTGATCGGCTGGCTGGCGTGGGACGCCGGCGTCGACCAGATCTTCTTCCGCTACGTCCCCGGCTTCACCGAGCCGGTGTACCTGCGCGTCAGCGAGCTCTACGAGCAATACAACTTCTGGATCGTCTTCACCGCGGGGTTCACGCCGATCCCCTTCAAGGTCATCACCATCACCGCCGGCGTGTTCGGCACGGGAGAGTCGGTCGCCAGCCCGCCGGCATTCTTCACGATCTTCCTGGTCGCCTCGATCGTCAGCCGATCGGCGAGGTTCTTCCTCGTCGCAGGGCTCATGCGGGCCTTCGGACCCAGGATCACCCCCTTCCTCGAGAAATACTTCAACTGGCTCGCCCTGTTGTTCGTCGCCCTGCTCATCGGGGGGTTCGTGGCCATCAAATACGTCTCCTGAAGGACCGTGGGACCTCTACTTTCCGACGCAGAAGCGGGAGAAGATGCGGGCGAGGACGTCCTCGGGCACGGTCTCGGGGGTGTCGGGGCTGACGGCGGCAAGGGACGCAAGGGACGCACGCAGCTCCACGGCGATCAGTTCCGAGACATCGGCGATCTCGCCGGCGGCGGCGAGCAGGCCGGCGCCGCGGGCGACGGCCTCGGCGGCGGCGACCAGGTGCTGCCGCTGGCGGTCGTGGAGGCCCATGGCCCCGCCGTGTCGGCCGGCGCGGAGGTGCAGCATCTCCCCCAGGCGGCGCCGGACGGCCGCGAGCCCGGCGCCGGTGACGGCGGACGTGGCGAAGGCCTCCAGGTTCCCCGTCGGCGAGCCGGGCCCCGGGGGCAGGTCGGCCTTGTTGGCCAGCAGCAGAAGCGGCGCGTCGGGGTTCTCGCTCCGCACGGCCGACAGCAGCGACGCGTCGGCCTCGCCCCAGCCGGCGGCGGCATCGTAGACGAAGCACACCGCCGCGGCGGCGGCGACGGCGCGTCGAGCGGCCGCGGCGGCGGCCAGGGCCAGGCCGTCGGCGGCCGCGGTGAACCCGGCGGCGTCCTGGAGCACAGCGGCGGCGGAACCCAGCGCCAGCGGCGCCGAGAGCACGTCCCGCGTCGTTCCCGCCAGGGCCGAGACGATCGCCCGATCCTCCCCGGTCAGGGCATTGAGCAGCGAGCTCTTGCCCGCGTTGGCCCGCCCTGCGAGCACGGCACGCGGGCGATGGGCCGTCTCGGGCATCGCCGCGGCGGTCTCGGCCGCGGAGGTCAGCGCCTCGCCCCGGCGGGCAAGCCTCTCGGCCAGATCGGCCGGGGAGGCGAGTTGGATGTCCTCCTCGGCCAGGTCGATGGCGGCCTCGACGGTCGCCAGGACGTCGGCGAGGTCCTCGACCGCCTCGCCGCACAACCGGCTGACCCTTCCGCCCAGCGTTGCCACCGCCGCGCGAAGCTCGGCGTCGTCGGCGGCGGCGATCACGTCGGCAACCGCCTCGGCGGCCGACAGGTCCAGCCGACCGGCGAAGAACGCCCGCGCGGTGAACTCTCCCGGCCCGGCCGATCTGGCGCCGGCGGCGAGAAGGCGCCCCAGCAGGGCGGTCGCCGCGGCGGGGTTGCCGGGCAGGTGCAGCTCGACGACGTCCTGGCCGGTGAGGCTCCGCGGCGAGCGAAACACGTACGCCCGCGCGGGCAACTCGGCGCCGGGGGCGAGGGCGGCGGCACCATCGACGGCGCGGAATCCGCCCAGCTCGGCAAGCCGGCCGGCCGCGGGGGTGAACGCGGCGTCGGCGAGCCGGATCGCGTCGGGCCCGCTGAGCCGCACGATGGCCCTCGCGGCCGAACCGGCGCCCGACGAGACCGCCGCGATCGTATCCCCGAGCGGGAACATTGCGCGGGCCCGGCGGCTACTCGGCCGTGAACTGCTGGGGGAAGCGGCGGTAGCCGGCGGCGTCGAAGCCGGCGGTGGGCACGGCCCAGGGGGGTCTGTCGGGCAGATCGCTGAGCAGCGTGGCGGCGGCCTCGGCCTTGCTGAACGCGTCATCGAGCCCCTCGACCACGACACGTTCGTCGTCGCTGCCCTCGTCGACCAGCCGCCAGTGCTCGCCGCCGATGCGGTGGATGCGCCCGCTGGATTCGTGGGCGGCGTCGAGGGCGACGACGAACTTCCGCGCCTCCCGCAGCGAAAAGCCGAGCCATTCCGGGCGGTCGTCCCGCACGGCCTGGAGGAAGTTGCGGACCATCTCGCGGGCCTCCTCGTGCTCGGTGGGCCTCCGCTGTTCCGTGCCATCGGCCAGGTCGATCCCCGACTCCCTGCCGTGGTTGTAGAACGCCCGCCCCCGCTCGCCGCGGACGTGGATCACCGGGCCGAACTGCTCCTGCGTCGCGTGGGAGACCAGCAGCCGCAGGACGGGCCCCTCGGCCGTGGCGACCTCGATGGCGGCGGTGTTGTGGCTCTCGACGGCCCCGGCGGCATAGAGCTCGGCCCGCACGGCGGTCGGCGTCGCCAGCTCACCCATCCGCCCCGAGGCCATCATCAGCATGTGGGCGAGCTGGTGTGCCAGCGCATTGGTGGCCGGGCCGTCGAGGACCCACCGGTCGCCGCGCTTCAGCCGGCCGGCCCAGTCGTTGCGGCGGTAGTAGGCGCGTGTGCGGGGCCAGCCGGCCGAGCAGCAGAGGCTCTCGACGCGTCCGAGCTTCTCCCCGGCCAGGGCCTCCAGCACGAGGCGCATGTGCCCATGGACGGACTGGAAACCCACCAGGCACATCCGCCCGGCGGCGTCGAGGGCGTCGAGCATCTCGTCGACTTCCTGGACCGTCGCGGCCGGGGGCTTCTCGAGGTGGACATGGTAGCCGTGCCTGGCGGCGACGACGGTCAGCGGGGCGTGGCTGTCGATGCCGGAGGCGATGTAGACGGCGCGGCAGCGTCCCTGTTGGGCCTGGAACATCTCGACGGCGTCGCGGTAGAGTTCGACGCCCTGGTCGCGGAGCCTCTGGGCCGGCTCGGGCAGGGCATCGAGTCGCGCGTCGGCGGCGGCGGCGATGCGGCAGAGCCCGTCCTCGGCGGCCTCGGCGAGGGCCTTCAGCAGGTTCGCGCCGTACCCGCCGATGCCGACGACGGCCAGGGGGATCGGTTCGTCGCTCATGCGTGCTTCTCCTTGGCTGGCGGAAAGCGTTTGATCGTACCGCCGCGAGCGGGCGTTTGAAACAACCTACGCGAGCAGGGCTCGCCGCGGCCGAACCGATTCTTTCCTTGAACTGTCTTCGGGGGGGTGCTTAGGATGGCAGGGAAGAACAGAATCCACGCCTGACAAGTGAAGAGGGAAAGTTGCATGGGCCAAATGCTTGAAGGTCTGCTTCAACTCCAGTCGATCGAGCGCGACCTCGCCCAGGTGCGCCGCCGGCTGCGAGCCAGGCAGAATGCCGTCAATATCCAACAGCGCCGCATCGACCAGCTCCAGGAGGAATGGAACGGATTGAACGAGCGGGCGAGCACCCGCCGGAAGGACGCCGACCGGCACGAGCTGGACCTGAAGGTCAGCGAGGATCAGGTCGCCAAGCTGCGGACGGCCCTCAACAGCGCCAAGACCAACAAGGAATACGCGTCGATCCTGACGCAGATCAACACCCTCAAGGCCGACAACGCCAAGCTCGAGGAAAGCACGCTGAAGGTGATGCAGGACGTCGATGCGATCCGCGCCGACGCCGACAAGATCCAGGCCCAGATCGACGCCGAGAGCAACCGCCTCGCGGAGATCAAGCAGAACAACGCCGCCGAGATCGAGAAGCTCAACGGCATGCTCGCCGAGTTGCAGGCCAAGCGGGACGAGGCGGTCAAGGGCATCGACGCCGAGGTGCTCACCGCGTTCGAACGCGTCGCCGAGCGCTACGAAGGCGAGGCGATGTCCGCCATCCAGGTCGAGGGAAAGAAGCCCCCGTTCACCTACATCTGCGGGGGCTGTTTCATGACCCTCAACGCCGAGCACGCCAACGCCCTCCGCGTCCGCGACGAGGTGCGAACCTGCGATAACTGCGGGCGCATCCTCTACATGGAACCCTCCAAGGAACCCCAGAGCTGACCGCCCGGCCCCAGCCGGCGGTGCGGGCATGCGGGAGGTGCCGGCCGAATGAGTGAGAAGCTGCGCGTGGTGGTTCACATCGACGGAGGCGCCCGGGGCAATCCGGGCCCGGCCGGCGCGGGCGTGGTCGTCACCGATGCCGACGACGGGCAGGCGCTGTACGAGGGCGGCATCTACATCGGCCGGGCTACGAACAACGTCGCCGAGTACCGCGGGCTGCTGGAGGGCCTGAAGGTCGCCGCCGCCCTCGGCGCCGCCGAGGTGGAGGTGGTCAGCGATTCGCAGCTTCTCGTCCGGCAGATGACCGGGCAGTACCGCGTGCGCAACGCCGGGCTCCAGCCGCTTTTCCGCCAGGCACGCGAGCTGGCAGAAGGCGTGGAACGCTGCCGGTTCCGGCACGTCCGCCGCGAGGAGAACACCCGCGCCGACGCGCTGGTCAACCGCGCGATCGACGCCCGACGGAACGTGGAAAGCGCCGCCGAGTAACCCCCCGCACCGGGGGCCGGCGGCCGAGATGACGCCAGAGAGGGACGCCCGCCGTGCCAAGGTTCTCCGAGTCCTTCATCCAGCAGGTCGCCCAGGCGATCGACATCGTCGACCTCGTCGGGCAGTACGTCTCCCTGACACGCCGGGGACGCGAGTTCGTCGGCGTCTGCCCCTTTCACGACGATCACAAGCCCTCCATGTACGTCTCCCCGGCCAAGCAGATCTTCAAGTGCTTCTCCTGCGGGGCCGGCGGCGGGGTCTACCAGTTCATCACGCTCTACGAGAAAGTCTCCTTCCCCGAGGCCGTCCGCATGCTCGCCGAGCGGGCCCACATCCCCCTGCCCCGCCAGGCCGATCCCAACCCCGCGCCCGAGGGGCTCAGCAAGCCCGAGCTCGCCGAAGTCACCGCCATGGCGGCCGAGTTCTACCAGCGGGCCCTCCGCACCCGGCCCGGGGCCGAGGCCCTCGCCTACGCACGCGACCGCGGACTCACCGAGGAGTCCATCGAGCGGTTCGGCCTCGGGTATGCCCCGCCCGGGTGGGACGCCCTGATCAAGGCCGCCCGCAAGCGCGGCCTATCGGAGCGGCAGCTCGTCTCGGCCGGGCTGGCGGTCCAGCGGGAGAACAAGCCCGGCTGCTACGACCGGCTCCGCAACCGGCTGGTGTTCCCGATCGAGGACGCGACCGGTCGGGTGATCGCCTTCGGCGGGCGGGCGCTCTCGCCGGAGGAGCGAGCGAAGTACCTCAACACGGCCGAGTCGATCCTGTTCGACAAGTCCAGGAACCTGTATGGGTTGAGCTGGGGCAGGGAGGGCATCGCCTCCGGCGGCCGGGCCGTCGTGGTCGAGGGCTACCTCGACGTCCTCATGCCCCTTCAGGCCGGCGTGGAGGGCGTGGTGGCCACGCTGGGCACGTCGCTGACCGAGCACCACGTCCGGCTGCTGGCCCGCTATGCCCGGGAGGCGGTGCTGGTCTTCGATGCCGACACCGCCGGCGCCGCCGCGACGGAACGGGCGATGGAGCTGTTCCTCGCCCAGCGCCTCAACGTGCGGGTGGCGACGATCCCGTCGGGCAAGGACCCGTGCGACTACGTGCTGGCCGAGGGCCCCGAGGCGTTCGGCTCGCTGCTGGACGCCGCCCCGGACGCCCTGGCGTACGCGTGGGGGCAGCGGCAGAAGCAGTGGCAGGAGGCCGGGGGGAACCTCGCCGACCGCGGCGCTGCGGTCGAGGATTTCCTCCGCCTGGTGGTCACCTCGACGGGCTTCGACGCCATCGACGAGGTCCGCCGGGGGCAGCTCGCCCAGCACATCGGGCACCTGCTGAACGTTCCGGCGGCGGACCTCCAGCAGCAGATGCGGCGGCTGGCCCGGCGGATGCGGCGCCGCGGGAGGGAGGGAGGAGGCGACGCCACGGAGGCGCCGCGGCACCGGCGGGACCCGGCCACCGTCCAGGCCGAGAAGGAGCTGCTGGAGGTGCTGCTGAACCGCCCGGAGCTGTTCGACGAGGTCGCCGAGCGGCTGGACTGGCACGACATCCGGGACGAGACCTATCGTCGCCTCGCCGAGCGTGTCTGGCTCCTGGGCGGCGACGGGACGCTGTCGCTGGATCAGCTCCTTGCCGAGGAGGCGGTCAGCGATCTCGGCGGGCTGATGACGGACCTGGCCGCCGCGGGCGAGCACCGCGGGAACTTCGAGGAGACCGCGCGCGGCGCGGTGGCCCACCTCTTGTACTGCAAGGAGATGCGCCGCCTGCGGAGTCCGGACGAGGGCGCCTACGACGACGACGCCCTTCGCCAGGTCGCCCGGCGGCTGAAGGCCGCCGACCTCCGCCGCCGCCCGAAGATCGTCTGAGCCGCCCGAACGCGAATGCGTCTTCGCTGAAGGCTCGTTGACAGGTTTGCCGAGCGTATAATACAATGCTTGGTTCTATGCCTCCAATCCACGGGACAACCATGCAGGAGAGTGACGGGATGACCGACGCCCTCAATGCGAGCATCAAGAAGCTGATCTCCAAGGGCAAGGAGAGGGGCTACCTGACGTACGAGGAGATGAACGAGGATCTCCCCGACGAGGCCGTCAGCCCCGACAAGCTCGACTCGCTGCTGATGACCCTCGACGAGCTGGGCATCGAGCTGCTGGACGAATCCGAAGCCGACCGCCGCGAGGCCTTCGCCGACGGCGAAGAGGAGGAGGAGTCCAAGGCCAAGGACAAGGGCTCGGCCGACCTGGACGTCGTCGCCAAGCGGATCGACGACCCGGTCCGCATGTACCTCACCCAGATGGGCGAGATCCCCCTGCTGACCCGCGAGCAGGAGATCGCCCTGGCCAAGAAGATCGAGATGACGCGGATGCACTTCCGCCGCCGCGTCCTCGAGAGCGACTACTGCAGCCAGCAGGCCACCGAGATCCTCACCCAGGTCCACGACGGCGACCTGCCCTTCGACCGCACCATGAAGGTCTCCACGGCCGAGAACCTCTCCAAGGAGACCATCCTGGAGCGGATGCCGATCAACCTGGGCACGATCAACAGGATGATCGAGGCCAACCTGGAGGACTGGAAGGCGATCCGCGCCTCGCGGACGAGCGATACCGCCCGCCGCCGGGCCAAGCGGTCGCTATGGCGCCGCCGGCGCCGCCAGGCCCGCCTGCTGGAGGAGCTGAGCCTTCGGACGAGCAAGATCCAGCCGCTGATGAAGAAGCTCCAGCACATCTCGGACAAGATGTTCGACCTGGAGCGGATGATCGCGTCGGGCCCGGACAGCGGCACGTCGCCGGAAGACATCGAGGTGATGAAGGAGGAACTGGACGGGCTGACCGACCTCGTCAGCGAGGAGCCCGAGATGCTCCGCAAGCGGGTCAAGGCCATCCAGAAGGTCTTCAACGACTACGAGCACGCCAAGCGCGAACTCTCCGGCGGGAACCTCCGGCTGGTGGTCTCCATCGCCAAGAAGTACCGCAACCGCGGGCTGAGCTTCCTGGACATCATCCAGGAGGGCAACACGGGGCTGATGCGGGCGGTGGACAAGTACGAGTACCGCCGGGGGTACAAGTTCTCGACCTACGCCACGTGGTGGATCCGCCAGGCGATCACCCGGGCCATCGCCGACCAGG
>CAYLPJ010000011.1:73115-121644 GCA_964385465.1 uncultured Planctomycetaceae bacterium | reverse complement strand
GGCGGGGTTTTCGGTGGGGTTGGGGGGTTGAAGGGGGGGGCTCGGGCTGCGAATATCGCGGCATGAGACTTCGACTGGTCCTTTTCCTGGTGGGCATGCTGGCGGGCCTGCTGGGTGTCAACATGCTGCCGGCGGTCGCGTGGGGCGTGTACTACCGCGAGTGGGCCGCCGTGCGGAGCCTGCTGGCGAGCATGGGCGTCAGCATCGGGGCCGGCGCGGTCCTGGTGGGCGTCTCCCGACGGCCGCGGACGGACGCGGGCCCGCGGGAGGGCTTCGCCGTCGCGGGTCTGGGCTGGGTGGTGCTGGCCGGGCTTGGGGCCTTGCCGTTCTTCATCGGGGGGTACGTCGAGAGCTACATCGACGGCTATTTCGAGGCGATGAGCGGCCTGACGACCACGGGCGCGAGCATCCTGACGTGCGGCGGTGGCGCCTTGCCGACGGACATCGAGGCCCTGCCCAAGTGCATCCTGTTCTGGCGGAGCTACACGCACTGGCTTGGGGGGATGGGGATCATCGTGCTGAGCCTGGCGCTGCTGCCGCTGCTGGGGGCCGGGGGCATGCAGGTGTACCGCGCGGAGGTCCCCGGGCCGACGGCGGACCGGCTGGTGCCGCGGGTGCGGCAGACCACGAAGCTGCTGTGGGGGATCTACGTTCTTCTCAGCGCGGCCGAGTGCCTGCTGCTGTGGGCGGCGCCGGAGATGACGCTGTTCGACGCGATGTGCCACACGTTCGGCACGATGGCGACGGGTGGCTTCTCGACGCATTCGGCGAGCGTGGGGTACTTCGACAGCGCGTACATCGACGTGGTGATCCTGGTCTTCATGGTTTTGGCGGGGACGAACTTCGCGCTGCACTACGCGGGGCTGCGGGGCCGGCTGAAGGCCTACGTGTGCAACGCCGAATTCCTCTGCTACCTCTGCTTCCTGGGCGCGGGGACCGTCTTGCTGACGGCGCTGCTGCTGGGGCGCGAGGACTTCGGCGCGAGCCTCCGCCAGGCGGCGTTCCAGGTGGTGTCGATCACGACGACGACGGGCTACACGACGGAGAACTTCAACGTCTGGCCGGTCGTCACGCGGCTGGCGCTGCTGGTGCTGATGTTCGTGGGCGGCTGCGCGGGCAGCACGGGCGGGGGCATGAAGAACATCCGTATCCTGCTGCTGCTGAAGCACGCGGGGACGGAGATGAAGCGTGCGCTTCACCCGCAGGCGGTCATACCGGTTCGCCTCGGTCGCCAGGCGGTGAAGGACCGGGTGGTGCAGTCGGTGCTGGGCTTTGCGGTCCTGTATGCGGTGGTGTTCGTCGTGGCGTCGCTGGTGATGACGGGCGTTCTGGTGGCCTGGCCGGAAGCGATGGCCCCCGGCGGGGCGGCGCCCGGCTCGGACACGGCGCTGGTGACGGCGGTCTCGTCGGTAGCGGCGACGCTGAACAACATCGGCCCGGGCCTCGGGCACGTGGGCCCGGGGGACGTGCGGGCGTATTCGTGGGTGCCGCCGGCGGGCAAGGTCGTCCTGGTGCTCTGCATGTTGATCGGGCGGCTGGAAGTGTTTAGTGTGCTGCTCCTGTTCGCCCCGTGGTTCCACCGGTAGCCTCCCGGGGCGGTACGATCGCCGCAGCCCTGCTGGGAGAGCCGCGAGAACATGAAGGTCGTCATCAACGGCGGCGGGGGCGTGGGCGAGGTCCTTGCCGACATCCTCAGCCACGAGCAGCACGACATCACCGTGGTGGAGCAGAACGCCGACCGCGTGGCGGCGCTGCAGGAGCGGCTGGACTGCCGCGTGCTCAGCGGCAGCGGCTCGACCCCGCCGATGCTCCGCGAGGCCGGCGCCGGGGAGTGCGATGTCTTCCTGGCGGTGAGCGATTCCGACGAGGTGAACCTGTTTTCCTGCATGGTGGCCCGGAAGATGGGCTGCCCCCGGACGGTCGCCCGCGTGCGGGAACCGGGCTTCCGGACGACGGACCCGGGCGTTCCCGGCGGGGAGCTGGGCATCGATCAGATCATCAACCCCGACGAGGAGGCGGCCCGGGAGATCCTCCGGCTGCTGCGGAACCCGGGCACCACGCAGGTGATCCCGCTGGCCGGGGGGGCGGTCATCGTGGCGGGCATCGCCGTGCCCGCCGACAGCCCGCTGGACGGGCGGACGCTCGCGGACCTCCACGAAGCGCACGGGCACCTGCGCTACCGCGTGGTGGTGATCCGGCGCGACCATCACGCCATCATCCCGTCCGGGCGGGACCGTGTGCAGGCGGGCGACGAGATCTTCGTCGTCGCCGAGCCCGACGCCGTCAAGCGGATCGCCGCGATCGCCGGGCGCAACCCCGGCCCCGGGGAGCTGGGGCGCGTCATGATCCTGGGGGCCAACGACCTCGGGCGCTACGTCGCCGAACTCCTCGAGGCCGAGTGCAGCGTGACGCTCGTCGACCCGTGGGGGCGGGACGCCGCGACGGCCTCCGAGCAGCTCGCCCGAACGCTCGTCATCCAGGGCACCGGGCACGACATGGACCTGCTGGAACGCGTGAACCTCTCGCAGATGGACGCCATCGTCTGCGTCAGCGACGAGGAGGAAATGAACCTCATCGTCTGCCTCTACGCCAAGCGCCTGGGCGTCTCGCGGGCGATCGCCCGGATCGAGCGGCCGTTCTACCGGCCGTTGATGCGGACGGTGGACGTCGACGCGGGCGTCAGCGCGCGGCAGTCGACGGTGAACGCGATCCTCAAGCACGTCCGGGCGGGGGACATCCGGGCCGTGGCGCGGATCCGCGGCATCAGCGCCGAGGTGCTGGAGATGGTTCCCGGGCCCGGTGCGAAGGTCCTGAACACGCCGCTGCGGAGCCTGCGGTTCCCCCGGCGGGCATTGATCGGCCTGGTCGCCCGCCCCGGCGAGGTCGTCGTGCCGGACGGCGACACGAAGATCGCCCCCGGCGACCACGCGGTCATCTTCGCCCTCCAGGACGCCGTGCGCAAGGTCGAGAAGCTCTTCGCCTCCCACGACCGGGGGTAGTGGCCTGTCCCGGGCGGATGCGGCGATCCGACGCGGGGCCGCGCCGTCGGTTCCGGCCGGGGCGGCGGGCGTGGCAGCGTCGGGCGCGGCGGGGGCCCGGGGGTCAGCGGCTGCGGTGCCAGTCCACCTGGGCGGCGATGCCGTCGGCGAAGGGCATGGAGGGGTTGTAGTCCAGCAGCCGCAGGGCCTTGGCGGTATCGGCGCAGGTCCGCTGGACGTCTCCCGGCTGCATGGGCCGGCTTCGGATGTCCGGGCGGACGCCGCACGCGGCCGCCACGGTGTCGATCATCTCCGCCAGCGTGACGGGGTGCTCGCTGCCGAGGTTGATGATCTCGTAGCCGCTGCACCGCTCGAGGGCTCGGCGGATGCCGAAGACGATGTCGTCGATGTAGGTGTAGTCGCGGCTGGTGGTCCCGTCGCCGTACATCTCGATCGGCTCACCGGCCAGCAGCAGGCGGGTGAACTTGCGGATGGCCAGGTCCGGGCGCTGGCGCGGGCCGTAGACGGTGAAGAACCGCAGGCACCAGACGGGCAGGTCGTGGAGGTGGTGGTAGGTGTGGCAGATCAACTCGCCGGCCTTCTTGGTCGCGGCGTAGGGGCTGATCGGGTGGTCGACGCGGTCGGCTTCGCTGAAGGGCACCTTGCGGTTGTTGCCGTAGACGCTGCTGGAGGAGGCGAAGACCAGCCGCGGGCGGGGGTCCTGCCCGGCGGCCGCCTCCAGCACGGCTACCGTGCCCTGGACGTTGACGGCGGTATATCCCGGCGTGTCGGCGATGCTCGGCCTGACGCCGGCCCGCGCGGCGAGGTGGAGGACGGCGTCGAAGGGCCCGTGTCGGTCGAAGGCGGCCTCGAGGGCGTCGGCATCGCGGATGTCGGCCTCGACGAGGGCGAAGGCGTCGGACGCCCGGGCGGCCTCGAGGTTGGCCTCCTTCTGCGGGCGGTCGTAGTAGGGGTCGAAGTTGTCGAAGCCGACGACGTGGTGGCCGTCGGCGAGAAGGCTGTCGGTGACGTGCGAGCCGATGAACCCCGCCGCTCCGGTGATCAGGACCTTCACGGTGCACCTACGCCCGGGGCCCGGCCTGGACGACGGGCCGGCCTATGCTGTAGTAGGTGAAGCCCCTCTGGGCCATCCAGTGCAGGTCGTAGAGGTTCCTGCCGTCGAAGACGAGCGGGGATGTGAGCGACTCGGCGATGCGCTGGAAGTCCGGGGTTCTGTAGACAGGCCATTCCGTGCAGACCACGAGGGCGTCGGCGTCGCGGGCGACTTCGTACATGTCGTCGCAATACGTCACGTTCCGGTCGCCGAGGATCTCGCGGGTGGTGTCCATGGCCTTGGGGTCGTGCACGGCGACGCCGGCGCCGGCCCCGATCAGCCGCTGGATGAGCGTGATGGCGGGGCTCTCGCGGACGTCGTCCGTCCCGGCCTTGAACGCCAGCCCCCAGAGCCCGAACCGCCTGTCCCTCATCGAGCCGTCGAAGTGGTGTCGGATCCGCTGGAACATCAGTTCGCGCTGCTCGGCGTTGACCTCGTGGACGGCCTCGACGACCCGGGTGGGGCGGTTGGCGGTCCGGCCGAAGCTGATCAGGCCCTTGACGTCCTTTGGGAAGCAACTGCCGCCGTAGCCGAGGGAGGCGTACAGGAACTCCGGGCCGATCCGGTGATCGAGCCCCATGCCGTGGCGGAGGTTGTCGACGTTCGCCCCGTAATGCTCGCAGAGCTTCGCCATCTCGTTCATGAAGCTGATCCGCGTGGCGAGCATGCAGTTGCAGGCGTACTTGGTCAGCTCCGCCGAGGCGGGGTCCATCACCAGCAGCCGCTCGCGGCGCCGCATGAACGGCGAGTACAGGTGGCGCATCACCTCCTGGGCCCGCTCGCTGCTGACGCCGACGATCACGCGGTCGGGCTTGAGGAAGTCCCCGATGGCCGCGCCCTCCTTGAGGAACTCCGGGTTGGCGACGTAATCGAACTCCTCGTCCGTCTCGCCGGAGATGATCTCGGTCAGCCGCTTGTGCGTTCCCACCGGCACGGTGCTCTTGGTGACGACCACGGTGTAGCCGTCGATGGCGGCCCCGACCTGGCGGGCGGCGGTCTCGATGTAGCTCATGTCCACCGAGCCGTCGGGCTGCGGCGGCGTGCCGACGGCGAGGACGACCACGTCGGCGGCGGCGACGGCGGGGGCCAGGTCCGTCGTGAACTCCAGGCGGTCCTCCCCGGCGTTGGTGTCGATCAGCTCCTTGAGGCCCGGTTCGTAGATGGGGGGGACGCCCTGCTTGAGCAGATCGATCTTCCGCTGGTCGACGTCCACCAGCGTGACGTGGTTGCCCGTGCTGCTGAAGCACGCGCCGGCGACGAGGCCGACGTATCCGGAGCCGATGACGGCGAGTTTCATCTGGTCAGGTCCTTCGTGCGTTGTGGGATGAAGGCGGTCGTCCAAGAACACATCGGCCATCGGGGCCGACCGGATAAGCATAAGCCGCCGCGGCGCATCGGGCCAGTCCGCAGTCGCCGAGGGGTGCGGTCGCCGAACGAGGCCCGCGCGTCGGCCGTCCTCGCATCGCGAAAAGAGCCCGGGCGCATGGGCGAAGCAAGGAGCGTCGCCGGCGCGGTCATGCCCCGGGGCGGAGGCGGCGGTAGCGATCGAGCGTCCAGGCGGCGGAGGCGGCGGGCAGGACCAGGAAGCCGGGGCGCTTCATGCCCTCGGCGGGCGTGTGGGTGAGGTCCTCGCCGTCGAGGCCGACGACGCGGCAGCCGGCCGCGCGGGCGACGGCCGTCCCGGCGGCGGTATCCCACAGCCAGGTCGGCCCGAAGCGCGGGTACAGGTCGGCCGAGCCGTCGGCGACGGCGCAGATCTTGGCCGAGCTGCCTCGGCGGACGACGTCCCGGACGCCGAGCTGCTCGAGGAACGCCTCGGTATCCTCGGACAGGTGGGAGCGGCTGACGACGGCGACCTCGGGTCGGTTCCTGTCGGCGGCGGCGATCGGTTCGGGTTCGGCGCCGTCGGCCTGCCGGAAGGCCCCGGCGCCGGCGGCGGCGTAGTAGGTCATCCGGCGGGCGGGCAGGTAGATCACGCCGAGGACGGCAAGCCCGTCGTCGACGACGGCGACGTTGACGGTGTAGTCCTCCAGCCCGTTGATGAACTCCTTGGTCCCGTCGAGGGGATCGACGCACCAGAACCGCTCGCCGCCTCCGCCGGGCGGGTGGTCGAGGTCGCCCTCCTCGCTCATCAGCGGGATGTCGGGCGCCAGCTCGGCCAGGCCGTCGCGGAGGCAGTTGTGGCTGGCGAGGTCCGCGCGGGTCACCGGCGAGCCGTCGGCCTTGTCGCGGGCGTCCAGCGGCTCGTCGGCGACGTCGCGGATGGCCTGCCCGGCCCGCCGCGCGATCGGCAGGACGGCGTCCAGAAGCCCGACCAGGTCGGTGGTCAAAGCGGTCTCCTCTCCTGATGTACGGTCTTGCCGCCCGCCTGCTCCGCGGCCGGTCGTTCGAGCGGCTACGGGGCGGCGATGTAGCCCTGCTTCTCCAGGTGGAGGATGATCTGCTGGACGCACTCCTCGGGAGCCAGGTCGGTGGTGTCGAAGGCCATGGCGGCGTCTTCGGGCTCTTCGTAGGGGTCGCTGATGCCGGTGAACTCCTTGATGATCCCGGCGCGTGCCTTGGCGAAGAGGCCCTTTCGGTCTCGCTGCTCGCAGACCTCGACGGGCGTGGAGACGTGGACGAGCACGTAGCCGCCGACCGGCTCGATCATCTCGCGGACCTCGGCGCGGATGGCCGCGTAGGGCGCGATCGGGGCGCAGATGGCGATCCCGCCGTTCTTGGTGATCTCCGAGGCGACCCAGCCGATCCGGCGGATGTTGATGTCCCGGTGCTCCTTCGAGAAGCCCAGCTCGCTGGAGAGGTGCTTGCGGACGAGGTCGCCGTCCAGCAGCGTGATCGGGCGCCCGCCGATCTCCATCAGCTTGGCCATCAGGACGTTCGCCAGCGTGCTCTTGCCGCTGGAGGGCAGGCCGGTGAAGAAGACGGTGAAGCCCTGCCTGCTCCGCGGCGGGTAGGTTCGCCGCAGCTCCTGGACGACCTCGGGGAAGCTGAACCACTCGGGGATGTCCCGCCCGTCGGCGAGGCGCTCGCGGAGCTCGGTGCCCGAGAGGCTCTTGGGCGTGACGCCCTCGGGGACCTCGTCGACGGGGACGTACTTGTCCTGCTCGGCGAGGTAGACCATCATGCGGAACGGGACCATCTCGATGCCCAGCTCCTCCTGGTGCTGCTGGAGCAGCTCCTGGGCCTCGTAGGGGCCGTAGAACTCCTTGCCGGAGGAGTCCTTGCCCGGCCCGGCGTGGTCGCGCCCGACGATGAAGTGCGTGCAGCCGTGGTTCTTGCGGATGATCGCGTGCCAGACCGCCTCGCGCGGCCCGCCCATCCGCATCGCCAGCGGCAGCAGGCTCATCATCGCGGTGTTCTTGGGGTAGTGCTTCATCAGCGAGAGGTAGCAGCGGACGCGGGTGTAGTGGTCCACGTCGCCGGGCTTGGTCTGCCCGACCACCGGGTGGATCAGCAGGTTGGCCTCCAGGTCGGCGGCGGCGCGGAACGTCAGCTCCTGGTGCGCGCGGTGCATGGGGTTGCGGGTCTGGAAGGCGACGACCTTCCGCCAGCCGAGATCGGCGAACCGCTCGCGGAGCCTGGCGGGCGTCATGCGGCTCTCGATGAAGTCGTAATGCCGGGGCATCTCCAGGCCGTCGACCGTGCCGCCGACGTATACCGGGTTCGTGCGGTTCAGCAGGTGGGCCACGCCGGGGTGCTCGGGATGGGCCGAGCCGAAGACCGCCTCGGCCTCGGCGGTGCGGTCGGGCGTCCAGACGTCCTGGACGTTCAGCACGGCGAGCATGACGCCCTCGGGGTCGCGCAGCGCCAGCTTCCCGCCGGACTCCAGACCCTCGGCGACGGCCTCGGGGACGTCCAGCACGATCGGCATCGGCCAGATGTCCCCGCTGGTCAGGCGCATGTCCTTGCAGCAGCCCTCGTAGTCGGCCCGGGTCATGAAGCCTTCCAGCGGGCTGAAGCCGCCGTTGAGGATCAGCTCCAGGTCGCAGAGCTGCCGCGGGGTCAGGTCCCAGGAGGCGAAGTCGCGGCTGGCGGCCTTGAGGTCGGCGGCCTTGCCCGGCTCGAGCAAGCGGTTGACGAGGGTCCCGCCGTGGGGGTCGGGAAGGTGCGAGTCCATGTGGGAGGCTCCTTTGCTGTGTCGGGGTCGGTTTTCCTGCGCCGCGGCGGGGGGCGCCGGGCGGATGCCGCGGTCGCCCTCGCTGCGGCGAGGCAGTACGTTCATACACGCATACCGCTGGGGCCGCAAGTCTCCGGGGGGCCGACCGGCGGGGCGTGTGCGCTCACGGCCGCCAGGCCGCGGTGGGCCCGGACGGCGAGGCGGCGGTCCAGTCCGCGGGCAGGCGCCCGTGGTCGACGAGCCACCGGCAGTAGTCGATGGTCCGCTGGAGCCCCTCGCGGCGGCTGATTCTCGGCTCCCAGCCGAGCAGCTTGCGGGCCAGGGCGATGTCCGGTTTGCGGATCTTCGGGTCGTCGGACGGCAGCGGGTGCGTGACGACGCGGCTGGTCGAGCCGGTCAGCTCGATGATCTCCTCGGCGAGGCCGCGGATGGTCACCTCGTCGGGGTTGCCGATGTTGACCGGCTGGCAGTAGTCGGCCTCGAGCAGGCGGAGCTGGCCCTCGACCTGGTCGGCGACGTAGCAGAAGCTGCGTGTCTGCTGCCCGTCGCCGAAGACGGTGATCGGCTCGCCGCGGAGCGCCTGGCAGATGAAGTTGGTGATGACCCGTCCGTCGTCGAGGCGCATGTGGGGACCGTAGGTGTTGAAGATCCTCGACAGCCGCACCGCCGTGCCGTGCCGCTTGTGCCACGCGACGATCAGGGCCTCGGCGTAGCGCTTGCCCTCATTGTAGACGCTGCGGGCGCCGATGGGGTTGACGTTGCCCCAGTAGGTCTCGTCCTGCGGGTGGATCAGGGGATCGCCGTAGATCTCGCTGGTCGAGGTGTGCGAGAAGACCGCGCCCTTCTCCGTCGCCAGCGCCAGCAGGTTCCGCACGCCCTCGCTGCACACCCGCATGATCTCCACGCTCCGAGGGGCGAAGTCCACCGGGCTGGCCGGGCAGGCCAGGTCGAACACCGCATCCGCCGGGCCGTCGATCGACAGCGGCTCGATCAGGTCGTGCTCGACGAACGTGAAGCCCGACTCGCCCGCGACGCGGTCGATGTTCGTCTGCTGGCCCGTGACGAAATTGTCCACGCCGACCACCTCGTGCCCGTCGTCCAGCAGGCGACGGATGAGGTGGCTGGCGATGAACCCGGCCGCTCCGGCAACGATGATGCGCATGGTCGTCTCCCTGATTCTCGGCCGGGTTCCGCGGAGCCCCCGCCAAGGCGCGGAAACCGGTCCGTGGGTTTCTTCGACCGGCGGCGGGGGCGGCATTAGCATCATCCGTCCGGCCCGAGGCGGGGGCCGCCCTCGGCGGCTCCTGCGCAGGCACCCGCGGCGCCCGCTCGCCGCGGCGTGTCGGCGGCGGGGACGCCGGCGGGGATGCGGCCAGTCCCGCCAAGGCAGAAGAAACGCCCTGTCTTTCCTGGAATCCCATAATCCGTTGACTTGCGCATTCGTTACAGACCATTCACTCGGCCCCGCGACGGACCCCCATCTGCCGCCGCCCGCCGATGGCGGACCGGCGTGTCCACCCCTGTCCACCTCCGGACACACCGTCCACCCATCTCCAGGGGTGGACACCGGATTGTGTTATATAAACCTATATATAATAGTAGGTTGTGCAACACCGCATCCTTCGTGTCCACACGTACCCGGGGTGGACAGAACCGACACAGCGCCCCTGGGGCGGGGGTGCGGGCGGGGCGGTCAGCCCTTGCGGCGGTTGGCGGCGAGGACGGTGAGGGGGAAGCACTGCATGTCGCCGAAGGCGTCGTGGATCTTCGCCATGGCCTCGTCGCGGTCGGCGGCGCTGCGGGCGACGAACTGGGCGGTCCCGTCGCCCTGACTGCCGACGCCCTTGCCCCCGTAGACGTGGGGGGCGATGCCGTCGAAGCCCAGCAGCTCGTGCAGGAGCGGGCTGGCGAGCTCTTCCGGCGAGGCGGGCGCGACCATGCGGTCGAAGGACGCCTGGGCCTCGGTCATCAGCCGCCCGAGCCACTCGGCGTCGCCGTCGCCGAGGGCGCGGTAGGCCTCGCGGACGATCCGCTCGCTCTCGGGCCCGAGCCCGCGCTGGACGCCCTGGTTGCCCAGGTAGGCGCCCTGGAGGTCGGCGAGGATGCGGACGGTGTCCTTCTTGCCGGCGAGGTCGACGAAGAACATCGGGACGTCCGCGCCGGGGAAGACCGGCTCGACGCGGATCTCGGCGGACTTCTGGAAGGTCAGCAGCACCGGCGTCTTGCCGTAGATGCACGCCTGGTCCATGCGCCCGCACTGGCTGCCGGTCAGCCGCTCGCCGAGGTAGGCTACCTCCATGAGCTCGTGGGGGAACAGCCCGAGCTGGTAGACCTCGTCGAACGCCTTGGCCATCAGGATGCACACCGCCGCCGAGCTGGATACCCCCTTGCGAAGGGGCAGGTCCATGGAGGTGATCCGAAGGTTGATCCCGCCGGAGATGCCCGGCTTCTCGAACATCTCGTAGGCGACCCCCGCGCAGTAGCGGAAGAACTCGCCCTCGTCCTTGGCGGCCTCGAGGAGCGTCTCGGCCGACCAGCGGCAGCTCATCTGCCGCCGCCGCCCGCTGGGGCGTCCGAGGCTGTCGGGCAGCTCGGTCTCCACGGTGAATGCCTCGTCGGGCGTGGCGACGGCGGCGAGGCCCTGATCGGTCCCGATGACCAGGCAGAACCCCCGGTGCACGCCGTACTGGGCCGCCCAGTCGCTGTGCTCGCCGAACAGGCAAAGCCGCCCGGGCACGAAGAGCTCTTTCTCGCCGCCGGCATCCGCCATGGAATCGCTCCTTCGCTCGCGCGTGCGCCGCGCGGCCCTTGCCGCGCCCCTCGCAGCGCCAGACCAACCGCCTGCCACTATACGAATGCCGCGCCCGGAGGCAACCGTCTCGCCGGAGGCAGGGGGCTCAGCCCCTCTCGGCCAGGGCGCGGGCGCGGAGGGTGTCGAAGAGGTCGGCGGTGTCGCGGATCCACGCCTCGTAGTGGAACCGTTCGTCGATGATCCGCCGCCCGCGGGCGCCGAGCCGGCGCCGCAGATCGGCATCCCGGGCCAGGGCGGCCAGGGCCTCGGCGAGGGCGGCGGGGTCCTCCGGTGGGACCAGCAGCCCGCTGTCGCCGTGGTCGACGGCCTCGCCGATCCCGCCGACGTCCGTCGCCAGAACCGGCAGCGACGCGGTCATGCCCTCCCGGATGCTCAGCGGCAGCGACTCGTACCGGCTGCACATCAGGAATACGTCGGCCGCCTTGTACAGCGCGGGCAAGTCGCGCCGGAACCCGCCGAAGCGCACGCGGTCCTGGAGCCCGGCCCGGCGGACGGCCCGGCGGTGGGCCTCCAGCAGGGGCCCGTCGCCGGCGAGGAAGAACAGCACGCCGTCGCGCGGCGCCTCGGCGCGGGCGAGGGCCTCAAGCAGCACGTCGTGGCCCTTCTCCGGCGACATGCGGGCGGGCATGAGGAACACGCACGCCTCCTCGGGCCAGCCCATCGCCGCGCGGATCGCCTCCCGCGGGCGCCCGTCCGTCTCCAGCCGGGACGGCGGGAAGCAGTTGTGAAGGATGGTCGCCTCCCTGCGCATCCCCGCGCGGCGCAGGCGGTCCAGCTCGCAGCGGCTCTCGACGATCACGTGGTCGGCCGCGTAGTTGATCCCCGCCGCCCCCAGCCGGTAGTACCACCACGTCAGGCGGTTGAGCATGGGGATGGTGACGACGTTCGGCACGATGCTGCCGCGCCGGGCCAGGCGCCGCGTGGCGAGTCGGCCGGAGACGGCCGGGTAGACGCCCTGGGGGTTGAGCACCTCGGCGTTGGCATGGCGGAGGATGTCGGCCAGGCGGGCGCCGTTGGCGATCAGGCGGGCGGGGCTTCGCACGTTCAGGGGGGCGATCTCGACGGGCACGCCGCCGCGGTGCAGGTCCTCGCAGAGCCGCCCGCCGGAGGTGATGACCAGCGGTTCGTGCCCGGCGGCCTTCAGGCCGGTCGAGAGGTTCACCAGGTCGTGCTCGGCGCCGCCTCCCAGCTCCAGGCTCATCATGGCCAGGGCGATCTTCATGGGCATCTCGCTCCGCGGGGGTCGCGCGGCGCCGGGGGCAGGCCCTCGACGATCGACACCAGGCGCGCGGCGATGGCGGGGCGGTCGAACCGCGCCATCCCCGGGTCCCGCCGCCGGCGCGGCGCGGGGCGGTCTTGCGGGCCGGGCCTCGCGACGATCCGGGCGGCGATGTACTCCGCCGCCGCGTCGGCGTCGAAGTCGGCCGTCGTGAAGCCGCACGCGTGCTCGACCAGCAGGTCGGCGAGCTCGCCGGCGATGGTGTTGACCACGTCCAGGCCGCCGGCGAGGTAGTCGAACACGCGATTGGGCAGAAAGACGAAGGAGTCCGGGCGGTAGTGGCACAGGCCCAGGTCGGCCCTGGCGGCCAGGGCGCAGTAGCTCGGATAGGGCACGTACCCGAGCCAGGCGATGTTGTCCAGTCCGCGCGCCGCGGCCTCGCCGGCGAGCGCCTCGGCCAGCGGGCCGGTGCCGGCGACGGCGATCCCGACCCGCGGGCACGCGCGCCGGAGGCGGTCGGCCAGCTCCAGCATGAAGGGCCAGTGCAATCCCGAGCCGACCATCCCGCCGACGAGGACCCACCGCTCGAAGCGTTGGGGCAGCTGCTGCGGCGGCGAGGCCGATGCGACGTTGCGGTCGAACTCGGCGAAGTCCACGCCGAGGTGCAGCACCTCGCAATGCCCATCCGGGCGGCGCCGGCCGAAGTGTCGGCGGTAGCCCTCGGCGACGGCGACGGCGGTGTCGGCCAGCCGCTCGGCCTGGCGCATCGCGCGGGCCTCGGGCATGCCGGCCAGGGCGTTCAGCCACCGAAGCGGCCTCGGCCAGAGGCGGAGGAACGTCTCCGGCCAGAGGTCCTGGATGTCCAGGACCAGCCGGGCGCCGCGGCGCCGCCCGAGCCGTGCGACACCCGCCGCCAGCCGCGGCGGCGGCGCCGAGACCACGATCACGTCCGGTGGCGGCTCCTGTTCGCCCAGCCGGCGAAGCGTCGCTCGCGTGACGGCCGCGTGGCTGCGCAGCCGCGCCAGGCCGACGTTCCGGCCGTAGGGCGGCGCGGGGACCAGGACGGCATCGAACCCGGCGGCCCGGCAGGCGGCGGTCACGGCCTCTGGATCGCGAGGTCGCTTGAGCGTATGCGAGAACCCGCAGGAGTACCAGGTGACCTTGTGACCGGCCCCCGCCAGGGCGCGGGCGAAGGCCGCGTACCGCCCCTCACGGACGGAAGAGCCCGGGAGCGGATCGAACGGGTTCACCAGGGCCACATGGCGCGTCATCGCATTCACCACGGAGTATCATCGGGCGTTCGGGGTGCTCCCGCAAGCCGCACGTGAACCGCGAGGCCTCCGGGCGCGGCTCGCATCCTTCCGGCGGGCCTGCCGCCCTGCCGACATCCCGACAGGGCCCGGCGCCGGGGTCACCGCAGGCGGAACTGGGCGCGGTAGGCCGTCGGGGGCATGCCGAAACGGGCCTTGAAGCTCGCCGAGAAGCGGGTGGCATACTGGAACCCGCAGGCGCCGGCGACGTCGGGGATGGCCATGTCCGTCTGGACCAGAAGCTCGGTCGCGCGGCGGAGTTGGATCCGGCGGATCTCGGTGTGGACCGAGTGCCCGAACCTGCGTCGGAACCGCCGTTCCAGCGTGCGTCGGCTCATGGCGGCGGCCTCGGCGGCGTCGGGCACCTGGAGGCCCTCGCAGGCGTGCTGGCGGATGAACCGCACCGCCCGGGCGAGCTCGGCGTCGCGGACGGCGACGGTGTCCGTCGAGGCGCGCACGACCGGGCCACGCGGCTGAAGGAGCAGGGGGCCGGCGGGGGGGTCGGCCCCGCCCAGCAGGCGGTCGAGGAGCCTGGCCGCCTCGAAGCCGATGCGCTCGGCGCCGGGGTCCACGCTGGTCAGGCTCGGGTGGGCCACGCTGCAGATCGTCTCGTCGTTGTCGGCGCCCAGGAGGGCGACGTCCTCCGGGATCCCCAGGCCGACGTCCTCGCAGGCGCGGGAGACCTGCAGCGCGTGGTGATCGCTGGCGGCCATGACGCCGAGAGGCGGCGCCAGCTTGCGGAGGAAGCGGCCGACCTGGTCGGTCGGGCCGGTGTGGCAGATGCATTCCGCCCGGGCCTCCCCGGCCGCGGCGCGGAAGCCCCCGGCGCGGTCCTCGGCGAACTGGAGGTCCGCCGAGGGGCCGATGAACACCAGCCGGCGCAGGCCGAGCTCCATGAGGTGCATCGCCCCCAGCCGCCCGATCCGCGCGTTGTCGCTCAGCACCGCGGGGACCTTCTGGACCGGTGTCGCCGAGGAGACGTTCACCACCGGCACGTCCATCGTCGCGGCGGTCTCCTGCATGGCCGCGTTGGAGAGCATCGCGATCAACGCGTCGGCCTTTCCGGGCACGTTCCGGCGGAGATCACTGCCGTCCGGGTTTCCGATTTCTCCGATGTACGGCCGCCACGTGCCCGTCGTCGGGTGATAGGCGCTGAAGCCCCGGAGGATGTCGCGGCAGTAGGCGTAGGCGAAGACGAGTTGGACGAACACCTTCAGCGGCCTGCGGCGGCCGGTGTGTGGGGTGGGAGGGGGCATGGCTCGTCCTTTCCGCGGCGTGACGCATAATGATATCTTAATGTCGTTAAATGCGGCAGACAAGCCCGGGCGTGCCGTGCTACAGTCAACGGCATCCTGGGGAAGTCCGCTCCGGCTTCCCCGCGTCGGATTGCCTGCAACTCTGAGGGAATCGAGGGACGGAGGACGTGCGCGCCCGGTCGGTGCCGCCGGGCGGGCCGAAGCCGCACCGCTCAGCGGCGAGCGAGAAGGCATTGTTCCGAATCCCGTGTTCAGTGCGGACCAATGCTCCCGGCTCGGGAGCGGAAAGCGAGGTGCTGTGGTGAAACGGATCCTCCAGATGGCAGTCGTGATCGCGTGCGTGTGCGCCGTGGCGGCGCCGGGCGTGGCGGGGAACATGTTCTATGACCAGTTCGACTACTCGCCGTTGTCGGGCACGGTCGAGGGCAACGGGGGGTGGGCGCAGTTCGGCACGGCCCCGGACCCGCTGTACCCGTGGGAGCTGAGCACGATCGACCTGGACGGGGTCGGCGGAAGCATGGCCTATCCCACGGGCGGCAACGGGCTCAACCAGCAGCTCAAGAGGCACGGGGCCTTCAGCTCGGGCTACACCTCCGGGGAAGTGTACATCGGGTTCCTGATGAACCTGGCCGACATCTCGAACATGACCGGGGCGGGCGCGTTCCTTCGCCCGGTGAACACCACGGGCGGCAACTATACGTCGAACGCGTATCTCCAGATCGAGCCGGCCCCCGACGCGGACCTGTTCGACGGCACGGAGTACATCATCAAGGATCGCTTCGCCGGAAGCTCCAGCATCCTCATGGACCTCAACACCACCTACAAGGTGGTCTGGGGCCTGAACCTCAGCACGGAACAGAGCGCGATCTGGATCGACGATGCCGTCGGTGTGGGCTGGACCGCCTACGACAGCGGCAAGGCCCTGGACGACGTGCTCGGCGTCGTCTTCGTCGACTGGGGGGGCAACACCCCGTCGGCAGGAAACTACGACTCGGTCGGCCTGGGCGACTCCTATGCCGCCACACCCGAGCCGGGCACCCTCGGCCTGCTGGGCCTCGGCCTGCTGGGATTGCTGCGCCGTCGCAGAACCTAGGGCGGCCGAGGCGGTGAGTTGCTGTTCGCGATTGCGGCGTCACGACAAAGCCTGACCAGCGGGGCGATCCGGGAAGGGTCGCCCCGCTGTGTCTGACCCGCGAGGAAGGAAGGCGGCCATGGACCGTCGAGCGTGCACGATGGCGCGGGGGCTGCTTGCGGGGGTGCTCGCCGTGTCGCTCCCGGCCGGCAGCGCGCGAGCGACCGACGCCAACTGGGTCGGCCCGGCGACCGGCATGCGGGCCTGGCTGGACGGGGGGAACTGGGGCCCGGCCGTGCCCGACGGCCCCGGCGACGGCGCGACCTTCGCCGACCTGGCCGTCACCGACGATCTGCACGTCGACCTGGGCGGCACGAGCGTCACCGTCGGCGAGCTGCGATTCACCGGGGCCGCTTTCGAGAAGGACCTCTACCTGGAGTCCGGCTCGATGGTCTTCGACGCCGGCGCCTCGGCCGCGGCCTTGCTGGACATGGCGCTGGTCGAGCCCGATCGCGACCGCCCGCCGGCCTCCCTGGTCGTTCTCGACGCCGACGTCGCCCTCCACAGTGACCTGCTCATCAACCAGAACAACGACCACTCCGCCCACGGTCTGCGGTTCGAGCAAGCCGTGACGGCGTCCGCGTCGGAAACGCTGACCGTTGCCGGGCCGGGACTCGACGACCTGCGGTTCAACATCGATCAGCCGACCGTTGCCTTCGCCGGCGACGTGACGGCGTCGGCGGTGAACGTGACCGGCGCGGCCGTGGCGTTCGACCGGGCCGACGGGTACGCGACCGTCAACGCCGACATCGCCCTCTCCGACGGCAGGTTGAGCGTCGCGGCGGCGACCACCATGCTGCACAACGGCCGGATGGACATCACGGGGGGCGTGCTGGCCATCGGCGCCGGGGGCGTGCTGGACACCACCACGCCCGGGCGGACCGTCCACCTGAACAACGCAACGCTGCTGAACTCGGGAAAGATCATGTGGTGGGACGCCAACCAGAGCGCGTACGAGACCTTCGAGCTTCGCGGCTCGGGGGGCAGCCTGCTGCGGCTGGTCTCGGCCGACGAGGCGGGCTTCGACGAGATTCAGCGGATCGTGCTGGATGGCAGCTCGACACTCAGCGCCTCCCGGGGCCTGCTCGTCGGGCTGACCTTCGGCGGGGACCTGCTCGTCGAGCCCGGCTCGATGATCTGCCACCGATCCATGGCGCCCGGCGGCGGGGACAGCCCGGGGAATCTCCCGGCCGCGCCGACGGTCCTCTACGGCGTCAGCGTGGACCTGGAGGGCGCCGACGGCGTCGTCGGCAGGGACCGCAGCGTCGCGGGGGGGTACACGCCCTGGACGCTCGAGGTCGGCAGCGAGGGCAGCACCCCCTGGCTGGGCTTGGGGGGCGACACGAGCGCCAGCACGGGCCAGCCCGGCGCGCTGGTGTTCGGCGCGGCGGCGGACATCAACGGCAACGGCGCGGACGTCGTGGAAATCCATGGCGACAGCGAGATCCGCAACACGACGGCGTACCTGAAGGACGCGCACTACCACACCACGCCGCAGGGCGCCATGGAGGTCGGCGCGAGGCTGACGGGCAACGCCGGCCTCGGGGACGCACACGTCGTCCGCGTCACGGGGCCGGGGTTGACGGCCCTGGCGAACCCGACCAACGACGTCGAGTGCACCTGGCGGGTCGAGGGCGGGATTCTGAAGGCGTACCTCTTCGGCGACACGCCGTCGACGAACACCCAGGACACGCTGGGCCACCCGGGCAACGACATCGAGCTGGACGCCGCCGTCTTCACCGCCATGGCGGCGGGCAAGAGCAACGAGGCGGACCTCGAGCCCGGCAGGACGCTGACGATGCTCCCCGGCGGGGGCACGATCTACCTCAACGACAACGACATCAACTGGACGCAGTTCGGCGCGGACCAGCCGTTCAACTTCTACGCGTTCCAGACGGCGGTCAACGCCTCGGGGCTGTACGAGCCGGGCAAGTCGACGGTGTACAACAACCCCGTCAGCCCGTACGACGGGCCGGGGCTCCAGACGCTGAACATGCCCGCCGACGGGCAGCTTGCCGGGACGGGCAGGCTGACGGTCGAGGGCAACGGCACGCTGCGGGTGCTGGGGTCCAACCCGGGCTTCAGCGGCGAGGTGGAGGTCCTGCCCGGCGCGACGCTGCACGCCGAGCGGGCGGACTCCCTCGGCGTCGACGGCGGCAGCGGCGCGCCGATCCTGCTGGGCCTCGGCGCCGTGCTGTCCACCGGCTTCACGCCGACGGCGGCGGACTTCGCCCGCGTCGGCGGCGCCGGGACCTACGCCATCGGCGGCACGTACGCCGGAGCCGTCGACCTCTCGGCCAGCGAGCTGTGGCTGCACACCAGCAAGGGCGGGGCGGAGCACGTGGCCGTATCGAACGTGATCCCCAACGCCTCGGCCGGCTTCCGGTTCGGCGGCGCCGGCGGCGTGCTTTTCGTCGAGCAGGGCCTCGCCGGGCAGGCCGTCACCGTCCGCGGTCCCGGCGTGACGGTCCTCGCGGCCGACAACACCGGGATCGCCTCGCTGGACTTCAGCGCCGGCGGTCTGGGCATCGGCCACGTCAACGCGCTGGGATCGGGCGTCACCGTGGACGTGACGGACGGGCAGTCGCTGATGTTCGCCAACGGCCTGCACGCCGCGAGCCCGGGCAAGGGGTACACCATCAACCTTGCCGGCGGGCAGGTCGGGTTCGTCGGGGACTTCACGCTGACGAGCCTGTCGCAGTTGGGGGCGATGGTGGCAAGCAGCGGGACGCAGATCCTCGGCATCGGGGCGCCGGGCGATACCGGCACGGTCTACGCCGGGCAGGTGGCGATCGGCACGAACCCGGCGGGGCGGCCCATCCGCGTGACGAAGTACGGCGACAGCACGCTGGACCTCCGCGGCGCCACGGCCAACACGTACGCCGGCTACACGTACATCCACGGGGGCACGGTCCTGGTCAGCGACGGCGCCAACCTGGGAAGCGGCGCGGTGGCGATCTACGAGGGCGGCCGGCTGGCCACGGCGGACGCCGACGTGACCTTCAGCAGCTTCGTGGGCATCTCCGGGCTGGGGGGGCTCTCGCAGGTGCCCGGCACGGAGCCGGAGGTCCACGTCCCCGGCGGCCTGACGCTGACCTGCACGAACGATTTCTACGCCCTGCTCAAGGAGGTGCGCCTGCGCAAGACGGGCGGCGGGACGCTGTCGCTGGCGGGGATCACTGCGATGCGGACCCCGTTCCACACGTGGGGCCTGACGCTCGACGAGGGCGAGGTGGAGCTGTCGCGGCTGCCGTACTACCTGGCATCGGAGAACGGGATGATCGTCCTCCGCGGCGGCGACCTGCACTGCCTGGCCGGCACAGGCGGGGCGCTCCGCGACGACCCGGATTACGGCTTCCTGGGGATCATCCTCACCGAGGATGCGACCAGCACGATCCGCGTGGACAACGGCGGGCTGTTCAAGCTCACCGGCACGCTGAACAGCCCCCGCAACCGGCTGGACGGGACGATGATCATCGAGGGCGCCGACGAGACCTCCGCCGGCTCCGGCGACTGGGGCGAGGTCCTGTTCGCCTACATCGTTTCCGGCGGCGGAGCGGCCGGGGGGGTCGGGTTCGCCGCCGACTCTCGCGGCACGATCGAGCTGCGCAGCGGCCTGCTGACCACCGAGAGCTCCGTCAAGCCCCGCGTGCCCAAGAACCCGCAGTTCACGCTGAAGCTCTCGGGGGGCAAGGCGGACCTCGGCGGCTACGAGGCGACGTACAACGGCCATCTCGTCTTCGACGACGGCAACGCGGCGACGCCGGCGCCGCAGGTCGCCCGGCTGGACGTCGCCGGCTCGGGCACGACGACCTGGCGGGGGCGGCTCCGCAAGGTGGACGACGGCACGCTGTCGCTGGGTCGCTCGGCGGCATCGGTCACGCAGGTCGAGCCCGGCTCGAGCCTGGCGGTCGAGGCCGGCACGGTTCGCGTCGCCGGCGGGACGGACCCGCTCGGCGACGGCGCCGACACCGTGGGCGTCGAGGTCCTCGGCGGGGCGCTGCGGTTCGACGTCTCCGGCGGGTACATCTACGACGGCGGGATCGCCAGCGACGGGCTGCTGCGAGTCTCGCGGCCGACCACGCTGACCGGCGCGATCACCAGCCCGGGCGGCAGGGGACGGGTGAGCATCGACGCCGGCAGCACGCTGACGGTCCCGACGATCCTGGACGCCTGCTCGATCGACCTGGCTGCCGACGCCACGCTGCTGCTGGGCCCGGCCGATGCCACGACGGGCGCGCTGTCGCTGGCGGCCGGGGCGCAGGTGGTGCTCGACGGCGGGGCGCTGACCGTCGGCGGGGGCCTGGAGCCCAACGACGTCGACCTCCTCGAGGCCGAGCTGATGGCGCTGGCGGCGCCGGCGTGGGCGGGCGGGCCCGCGGGGCTGACCGACGCATCCGCCGACGCGATGCACGTCGTCGGCGTCGCGCCGATCGGCGACGCGGTGCTCGTGCGGCTGACGATTCCCGGCGACAGCGACCTGGACTTCGACGTCGACCGCGACGACCTGCTGGCCCTGGCCGACGGCTTCGCGGGGGTGGCACGGTGGTCCCGCGGCGACTTCAACTTCGACGGCGCCGTCAACGCCCTGGACTACGCCCTGCTCAAACGCAACTATGGACGCACGTACGTTCCGCCGGCCCCGCCCGCCCCGGAGCCGACGGCCCTGGCTCTGCTGCTTGGCTCGGCCGGGCTCGTCGTCCGTCGGCGGGCCCGGCGCGTCGATCGGAGGTCGCCGTGTCCGTAACCGCCCGACTCGCCCTCGCCCTCTTGCTGGCCGGGGGGCTCTGCGCCCGGACCGCGCCCGCCGAGGACCTCTACGTACACACGTCGGGATCGTCCAGCGACCTCATCGGGGACCGGTCCTGGTCGACCACGATCACGGTCGACCTGCACGTCGACGGCGCCGGGACGCTGCTGGCGTTCGACTCGCTCTGGGACAACGGCGCCAGCGGGTCCAAGACGTACTGGCGGCTTGACGACGCCGCGAAGGTGCTCGTCACCGGTGAGGCCCGGATCAACAACAACATGCCCGACCTGATCCACGCCCGGGACTTCCGCGTCCTGGGCAGCGGCGGCGGCGAGGTCCTCGAGTTCGCACCGGAGTTCAACGCCGACCTCGGCACGGCGGGGCAGCCTGCCGGCGGGCTCAGCACCCTCGGCGTGGCGGACTGCACGCTCATTACGAACGCCACGCGGAACCTGCCCTCCATCCACAAGTACGTTCCCGGCCCCGGGGGCCCGGTGCCCAGCCACCACGGGCTGCTGACGTTCCGCGACGGCCCCGGGGCGGTTTGGCAGGTCCGCACGGCCGACCAGTCCTACGACGGGGGCATCTACTGGCAGAACGACTGGACGCTGGACGTCGCCGCGGAGCTGACGTTCACCTTTGCCGACACCGCCGCCGAGCGGGCCATCGGCGCGGACGTCGGCTTCGGGACCTACGCGACCTCGGGGACGACCCTGACCAAGCTGGGAGGCGGCACGCTGCATCTGGCGGGCGCCCAGGGCTACCGCCCGGACACCACGTTCGACGTGCGGGAAGGAACGGTCCACTTCAGCGGGTACGACCCGACGGGGAGCTTCACGTCGGGGTACCTCAACGGGGCCGGGCAGTACCTGGCGCTGGACGTCGCCGCCGACGCCGCCGTCCGGTTCGAGCCGGACGACGACGCGAACGCCTGGGGCGTCGAGCGGATCGCCAGCGCGGGCACGGTGGAGATGGGGGCGGGACGGCTGGGCCTGACCGGCGACCTGCTCTGTGCCGGCGGCAGCGCCCTGCGGATCGCCCTCTCCGGCGCCGACGCGGGGCGGACGAAGATCCGCGTCGCCGGTGCGATCGACCTGGACAGCGGCGCGACGCTGGAGGTCCTCGACGCCGGCGGCCTGGCTGTCGGCACCTACCCGCTGCTGGCCGGGGCGTGGCTCGACGACGAGCCGACGCTTCTCCTCCCCCCCGGGGTGGACGGCTGGTATGCCGGCGGCGTCCTGGAGATCACGGCCGTCGGGCCGGGCCCCGGGGACGCCGACGGCGACGGCGACGTGGACGCGGCGGATTACAGGATCGTCAAGCGGAACTGGGGCCGAACCGGCGACGCCGGATGGGCCGACGGCGACTTCAACGGCGACGGCAGCGTCGGTCGCGACGATCTGGCGATGCTGCGCGGCGCGCTCGGCGGGGAGTCTCTCGGCAGCGCCGGGCGAGCACGTGTCCCGGCCCCCGGCGCCGTCCTGCTGCTCGCGGCCACCGTGCCGGTCCTGCTCCGGCGGCGCGCCCCCCGGGCGGCCCGGTAGCCCCCCTTCCTCCCGCACGCCCGCGCCCCTTCGCGGCGGGGCCGGCCTACCCGCCCTTGAGGTACTGCACGCGCCGCGCGACGTTGCCGCCGGGCTTCTTCGCCCACGGGGCGTCGGCGACCTTGGCGAAGTCGAATTCCATGCCCGCCCGGCCGTCGCGAAGCAGGACCACGGTGTTGAGGATCAGGTTCGCCTCGTGGGGGTTGGTGCACTTGTTCAGCACGTCGACGAGGATCGGCCCGGGATCGGCGGCGCCGGTCAGGCCCAGGAACTCCGCCGCACGCGCGCGGACCAGCAGGTCGGCGTCCGAGGCCGCAAGAGCCTTCGCCTTCTCGACGAACGCCGCCGCCTCCTTGCCGAACGCGCTGCACGTGATCAGGCCCCAGTACCGCTCCAGCGGGTCGTCGGCGTCGAGGGCCTCGCCGATCCGACCCGCCGCCTCGGCCGGCGGGAGCATCTGGAGGTCCGCGACGTCCACCAGCCTGGCGATCCGTTCCTTGTTCTTGCGGCCGTACTCGGCGCCCTTGCCGCGGCTCTCGGCCAGGAAGACCGGCTCGGGGATGATGCCGACGTCGGGCATGGCCTTGACCCGCCGCCGGAGCTCGGCGCGCATCTCCTTGAGCACGTCGGCGCAGGCGGGATCGGCGGCGAGGTCGTTCACCTCGTGCGGGTCGGCCTCGATGTCGAAGAGGCTCTCCGGCGGGCGGGGTCGGTAGAACGCGGTCTGCTCGGGGTTCAGTTTGCCCGCCCGCGCCAGGTCGCGCCACTCGCGGAACGCCGGCTGCTTGTAGCGGTAGTTGTTGTGCAGCCCGTCGAAGTTGAACGGCTGGTAGCTCCGCCAGTAGGTGTACTTGCCCTTGCGCAGGAAGCGGCATAGGTCGTACTTCTCGTCGAAGCGGTCGGCGTAGCCGAAGGTCGTGTCGCGGCGGTTGAGCTCATCGAGGGACACGCCCTTGCCCAGCAGCGGCCGGCCGTCGATGCCCTCGGGGATCTCCACCCCGGCGAGGTTCAGCACCGTGGCCGAGAGGTCCACGAACTCGGCGAACCCGTCGATCCGCGAGCCGGGCGCCGCGGGGGCGAGGTGGCGGAAGTTCTTCGGTACGTAGATGACCATGGCGACCTGGAGCCCGTCGTTGTGGGCGTAGCCCTTGCTGCCGGGCAGCACCCCGCCGTGGTCGCCGTAATGGAAGATGAACGTGTCGTCCAGCAGGCCGTCGTCCTCGAGCTGCTTGAGGAACCGCCCGATCTGGCCATCGACGATCGACTGCTTCGTGAGGTACTGGGCGTACTTCGACCGCATCAGCGGCGTGTCGGGATGGTAGCCGAAGACCTCCACCTCGTCGGGGTCGGCGACGAGGTCCCGGCCCTTCCCCGGGCCCCGGAAGAGCCCGCTCTCGTGCGTCGTGCCGAAGTTCTGCACGTGGAAGAACGGCTGCCCGCCCTTGCGCTTGCGGTAGCTCGCCTTGCCAGACGATTCGTCCCAGACGCCGGCCTTCTCCGAGCGGTCGAAGTTGTAGTCCTCCTTCCGGTTGTTCGTCGTGTAGTAGCCCGCCTGCCGCAGGTACCACGGGAACATGTGCAGCCCCTCGGGCATCGCCACCGCCTGCACCTTGCGATGCCAGTGCGAGCCCAGCCGCGGGCCGTAGCAGCCGGAGATGATCGTGCTCCGCGCCGCCGAGCAGACCGGGGCGTTCGAGTAGGCGTTGTTGAAGACCAGCCCCCCGGCCGCCAGCCGCTCGATGGTCGGCATCGGCGCGCCGCCCTCGGGGTTGTACAGGCGGTACCAGCAGGCGGAGTTGTCCTCGGTGGTCAGCCAGACGATGTTCGGCCGGCGGGCGGGCTTGCCGCCGCCCCCGCCCGCTCCCGCGGCAAGATCGGGCAGGGCCGCCCCCGCGGCAGCGGCGGCCGAGAACGACAGGAACTCACGACGGCGGAAGCGCTTCATGCCAGGCTCCTTTCGGTGCGGGATCGCGACGGGCATAGCGTCGCCAATTCCCTGCCGGCCTGTCAACCCATGCCCGCGCTCGGGCTCGCCGACAAGTCGCTCCGCATCCGACGGGACCGGGCCGAGTCCCGCAACGGCCCGGCCGTGAGGCCGCGATCGGGACGGGAAGGCCGCCGCCGGGGACCCGGGGGAGAACGCTCGCGCTTGCGGGACGATCACGGGGGGCGGCCTTGCCAAGCGGCTGGATTTGGTGTATCGAACGTTCGGTATCGGGTCTCGGCAAGCTGGGCGTTCGGACACGAAGGAGCAATCGCATGGGCGAGCCGCTGAAGGCGTGTGCGGCGGTGGTTCTGGCTGCGGCCCTCGGCGGCTGCGACCGGCAGCGCGGAGGCACCCCCGCATCGCCGCCCCGTGCGGTGACGGTCGTCGAGCTGGCCGTCCGCGACCCGTCGGTGAGCCTGCGCCTGTCCGGCTCGGTCGAGCCGTGGAAGCAGGAGGACATCGGCTTCGAGGTGCCCGGCACGCTGCGGTTCGTCTGCGGGGAGAACGTGGACGTCGAGGGCCGCACCCTCGACGAGCAGGGCCGCGTGATCACCGAGGGCACCGTCCTGGCCTCGCTGGACCGCTCGCGGTACGAGTTGGCGGTCGAGGAGGCCGAGGCCGAGGTCGCCGCCGCCAAGGCCGCCCGGCAGGCCACGCGGACGGAGGTCGCCTCCGTCCTGCCGGCGCAGATCAAGGCCGCCGAGGCGGACCTGGACCTGGCCCGGAACGAGCTGAAGCGGCTGGAGGACGCCCGCAGCCGGGACGTGGCGACCGACCTGGAGGTCGACCGCCAGGCCGCGACGGTCAAGGTCGCCGCGGCCGACCTGGACCGCGTCCGCGCCCAGCTCGAGATGCAGCAGGCCGCGCTGACCAGCGCCGGCGCCCGCGTTTCGCAGGCGACCGAGGCGGTCAAGCGGGCCGAGCTGGACCTGCACCGCTGCGACCTGAAGGCGCCGTTCCCGGGACGGGTCTCGGAACTGTACGCCATCCCCGGCGCGTACGTCCAGCCGGGCCAGGGCGTCGCGCAGGTGACGATGATGGACCCGATCACCGTGGCGGTGGCCGTTTCGCCGGCGACCGATCGGCTGCTGAACATCGGCGACGCCGTGACCGTCTACCCGCCCGGCGTGGGGGAGCCCGTCACGGGGTTCATCTACAGCAAGGACACCATCGCCGACCGCAACCTGCGGACGTTCAAGGTCAGCCTGTTCGTCCGCAACCAGCAGGTCCCCGCCGAGGCGCCCGAGCCGGAGCAGTTCCTGTCCATCGTGACCAACCCGCGGTTCGCGGCCTACACGAGGCAGGACGGGCGGTGGCAGCGCCTCTACGCCGACGAGCGTGTCGGGCCGGTCCTGCGGCGGATCACTTCCGGCCAGGCGCGGCCCGAAGACCTCTCCGGCGAGCTGGCGGGGGACTACAAGGTCCGCCGGACGGTCTTCGAGTCGATCGCCATCGAGGACGTGCTGCCGGTGCTGGTCCGCGAGCCCTCGACGACACGGCCGCTGTACGTCGAGGTCAACTGCCTGTTCCGGGAGGAGCAGACGGGGCGGCAGTTCGTCTGGAAGGCCGAGGGGATGGACATGAAGGCCCCGGGGGCGGCGTACAGCCCGATCTTCCGGTTGAGGAAGGTCTACGTCAGGCCGAAGGAGGACCGCCTGGCGCTGCTGGGGATGTACGTCTTCCGCGAGGTCGAGGCCGATGGCGAGGCGCCCGGCGGCGGGCTGGAGGTGGACGACCTGCTGGCGCTGCGCCCGCCGGCGTGGGTGGCCGACGGCGACCGCGTGATGCTGCTGCGCCTCCGCTGGCTGTTCCGCCCGGGCGACCTGGTGAAGCTGGAGCTGGGCCGACCGGGCCCCGGCGCGGGCCTGTACGTGCCCATGGAGGCCATCCTGCCCGAGGCCGCCGGCGGGCACGCCGCGTACGTCGTGCGGGAGGCCGACGGGGCGACGCGCGTCGAGAGGGTGCCCGTCCGGATCACCGGGCAGGTCGGCGCGCTGCGGCGGATCGCCTCGCAGGCCCTTGCCGCCGGCGACCGCCTCGTCGTCCGCGGCGCGTCGCTGCTGGCGCCGGGGCAGCGCGTCCGCGTCGTCGGGGAACTCGACGAGAGGAGCCTGCGCCCATGAATCTGCCCCGGTTCGCGCTGCGGTACCGGTCGGTGTTCCTGGCGCTGACGGCGCTCGCCTGCGCGTGGGGGGCGATCAGCTACACCGCCATGCCACGCCGGGAGGACCCCGAATTCACGATCCGCGTCTGCCAGGTGAGTGTCGCCTGGCCGGGCGCGACGGCCGGGGACGTCGAGCTGCTGGTCACCGAGCCGCTGGAGCAGGCGATCTTCGACCTCGACGAGGTCAAGGAGATCACCTCGCGCTCGCTGACCGGCTACGCGGTGATCTACGTGACGCTGGAGGACGGCGTGGGCCCCGACAGCGTGGACAACGTCTGGGACAAGGTCCGCGCGAAGGTCCGGCTCGTGGAGCTGCCCCGCGACAGCGGCTGCGGCGATCCGCGCGTCGACAGCGACTTCGGGGACACCTCGGCCATGGTGCTCGCCGTCTACCAGCGCCCCGCGGAGGCCAACGCCCCCGACGCGCCCCGCCGCCGCACGCCGCGCGAGATGGAGGTCATCGCCGACCGGCTGCGGGACGACATCAAGCTGCTCGACGCCGTCGGCTCGGCCGAGCTGATCGGCGTCCGCCCCGAGGTGATCTACCTCCAGACGGACGCGGGGACGTGGTCGCAGCTCTCGATGACCGCCGACGAGCTGAAGGACCTGCTGGAGAGCCGCAACATCGTCGCGCCGGGCGGCAGCATCGACACGGAGCTGTCGCGGTTCGGCGTCAAGCCCACCGGGGAATTCCAGGCCGACGCCGAGATCGCCTCGCTGGTCGTCGGCGCCCAGGAGCACCGCGCGCCGGTGGTGCTGGGCGACCTGGACATCGAGACCGTCCGCGGCTACGAGGACCCGCCGTCGCTGATCGCCCGCTACGGCGCCGCGGACGTCCCCGGCGGCGCCGAGGCCGTCGTCGTGTCCTTCACGATGAAGGCCGGGCACAACATCACGGCCCTCGGCGAGCGCGTGCGGGCACGGATCGAGGAGGCCCGGCGGACCTGGTTGCCCGCCGACGTCGGCGTCGCCGTGGTCTCCGATCAGCCCGCGACCGTCGCCGGGAAGATCGACGAGTTCTCCGAGAACCTCTGGCAGGCGGTCGCCATCGTGGTCGGCGTGGCGCTGCTGCTGATCGGCCTGCGCGTCGCCCTCGTCATGGGCGCCGCCATCCCCCTGGTCATGCTGGCGACCCTCGCGACCATGCCCGTTTTCGGCGTGCAACTGGAGCAGGTCTCCATCGCGGCGCTGATCATCGCGCTGGGCATGCTTGTCGACAACGCCATCGAGGTCTGCGACAACATCCATCGCCTGCTCGAGGAGGGCTGCTCCCGACGCGAAGCCGCCGCCCGCGGCGCCGGGGAGATCGCCTTCCCCGTCCTGATCGCCACGCTGACGACCGTCGCGGCCTTCCTGCCCATGCTGACGCTGCCCGGCTCGGAGGGAGAGTACGTCTACTCCCTGCCCGTGGTCGTCTCGGCGGCGCTGCTGATAAGCTGGTTCCTGGCCATGACCACCACCACGATCATGGCCCACGCGGTCATCCGACCGGGCAAGGGGCTCTCGCCCCTGGCGTGGCTGGTGCGTGCGGCGCGGTCGCTCGTCCGCCGCCTCCTGCGCCGCCCGGCGCCGCCGGACGCCGGCGCCGGCGGGCAGGCCGGCGGAACGGTCGGCAGGCTGTACGAGGCGCTCGCCGCTCGCGCGGTCCGCATGCGCGCTGTCACGCTGGCGATCGCACTCGCCGCCTTCGCCGCCGCCGTGGCGCTGGTGGCCAGCGGGCTGGTCGGGACCGAGTATTTCCCCCCGGCGGCCCGCCCGCAGTTCGTCATCGACGTCGACCTGCCCCAAGGCACCGCGTTCGACGTGACGCGGTCGGCCTGCCGCGAGTTGGAGGACATCCTGGCCGACGAGCGCGTCGTGACCGTCGGCGGCGAGCGGGTGGATGCGCTGGCGAACTTCGTCGGGTACGTCGGCGGCGGGGGGCCGCGGTTCTACCTCGGCCTCGATCCCAAGGACCCCGGCAGCAATCGGGCCTTCTTCGTGGTCAACACGACGGACACGGCGGCGGTGGACGCGTACGTCGCGGCCGTGCGGCGGGCGGCAAGGGAGAGGATCCCGGGCGCCCGCGTCTCGCCGAAGAAGCTGGAGATGGGCCCGCCGGTGTCGTTCCCCGTCCAACTCCGCATTTCCGGCGACGACAAGGGCCGGCTGCGGACGATCGCCGACCGCGTCAAGGCCGCCCTCGCCGAGACCGAGGGCACGTGGGATGTCCACGACAGTTGGGGGCGCCAGGCGTTCCAGGTCTTCGCGCGGACGGACAAGTCGGCCGCGAACCTCGCGGGGGTGACCAACGCGGCCGTGGCGCAGACGCTGAACGCGTACTACTCGGGGCATTACCTGACGACGTACCGGGAGGGCGATCACCGCCTGGGGGTGTACCTGCGGCTGCCGCCCGAGCAGCGGCGGTCGATCGAGGGCATCTACGCGGTGCACGTGGAGGGGCGGCGAGGCAAGGTGCCGATCGACGCCGTCGCCGACATCGACACCGGCTGGGTCCAGGGGCGGATCGAACGGCGGGACCTCAAGCGGACCATTGCCGTCAACGCCCGCGTCCGCGCCGGGATGCTGCCCAACGCCGTGCTCGCCGCCGCCATGCCGCGCATCCGGGAGATCCGCCAGGGCCTTCGGGCCGGGTACAGCATCGAGACCGGCGGGCAGCAGAAGGAGACGGCCGAGTCCCAGGAGAACATGTCGCGGGCGCTGACCATCTCCGTGCTGCTGATCGTGCTGCTGCTGGTGATCCAGTACAACTCGCTGGTCAAGCCTTTGATTATCCTGGTGACGATCCCGCTGGCGGCGACCGGGGCGCTGGTGGGGCTTTGGGTGACCGGCGAGCCGCTGGGGTTCATGGCCAACCTCGGGCTGCTCTCGCTGGCCGGCGTCGTGCTCAACGACGCCATCGTGCTGACGGAGTTCGTCGGCGAGACGATCCGCCGGCGGCTGGCAAGCGGCGGGGGGCGCCCGGCGGCGGGAGAGAAGCCGTGCAACGGGCTCAGCCGCGAGGCCTTCCGCGAGTGCCTGATCGCCGGCTCGCGGATGCGCATCCTGCCGATCGTGCTGACCACGCTGACCACTGTCGGCGGGCTGATGCCCCTGATGTTCGCCGGCGGGCCGCTGTTCGAGCCGATGGCCTCGGTCATCGTCTTCGGCCTGCTGTTCGCCACCGCCCTGACGCTCATCGTCCTGCCGACCGTCATCGCCCTGTTCGTCGAGACCTTCGGCGTCCCACTCGTCGACCCCCAAGCCCCCGCCTCGCCCGGACCTCAGACCGATGGCCAGCCCCCGCAGGGCCCGAATCCGGTTGCCTCAAGGTAATGGATATCCAGAGGGGTATATACGGTGAACAGCGTATCGCCGCCCGCCTGTCCCGGCCGGGGGCCGGTGTGTCCGATGGTGTCCGGGATGTCCCATCCAGAAGAGAGTGGACACCAGCCGTCTTTATGTAAACGATTTATTTGCAATAACTTATAGGTATACCAGCTTGCTGTGTCCACTGTCTCCAGGGGTGGACAGAACCGACACAACGGGCTCTCGACGGGTCGGTGGGGCGGCGGGGTCAGGAGGTCCCCTCCGGCATCGCCGCCAGGGCGCGGTCGATGGCGGCGACGGCGGCGCGGTCGTGGTCCCGGGCGGCAGCGAGGCGGGCGGCCTGGTCGCGGCGCATCGCCGGGGTCCACTGCTCGTGCTCGTCCGGGCCGGGGGCCAGCGACCAGGGGCAGTCGAGGTCCTTCATGACGGCCTCGGCGGCGGCGGCGTAGTGTTCGGCGGCGGCGCGAAGGTGCCCGGCGGCGTCGGCGCCGAACAGGTCGGCCTTGTCGGCCAGCCAGCGCCCGGCGATGCGGCGGCTGTGGGCGAGGACGTCGAAGCACCACCCGTTGCCCTGCATGCCGGCGGCGGGGTCGGCGACGGAGCCGTCGTCCACGCCGCCCAGCCAGGCCAGCCAGTTCTCGTAGGCCGCCTCGCCGCAGAAGTAGGCCTCGCGCTTTTCGGTCTGCCACATGTCGGCTGCCTGGCCGAGGGCGGCGAGGGTCAGCTCGCGGTCGTCGGGCCGTTCGCCGGCGGGCTTGGGCTCGGTCCACGCGACGATCGCCCACGGCCAGGAGCCGCCCGCGAAGCCGGTCACCTCGTCGTGCCAGAACAGCTCGCGCCCGCCCTTGTGGTAGGGGTGCATGCAGAGCCATCGCTGCCCCTCGTCGGCGTAGCCGAGGATCAGCCCGTCCTCCTCGCCGCCGTAGTGGACGGGCACGCCGGCGTCGATGGTCTGGCGGATGGCGTCGCGGGCCTCGGCCTCGAAGGCGGCGCGGTCGTCCTTGGGCGGGCTCCACGGGAAGGCCTCGAAGACCCGCCCCTTCCAGGGCAGGGCCCGGACGCTGCCGTCCACGCACATGTACCCGCAGCAGGGGTGCCCGGCGCTGGGGCACATCTGCTCGTGCAGCCCGACGCGGAAGGCGAATGAGCCGTAGCAGACGAGGTCGTCGTAGGTGATCGACTCGCCGACCGTCGCGGCGATCGTGGCCATGCAACCGTGCACGCTGCTGGCGCACTCGCCGGGCGAGAAGCCCTTCACGCCGTCGAGCCACACCCGCCCATCTTCCCGCTTCACTGCCGCCATGGCGTTCTCCTTGCCCCGTTCCTGCCGGAGTCCCGGCGTGAGGGGAAGTATCTCCCCCGGCGGCGGGGGCGTCCAGGGCATTCCCGGGCGGGCCGCCTACGTTCGCGGGCGGGGCAGCTTGGCGCCGACTCGCATTCTCCAGGCGACCAGCATGCGGTGCAGCTCGGCCGTCCTGTCGGGGAGCCTGGCGGCGAGGTCGTGCTTCTCGGCGATGTCCCCGGCGAGGTCGTACAGCTCCAGCGAGCCGGTGTCGAATCGCTCGATGAGCTTGTACCGCCCGCGCCGCACCGCTCCGGCGGGCCGCCCGCCCTGGGGGCTGTAGTGCGGGTAATGCCAGTAGATCGCCTCGCGGTCGAGCCCGCCCCGCCCGGTCAGCAGCGGCAGGAGGCTCGCGCCGTCGAGCGTCTGCCCGGCGGGGGTGTCGGCCCCGGCGAGGGCGAGGATGGTGGGGTAGAAGTCCACGCTGGTGACGGGTTGGCGGCACAGGCTGCCCGGGCGGACGAGCCCCGGCGCGCGGACGATCATCGGCTCGCGGATGCCGCCCTCGTAGATGTGCCCCTTGCCCGCCCGCAACGGGCCGTTGTCCGTCACGCGGGAGAGCCCGCCGTTGTCCGACATGAAGAACACCGCCGTCCGGTCGGCGACGCCCGCCTCGACCAGCGCCCGGCAGATCCGCCCCACGCCGTCGTCGAGGCTCCGCACCATGCCCGCGTACGTCGGGTTGTGACGGCCGCCCGTGCGCGCCCGCTTGGCCTTGTACTTCGCGACGTACGCCTTCTTCGCCTGGATCGGCGTGTGGACGGAGTGGTAGGACTGGTACAGGAAGAACGGCCGGTCGCGGTGGGCGCCGATGAACTTGACGCCCTCCTCGGTGAGGCGGTCGGTGAGGTACTCGCCCTTCTTCGCGCCGGGGGAGGGCAAGGCAACCCCTCGACCCGGGCGTCGCGAGGGCCGGACCATTGGCCGGCACGTGGGGGAACATCACCCATCAGGTGGTCATTCATGCACGGCATGATCCCGAGGCACATCTCCTCCCGGCTGCTGGATGCACCGGGCGGCAGCCCGGCCGTGTTGCTCCACGGCGCGCGTCAGACCGGCAAGCGCTTTCGCCGGGGCGTGGTGCTCCGCCGCGGCCGGGAGACCGTCCCGTTCGCGAAGGACCCCACGCCGTGCCGATGGCGGCGGTCGGGCAGGGGTGCGGGCCGAGGCTTCCGCCGCGGCAAGGGCGCCCGTCCTTGTTTGGCGGGGATGATTGGGGGATGATCGGGGGCAGGCGATAGGACGGGCAGAGCCTTTCGCACAAGGAACAGAGAGCCGGGCCAAGAGGACGACACCATGACCACGTACGCGGCGACGACGGCGACCCTGGCGGCGACGATCCTGGCGGCCCCGGCCATCGCGGCCGAGGACGGCGAGCCATTCAAGGCCGAGTGGGAGTCGCTCAAGCGCCGCGACCCCGCCCCGCAGTGGTTTCGGGACGCGAAGTTCGGCATCTACTTCCACTGGGGCGTCTACAGCGTGCCCGCCTACGGCAGCGAGTGGTACCCGCGGAACATGCACATCAAGAAGCGCCGCGAGTACAAGCACCACGTGGCCACCTACGGCGAGCCGACGGCGTTCGGCTACCACGACTTCGTTCCCCGCTTCAAGGCCGAGAAGTTCGACGCCGAGGCGTGGGCGGACCTGTTCGTCCGCGCGGGCGCGCGCTTCGCCGGCCCCGTGGCCGAGCACCACGACGGCTATGCCATGTGGGCCAGCAAGCTGACGCCGTGGAACGCCAAGGACACCGGCCCGAAGCGCGACATCACCGGGGAGTTGGCCGAGGCCGTCCGCAAGCGCGGGCTGCGGCTGGTGGCGACGTTCCACCACGCGCGCAACAACCTGTGGAAGCCGCCGGGCAAGGATCGCTGGACGGGGCACTACGAGTTCGTCAAGAGGGACTTCCCCTCGATCCTCGAGGATCCCGGTCGGGCGGTCCTCTACGGCTACATGCCGCGGGAGGAGTTCCTCGAGATGTGGCTGGGGAAGCTCAAGGAGGTCGTCGACGCCTACCGCCCGGACCTGATCTGGTTCGACTCCTGGCTGAACGAGATCCCCGAATCGCACCAGAAGGCGTTCCTGGCCCACTACCTCAACGCCGCCCGACGCTGGGGCCGCGAGGTCGTCGTCACCTGCAAGCAGCGCGACATCACGCCCGAGATCGTCCTGGAGGACTTCGAGAAGGGCCGTGCCGCCGACCTGACCGCCAACTGCTGGCTGACCGACGACACGATCAGCCGCGGAAGCTGGTGCTACACCCGGGGCCTGAAGATCAAGCCCGCCGGCGAGGTCCTCCGCGTGCTGATCGACATCGTCAGCAAGAACGGCCAGTTGCTGCTGAACGTCTCGCCGAAGGCGGACGGCACGATCCCGGGCGAGCAGCGCGAGGTGCTGCTGGACCTCGGCGACTGGCTGGGGCGCTTCGGCGAGTGCATCTACGGGACCCGCCCGTGGGTGGTCTACGGCGAGGGGCCCACGCGGATGCGAAAGGCGGGGCACTTCGTCGGGCGGGTCCAATACGGCGCGAAGGACATCCGCTTCACCACGCGCGGTGACGTGCTGTACGCGATCTTCCTCGGGCGGCCGGAAGGCACCGCGACGATCGCCTCGCTGGCCAAGGGCTCGGGCCTGTACGCCGGCGAGCCGAAACGGGCGGCGCTGATCGGGTCCGACAAGGCCCTGAAGACCGAGTGGGATGGCAACGGCCTGCACCTGGCCATGCCCGCGAAGCTGCCGGACGACAAGGCCGTCGCCGTCCGGGTCGAGGGGCTGACCATCGAGGGCTTCACGCCGGAGAGGTCCGTGCGGTTCGAGGGCGACCGTGCCGTGCTGGGCGCCTCGGCCGCGGAGCTGCACGGCGGGAAGATCGCCGTCGAACGCAAGGACGCCGGCCGGCCGAGCCTGGGGTTCTGGGACAGCCCCTCCGACCGGGCGAGCTGGCAGGTGCGTTTCCCGGCTCCGGGGGCGTACGAGGTCCGCGCACGTATGGCGTCACTGAAGCCGGCCGGCTTCGAGGTCCGCGTGGGCGAGGCGAAGCTCGCCGCCACTTCCCCGAAGACCGGCGACTGGGGACAGTTCGAGACGGTGCGGCTGGGCACGCTGAAGGTTGCCGCGGCCGGCACGCAGCGGGTTGAGGTCGTCCCCGTCGCCGACGGCTGGAGCGCGATGAACCTCTCGCGCCTGGAGCTGGTCCGCAAGCCGTAGCGGGGGCGGCTCAGGGGTGCTCGGGCGGCGGGGGGACGACGAGGACGGGGCAGGTTGCGGCGCGGATGACCTTGTCGGTGACGGCGCCGAAGACGAGGTCGGCGAGGGCGGAGTGGCCCTGTCGGCCCAGGACGATCAGGGCGGGGCGCTCGGCCTCGGCGAGGCGGAGGATCTCGGCGGCGACGCGTCCGATGCGGACCTCGACCCGGAAGGCGAGTCCGGCGGGCACGCGGGGGCGGTAGCTCTCGTCGATCTTGGCGTCGACGTCCCGGCGGGCCTTGGCGTCGACGTCGTCGACCTCGTAGATGTACGTCTTCCAGAACTGCGCGTCCGGCTCGGGGATCACGTGCAGCAGGACCAGCTCGGCGCCGTCCCGCCGCGTCGCGGCGCGGACCGCTTCCTCGAAGGCCTGGTCGGCCGTGGTCGAGAAGTCCGTGCAGAACAGGATGCGTGCGGGGCGTTCGTTCGGCGTTGCGTCGGAGGACATGCGTTGGTTCCTTTCGGCCGGGCATCTTCTGCCGCCCGCTCCCGGGCCCCGCATGCCGCGCCACCGGCGCCGCGGCGTGCCGTGCCGGGGCGAGGTCCGCCATGCCACGGACGCCGGGGCGCGAAGCCCTGGCGCGGCGGCGGCTCAGTGGACGAGGTCTGGCAGGAAGAGGGTCACCTCCGGCAGGGCCAGCAGGATGGCGGCAGCGAGGACCAGGGCGGCGAGGAACGGCAGGGCCCCCCGGAAGACGGTGTGGAGGGGCACGTCCCGCTCGATGCCGCTGACGACGTACACGTTCACGCCGACCGGCGGGGAGATCACGCCCATCTGCGTGACCACCACGATCATCACGCCGAACCACACCGGGTCGTAGCCCAGCTCGACCACGACCGGGTAGAAGATCGGCACGGTCAGCAGCAGCAGCGCCAACGCGTCCACGAAGCAGCCGCAGACCAGGTAGAACAGGATCACCAGCGTCATCACGCCCCAGCCCGGCAGGGGCATGGCGGCCAGGCCGCCGGCCAGGCGGGTGGGTATGCTCGTCACCGCCAGGAAGCGCCCGAAGATCACCGCCCCGGCGACGATGGCCAGCACCATGCAGCTCGTCCGGGCGGTCTCCATCAGGGCCCTTCCCAGCGTCCGCCAGGTGAGCCCGCGGCGGGCGAGGGCGATGGCCAGGCTCCCGGCGGCGCCGACGGCGGCGGCCTCGGTGGGTGTGAAGAAGCCCAGGAACAGCCCGCCCATGACCAGGGCGAACAGCAGCAGCGTCTCGAACACGCCTGCCAGGGCCAGCAGCTTGCGCCGCCAGGTGAACGCCCCGGAGACCGGCCCCATCCCCGGGCGGAAGATGCAGCGGAGGTAGATGGTGATGCAGAAGAACACGGCGATGAGCACGCCGGGCACGATGCCCGCGATGAACAGCTTGCCGACGGATTGCTCGGTGAGCACGCCGTAGCAGATGAACACCACGCTGGGCGGGATGAGCATGCCCAGGCTGCCGCCGGCGGCGACCGACCCGGTGGCCAGCTCCATGTCGTACTTGTAGCGCTTCATCTCCGGCAGGGCGACGGATGCCATCGTCGCCGCCGTCGCCGGCCCGGAGCCGCAGATCGCCCCGAACCCGGCGCACGCCCCGACCGTGGCCATCGCCATCCCTCCCGGCAGCGGCCCCAGCCAGTGATACGCCGCGTCGAACAGCCGCCGGCTGATCCCCGAGTGGAACGCGACCTGGCCCATGAACACGAACAGCGGGATCACCGTCAGGCTCTTGGCCGAGAAGACCCCCACCAGCTCGGCCGACATCATCGACATTGCCGCGGGCGGGCTGATGACCATGGCAAAGCCGACCACGCCGACCAGGCCCATCACGAACGCCACCGGCATGCTGCTCATCAGCAGCACGATCAGCGCGACGCACCCGGCAATACCGATCTCCAGCGGCGTCATGGACGGATCATCTCCTTGCCCGGGTGCAGGAGGTGGCAGAGGATCACCAGCACGACCATCCCGGCCGAGACGGCGACGACGTACGGGACCCACCAGACGGGCACCTTCAGCGTCATGGTGACCTCGCCGCTGGCGTAGAGCTTCCCGCCGTAGCGGATGCACTCCCGGCAGACCAGGCAGAACACGCCGATAAGCACCGCACGCGAGAGGCTGTCCACGACGACCCGCCCGCGCCGGCCGAGCTTGTGGAAGAAGAACTCGATCGCGACATGGCCCTTGACGGCCGTGGTGTACGGCAGGGCGCAGGCGGTGGTGACGGCCCCGGCGAGGGTGACGAGGTCGACCGCGCCGGTCAGCGACGAGCCGGCGATGCGGAGCACGACATCGGCGCAGGTGACGACCATCATGGTCAGGATGCCCAGCCCGGCGACGCCCGCCAGGGCCAGGACGCCGAGGCGCACGGCGGCGAAGAGCGGCTCGGTCCAGCCGACCGCCGCCCGCAGGATGTTCCCGAGGCCCGCCACGCCGTCTACTTGCCGGCGCCCTTGGCCTCGGCGACGCGCGCCTTGATGTCCGCCAGCAGCTTCTCGCCGGGCAGGCCCTTGGCCTTGGCGGCCTCGACGTAGGCGTTCAGCACGGGCTGGACGGCGGCGGTCCACTTGGCCTTCTGGGCGTCGTCGAGCTGAATGATCTCCCGCGGCGGGTCGAGGTTGAGGATGAACTCCCGCCCGGCCTCGTCGGCCTGGTCCCAGGCCTCGCCGTGGCGGTCCACCCATTCGGTGCTGACCTCGGTGAAGACCTTCTGCACGTCGGCGGGCATGGCATCCCACCTGGCCTTGTTCATCACGACGAACATCGCGGTGGTGTAGCCGATGACCGACGTGTCGGTGACGTGGCTGATGACCTCGCCCTGCTTCCAGCCCTTGAGGGTCTCCATGGGGCAGAAGGTGGCCTCGACGGTGCCCTTCTGGAGGGCCTCGTAGGTCTCCGGCTGGCTCATCCCCACCGGCGTGCCCCCGAGGCTCTCGACGATCTTGGACGACAGGCCCGTGGCGCGGATCTTCATGCCCTCGACGTCGCCCAGTCCGCGGACGGGGGTCTTGCTTGCCAGGATGCCCGGCCCGTGGGCGTGCACGTAGAGCACGTGCGTGTCGGCGACCTCCTCCGGGCGGTACGTGCGGACCATCTCGGTGGCCACCCGGCTTGCGGTCAGGCCGTCGGGGTAGCCGACCGGCAGGTCCAGGCCCTCCAGCAGCGGGAACCGCCCGCGGGTGTAGGCGAAGCAGCTCATCCCGACGTCCGCCACGCCATCGAGAACGGCCTGGTAGGTCTGCGGCGCCTTGCTCAGCGTCCCGCCGGGGTACAGGGTGATCTTGACGCGCCCGTCGGTGCGTTTCTCGATCTCGCGCGCCCACGCCTCGGCCGTCTTGCACTGGATGTGCGAGGGCGGGAAGAAGATCGCGTAGTTCAGTTCGATGGTCTCGTCCTCGCCGGGGCCCGCGGCGGGATCGGCCTTCCCGCAGCCGGCCAGCGGCAGGGCCAGGGCGATCGCGGCGAGCGATACGGCGATGCGGGCGAAACAGGGGGCGTTCAGCATGGCTCGGTTCTCCTGGTGTGAGGGTTCCGGTCGGCGGTCAGGCCAGGTACGCGTCCTCGATCTCGGCGAACTTCTCGATCTCGTCGGCCATGGCCTCGTGGCCCTTGCGGCCCATGAGGGCGAAGGTCGCCTTCTTGCCCAGCTCGACGGCGGGCTGATCGTAGGCGTCGATGCCCAGCAGCTCGCCCATCAGGCTGGTGGTGAACTCGTAGAGGTAGATGAACTCGCCGACGCTCTCGGGCGTGACCTCGGGGAAGCGGAGTGTCACGCTCGGGCGGCGGGACTTGTGCATGGCGTACTCGGTGGCGGTCTTCTCGGCGTTCAGCAGGCGGGCGAGATCCGCGCCGCGGAGGTACGACAGCCCGTCAACATCTCCGAAGGCGTCCGGAATCGCCGCTCGGCGCGGGTGCTCGGCGACCTCCAGGAAGACCGTCAGCTTGTCGTTGGGGCCCTCGCGGTAGAGCTGCACCTGGCTGTGCTGGTCCGTCGTGCCCAACGCCTTGATCGGCGTGGGGCCGACGCAGATCGTCTTGCCCTCGGCTTCCTTGAGCTTGCCCAGCGACTCCGCCCACAACTGGCGATACCAGTCCGCCATCAGGTACAGGCGGTTCGAGTAGGGCATCATCACGTGCATCGGTTTGCCCTTGAGAGACATCGCCAGGTACTTGATCGCCGCCAGCACGGCCGCGGGGTTCCCCTGCCAGTTGTCCTCGGTCAGCGGGGCCTCGACGCGAGCCTTCATCGCCGCCGCCCCGGCCAGGAGCTTGTCCACGTCGATCCCGCACATCGCCGCGGTGAACAGCCCCACGTGGGAGAGCACGCTGAACCGCCCGCCGACGTCGTCGGGGACGATCAGCTTCGCGCCGTCGCCGTCGCGGTAGCCGATGTACTTCTCCTTCGTGGCGATCGCGTGCATCGTGCCCTTGGCCGCGTCCGTCGTCGGCACGATGTGCGAGCCGAAGTCCGCGCCGAGCTTCTCGCGGAGCACCTCGCGGAAGATCATGAACTCCGCGGCCGTCTCGGCCGTCTCGCCCGACTTGCTGATGACGTTGACGAGTGTCGTCTCCAGCCGCGGGCCGATCTCGTCCAGCACGTCGGCGACCATGGCCGGATCGACGTTGTCCAGCACGAACAGCCTCGGGCCCGGGCGTTGCTCGTCGGACATGAGGTTGTACGTCGCGGGGTTCAGGGCCGCCTGGAGTGCGATGTTGCCCAGCGCGCTGCCGCCGATGCCCAGGACCACCAGGTCGGTCGTCCGCGGGCGGAGCTTGTCGGCGAGGGCCTTGGCGTCCTTGGCGTACGTGGGATGACCGGGCAGGTTCACATAGCCGAGCATGCGTTCGGCGACGGCCTTCTCGTCGGCGATCTGCGAGAGGAACGAGGCGTGGGCCTCGATGACCTGCGGGCGGACGACGTCGAGGTCGCTTTCCGTGATGAAGTCCGGGTCGGCCGCGTCAGAGGTGGTGGCGTTCTTCCAGTACAGCGTGAGCATGGGTGGCATCCTTCGAAGGTTCGCATTCGTCCCACGGGTCCCTGGGGATGATCCCGCGACCGAAAAGCCTACCGCCGCGACCGCCGCTTTTCCAGCGCGGACGCCGCGAATCAGCAGTCTCACCCCATCGCATGCGGGCGTTTGCCTTCGGGCGGGTCGGGGGCGCGGAGGGCGGACTTGCCTTCCTCGTTGTTGCGGAAGATCCGCGTGGTGTCGTAGGCGAAGTCGATCTCCGGGTGGGCCAGGAACGCCTCCAGGACGTTCTCCGAGATGCGGTGGTTCATCGCGCGGCGCTCCCGGACCGGCGAGAGGAACCGCAGCGTCAGTTCCACCCCGTTGACGGCGATCGACGTGTACACGATCGGGCGGAGGTGCTGGTAGCGGATCGCGTAGTGGTACTGCATCCGCTGGATCTGGCTCTTGACCTCGCTCTCGATCTTGTCGGCCTCGATTTCCGCCTTGGCCAGGATCAGCTCTTTGGCGGCCCGCCAGTCGCTCTCGAAGGTCACCACGGTGGAGAACTCGTTCCAGACGAAGGGGAAGCCCTTGCTGTAGTTGTAGATCGTGTGGCGGACGAGCATGCTGTTGGGCAGGATGGCCATCCGCCCGGTGGACTGGTCCGCCCGGACCCAGTGCCCGACCTCCATCATGGTTGTCTGGAACGCGCTGATGCCGATCACGTCGCCGACGCGCCCATCGATCTCGATGCGGTCGCCGATATCGAACGGCTTGCGGATGGTCAGGATCAGCCAGCCGACCACCGACAGCAGCGTCTCCTGGAGCGACAGCGCCAGCCCGGCGCCGACGATGCCCAGGAAGACGCCGAAGTCCTTGATCCCGCTTGCCCAGATGAACACCGCCGCGATGGCGAAGACGAACGTGCCCACCCACGTGGTCGTCATGCGGATGCGGTGGCGGTCCTCGATCGTCCCCGCCGACCGCAGCAGCGAGCGGCGGATCGTCGTGGCCGCCAGGTAGATCACGATCCCCACCGCCCCGGTCCACAGGAGGTTCTCCAGGACCACCTGCACCCGCCGGTTGAGCGGGCCCCGCCCGGGGCCGAACATCGCCCCCGTCCAGATCCGCACCAGCGCCAGCAGCAGCAGCGTCAGGATGCCCAGACCGACCAGGCGCAGCCGCGTCCGCGAGGGCTTCAGCCCCGCGGGCACCCGGATCCGCCGACGGATCAGCAGGTACACCACCCCGCCGAGGGCGACGCAGAACGCCGACAGCGACGCCGCCTGCACGGCCGGGATCGACAGAATCTCCACGACGCGTTCCCACATGGCGCACCTTCGCACCGGCGGAACGCGACGGGGCCCGCCGCAGGCCCCGGCCTCCCGCCGACGGACATCCTACCCCATCCGCCCGCCGGATGCACGCCGGGGTGATGGTGCGAATGGTGCTCGAAGAGCCCCACGGGGCGCAACCCGTAGGCCTGGGACGTCATCGGTTTCGATGGCCCCCAAATCGTGATATGCGCACATCACCTTCCAAGCCCACCCACTGCGTTTCGTGGGTCTCCTGGCGGACCGCCCCCCGTTCGCAGCAGCGTGGTCCACCGTCCTCGAACAGGGCAGCGCAGTGCGGCGCCCTAATCGGCCTCGTCCTGTTGCTTCCCCTCCGCGGGCAGGACGCGGACTTCGAGGGGGCGGAGGGTGTCCAGGTGGGTGTCGCGCTGGGGGAAGGCGATGGTGATCTTCGCCTTGCGGAAGGCGCGGTCGATGGCCATGTGGAGGGCGTGCTTGACCTTAAGCCAGTGCTCGATGCCCTCGATGTACACCCGCAGCTCGAAGTGCAGGGCGTTGTCGCCGAAGCCGCTGAAAAGCACCAGGGGCTTGGGGTCGTCCAGCACGGCCGGGGCCTCGTCGGCGACCTCGTAGAGCAGTTTCTCGGCCAGGGCGGTGTCCGAGCCGTAGGCCACGCCGACCGGGACGATCACGCGAAGGACCTTGTCCGAGAGGCTCCAGTTGACCAGCCGCCCGGTGACGAACTCCTTGTTGGGAACGACGAGTTCCTTGCGGTCCCAGTCGGTGATCGTGGTCGCCCGGATGCGGATCCGGGAGACGCTGCCGGTGATCTCGCCGATGGTCACCGTGTCGCCGATGCGGATCGGTCGCTCGAACAGGATGATCAGACCCGAGACGAAGTTGGCGAAGATCTCCTGGAGCCCGAAGCCCAGGCCGACGGTCATCGCCGCGACCAGCCACTGCACGCTGGACCAGGTAACCCCGATGGCGCCGAAGGCCAGCACGATCCCCGCCACGCCGATGGCGTAGCGAAGGATGGCGTTGACCGCGTAGCGGACGCCGGCGTCGACGTGGATCCGCTGGAGGACGGCGATCTCCAGAAAGCCGGGCACGTTCCGGGCGGCCACGACGGTCAGTACGATCATCAGCACGGCGATGCCCAGGTCGGCCAGCGTGACGGGAACGATCTCCTCGACGGCCCCGGCCGCGCCGTTGCCGCCCCCGGCCGAAGCGGTCACCGTATGGGTCCACAGCTCGACGCGGTCGAGCGCGCCGAGGGCCGGCAGCGACTCGGACCAGACGAACCAGGCGGCCAGGACCATCGCCAGCGTCAGGACGGTCCGCAGGAGCTGGCGCGTCTGGCGGTTGACGGCGTCGAGGCGCTCCTCCTGCTCGCGTCGCTCGGCCTCCTCGGCGGCGAGGGCCTGCTCGTCCTGCTCCTGGCCGCCGGCGGCCGCGGCGGCCTGCGTGCGGCGGCGGAGGTTCTGCAGCGCCAGCCGCCGATGGGCCAGGGCGACCCAGCGAAGGGCCACGGAATTCAGCAGCATCAGGGCGAAGGCGATCCAGTAGGTGAACGTCAGCCTCCCGGCGAGGTGGGCGGCGGTGTACTGGAACCCCATGGCCGCCAGGACGGCCAGCAGGACGGGCCCTCCGACGCCGAGTGCATACCAGAGGTGGCGCAGGCGGTAGAGCGGCCCGGGGCGCCCGCGGCGGGCCCACTGGGCGACCAGCAGCCCCCGCGGGCGGAGGATTCGCTGGGCGAAGACCGCCAGCATGATCAGCGCCGCGATCAGGGCCAGGCGCCCGAGCGACGCGTCGCGGATCTCACGCGGTTGGGCGGCCATGGCGCCGGCGAGGAAGGCAGGCACGGCCAGCAGGGCCAGGAGCCCGCGAAGTCGCGTTCGGATCCAGGCGAGGGTGCGTGCGGGCCAGTGGAAATGGGCCTCGGCCAGGCCGGCGGGTCGGCAGACGACCAGCGGGGCGATCAGCGTGATGCCCACGATCGCCAGGGCCCCCAGCCCCCCGGCGAGGGCCTTGACCGTCAGCGGCGCGTCGATGGCCCCGCCCAGCCGCCAGGCGAGGAAGCCCAGCAGGGCAGGCAGGGCGGCGGCGAGCAGGGCGCTGAGCCCCACGGCCGAGAGGGTCGGCAGGATGCTGGCATCGGCGACGGCCGCCGCCGGCGGGGCGGAGTCGGCCAGCCCCTGCCGCAGCCGCCGCTGCCCCGCCAGCCATGCCGCCAGGGCCAGCAGCACCACGCCGTAGAGCACCGGGCTGGTGGCGGCGTCGGCCAGGAGCACCTGCCCGGCGGCCAGCACCGCCGACGGCGCCAGCAGCCACGCGGCGGCCTTGCCGGCCTCGACGACGTCCCCGGGGCCCAGCGGCCCGGCGCTGCGGATCCAGAGAATGCGCTCGTTGATGTAGTCGGCGGCCTTGTCGGCGCGGGTCAGCAGGAGCTGGTACTTGGTAGCCAGCTCGCCGAGCAGGCCGAAGTACGTGTCGTAGTCCTTGATCAGCGCGTCGAGGATCTCGCGACGGGTCTCGAGGCGCTCGCGGACGTCGTCGGCGACGGCCTGACGCTTCCACGGCTCCATGTCGGGGGGCAGGGAGGCCAGCGTCTCTGCGGCGGCCGAGTCGATGTCCGCAAGGCTCGCCCGGCGGTCGCGGAGCTCGATCAGCCGCAGCTGCACGCTGGCCGTCTCCTCCTGGCGGGCGGCGGCGCGGCGGCGGAGCTCGCCGGTATCCGGCAGCTCGGCCCGCTGCTTGCGGAGCAGCACCCCGAAGGTGGCCGTGTCGCCGATGATCTTCTCCCGCTCCCGCAGGCTGGTCACGCCCTCACCGAGGGCGTCGAGGGATGCGGTGAGCTCTTCCAGGCGGCGGTTGGCCTCGGCGATCCTGGCGGCCAGGCCCTCGGCGCCGGTGCGCGCGGCGGTCAGCTCGGCGTTCTCGTCGGCCAGACGCTTGAGCACCGGGTGCTCCCGGGCGGCGCGGAGGGCGGTCTGCCTGGCCTCTGCAGCGGCGCGTTCGGCCTCCTGGCGGCGCTTGAGATCGACCAGTTCGCGGAGGGCCTTCTGGCGCTTCTCGGTGCGTGCGACGCGCCGGGCGGCGAGGTCCAGCCCGGCGGTGATCAGGTCGCGCTCGGCGTCGTAGGCCGCCAGCTCCTTCTCCAGCGCCTCGGCCTCGGCGGCGGCGGCGTCCTTGCGGGCCTCGATGCGGGCGGTCTCGGCCGCGCGGACCTCCGGGTGCAGGTCGGGGGGCAGTTCCGCCATCTCGGTATCCAGCTCGGCGGTCCGCTGCCTGGCCGCGGCGAGGAGCTTGGGGACGGCCTGGCGACGCTCGCCGCGGCGCTTCTCTTCGGCCTGGAGGTCCGCCAGGGCCTTCCGCCGCGCGGCGAGCTCGGCCTCGGCCTCGGCGAGGAGCTGCTCGGCCTTGGCCAGGTCCGCGTCGGCGGGGGCCGTCGACGCCGGCTGCGTCTCGGCCTGCTGGAGCAGCTTGCGTGTCTCGGCGAGCTTGGCGGGCGCCTGCTTCGCCGCGCGGGCGAACCCGGCCGCCTTCGCCCGCCAGTCTGCGGCGACCTGGAGCTGCGCGCGGGCCTCTTTGTACGCCGCCGTGGCGCGGGTGCGCAGGGCGTCGTCGAGGTCCTTGGCGTTGGCGAGGCGGTCGATCTGCGCCGCGTAGGTTTCGGCCGTGGGCGCCGTCGTGCCGACCTTGGGCACCTCGGCCGGCTGCGTCTCGGCCGGGCGGGTGTCCTGGGCGGCGGCGTGGCGGGCGGCCGCGGCGGTAAGCGCGGCGGTCCCGACGATCAGCGTCCATGCTGCGATGCGGTTCAAAGCCATCGTTTCCTTCGGAAGTAGAGGAGCATGCCTGCGGCGACGGCGAGCATGATTCCCAGCACGGCCGGGTAGCCCCAGGGCCATTTCAGCTCGGGCATCTTCTCGAAGTTCATCCCGTAGATGCCGGCGAGGAAGGTCAGCGGGATGAAGATGGCGGCCATGACGGTCAACGTCTTCATCACCGCGTTCATCTGGTTGCTGACGACGGACATGTGAATGGACATCAGGTCGCTGGCGAGCTCGCGGTGGGTTTCGAGGACGTCGATCACGCGGGTGACGTGGTCGGCGCAGTCTCGGAGGTACGGTACGGTGTCCGGGGCGATCTGCGGGGTCTCGCCGCGGAGCAGGACGGCGACGGCGTCGCGCTGGGGCCAGGCGATCCGCCGCAGGGCCAGCAGGTCGCGTTTGATCCGCCGGATGCGGGAGACGATCGGCACGTCGGCGCTCTCCAGCACGGCGTCCTCCAGGGCGGCCATCGTCTCCCCGTAGGTCTCCAGCACGGGGAAGTAGTGGTCCAGCACGGTGTCCAGCAGGGCGTAGGCGAGGTAGTCGGCCCCCGCGCCGCGAACGCGGCCGACCCCCTGGCGAATCCGCTCGCGGACCGGGTCCAGGCAGTCGCCGTGCCGTTCCTGGAACGTCACCACCACGCCGTCGGTGACGAACAGGCTCAACTGCTCGGTCTCCAGGTGCGGCGTGGCCGTGACCATGTGAGCGATCAGGAAGAGCGTCTGCCCGTAGATCTCCGCCTTGGGGCGTTGGGGCACGTGGGTGACGTCCTCCAGCGCCAGCGGATGCAGGTCGAATGCCGCGCCGATCTCCCGGAGCATCTCCCCGTTGCCCAGGCCGTCGACGTTCACCCACGCCACCGCCCAGTCGGCCAGGTACGCCTTCAGTTCCGCCGGGTCGGTGAAGTCGCGCTCGTCGAAGCCCTCGGGCCCGTAGGCCAGCACGTGCACGCTGGTGGGGCGGGCATCGGCGTCGACGGTCAGCGTCCCCGGCGGCGCGCCGATGGCAGGCCGCCGCGGCCGACGAATGCCAGGCCGGTTGTTCGGCATCTAGGGCCTCCTCTGCGGCTGTCGCACGCGGTAGGATACCAGAACCCCGCCGCGCAATCATGGTATGGCCCGTCGCCGCGGGCGTCGCCCGTTTGCCGGCGAGGAAGGAGACCCCCGATGCACGTCGTCGGTGTGCAGTTGGATATCGCGTGGCACGACCCGCCCGAGAGCTGCCGGCGGGCCGGGGCCATGCTGGAGGGCGCGAACGTCCCTCCGGGGGCGCTGATCGTCCTGCCGGAGATGTTCGCCAGTGGCTTCACGATGGATGTCGCCGCCGCCGCGGCCGACGGGGTGGCCGAGCGGTTCCTCGCCGAGACGGCCCGTCGGCTGGGGGCGTGGGTGCTCGGGGGCGTTGTCCGCGGCGGCGCCGACGGGCCCGGGCTCAACCAGTCGCTGCTCGTCGGCCCCGACGGCGCCGAGGCCTCCCGCTACACCAAGATGCACCCGTTCACCTTCGCCGGCGAGGCCGATCACTACGCCGCCGGCAACGCTCCCGTCCTGGCCGACGTCGGCGACGCCCGTCTGGCGCCGCTGGTTTGCTACGACCTGCGGTTCCCCGAGGTCTTCCGCTCGGCCGTCGTCGGGGGGGCCGAGGTATACGCCGTGATCGCCAACTGGCCCGCCGCCCGGGCCGAGCACTGGCGGGCCCTGCTGCGGGCACGGGCCATCGAGAACCAGGCCGCCGTGATCGGCGTCAATCGCACCGGCGCCGACCCGAACGTCACCTACGGTGGCGGGAGTTTGGCCTTCGGCCCGCGGGGCGAGCTCCTCGCCGAATGCGCCGCCGCGCCCTCCCTGCTGATCGCCGACGTCGAGCCGGAAGACATCCGCCGCTGTCGCCGCGAGTTCCCCGTCCTGCGGGACCTTCGAGAAGACTGGGTGCGGGGGGCGCCCGGACCGTCTTGACACCTTCCGACCCCCGGCGTAGGCTTCGGCGCATGAGCACGAACATCGACAAGACACGGGCGGCGTTCCGGGCGGCGTTCGGGCGGGAGCCCGAGGGCTCCGTTCGCGCGCCGGGGCGCGTGAACCTCATCGGCGAGCACACCGACTACAACGACGGCTTCGTCCTGCCGATCGCCATCGAGCGACACACGCTGGCCGCCTGGGCGCGGCGGGAGGACCGCCTGTGCGTCCTGCGGTCCGCCCAGGACGACGCCGAAGCGCGGGCGGAGCTCGACGGCGAGATCGCCCCCGGCGAGCCGAAGTGGGCGAACTATCCCCTCGGCGTCGCCGCCGGGCTGCGGGACGCCGGCGCCGGGCTCGCCGGCTGCGACGTCCTCTTCGACAGCGACGTGCCCCTCGGCGGCGGGCTCAGCTCGTCGGCCTCGCTGGAGGTCGCCGCCGGCAAGGCCCTCCAGGCCGCCGCCGGCGACCCCGACGCCATCGACGGGCGGGCCCTGGCGCTGATCTGCCAGAAGGCCGAGCACACCTTCGCCGGTGCGCCCTGCGGGATCATGGACCAGTCCATCGCGATCCTCGGCCGGGCCGGGCGGGCGCTGCTGCTGGACTGCCGCAGCGGCGAGACCCGGCAGGTTCCCTTCGACGACCCCGGCCTGGTGCTGCTGGTAGCCGACACCGAGGTCAAGCACGAGATCTCCGATGGCGGCTATGCCGCCCGGCGTTCGCAGTGCGAGGCCGCCGCGGCGGCCCTCGGCGTCGATGCCCTGCGGGACGTGGACGTCGCTGCCGTCGAGGCGGCCGGGAGGGACGGCACGCTGACAGGCAAGGAGCTGATGCGCGCCCGCCACGTCGTCGGCGAGATCGCCCGGACGCTCGAGGCCGTAGAGGCCCTCGGCGCCGGCGACCACGGGCGCTTCGGCGAGCTGATGGCCGGCAGCCACGCCTCCCTGCGGGACGACTACGAGGTGAGCTGCGAGGAGCTGGACGCGGTCGTCGAGGCCGCGAGTGCCTGCGAGGGCGTCTACGGCGCCCGGATGACCGGCGGCGGCTTCGGCGGCTGCGCGATCATCCTGGCCGCCGCCGAGCGGGCCGCCGCGATCGCCGCGTCGGTCGCCGATGCCTTCGAGTCCCGCTTCGCGCGCCGCTGCCCGATCTTCCCGACCCGCGCCGCCGACGGGGCGAGTGTGGTGGAGTAGAGGGGCCCGTGCCCACCGTCCCGCGAATCGGGGCCTGCGGGGTGCTTTTCTTCCGCGGGGAAGCGACCGTCCCTGCCGTCTCCGCGTCGTGCGAGGAGGAGATGCCCAAGCGCCCCTTGCCAACGTGCAAGAAACCGTTGCGCCGCTGGAGTGGTTGCCCCGCCTTCGCGACACACCGGACGACGACGGCACCGATTGGCGCCTCTTCGGGCGAGGCCCGGGCATCCACTGGCCGGACGTCCGCGAGGACACCTCCCCCGAGCATCCGCTCCGCCGATAACCCCCAACCCCGCCCGGGAGAAACCCTCCGCGCCGGCGGCCATTGGAGTATAATGGCCCCGCTGTTACACCGAGCCGAGGAGGTTGCCGCAAGCACACATGCCTGAACCGCAACGAACGGACTTGGCCGTCCAGCGCGAGCGAGCGCTGTTGGTGGCCGTCATCCTGCCGGACTCGACCGTCGACCCGAGGGACCCGCTGGGGGAGCTTCGCAGCCTGGTGCGCACGGCGGGGGCGAAGGTGGTCGACGAGATCACCGCCAAGCGCCGCAAGCCGCACCCGGGCATGTATGTGGGCACGGGCAAGGCCGAGGAGCTCGCCGCCCGCGCCGACCAGAACGACGTGGACGTGATCATCTTCGACAACGACCTGACGCCGGAGCAGATCCGCGACCTCGAGGAGGTCACCCATCGCAAGGTCCTCGACCGCAGCGAGCTGATCCTCGACATCTTCGCCGCCCATGCCCGGACCCGCCAGAGCCGCCTCCAGGTCGAGCTCGCCCAACTGGAATACACCTACCCCCGGCTGCGGCAGATGTGGTCTCACCTCGACACGCTCGTCGGCGGGGCGTCCAGCGCGGCCGCCGCCGTCGGGGCCATCGGCACGCGCGGGCCGGGCGAGACGCAGATCGAGATCGACCGGCGGCTGGTCCAGCGCCGGCTCACCCGTCTCAAGCGGGAGCTGTCGGCCATTGACCGTCGCAAGGTCCGCGAGGTCCAGAGCCGCGACGACGTCTTCTGCGTCTGCCTGGTCGGC
>CAYLPJ010000011.1:0-73105 GCA_964385465.1 uncultured Planctomycetaceae bacterium | reverse complement strand
CTACACCAACGCCGGCAAGAGCACGCTGATGAACCTGCTGACCGGCGCGGAGACCTACGTCGCCGACAAGCTCTTCGCCACGCTGGAGACCAAGACCCGCCGGTGGGAGCTGGGCGACGGGCAGACGGTACTGCTCAGCGACACCGTCGGCTTCGTGCGCGACCTGCCCCACCACCTCGTCGCCAGCTTCCGCGCCACGCTGGAGGAGGCCATCGGCGCCGACCTGCTCATCCACGTTGCCGACGCCTCCCACGAACGCGTCGCCCACGAGATCGCCGCCGTCGAGGACGTCCTCGACGAGCTGGGCTGCGACCGCGACCGCGTCCTGCTCGCGCTGAACAAGGTCGATGCCATCGCCGACCCGGCCGTGCGGACCGTCCTGGCCCAGCAGCATCCCGAGGCAGTGTTCGTCTCGGCCCGGACCGGCGAGGGCGCCGAGGAGCTGATCGAGCGCGTCTCCGCGGCGGCCGGGGGCGCCCCGGTTCGCGTGACCCTCGAGGCCGACTGCGCCAACGGGCGGCTGATGCAGTACATCGCCCAGTACGCGACCGTGGACCGGGAGACCTTCGCCGGCGCGACCGCGCGGATCGAGGGCACCATGCCCGAGGCCCGCCTCCACGGCCTGCGGGCGTTCGGGGACGACGTGAAGGTGCTGGAAGGGACCTGAGGGCCGAGACGGCAAACGACAAACGAGAAGCGGCGAACGGCGGATGAGTGACCCCGCCTCTTCGGTCCGGTGTTTGCGCCCTGCTTTCTGCCGTTTGCTGTTTGCTTGCCGTTTGCCTCTTGTCGTTTGCTGTTTCCCGGGGGTTCCTTCCCGCGGTTCGGCGCCGTACAATGCGGGCGTTCGCGGAAGGTGAAGCTCGCGTGACGTCGCGGCGGCATGGAGGTCGGCCGTGAGTGAGACATCCCAGCAGGCTCTCGACGAGAGAACGGACGCCCGCGGCGCCCGCGAGGGCGAGCGGACCGACCGCCGGCGGTGGTACGGCTCGTCCGGGACGCCCGCGGCGATGCGGTGGCTGAGTGAGGGCTTCGCTCGCAGCTTCGCCGCCGTGGCGTCGGGGCTGCTGCACGCGGACGTTCGGCTGAGCCTCTCGGCCGTCAGTGAGGGGGCACGGGGCGAGTTCATGCAGGCACTCGACGAGTTGACGTGCAGCTTCACCCTCGCGCCCGAGGGCGCCGCGGAGGAAGGCGCCGACGGCCTGTGCATCGAGTTTTCCCCGGCAGCGGCGTTCGCGATGGTCGAGGGCCTGATGGGCGCCTCGAAACCGTCGCCCCCGCCGGACCGTCCGCTGACGATCGTGGAGCGGCGCGTGCTTCGGGGCATGGCGGCCGTGGCGGGAGCGAGCCTGGCCGGCGCCTGGCCCGAGGCGGCCGCGCCGCGACTGCGCCCCCGTGCGACGGCGCCGCGCCCCGCCGGCGACGGCGAGGACCGCCCGGCCGTCATCGTCACCTTCGAGCTGACCGTCGGCGAACGGATCGGCACGCTGAGGCTGTGCGGGGCGAGAGACGGGTTTGGCCGGGGCCTGCCGGCCGGGGCGCCCCCGCGGCGCCGCGCGGCGCCCATCGAGGTCTCCGCCGCGTTCGAGGGCGTCGCCGTCGAGGCCGAGGACCTCGACGGCCTCGCCGCCGGCGACGTGGTCGCCACGGAGATCCCCCCCGACGGCGAGGCGGTGATCCGCATCGGCGGCATCCCCAAGTTCGCCGCCCGCCTGGACGTTTCCGACGGCCGGCGGACGCTGACGATCACCCGCCGCCTGGACGAAGGCGGTTCCGCCGACTCCGTGTAAGCCCCCCGTGGCGCTGCGCCGCCGCGCCGTCCGGGGCGCCAACCTGCGGGGGTCTTCCCTCCCGGCACAGCCGCCGCGTGTCGCCCCGGCGCCTCGCTCCGCCTTCCACCCGCCGCACCGATCGCCGCGACGGCGTAACGGGTTGTGTGTCGCCGCCCGTCTCGCACCGTTGACCCGCCCGGCGTCGGCCCGATAAGATCGACTCGAGCGGCAGGGCGGGCCGACGGCGCGGCGCTGTACGGCTGCCTCCCTTTCCCCCGCGCCCGGTCGAGGAGAGCGCATCATGACGGTTCTGCTGGTGATGGCGGTTTCGGTGGTCTTCCTGTTCGTGGCGGGGCGGCTGTACAGCGGCTACATCGCCCGCCAGCTCGGCGAGGATGCCTCGCGTCCGACGCCGGCGGTCGCCCGTGCGGACGGGCGCGACTACCTGCCGACGCCCACGCCGGTCGTCTTCGCCCACCACTTCGCCTCCATCGCCGGCGCCGGGCCCATCGTCGGGCCCGTCATCGCCATCGTCTACGGCTGGGTGCCCGCACTGCTGTGGGTGCTGCTCGGCGGCGTGTTCATGGGCGCCGTCCACGACTACCTCGCCACCTACATGGCCACCCGCGAGGGCGGATCGAGCATGGCCACCGTCGTCAGCCGGCTGATCGGCAAGGGGGCGTTCGTGGCGATCACCGTGTTCATCGTGGTGGTCCTGGCGCTGGTGTGTGCGGCGTTCCTGAACCTCTCGGCCGCGGCGCTGACGAGCATGCTGCCGTTCGACCGCCTGGACCTGCCGCGCACGCAGTCGCTGTTCCGCGTGGTAGCCAAAGAGGGCAGCGAGCAGGTGGTCATCGGCGGGATCGCGTCGATGAGCGTGGTGTGCATCACGGCCGTGGCGCCGCTGATCGGCTTCCTGTACATCAAGAAGCGGGTGTCGGTCTGGCTGTGCAGCGTGCTGGCGATCCTGATCTGCGCCGGGTCGATCACGGTGGGCGTGTTCTTCCCGATGGCCCTGGAGCCGTTGACCTGGAAGCTGCTGCTCAGCGGCTACGTGCTGATCGCTGCCGGCGTGCCGGTCTGGATCTTCCTCCAGAGCCGCGACTTCATCAACGTCCACATCCTCTACGTCGGCATGGCCGTGCTGCTGGCGATGCTCGTGGTCGCCGGCTTCCGCGGCGCCGATGTCACCGGCCTGGCCGCCGGGGCCGAAGCGATGCCGCAAGTGAACGTCGCCGAGGGCACGCAGGCCCTCGGGCCCTTCTGGCCCGGGATGTTCATCGTCATCGCCTGCGGGGCCGTCAGCGGCTTTCACAGCCTCTGCGCCGGCGGGACGACCTGCAAGCAACTCAACAACGAAAAGGCCTGCCGCCAGGTCGGCTACTACGGCATGCTGCTGGAGAGCTTCCTGGCCGTCTGCGTCATCGGCGTGCTCATGGTCGGGGCCGCCAAAGCCGGGTACCTCCACGACGTCCACCCAGGGCTCACCGGCCTGGCCGGGGGCAATGCCAACCCGGTGCTGGGCTTCGCCATGGCAGTGGGCAACACGGCCCACCTGGCCTTCGGCGTGCCCATCGCCGCCGGCGCGCTGGCGGGGATGGTCTTGCTGGAGGGCTTCCTGGTCACCACGCTGGATACCGCCATCCGCCTGACGCGATACCTCATCGAGGAGATCTGGCGGACGCTATTCGGCGGATACGACGTCTTCGCACGTCCCGTCGCCACGGGCGAGACCGGCGAGTGGGGCAGGGGCGAGGCCACGCCCGCCGGCGCCGGGGGCATCCCCATCGCGCCGGCGGAATCCGGTGAGGCCCGATCCACGCCCCAGCCCAAGCGGGCGACCGGCGCGTTCCGAGCAGTGCTGCTGGTGATGCGCCAGTACTGGTTCAACTCCGCCATCGCCGTCGGGATCATGCTCGCCTTCGCGCTGACCGGCGGGCAGAAGGCCCTGTGGGGCATCTTCGCGGCCTCGAACCAGCTCCTGGCCGCCATGGTGCTGGCCATCGCGGCGCTGTGGCTGCTGCGCCAGGGACGCAAAGCCTGGTTCGCGTTCATCCCGGCCGTGCTCATGCTCGTCACCACGCTGACCAGCCTCGTGCTGAAGTTCCGCGGCTTCCTTGAGGACCCCCGGAAGAACGCCACGCTGCTGGTCGCCGACGCGGTCATCCTGGCCATCACCGCCTACCTCCTGGTGGCCGGCATCCGCGAAGCCGTGCGGTTCCTCAAGTCCCGCCCGGCGACGGCGTGAGATCGCATCCGGCGTAAGGGCATGCGGCTGCTGAGGTTTGCGTTCATGCGCCCCCTGCCCCTTCCCCGCCTGGAGTAAAGAAAACCCCGCGTCTGGCCGACATAGAATACTCAGTCGCACGATCACGAGATCAGGCGCTGCCGGTTTCCGAAAACGGGTCGCCCCCCGCAGGGAGGCGACCCGTTGTGTATTGCAGCCAAAGTGTTTGCGCCGCGTGCCGGACCTCCCGGCCGCCGGCCGCGCCCGCAGCCGTGAAACTCCTTGCGAACAACGAGGAACGAATCACCAGCAACGGGGAGGTTCGGCCTCGCTACCTGGCGTACTCGACGCAGCGGACTTCGCGGATGACGGTCACGCGGACCTCGCCGGGGTATTCCATCTCGTCCTCGACGCGGCGGGCGACGTCGCGGGCGATCTTGCCGGAGACCTTGTCGTCGATGTTGTCGGCGTCGACGATCACCCGGACCTCTCGGCCGGCCTGGATCGCGTAGGCCTGCTTGACGCCCTCGAAGTCCGAGGCGATCTCTTCGAGCTTCTGGAGTCGTTGGACGTACCGCTCCAGCGACTCCCGGCGGGCGCCAGGGCGGGAGGCGCTGATGGCGTCGGCGGCCGAGATGATCGGCGTGTAGACGCTGGAGGCCTCCACGTCGCCGTGGTGCCCGCCGACGGCGTTGACGATCTCCTCCTTCTCGCCGTACCGCTTGCACATGTCCGCCCCGATCTGCGGGTGGCCTCCCTCGACCTCGTGGTCGACGGCCTTGCCGATATCGTGCAGCAGCCCGGCGCGTCGTGCGAGCTGGCCGTTGAGGCCCAATTCCTCGGCGATGACCTGCGAGAGGTAGGCGACCTCTGTGGCGTGCTGGAGGACGTTCTGCCCGTAGCTGGTCCGGAACTGGAGGCGGCCGAGCATGTCGATGAGCTTGTTGTGCAGCCCGCGGACGTTGGCGTCCATCATGGCCTGCTTGCCGCGGGAATAGACCTCCTTGCCGACTTCCTTCTCCGTGGCGGCGACGACCTCCTCGATGCGGGTGGGGTGGATCCGCCCGTCCTGGATGAGCTTTTCGAGGGCGCGGCGGGCGGTCTCCCGGCGGACCGGATCAAAGGCGGAGACCACCACGACGCCGGGGGTGTCATCGACGATCACGTCCACGCCGGTGGCCTTCTCGAAGGCGCGGATGTTCCGGCCCTCGCGTCCGATGACGCGCCCCTTCATGTCGTCGGAGGGGATGTCCACGCTGGAGACGGTGGATTCGCAGGTGTGCTCGGCGGCGTAGCGCTGGATGGCGGTGATGATGATCTCTCGGCTCTGGGTGTCGGCGGTCTCGCGAGCCTCCTCGATGCGCTTGCTGATGAACTCGGCGATCTCGCGTTCCATGTCCTTCTCGACCTGCCCGAGCAGGACCTGCCGCGCCTCGTCGGTGGACATGTTGGCGACCTTCAGCAGTTGGCTCTTCTGGCGGGCGATCAGCTCGTTGAGCTGCTTGTCCTTGCCGGCGAGGCCCTTCTCGCGTTCGTTGATGGCGTTCTGGGCGGCCTCGAGGGTCCGCTCCTTGGAGTGGAGGGTCTCGAGCTTCTGGTCGATGAGGTCCTCCCGCTTGGCGAGTCGCTTCTCCTCGGCCCGCAGTTCCTGACGGGCGGCCTTGGTCTCGCCGTCGAATTGCTCACGCTGTCGGATGAACTCGCTTTTGGCTTCGGACTCGGCCTTGGCGATGATGTTCTCGGCCTCGATTTCCGCCGACCGCCTGAGGGCGTCAAGCTCCTGCTCGGTGCGTCGCCTTCGGGCGCGTTCGAGCAGCTTCATGACCACGGCGGTGAGGCAGACGATGATGACGGCGCCGGCGAACTGGAGGGCGACGATCTGGCCCTGAGTCAGGGCCACCATGGGCGGCAAGAAGTCCATGAGAGGGTTCCTTTCGTTCCGGACGGAACGGGTCGGAGGCTGCGTCGATGGACATCGCCCGGCAGCAGAGCCCCCATGGGCCGCGAAGAGCGCGAAGGATGCGGACCGAAACCTTGTCGCCGCGGCGCTACGCTATCGGCTGGCTCCCGGGCGACCGCCGCCGCAGCCGGGCCGCACGGGCCCGCCGGGGCCGACAATCGCCGGTCTCGCAGGTAGATACGTCGCTCGGTCTCGGCGACCGATACACTGGAAGCGGTGGTTCTCGATCAGGTTGCACCCGCCGCAATGGCTCATGGAACTCTATGGCCCGAGGGCCTCGCCCGCCCCGACCGGAGCGGGTGAATGATCGATGCTCCGCACGCCGGCGTCCTTTGACTGCCAAAGCTCCCGGAACTCCGGGCGACACCGCCGCACGTGCCCGGCCCTCGCCGGACACCGAGCATCGCTTGCCGGACGGCCCTGCCGACGGTCTCGGCCCGGCCATCCCTATGTACAACGCGGCCCCACACACGCACAACTCGGCGCTGCAGACCGCGACTACCTTTCCTATCGACTATACGCGATTCTAATTGAAACCGAACAACAGCGTCAAGCGGTTTGCCCGCCGATCGTGGGGAAATGCCCGAAAGCTTTCCAGGCCGCCCGGCCGATACCTACCCCGGCGGCCCGGCGCGGACTCCGCGCGGGGCCCGACAGGTCCAAAGCTCACGCAACCATAGCCCTTCACGGGAGCTATCGACATGACGACACGCCTTCTTCACTCCGTCGCCGCCTTGTTCGCCCAGGCCGGCTCCGACGCCAACGATGTGGTCACGCCAAGTGTCGGCAATGTGCCCGCCACCGCCCCGGCAGCCACCAGGCCGGCCGGGGAGGCGCTGCTTTCCATCGCCGACGGCAGGTTTCTCGGCAACAACGTGTGGCAGTGGGCCGGGCTGCTGGCAGCGCTGCTGGCGAGCTTCATCGTCGGCAAGACCGTGGCGTACTTCCTCGAACGCCGCGCCGAGCGCATCCAGGCCGGCGACCGCTTTCGTGTGCTCGGGATGATCTGCCACAGCCTCGTCCGCCCCGTGAAGATGATTGCCCTGTCGGCCGGGCTGTACGTCAGCGGCACGTTCCTGACGTTTCCGGCCTCCACGGGGCTTGCGGACCTCTGGGACAAGGTCTGCATGACCCTGGCTGTCCTGGCGGCGGGGTGGTTCATCTACCGGCTGGTCGACATCATCGAGTTCTTCCTGCACCGCTGGACCAGCGAGACCGAGAGCCAACTGGACGACCAGCTCGTCCCGCTGCTGCGGAAGACGCTGCGGGTGTTCGTGGTGATCATCGCGGCGCTGTTTATCGCCCAGAACGTCTTCCAGTGGGACATCGCGGCGCTGATCGCCGGGCTGGGCATCGGCGGGCTGGCCTTCGCCCTGGCGGCCCAGGACACCATCGCCAACCTGTTCGGTTCGGTGACCGTTTTCGCCGACCGCCCGTTCCAGCTCGGCGACCGCATCAAGTTCCAGGGCTACGACGGAATGGTCGAGGAGGTCGGGTTCCGCTCGACGCGCATCCGCACGCTGGACGGGCACCTGGTGACCGTGCCGAACTCCGCCATCACCACCAGCAGCATCGAGAACGTCTCCGGGCGCCCGTCGATCAAGCGCGTCCTGAACGTGACGGTGACCTACGACACCCCGCCGGAGAAGCTCCAGCGCGGCGTGGACATCCTCCGCGAGATGCTCGCCGCCCGTTCGGAGCACTTCCCCGAGGATTTCCCGCCGAAGGTCTACTTCTCCGACTACAACGCCGAGAGCCTCAACATCGTGGTCTACTACTGGTTCGACCCGCCGGAGTGGTGGGACTACCTGGAATTCAACCACGACTTCAACATGGAGCTGCTCACGCGGTTCAACGAGGAAGGCATCGAGTTCGCCTTCCCCACCCAGACGCTCTACGTCAAGCAGGACTCCCCGCTGGAGGCCGACATCCGGCTGGCCAGAACGAGCTGAAAGCCGCCGCAGCCGGGCCCGGGCCGGGCTGTCACACGAGGTCGCACGCCTCCGGCGGCATCCAGTGGGCGTCCTGGCCCTTCCACTTGACGTTGCAGCCGATGGGGTTGGTCACCGGGACCGGCGGCTCCTGCCCGGCGAGGATCGCGTCGAGGGCGTCGCGCAGCTCGCGCGTGGTCTCCTGCCCGGGCTGGCGGGGGTTGTCGTCCATCCGGCCGGTGTAGCGCAGCTTGCGGTCGGCGTCGAAGACGAAGAAGTGCGGCGTCCGCAGCCCGCCGTAGGCGCGGGCGACGTCCTGGCTCTCGTCGCGGACGTAGGGGAACTCGAAGCCCTTCTCCTTCGCCCTCTCGACCATGTGGTCGAAGGAGTCGGTCGGGTGGTTCTCCTCCTCGTTGGAGTTGATCGCGATCATCTCCACGCCCTTGGGCTTGTAGTCGGCGTAGAGGGCGTTCATGCGGTCCTCCGAGCCGACGACGAACGGACAGTGGTTGCAACTGAACACCACGATCAGCACCTTGGCGTCCGCGAAGTCATTCAGCGAATACGTCTTGCCGTCGACGCCCGGAAGGCTGAAGTCCGGGGCCGCTTCGCCCAACTGAAGCGTGAAGGCCATGGCGTGCTCTCCTTTCGGTGTGCGTTCCGCATTCGGGGCATTATACGCCCGCGTCCCGGCGGGGGCCGATTTCCCCGCCCGCTGGATGTTGCCCGCCGACGGGGGGCGGGAGTATCATGCCCGCCTGCGGCAGAGAGACGCGAGGCGGTTTTTCGGGCGCGGGACGCGCCGGGAGCGGGACGATGAGCAAGGCGATTCGGTTGAGCGAGGATGTGGCCGCGGAAGCCGGTGCGGCGACCTTCGGCGTGTGTGCGACGTGCGACCCGCGGATCGACGACGCGTCGCGCGAGCGGGCGCGGAACATCGCCGAGATCGTCGCCGGCGTCGTCGCGCGCGACGTGCGGATGCCCGACGGCACGGCGGCTCGCGTGGTCTGGTCGCCGGTGCTCATCGACGGAGAACGGCAGGCGGACGTCGTGGCCCGGCAGTTCCGCGACGAGGGCGTCGACGCCGTCATCTGCGCCCCGGACACCTGGGCCTTTCCCCAGCTTACGCTCATGAGCCTGCTGGCCCACTTCCCCGACGACATGCCCGTCAACATCACCTGCGGCAACTCCGGGCCCAAGCCCGGCGTCGTCTACGCCCACGCCGTCAACGGGGCTCTCGCCCAGAGCGGGCGGCTGGTTGCGCTGAACGTCGGCTCCTGGCCCGACACCGGGCAGAAGCCCAAGCCCACAAGCGCGACGGTGACGGCCCTGGTGGACTGGTGCTACGCGGCGCTGACCTACGCCGGGCTCAAGGGCCGGCGGGTCATGGTCCTCGGGCACGACTCGATGGGCATGGAGACGGCCCTGGCCCACGTCATCGCCACCCGCCGGAGCTTCGGCGTCGAGATCGCGCGGCTGGACATGAAGCTCCTGGCCGACATGCTCGCCAAGGGCGCCTACGACAAGAAGGAGCTCCAGGCCCTCCGCGGCTGGGTGGACCAGCACGTGGGCAAGCGGCTGGAGCTTCGCGACAAGGCCGACAGCAAGCGGTTCGACGACTCGCTGGCGATGTACCTGATCGTCCGCGACTTGATGGAGGATCTCAACGCCGTCGGCGGGGGGTTCATGAGCCAGCTCGAGTGGGGCAGCGACCCCCGCGGCGTGCCCTTGCCGGTTGCCGACGCCATGGAGAGCCTGTTCAACTCGACCTTCGATCACCGCGGCCCCAAGCCCGCCCAGCCGTTCGCCACCGAGGCCGATGTCCAGGGCCTGCTGACCATGCTGTTCATGACCTGGCTGAGCGGGGGCAACCCCCCGCTGTTCATGGACTTCCGCAAGGTCTGGGAACCCGCCGAAATCAAGGCCCTCGCCAGGAAGGTCAAGGTCAAGCACACCGGGCGCGAACTCTGGGCGAAGCGCGGGTTCGTCGATGGAGACAACAGCGGTTCGGCCAGTTTCAACTGGTCGGCCAGACCCGGAGCCGATGCCGCGGCCTGCATGAAGGGCGTGGCCATGCCCCTGGCCGATGAGTTCTACTTCCCCGGCGGCGGCAACAGCGTGACGTTCATGACTCCGGGGGGGATCGACGGCATCGCGGCGCGGCTGGCCTACGCGGGGGACAGCGACCGCTTCGCGATGGTCTGGGACGAGGCGACCACCACCTCAATGCCCGCCAAGCTCGCCAAGGCCGTCGCCAATACGTCCACGCCGACCTGGCCCCACACGTGGGTGGTGCCGAAGTACGCGACCATGCCCGAGTACAAGCAGTACGCCCCGGCGAACCACTTCCACATGACCTGGGACCTGGGGCCGGCACGGCTGCAGCATTGGATGGATATGGCCTGTGTCCGCAGCGTCGCCCCCTGGGTCGAGCGCCCGGCGTACACCCCAGGCACCGACCGCCCCAAACCCCTGCTGGATCTGCTTAACGGCGAGTGACGCCGCCGGGTTCTACCCACGCTGACTCGTCGCGACGAGCTTCTCCAGCGCGGCGGCGCCGCCGCCGGTGTCGATGGACTTCTCGGCCAGGGGGATCGCCGAGGCGATGTCCTCGGTCAGGCCGGCGACGTACAGTGCGGCCGCGGCGTTGAGCAGCACGATGTCCCGCGCCGGGCCTCTCTTGCCGCCCAGGACGTCCCGCACAACCTGTGCCGACTCCTCGGCGGAGTCCACCAGCAGGTCCGTGAAGCTCCCCCGCTCGAGGTCGAAGTCCTCCGGCTGGACCGTCTGCGTGACGACCTTGCCGCCGCGCAGCTCGGAGATCTTCGTTTCGGCCGTGGTGGACAGTTCGTCGAGCCCGTCGGCGGCGTGGACGACGAGGGCGTGCTCGCAGCCCAGCAGGCCCAGGACGTTGGCGATGGTCTCGGTCAGGTCCGCGCGGAACAGGCCCATCACCTGCCCGCGGGCCCCGGCGGGGTTGGTCAGCGGGCCAAGGATGTTGAAGACCGTCCGCACGCCGAGCGCCTTGCGCACCGGCCCGGCGTGGCGCATGGCCGGGTGGTGGTGGATCGCGAAGCAGAAGCACACGCCCGCCTCGGCCAGGCAGGCCGAGACCGTCTCCGGCGAGGCGTCAAGGTTCACCCCCAGCGCCTCCAGCACGTTGGCCGAGCCGCTGGCCCGCGTGTTCGTCCGGTTGCCGTGCTTGGCCACGTGGGCCCCGGCGCCGGCGGCGACCATGGCGGCGGCGGTGGAGATGTTGAACGTGCTCAGCCCCGTCCCGCCGGTGCCGCAGGTGTCGATCACGCTCAGACCGGCGGTGTCGATGGGCACCACGTGGTCCCGCATCGCCTGGGCCGCCCCGGCGATCTCCTCGACGCACTCGCCCTTGACCGCCAGGGCGACCAGCAGGGCGGAGATCTGCGCCGGCGCCCACTCGCCGGCCATGATCTGCCCGAAGGCGGCGTGCGTCTGCTCGCGCGTGAGGTCTTGCCCGGCCATCACCGTTCGCAGCACGTCCGAGGGCTTCAGCGTGTCGCTCATGGTCGTCTCCTTTCGGGGCGGATGCGTCGGCGTCGGCCGGTGGCTGCTGCCCGGGTTTCCCGTGGCCGGGAAGACCCCGGCGCCCGCCGCGACACTCCGGCCGTCCGGCTGACTGCCGGCCGTGGACGAACTGCCTGCTGGCCAAAGGCCGGCGGCGGGCATTATAGTGCCTCTCCCGCCGCGGGCAAACGCGGCGACGGAGGACTTCGCCGTGCTTCGCCTGCTGGTCATCGCCGATGTGCACTACGACTCCCGCTCGCCCGAGGCCGACGCCCGGGCCGACAACGCGGCCGCGCCGACGCTCGGCGCGGAGATGCTCCGCCGCGCCTTGGCCGACGCGCAGCTCCGCGGCGGCTTCGACGCCGTCGCGCTGATGGGCGACCTGATCGAAGACGCCGCCGCGCCCCACGCCGCCGCCGACCTGGCCGACCTCCGCCGCGCCGTCGACGACGCCGCGGGCGGCAAGCCTGTTCTGCTCGCCGGAGGCAATCACGACAACGCCGACGGCCTGGCGTTCGACGCCTTCGATTTCCGCGCCGGGTTGACCGAGGTCTGCGGCTACCGCTTCGTCGCCTTCGACGACGTCTTCCACCCCGACCGCACCGCCACCCGCCGCGAGGCCGACCGGCGCCTGCTCGCCAATGCCGCCGGCGCGACCGCCGGGCCGCTCGTCGTCCTCCAGCACAACCCGATGAACCCCCCGATCGACGATGAGTACCCCTTCATGCTCACCAACCGCGAGGCGGTGCTCGACGACTACTCCCGCGCCGGCGTGCTGCTGTCGATCAGCGGGCATTACCATCGAGGCCAGCCGTTGAACGTCCGCGACGGCGTGAGCTACTTCACCGGCCCGGCCCTGCGCGATCCGCCGTTCCGCTATGCGATGGTCACCCTCGACGGCCGCGACGTCCGCGTCGAGACACGCCCGCTCGCCCTGCCCGACGGCGCCGGAGTGGTCGACACGCACGCCCATACGGAGTTCGCCTACTGCGGGACGGACGTTTCGGCCGGGGGTCAGATCGACCGCGCCCGCCGGCTGAACCTCGCCGGCGTCGTGCTCGCCGAACATGCCCCGCAACTGTACTGCCCCGCCGCGGCGTTCTGGGAGGGGCGCCATGTCTTCGAGCCGTCGCTGTGGCGCCGGGCCGAGAACGCCCGGATGCCCGCGTTCCGCCGGCTGGTCGGGCCGCTGCGCGACGCATTCGTCCGCGCCGCCCTGGAGGTCGAACTCGACGCCGAGGGGAACCTGACCCTCCACGACGCCGACCGCGAGTGGGCCGACCGCATCCTCGGGGCCATCCACTGGCTGCCCGAGGACGTCTCGAACGCGAGCGACGCGGCCTTCGCCGACGCCTTCCTCCGCGCCAACCGCCGCATCTGCGCCGCCGGCGTGGACGTGCTCGCCCATCCGTTCCGCGTCTTCCGTTCGCGGACGCATCCCAGGCCGATCCCCACCGCCCTGCACGCCGAACTGGCTGATCTGCTGGCCGAGACCAACACCGCTGCCGAGGTCAACTTCCACATCAACGCCCCGGACCCGGCATTCTTCGCCGAGTGCGTCCGCCGCGGGGTGAAGATCGCCTTCGGCTCCGATGCCCATCTGAGTTGGGAGTCGGGCCTGTTTCAGCCGCACCTGGACCTGCTGCGCGCCGCCGCCGGGCGAGAGGACGTCGCCGACCTGCTGCTGCCGTAAGGGATTGCGAGGTCGTGCGGGCATCCTCTGATCGCACGTAAGGGGATTTCCGCATAAGCTATTGCAGGAGTTGATCTTATCCGGTTCTTCCGCCGGGGCTCACGCGGGCTTAACCATCGGTCGGTAGGGTCTCCCGTGAGCCTGAGGCAGGGCGGGACGGCCCGCCGGCCTCGAACATGACAGCAGATGTCGCCGGAGACAGCGAGGGTTCTTCCGCGAAGCCCGGGTTTGGGATCGGGCCTCTTCCGCCGCGACAGCGGGAGGCGCTCTGTGGTGCTTGGGGTGCAGCCCCGGGCCGCCGGCCGGCCGAGCGCGTCTGCTCTGACAACGTGCCTGTGCGTGTCCGCATGCTTGCCTGTGCATGCCCAACACGCTTTCTCTCCCAGCCAGGCCTCCGGCGCTCCCCGGGGGCCTGGTTCTTTGTCCAGAGGCGTCTGGTGGGGGCTGGCCGGGGGGGCGATCTGCCGGTCATCCGGCCCTTTCGTCCTGCGGGGTGTCGGGCTTCTTGTGTTGGGGGTTGTTGGCCCACCAGGCGGCGATGAGGAGGGGGGCGACGACGGCCAGGCAGGTCCAGCCTGCGGGGCGGTAGGAGCCGGTCCAGCGGAGGCTCTGGGCGAAGAGGAACGGGCCGATGGCGCTGGCGAAGACCGTCAGCGACATCGCCATTCCGCTGATGGCCCCGAGGTGCTTTCGCCCGAAGAACCGCGGCCAGACCACGCCGCTGAGCAGGCCGACCATGGCCACGCAGACGCCGTCCCCGGCGACGATCAGCCACCGCGTCCACCCGGCCGAGAGGTAGATGAATCCCACCATCCCGCAGGCCAGGCCGAGCAACTGGACGATCAGCAGGTACTTCAGGCGGATGTGGTCGCTGATCCATCCGGCGATCAGGCGGACCGAGACGCTGGTCAGCGAGGTGGGCAGGAAGATGCTCAGCGCGACGGCCTTGCTCATGCCGGCCTCGCGGAAGATGCTCTCGACGTGGAACATCAGCCCGGTGACGAAGAGCCCGAAGATGGCGATGGCCAGGGCGAAGGCCCAGAACCCGAAGCACCGCCGCGCCTCGGGGAGCGTGAACTGGCGGAGGGGGTGAACCTGCGGGCCGTCCCCGCCGCCGTCGCCGGGCTCGGGCGGGGCATCGCCGTCGGGCAGCAGGCCGCAGGCCTCCGGCTCGTCGCGGAAGAAGATCACCGCCACGGCCGCGACGCCCACGCCGATGCCCCCCGCGGCCGCCAGCCAGGCCCCGCGCCAGGACCAGGCCTCGATCATGGCGTCGAAGAGCCGTGGCGTCATCGAGAAGCCCAGGGAGACGAACACGCCGCTGATGCCCACGGCGAGGCCGCGGTGGCGCTCGAACCACTTGAGGACCATGTTCCTGCTGGTCATGGCCAGGACTCCCTGGCCGGTGAAACGCAGGGCGAAAAAGCCCACGAGCATGACGGCGAAGGCGACGGTGGCGCCGTGGAGGCCCGATGCGGCGGCGAGGCCCCGGGCGATGCGGTCGCACTGGCTGAGCCCGACGAGCACGCCGCCCAGCAGCACGCAGGTGACCGGCGTGACGACGCGGGCGCCGAAGCGGTCGTAGACCTTCCCCGCTTGGGCCAGCAGCAGCGAGCTGCCGATGGTCCCGAACATGTAGGCCATCGAAAGGTCCGCGCGGCTGAGGCCCAGCGCCTCGATCAGGTGGTCGGTGAACGTCGAGACGCCGATGGTTTGCCCCGGCGCGCTGGCCAGCAGCCCGAGCGTGCCGAAGCCCAGCACGGCCCAGCCGTAGAAGAACGGCCAGCGTGCGGGTGTGAACGGCTTGTCGGTGAAGTTCCTCTCCATGCCCTCGACGGCTTTCCGGCGGCGTGAGGCGAGACCCGGAAGCCCACGCCACCGGGAGCCCTCCATTCATACACCCCGCGCGCCCGCAAGGGAAGGAAGAACCTACCGCGAGACCGTCACCCGTAGCGATCTGCCTGCCGCCACGCTCACCGGCCGCCGGAAGCGCACCAGCAGCCTGCCGTCGCATTCGGCCGTGTCGTAGCGGGCGCGCTTCATCGCCTTGCCCCTCGCTCGCACACGGACGCGCCCCGCCGCGGCACCGGCCAGGCCGAGCGCCAGCTCCCCGCAGCGCAGCCGCCCGCTTCGGACCGCGAGCTCGACGGTTTCGCGGTCCTTGCCGGCCTTGCGGACGTAGTGCCCCCACCCGCCGTCGAAGGTGAACAGCAGCTTCTGGTCGGGCTCGTCGAGGCGGGGGTCGAAGGTGAACCGCCCGGCGGCGATGCTCTGCCCGGCGAGGGCCTGGAGGATCGCCCACGAGCTCATCGGGCGGTAGTAGTGCCCGCCGAACTCCTGGTGGTCCCAGTACAGCCCGGCCTTGCGGTAGCGGGCGTCGACGTTCTCGACCACGGCCAGGCCCTCGCGGACGAGGCCCTCGTAGATCAGCAGCGAGGCGAACTCCAGCTCCACGCCGGTCCAGCACGTGTTGGCCTGGTCCACCCAGCAGGAGTCCTCGACGGGGTGGAGGAACGTCTCGCCGGGCCAGCGGCAGTTGACCAGCCCCCAGGGCTTGAAGCTCATCCGCAGGATCGACCGCAGCGCCTTGCGCACCCGCGAAGGGCGGACGACGTCACCCAGCCCGACGAAGTGCATCGCCCATTGGCCCATCAACTGGTCGGTCAGGCAGCCCTCGTCCACGCCGCCGACCTCGCCGCCTTCGTCGTTCCACAACCGGTAGTAGTCGCCGTTCCACAGCTTCGCCTCGAACACCGGCGTGGCCTTGCGGCGGATGTCCGCGTACCGTTCGGCCGCGGCGCCGTCGCCGACCGCCTTCGCCGCCTCGGCCGCATAGGCCAGCGCCGCCAGCCAGAGCGACCCGATGAACGCGGCGGCCCCGTACATGGGGAAGTTGTCGTAGGTGCACATGACGCCCTCCATGTCGGGCAGGAGGTCGCCGTTGGCGTCGCGGTCGCGAAGGACGTACTCCAGCGCCGCGGTCACCGAGGGCCAGACCTCGCGGAGGTAGTCCTCGTCGCCGGTCCAGAAGTACCCCCGCAGGGCCATCAGCACGTACTGGCTGGGCAGGTCCAGCCGCTCGGTGACGGCCTCGCGGACGTCGTGGGTGGTGAAGTCCCGGTCGATGCCGTGGCAGATGCTGCCGGTCTCGGCGTTCCGCAGCCGCTGGTGGGCGCGAATCATCTGCTTGTCGAGCTCGGGGAACAGCGCGGCCGTGGCGACGCTGCCGTACATGCCGACGTCGATGGTCGCCAGCGGCCCGCGTTTGGCGTCCGGGAGCATGCCCTCCTGGATGCCGAAGTTGCGGTCTCTGGTCAGCCAACTGCTGGTGGCGAAGGTGTTGAGGTGGGAGTGGACCTGCTCGAGGACGGAGGTCGGCAGCGTGGAGTCGAAGTAGTCTGCCAGGAAGCCGTCGGTCCGGGCGCGCAGGTCACGGCGGTTGGCGGCGGCGTGGCGCATGACCCCGGCGGCGTCGGCGAAGCGGTTGGCGTAGTCGTGGCCTTCCAGGCGCGGCTTGGCGGCGGCCCGGCCGCCGCTGCGCTGCTCGGCGGCGCCGCTGGCGTAGAGGTTCGGGAAATGCCAAGTCATCAGGAACGTGGTTTCCATCCCCGCGCCGCGGCGGGTCAGGCGCTTGCTGGCCGCCACCGTGCTGAACAGCCGCGCCATCGCCCGCCGCTTGCCGGTGGCCTTGTCGAGGATGTTCCGCCCGTCGGTGTCGTCGACGTCGGGGAGGCGGTCGCTGTCCAGGACGACCTGGTAGTAGGGGTGGAGGTGCTCCCAGCCGGCGTAGTAGGTCGAGCCGCGCCCCAGCGAGGCCAGCACCTGCGTGCCCCAGCTCGATGCGGCGGTGTCCATGCCCTCGCAGGACATCTGCACGCCGCAGCCGGCGCCGGCGTCGAGGATGTCGGTGGTGTAGAGCTTTTCGGCACGGTCGTAGCCGCAGGCGTTCCGCATGGAGGCCAGCAGCATCACGTCCACGCGACGGCTGGTGCGCGAGCGGACGCGGATGTTGAAGAACACCGCCGGGATGCTGCTGGCGTCCACGTCGTGGGGGATGAACGGCGACCAGGCGTCCAGCTCGACGTTCAGCGGCATGTCCGCGTCGGCGAAGGTCAGCCGGGCGTGGGGGTACGCGGCCTCGTAGTCGATGCGGTCCACGCACGTCAGCCACGGGAAGATGTAGTGCGGGCACTCGATGGCCCCGGCGTGGATGCCGTCGCCGATCTGGAGCAGCTTCAGCCGCGGGGTCTGCCCGGCCACGCGGTAGCGGACCAGGAAGAACAGCATGGAGTCCTCCGGCCAGGTCAGCGCCGGGCCCGTGCCGTACGGCTCGTTGTTGAACAGCCAGACGTTGCGGAAGATGCCGTCCTTGCGCAGCTCCACCGACCCGGTGCCGATCCCGCCCAGCGCCACGCCGCTTCGCGGCCGGTGGTCCCGATGCATCACGTCACGAATCGCCATGGGGCCTGGTCCTTTCCCGGCGGCGTCAGATCACCACCTTCACCTCGTGCGTTCCGCCGTCGAAGAGCGGCAGGACGTTGCCCTCGACGGGCGAGCCGTCGCAGGAGACCGCCGTCGCACCCTTGCAGCGCCTGGCCGTGTTGTCCAGGTCGATCTCGTAGACCGCGCCGCGGAACGTCCGACGCACGTGCGCCGACGGGATCGACGCCGGCAGGCACGGGTCCATTACCAGCCCGCCCAGCCCCCTGCGGGCGCCGAGAATGTGCTCGACCAGCAGCACCGTGAACCACCCGGCCGTGCCCGTCCGCCAGGGGTACCCGCTGCGCCCGTACGCCCACGGGACGGTGGAGTAGGAATTCGTGAAGCTGAACGGCTCGGCCAGCGACTGGCTGACGGGGTTCTCGGGGCTGTCGGGCACGGTGCGGACGAAGGTCTCCCAGGCCTTCTCAGCCCGGCCGAGGATGCAGTCCGCCACGCCCTTGAAGCCGGCGGCATGGCAGTAGCAGCCGCCGTTCTCCACGTGCCCGGGCATGGAGTTGCTCATCCGTCCCACGCGAGGGTCGTACTCGCTGAACGGCGGGAAGCAGATGCGGTAACCGACATCCTCGGTCAGCAACTCGTCGACGGCCTTCATGCACGCCGCCGCCCGCTCGGCCGGGGCGGTGCCGCTCAGCACGGCCCAGCTCTGGGTGTTGAGGAAGATCTTGCCCTCGTCGTTCTCGGCCGAGCCGATGCGGTAGCCGTCGCCGCAGAGGGTCCGCACGTACCACCGCCCGTCCCAGGCGACGTCGTTGAGCCGCTTGGCGAACTCGGCGTATCGCTGGCGGGCCTCGTCGGCGACGCCGGCGTCCGCGCGCGCCTCGGCCAGGGCCGCCACGCGCCGCAGGCCGAAGCAGAGCTGCTGGGTGACCATGACGCTCTCGCGCTCGCCGGCCTCGGCGGTGGCCTCGAGCCCGTCGTTCCAATCGGCGTGGTGCTGGTTGCACAGCCCGTGGGCGCCGAGGTCGCCGGCGAGGAACCGCATGGCCCGCAGCATGTGCTCCCAGACCGTGCCCGTCTCGTCGCTCTCGAAGAACGGCACGTCGCGGTCCAGCAGCGTCAGGTCGCCGGTCTCCTCGACGAGCCCGGGCACTGCAAGCATGATCCACGCCGGCTTGTCGGCGTACTGGAGGCGGTTCAGCGGGCGGAAGCCGTGCGGCGCCGAGCCGTTCGGCCACTGCGACGCCAGCGCCCGCAGCAGGTTCGCCTCGGCCGTCGGGGGGTCAAACAGGCAGATCGCGTTGTCCACCTGGAGGTTGTCGCGGAAGCCGCTCTTGTTGATCAGGTAGCTCGTGAGCTGCTTCTTGACGAAATGGTTCATCATCGCGTCGGCGTTGCGATGGCCGGTGCGGACGCCGAAGGCCTCGCTCCGCCTGCGCTCGAAGGCGACCTGCACGTCGCACATCGCGTCGAGGGCGTCGGGGGTGACCCTCTGCCGGATGGCGGCGACCTCCTCGACGCCCGTGGCCTGGCCGAGCAGGAAGTCCGCCCGCGCCCGCCCGGCGGGGGGCACGTCGAGCGTTACCTGCACCAGCCCGCAGCAGTCGGGTCCGAAGCCGGGCGCATTGTCGGCGTCCCAGCCCCACAGCAGCTTCGGAGTGGACAGGCAGAATTCGCTGCGGGTGACGTTGTCTCGGTAGCCGCTGCCGCCCCGGTACGCTTGTGCCTGGAGTGTCACCAGGTAGCCGTGATAGCGGTCGGTGGGCACGAAAACGTTCCGGTTGGTCACCAGCACGCCGCAGATCTCCGGGTGCACCTCGGCGTAGTTGTCCTTGCCGATGCCCCGGCCTTCGGCGTCGCAGCCGGTGAGCTGGAACACCGCGTAGGCGAACACGCTCACGCGCCGCGGGCGGTCGGCCAGGTTCTCGATCGTGGCCGTCCACGCCTCGGCGACCACGTCGGCCGGGACGAAAACCCTGTGCGTGACCCGCAGCCGGTCGCACGTGCCGGCCGTCTCGGTCTTGCCCGCGTGGTACCGGCAGACGCGGTCCTCGACGGCCCGCGGCGCCGGGGCCCCCCACGGGCAGAATGCCTCGCCGGTGTCCTCGTCGCGGACGAACAGGGCCTTGGCATCGTAGCCGACCAGGACGCACTTGCGGCCTTCGCCGTCGCGGACCCACGTATGGCCGTCGCCGATGTTGGTGATCTCGGCATAGACTTCGTGCTCCCCGATCCGGCTGGTGTGCAGGTTCACCCACTTCCGCGGCGGCTCGTGCCGAAGTTCAAAACATCCCGCCTCGTCATCGAATCGCCCGTAATCGTCGATCTCGGCCATCGGTGCTTCCTTTCGGTCATGGAAGGGATGAACGCCCTGAACCGGGCTTATCCCTGCCGCTTCTCGGTCGCATGACCCATGGCGACCTCGACGTCCACCGTCTCGCCCTCGGCGGCGGCGGGGAGCGTGGTTCCCTCGATCGGTTCGCCGTTGACGGCGACCGCCCGGACGCCGTGGCAGATGCCCGCGGGATTGGTCACCTTGATACGGTAGGTCGCGCCGCGGAAGCGGCGCGTGGCCTCGAAGCCGTCCCAGGACGACGGGATCGTCGGGTCGATCTCCAGACCGTCGTAACCGGCGCGGATGCCCAGGATGTACTGCGTCGCCGCCACGAACGCCCACGAGGCCGTGCCCGTCAGCCAACTGTTCCGCGCCCGACCGAAATGGTACGGGTGCTCCTTGCCCGTGATGAACTGCGAGTAGACGTACGGCTCCATCGTGTAGAGGTCGGCCGTGTCGTTCTTGGCGGCCGGGAGGAACGAGCGGTACAGCGCGAAGGCCTTGTCGCCGCGTCCGAGCATTCCCTCGGCCACGACGGACCAGGTTACGGCGTGGCAGAAGATGCCGCCGTTCTCCTTCAGCCCGGGCGGGAAGCAGGTGATGGCCCCGACCATGGGGTCGTGCTCCGTGTAGGCCGGGTGGTTCTTCACCACGCCGTGCTCGGTGGCGAGGTGCTCGTGCAGGCTGTCCATGCAGCGGCGGGCGCGGTCGGCCTCGGCGGCGCCGCTGACCACGGCCCACGTCTGGCTGTTGATGAAGATCTTGGCCTGGTCGCTCTGCTTGCCGCCCAGCTTCCGGCCGTCGTCAAGGAAGCCTCGCAGCCACCAGTCGCCGTCCCAGGCCCGTTCGTCGATCCCGGCCTTCAACTCCGCGCGGCGGGCGTCGCAGCGGTCGGCGTCCCGGGCCCGGCCGAGGCGGCGGGCGAGTTCGGCCATCTCGACCAGGCCGCGGTAGAACAGGAAGGTGCTGAACATGCTCTCGCCCCGGCCGGTGAGGTTGAGGCAGTCGTTCCAGTCCGCCGCCAGCCCCAGGCACATGCCGTTGGGCCCGCGGTGCGTCCAGGAGAACTCCAGCGCGGCGGCGAGGTGGTCGTAGACGCTGCCCTCGCCCTCATCGGCGTAGGGGACGGTCTCGTCGGCGAAGCCGAAGTCCGCCGTCTCCTTGACGTACGCGGCAACCGTCAGCAGCATCCAGAGGTGGTCGTCGCTGTAGACGGGCTCCTGGACGTTCTGTGGTCCGCGGTCGAGGTCGCCGGGCGGGACGTGGTGCATCGCCGAGCCCCGGGCGTGCTGGGCGCCGAGCAGCTCGATCAGGCGCTCGCGCACCGCGGCCGGGATGGCGTGGACGACGCCGAGCGTGTCCTGGTGGCTGTCGCGGTAGCCCATGCCGTCGCGCCCCCCGGCCTCGTTGAACGACGCCGACCGGGACCAGTTGAAGGTGGTCTGGCACTGGTAGGCGTTCCACGTGTTGACCATGGAGTTCATCTCGTCCGACGGTGTGCGGCAGGTGAAGGCGCCCAGGCGATCGTGCCAGTACTCGGTGACGCGTTTCGCCTCGGCCTCGACGGCGCCGGGGTCCGAGAAACGCCGCTTGCAATCGGCCCCCACCGTCTTCGCGTCGCCGATGCCCACCACATACGCCCCGCGCTTGCGGGCGCGCGGGGCGAGGATCACGCGGTTCTGCACGGCGGCGCAGGGGGTCCCGCCGACGGCGACGGACCCGAAGCACTCGCCGCGTTCGACGGCTTCGGGCCGGCCCTCGTGGCGATAGGTGCCCATGAAGCGGTCGCGATCGGTGTCGAAACTGCTGACCGGAAGCGTACTGGCGAGGAACGCCTTGGGCTCGCGGAAGGGCCAGAGGCGGATGGAGTAGTCCACGATGTCGTCGGCGAAGCGCATGCGGCAGGTATAGAGAATGTACTGGAAGTTGGTGAGGTCCTGTGCCATCTCCCAGAAGCACCATTCGCAGTAGGCGAACAAGGAAAGCTCGCGGCGGCGTTCGGTGAGGTTCTCCACTTCGACGTCCCACACTTCGACGGGATCGTCGAGAGGCACGAACACGCGCATAGTGGTTCGGATGCCCGCGTACTCGCTGACGAACCGCGTGCGCCCGGGCCCGTGGCGGCATTGCGTTCTGTAGTCGGCCAGCGGCTTGCCCACGGGCTGCCACGTCGCGGACCAGTAGTCCCCGTCGGCGTCGTCGCGGATATACACATAGCGGCCCGGCCGGTCGGTCGGCACGCTGTTGAAGCGGAACCGCATGAGCCGCTGCCGGCTGGCGGATTTGTAGAACGCGTAGCCGGCCGCGTTGTTCGAGATGATCCCGCAGTAGTCGCCGGTCCCGAGGTAGTTCACCCACGACGCCGGCGTATCGGGCTTCTCGATCACATACTCCCGCGCCTCGTCGTCAAAGTATCCGTACCGCATGATCCATGTGCTCCGATCTGCCCGTTCTTCCGTGCAGGCGATCGCAAAAGCCCGTCTGCACCACGGCGCCGAGGTCTCACTCGATCTCGCGGATATAGATGTTGCGGAACCACAATGTCGAGCCGTGGCTCTGGAGCTCGATCTGGCCGGTGGGATAGATCGGCTTGTCCCGCTCCCAGTAGTTCTCCATGACGGTGTTGTCCACCACCATCTGCCCGTTGAGCCAGACGCTGACCTTCTCGCCGACCATCTTGATGCGGAAGCGGTTCCACTGGCCGACGGGGTTGTCTGCGCAGAGCAGGGGCTTGCGCGGGTGCTTCTTGTTGTTGTACAGCCCGCCGGACCCCTCCTTGTGGCGGGCCGGGTCCCAGATCTGCACCTGCGGCGTGCCCCGGAGATAGATCCCGCTGTCCCCGCCGGGGCCGATCTTCCAGTCCACGAGCATCTCGAAATCCTTGTAGTCCTTCGCCGTGCAGAGGTGGCTTCCCTTGCCGTCGAACACCAGCGTGCCGTCGACGACCTTCCAGTGCTCCCGCATCCGCTTGTCGGCGCCCTTCTGTGCCCTGGCCAGCTCCTCCTCGCTCATCTGGGCTCGCTTCTTCGGGTTGCCCACCAGGCCCTTCCACCCGCTGAGGTCCTTGCCGTTGAACAGGGCCTCGAAGCCCTCCGGCGGCTCGTTGTGCGGCCCGGCCGTGTAGGGCGGGAAGGGCTTGATGCGGATGTTGCGGAATTCCACGCGGGCGCCGTGGCCCATCCAGCCGATGTGCCCCCTGGCCCGCAGCAGGCCGGGGTGCTTGGCGACGAGCTTCTCGGGGTCTTCGGACCCTGCGATGACCTTGTCGAGGTCGGCGTCTACGATGGTCTGTCCGTTGAGGATGACGGTGATCCGCCGCCCGAGGGCGCGGACCTCCTGGCGATTCCACTCGCCCGGGGGCTTGAGGTGGCCTCGCTTGGCGGGCACGACGTCGTAGATGCTGCCGTGGTACTGCGTCGGGCGGAGCCTGGCGTAGCGTTCGGCGGTGTTGTCGAGGATCTGCAGCTCCATGCCCGCGTAGGCGGGGTTGCCCTTGCCCGGCGCGCGGATGGCCAGGCCGTTGTTGCCGCCCGGGGGGACCTTGAACTCGAATCGCAGGATGAAGTCCCCGAACTGGTGGGCGGTCATGAGGTTCCCGCCGCCCTTGGCCTTGCAGAACAGCACGCCGTCCTCGACGCCGTAGCCCCCCGTCGAGCCGACCCAGCCGGTGAGGTCCTTGCCGTTGAACAATGCGAGGAAGCCGTTGGCGTCCGGCTCCGGCAGCGGGGGTAGTTCCTTGTCGGCGTTGCCGGTCTTGCCTGCCTTGTCCGGCGCGGCGTCGACGAAGGCCGGGGGCAGCGCCGCAAGCAGCGCGGCGGCGAGCGTGAGGCGGGCGTGCGTGGTCATGGCGGTTCTCCTGAAAGGTCGCGGTTTGCCGGCACGGTTGCCCGGCCGGGATCGGGCCCTTACTATAACCCCCGCGCGGGCGGCCCGCGACGCATCTCTTCGCCAACGAAAGGAGCAGGCCATGGGCACTGTCGGACTGGGCATCAACCTGGAGTACGTGCGACACGAGGACAAATCGTTCGAGTGGGGCGTGGAGAAAGCGGCTGAGCTCGGCTACGAGTACGTCGAGCCCATGGTGCACTGGGGGCGGGAGCTGCTCAGCGAGGCCGGCTACTTCCACAGCGTCTCGATGCTCGACGACCCGCTGCGGGTCCGCCGGGCGTGCGAGAATGCCGGGGTCAAGCTCTCCGGTCTCAGCGCGCACTCGCCGCTGTGCAAGCCGGAGATCAGCACCGAGTACCTCAAGCAGGCGGTCCGTTTCGCGGCCGAGTGCGGCGCGCCGGTGGTCAACACCGACGAGGGCCCCAAGCAGCCTTGGACGACGGCGGAGGAAGACCACGTGCTGATGCGGTATGTCCTGGGCGAGGCGGCGAAGGTGGCCGAGCCGCGGGGCATCCTTATCGGCCTGGAGCCGCATCAGCAATACAGCAAGACGCCCGAGGGCCTGGCGCGGATGGTGGCGCTGGTGGACTCGCCGGCGATCGGCGTGAACTTCGACACGGGCAACAGCTACCTCGCCGGCGAGGACCCCCCGGTCTGGCTGAACGACGTCCTCGGCGAGCTGGTGCACTTGCATGGCAAGGACATCAGCGTCGAGCAGTCCGACGCCGAGCGGGGGAAGGTAACCGGCACGGCCGTCGGCTGCGCCTGCGGCGAGGGCGTCGTCGACTGGGCGAAGGTCATCGAGGTCATGCGCCGCTGCGAACGGGACATCGTTCTCAGCGTCGAATGCGGTACAGTGGACCAGGCGGCCCGCAGCGTCGAGCACCTCCGGCCGCTGTTGCAGTAGCCGGCATCCAGTGACCGGTTCGGGGCCGGCCCGGGCGAGGAGAACGCTATGCGATGTTCCCTGATGGTGGCGGGCGTTCTGGCCGCAGCAGCGGCTGCGGCGGACGCCGGCGCGTCCGAGGCGCCGAAGAAGCTCCGCGTGCTGCTGCTGACCGGCAAGAACAATCACAACTGGCGAAGGACCACGCCGGTGCTGGTCAAGCTGTACGAGGACAGCGGGCGGTTCGCGGTGACCGTCGAGGAGGATCCCGCCACCTGCTCGGCCGCGACGTTCGCGAGGCACGACGTGGTCGTCAGCAACTGGACGCCCTGGCCGGACGTGAAGAAGCGGATCTGGGACGAGGCGACGGAGAAGGCCTTCCTGGAGTTCGTTCGCGGCGGCGGGGGCGTGGCGGTCTTCCACGCCGCCAGCACAGCCTTCCAGAACTGGGAGGCGTTCCAGCGGATCGTGGGGGCGACGTGGAAGCTCGGACAGACCGGGCACGGGAAGCGTCACGAGTTCGCGGTCACCCCGGCCGATGCGAACCATCCCGTCACGGCCGGGCTGAAGCCCTTCCGCATCGTCGACGAGTTGTGGCACCGCATGGGCAGGACGGGGGATCCCCACGTGCTCGCGACGGCGAAGAGCGAGAAGAAGGCTGGCGGGTCCGGGCAGGTCGAGCCGGTGGCGTTCTGCACCCGGTTCGGCGAGGGGCGCGGGTTCAATCTCGTCCTCGGCCACGACACCCGGGCGATGGCCTGCCCCGGGTGGCAGGCGCTGATGCTCCGCGGCACGGAGTGGGCGGCGACGGGGGAGGTCTCGGCCGCGGCGGGCTCGGCGGAAGGCGCCTTCTCCTGGGCGAAGGACGCATCCTCCGTGGCGCTGCTGTGGGAGGGGGAGACGGTCTGGAAGTTCGTCCACACCCCGCCGGCGGGGCTGAAGCCGTACATCCACCCGTTGGCCCTGCCGGGCTCCAAGCCGCTGACCTGGCTTAGCCCGCCGGACCACAAGTGGCACCTGGGGTTGTGGTTCTGCTGGAAGCACCTCAACGGCGTGAACTACTGGGAGCCGGACCGCAAGACGGGCAAGCCCGCCGGCGCGACGCGGGTGACGTCCGTCAAAGTCGCCGTCGAGGATCATTCGGCCCGGGTCGCCATGACCGTCAGCTACCGTCCCCGCGGCAGCAAGGGCGAGGTCCTCGCCGAGCGGCGCCTCGTCCGCGTCACCGCACCCGAGGCCGACGGGCGGTACCGCGTCGACTGGACGGCCACGTTCACCGCCGGGGCCGAGGACGTGATCCTCAAGGGCGGCACGCACGGGGGCGGGTATGCCGGGCTGTCCATCCGCCTGGCGAAGCTGACGAAGGACTGGCAGGTTGTCGACAGCGCCGGGCGGGCGAACCTCGAGGCCCACGGCAAGAAGGCCAGGTGGGTGGCCTGGAGCGGCAAGGTGCCCGACGGCGGCGCGGCGTGCCTGGCCATGTTCGACCACCCGGAGAACCCGAGGCACCCCAGCCCGTGGTACGTGGCCGTCCGGCGGCGGATCCCGTTCAACTACTTCAGCCCGGCCCTGCTGTTCCACGAGCCGCTGACGCTCCCGGCCGGGGAGTCCATGACGCTGCGGTACAGAACACGGGTCCATCCCGGCCCGGCGGACGTTCAAGCGCTGGAAGCGGAATGGAAGGCGTTTTCGAAGACAACGCGAACAGCGCCGCCGACCTCGCCGAGGGGCGCCGGCGGCGACGGAGTCGGATCATGAGCGACAGCAGGACGGCGGGGGTCTCGCGGCGGGCGTTTCTCAAGCGGGCGGCGGCCGGGGCGGCGGGCATCGCGGCCGCGCCGACCATCGTGCCCTCCAGCGTCTTCGGCGCCGACGCCCCGAGCGAGCGCGTGCGCGTCGGGCACATCGGTGTCGGCGGGCGCGGGGGGAGCCTGCTGCGCGGGTTCCTGGGCGTCAAGGGCGGGGAGTCAGTGGCCGTGGCGGATTGCTTCGCCTCGCGCCGCCGGCGGGCGGTGGGCTGGATCGACGGGCGGTACGGCAAGAAGGGGGCGAAGGCCTACGCCGACTTCCGCGAGCTGCTGGCCCGCGACGACATCGATGCGGTGGTCGTCGCCACGCCGGATCACTGGCACGTGCCGATCGCCATTGCCGCCGCCAAGGCCGGCAAGGGCATGTATGTCGAGAAGCCGCTCGGCGTGTGCATGTCGTGGAACTTCGCCTGTCGCGAGGCCGTCCAGCGCTACGGCGTGGCGTTCCAGTACGGCACGCAGCAGCGGTCCAGCGGGCACTTCCGCCGGGCCTGCGAACTGGTGCTCAACGGGCGGATCGGCGAGATCAAGACGGTCGAGGTCCACGCCCCGGCCGGTCGCGGCGGCGGCTCGACGGACCCGATTCCCGTCCCGGAGGACCTGGACTACGACACGTGGCTGGGCCCGGCCCCGGTCACGCCGTACACGAAGGACCGTTGCACCGCGTTGGGCACGTACCACCACTACGACAACGCGATCGGCTTCATCGCCGGCTGGGGCGCCCACCCGCTGGACATCGCCGTCTGGGGCTGGGACCTCGAGGACGCCGTGCCCGTCGAGATCGAGGGGACCGGCACGATCCCCGAGGAGGGGCTGTACAACACGATCACCCGCTGGGACGTCCGCGGGCGCTACGCCAACGGCGTGGCGTTCAAGTTCATCGACGGCGGGGACCTGACGATCTTCCACGGCACGAAGGGGACGGTGCAGGTCGGGCGCGACCCGCGGAAGTTCCAGACCGACCCGCCGTCGCTGAAGAGCGAGCGGATCGGAGGCGACGAGCGGCGGCTCCAGGTCAGCCGTCACCACGGGCAGGACTTCATCGACGCGGTCCGCGGCGGCACGCAGCCGGTGAGCAACATCGTCGACGCCGTCCGGTCCGACACGATCAGCCACCTCGGGGACATCGCCATCCGCACCGGGCGGAAGATCACCTGGGACCCCAAGGCCGAGAAGATCGTCGGCGACCCCGCCGCCACCCAGATGATGCACCGCTCCCTCCGGTCGCCATGGCGGCTGTAGCGGCGGCGGAAGGGAGCATGCCATGAGCGGGCTGTCCATTTCGGCCGCTGCGGCCGCAGTGCTGGGCTGCCTTGCCGCCGCCGCGGCGGGGGATGCGTCGATCCGCGTCGATCCGGGCAGGATCCTCGGGCGTGTGCCCCCGGGCCTGCTGGGCCACAACGTCGAGGCCGCCGACGCCAAGGACATTTTCGGCTCGCAGCATCGCTACATGGGTCGGACCGGGCAGGGGCTGTGGGACCCGCGGGCCCGTAAGCCGGCCCCGCGACCGCTGGCGCTCGCTCGCGATGTCGGCTGCGCCGTGATGCGCTACCCCGGCGGCTGCCTGACGCACAACTTCGTCTGGACCGACGCGATCGGCCCGCCCGAGGACCGCCCGGACTTCGCCTTCGGCGTCGTCGAGTTCGTCCGGTGGTGCCGGGCCGCCGGGGCCGAGCCGCTGATGAACGTCAGCGCCTACCGCGCCGATGCCAACGCCGCGGCCGCCCTGGTGGAGTTCTGCAACGCCCCGGCCGACGCGGATCATCCGTGGGCCCGCCGCCGCGCCGCCGGGGGCCACCCCGAGCCGCTGAACATCCGCCACTGGGAGATGGGCAACGAGTCGGATCACGGCAATCACGACGTCAAGCCGTTCCGCAAACACACGCCGCAGAGCTACGCCGAGTGGTTCAACGCCTGCGCCCGGCGGATGCGGGCGGTGGACCCGGGGATCCGCATCGGCCCGCACATGGGCACGGGCACGCCGCCGGAGTGCCTCTGGAACCGCGTGGTCCTCGATGCCACCGCCGACAGCGCGGACTTCGTCGTCATTCACACCTACGCCGTCGGGCTCTGGGACCCCAAGGGCGCCAAGGAAGTCGCCGAGGACACCGGTCTGCTCATGCGGGCCTGCATGGCCGCCGGGGAGCAGACGGCGGACCTCGTGGCGCGCTACCGCGAGGTCATCGACCGCCACGCGGGCAAGCCCCTGCCCATCGCCGTCACCGAGTACAACGCCAGCTTCGTCCAGCAGGAGCCCATTCCGTACCGTTTCACGCTCGGCGCGGCGCTGTTCTCGGCCGACTACGTCCGCGTGCTCATGGACCCGAAGCTCAAGGTGACGATGGCGAACTACTGGCACTTCGCCAACGGCTACTGGGGGATGATCCGCGGGCCCGAGCAGCCGGGCGACCGGCGGCCGTGGCGGCGGATGCCCGCGTTCTGGCTGTACCGGCTGTGGGGGCGGCACTTCGGCAGGCGCCTGGTGGCGGCCAGGGCCGAGGGCCCGAGGCTGGAGTTCGAGGGCTGCCTCCGCGTGCGCCCCGCGCGGGCCGGTTCGGGCGACGCCGGCGAACTGCCCCTGACCCTCGCCGAGGGCGGCGGGGAGGGCGGGACCTGGCGATGGCGGCCGACCGGCAAGCGGAGCTTTCGCGTCACGCTGACCGATCACGCGACGGACGTCTATCCGACGCTGGGCCGCGTGGCCTGTCGGCCGGGGCGGACGTACCGGCTGGTCCACGAGGGCCGCACCGTCGGCGGGACGACGGCCGGGACCGTCGGCGTGGACATGATCGACGCCCGCGGCTGGCACGAGACGCACAGCGGCTCGGCGACGGCGGGCGTGGAGGGCGCGCGCGAGTGGCAGGAGTTCGCCACGAAGCTGGTCACGCTGCCCGGCTGCGACGGGCTTGAGCTCCACCTGCGCCTGCTGGCCTCCAAGGCCGCGCAGTCCGTGGCCCGGGCCGGCGAACGGACCGCCGGCGGGGCGGTCAGCGGGACCTACGAGATCCGCAACCTCCGCGTGGAACGCCTCGCCGACTGCCCGCCGTACGCCGCCCTGACGGCCGCGGGGAGCCTCTCCGACGACGGGCGGACACTGTACGTGATCGTGTTCAACAAGCACCACGCCGACCCGATCGCCGCCCACGTTCGCGTGGCCGACGGGTCGGCCGCGTCGGCCAAGGCCTGGTGCGTGACCGGCCCGAGCCTTTCGAGCCTGAACCTCGACGCCGAGACAGTCCACCAGACCGTCAGCGGCGCGGACGTCGCGGGCGTGAACGGCGGCGGCTTCGCCTGGACGTTCCCGCCTCATTCGATGACCGCTTTCGAGATCGCCCGCGACGCCGGCGGGCCCTGACGTCCCGGCGCGGGACTTTACTTCCGCGAGGAGATGGCGCAGACTCCCCTCTGTCACGCTGCCGCTTCGAACACGTGCACCTCGGGAGACCACCATGAAGATCGGCATCGTCGGGGCGGAGAACTCGCACACGGTGGGCGTCGCCAGGACGCTGAACATCAACAAGTCCTGCGGGCGGGCGCGGGTGGTGGCCGTGTGGGGCGAGACGAAGGCCTTCGCCGAGAGGGCCGCCCAGAAGGGCGAGATCCCCCGGATCGTCAAGGAACCCGCCGACATGATCGGCGAGGTCGACGGCGTGATGATCGACCATCGTCACGCGAAGTACCACGTCCCGGCCGCGATCCCCTTCATCGAGGCGGGCATCCCGGTCTTCGTGGACAAGCCGTTCAGCTTCACCGTCCGCGAGGGCTGGCAACTTCTGAAGCTCGCCGACACGCACGACGTGCCGGTGACGAGCTTCTCGACGATCCCCGAGCAGACGAGCTTCCGCAAGGGGCTCTGCAAGAGCCTGCGGGGGATCGGGGAGATCAAGGCGATCGAGTCGATCGGGCCCTGCGACCTCAAGAGCAAGTACGGCGGGGTGTTCTTCTACGGCATCCACCAGGTGGAGTCGATCCTGCGGGCGTTCGGCGGGGGGATCGGCGCGGTGCAGGTTCACAAGGGCGGCCGGGGCAATCCCAACGCCGCGGCGGTGCTGTGGTACCGCGACGGCGGCCCGGTGGTGACGATGCACCTGACGAAGGAGGGCAGCTACAACTTCGCCTTCCGGGCGATGGGCACGAAGGGCCTCGTCCAGCATCTTCACGCCAGCGACGAGGACCACTTCATCGCGGGCGTGAAGAAGTTCCTGAAGATGTTCCGCACGGGCAAGATGCCGCACACGCCGTCGGAACTGCTCGAGCCGATCGCCGTGCTGGAGGCGCTGGCAAAGTCGGCGAAGACCGGCCAGCGCGTCCGCGTGGCGAAGCTGCCCTGCTGACAGGCGGGGGATGCCCCATCGCGGATTGCCCGCGCTACTCCGCGGGGGCGCCCGCCGGCGGCGATGTCGGGACGGCGGGCGGCGCCGCTTCGCGCCGCCGTCCGGCGGCCAACTCGGCGACGTACTTGACGTCTTCCAGCACCATGTACAGCGAGGGCACGAGCACCAGGGTGATGAACGTCGCGAACAGCAGGCCGAAGCCCAGCGACAGGGCCATGGGGATCAGGAACCGGGCCTGGCGGGAGGTCTCGAAGATCATCGGCGCCAGCCCGCCGAAGGTGGTCAGCGTGGTCAGCAGGATCGGTCGGAAGCGCTGGATCCCCGCCGAGGTCACCGCGTCGTGGGTGTTCATGCCCTGCTGCGAGCGGCGGCGGTTGGCGAAGTCGATCAGCACCAGCGAGTCGTTGACGACCACGCCGGAGAGGGCGACGATCCCGAAGATGCTCGGGATGCACAGGTCGTAGCCCATGATCACGTGCCCGAGGATCGCGCCGACCACGCCGAAGGGGATGCTGACCATCACGATCAGCGGCTGGGCGTAGCTGCGGAATGGTATGGCCAGCATCGCGAAGATCGCCAGCATCGCCAGCACGCTGGTGACCTTGAGGCTGCCCAGGCTCTCGCGCATGTCGGCCTGGTGGCCCTCGAAGCTGTAAGTCAGCCCGCGGTAGTCGTTCATCAGCCCGGGCATGACGTCGGCGCGGAGGTCGGCGAGGACCTCACCGGCCTTGCTGCGCGGCGTCACGTCCGCCTGGACCTGCACCACCCGCCTCCCGTCGCGGCGCTCGATGACCGTGTACGCCCGCCCGCGGTCGTAGTCGGCGACCTCGCGGAGGGGCACGTACGTCCCGCCCGGGGTGCGGATCAGCAGCGTCTCGATGTCGTACTCGCTGATCCGCTGGCGCTCGGGCAGCCGGACCATGATCTTGATCTCGTTGCGCCCGCGCTGCTGCCGAATGGCCTCGGCGCCGTAGTAAGCGTTGCGGACCTGCCGGGCGACCTGGCGGGCATCGAGGCCGAGGCTCTTGCCGGCCGGGCGGACCGTGAAGTCCAACTGCGGCTTGCCCGGCTGGAACCCGTCGTCGACGTCCTTGACGCGCGGGTAGGTCTGGAGCACCTTGGCCAGCTCGGAGCTGGCCTGTTCCAGGACGCCGATGCTGCGGTGGCTGAGTTCGACGGTGACCGGCGCGCCGCGGGAGCCCGGCCCGCCGGCGTCGGAGAGGAACTTGAGCGTCTCGACGCCGGCGACCTCGCCGACGGCCTGGCGCCAGCGGCGGGTGAACTCGGCGGTGGACATGATCTCCTCGCGGATTTCCGCGTCGGCCAGCTCGACCTTCATGCTGGCGACGTGGCTGCCGCCGTCGCCGACGTCGGCGACGATGCCCTCGATCAGCTCGGGATGGTTGGCGTCGCGTGCGACCTTCCGCGCCCCGGCCCGCAGGCGTTCCACGATCGCCTCGGTCCGCTCGATCGGCGCCCCGTAGGGCAGGACCAGCCGCGCGTCGGAATGGTCCGACTCGATCGTGGGGAACAGGCCGAAGCCAAGCCGCCCGCTGAGGGCGTAGCTCAGCGTGGCGGCCAGGACCGCCAGGGCGACCGAGATCGTCACGTAGCGGTGGCGAAGCGCCGTCTCCAGCGCCGGGCCGTAGCCGTTGCGGACGAAGTGGGTGAACCGCCGGCTGAAGCCCTGCTGGCGGCGGTGCAGCCACGCCGAGAAGCCCCGCCGTTCCTTGCGCTTCAGGTGCGCCAGGTGCGCCGGCAGGATGAACAGGCTCTCGCCCAGCGAGATCAGGAACACGATGATCACCACGATGGGGATCATGCGGAAGACCTTGCCCATGAAGCCCGGGACGAAGTAGATCGGCAGGAACGTCGCCACGTTGGTCAGGATGCTGAACGTCACGGGCACGGCGACCTCGCGAGCCCCCCGCACCGCCGCCGCCAGGCGGCCCATGCCCTCCTGGCGGTAGTGGTAGACGTTCTCGCCGACGACGATGGCGTCGTCGACGACGATGCCCAGCGCGATGATGTACGCGAACAACGAGACCATGTTCACCGTCACGCCCGTGGAGGGCAGGAACAGGAACGAGCCCAGAAACGAGATGGGGATGCCCATCATCACCCAGAACGCCAGGCGGACTTCCAGGAACAACCCCAGCAGCACCAGCACCAGCGCCAGGCCGATGCCCATGTTCCGCGTCAGCAACTCCACGCGCTGGCCGTAGATGTCCGACCGGTCGCGGTCGATGGCCGTGCTCACCCCCGGCGGGAGCATCGGGCGGTAGTCGACCAGGCGCTCGCGGACGGCGGCGGCGACGGTCAGCGGCGTCTGGTCGCCCACGCGGTAGACCTCCACCAGCGCGGCCGGCTTGCCGTTGTAGGTCGCGTAGCGGTCGCTGTCCTCGAAGCCGTCGGTGACCGTGCCGATCTCGCCCAGCAGCACCTCCGTGCCGTCGTCTGCGGTGACGATCGGCAGTTGGGCGAACTGCCGGCCGTAGTCGCGGCGCTCCTTCATCCGCACGAGCACCTCGCCGCCCTCGGTCTTGATCCCGCCTCCGGGCAGGTCGACCGACGCGTTGCGGACGCGGTTGGCGATCTCCTGGAGCGTGAGCCCGTAGCGGCGGAGGTTCTCCTCGGGGACCTCGATGGCGATCTCCAGGTTCCGCACGCCCGCCAGCTCGATGCGGGTGATGTCGGGGTCCTGGAGCAGCTCGTCGCGGAGCCTCTCGGCCAGCTCGCGGAGGGTCCGTTCGCTCACGTCGCCGTAGAGGACGACGTTCAGCACGCCGCGGGAGCGGACGATCGCGCGGACGACCGGCTCCTCGGCGTCGTCGGGGAGAGTGGTGATCCGGTCCACCTCGGCCTGGACGTCCTGGGCCAGCAGGTTCACGTCGTAGCCGGTCAGCGCGTCGATGAGGACCGTCCCCACCCCCTCGCGGGCGGTCGCGGAGACCTCGTCGACGCCCTCGAGCCCGCGGACGGCCTCCTCGACCGCAAGCAGGATGCCGTCCTCGATCTCCTCCGGGCTCGCGCCGGGATAGACCACCGACACGGAGACCTGATCGGTCTCGAAGTCCGGGAAGACCTCCTGTTTGATGTTCGTCAGGGCGATCAGCCCGCCGACGACGAAGAACGCCATCGCCAGGTTCGCCGCCACGGTGTGCCCGGCCATCCAGGCGATCGGGCCTCGCCGCTCGCCTCGCGTCAGGTCCCGGGTCATCGGCGGGCCTCCCCGGCGGGCGCCGTCGCAGGCGCCGCCTCGCCCGCCGTGCGGACCGGCATGCCGTCCACCGCCGCCGCGAGGTCGCTGACGATCAGCCGCTCGCCGTCGGCGAGGCCCTCGGCGACGTACACCGTCTCCTTGCCCCGCCAGATCATGCGGACCTCGCGCACGTCGAGCTGTCCGTCGTTGCCGGCCACCCAGACGTGCCGCCCGTCGTGGAGGGCGGACCGGGGCACGGGGATGACGCTTGCGACCTGTTGCCCTTGGATGGCGACCGTCACGTAGGCATCCAGCAGCAGCGGGGCGTCGGCGACCTCGGCCGACCGCAGGCCCAGCGGGTCGTCGACGGCCACGAGAAGCTGTGCCATCCGCCCGCGGGGCTCGATGTCGGGCAGGAGCTTGAGCACGCGCCCGGCGCGATGGACCCCGGGCCCCCATCGTGGCTCGTGGTAGATCCGGACGCTGGAGCCTTCGAGGCCTGCGGCGGGCATCTCGATCCACCGGAGCTGATCGACGGGCACGAGGACGCGGATCCAGTATTCGTCCGTGCCGGCGAAGGTCGCCAGGGCCGTGCCTGGCGAGACCTGCGAGCCGCGTTCGACGTTGCGGTCGAGGATTGCACCGTTGAACGGCGCGGTCACGATCGTGCGGGACAGGTCCAGCTTCGCGGCGCGAAGGGTGTTTTCGGCGTCCTTGACGGCCTGCTCGGCGGCGTCGCGGGCGGCTCGGGCCGAGTCGACCGCGGCCTCGGCGGCGGCGACCCCGGCCCGGGCGCTGGCCAGTTGCGGCCGGCGCAGAACCAACTCGCGGTCGGCGTCGTCGATGTCCTCGCCCAGCAGCTCGTACTCCCGCTTGGCGACGGCCTGTCGGCCGAGCTCGATCTTCATCGCTTCCTGCGCCTTGGCCAACTCGGACTGTCTGGCCGCGATGTCGCTCTCGCGCTGGCGTGCGGCGAGCTTCGCGCGCTCCAGGGCCAGTTCGGCGCGGGCGACGGCGATCTCGTAATCTTCCGGGTCGAGCTGCAGGACGGTCTCGCCCTCGGCCAGCAGGCCGCCGGGGGTGAAGGCGTCTGCGACCTCGACGACCTCCCCGCCGACCCGGGCCGCCAGGGCGATCCGCCGCGCCGGGGCCACGGTGCCCATCGCCTCGACCGTCACGCGGTGCGGCCCGGCGGCGAGGACCTCGACCTCGACAAGCGTCGCCGCCGCGGCGGGCGGGCGGCGGCTGGCCTTGGGACGGTTGGCCAGCCAGTAGACCGCCACGCCGACGCCCGCGCCCAGCACCGCCACCGCCAGCAGCAGCGCCAGGACTCGGGCGGCCAGGCGGGCGAAGGTGCTCGGGGCGCGGTCGGGATCCGCGTCGTCGTCGGCCGGCGGGCGGGGCTCGGGCGTCATGGGCGCCGCCTCGGGCGCGTCGGTGCTCGTGGTTTCCAGGGCATCGGTCATGGTTGCTGCCCTCGCTCCTTGCCGTCGCGGGACGGCTTGGGATCGGCATTGAAGATCGACAGGAACCGCTCGACAGGCCCGGTCACGCGCCGCGGCGGCAGGGCCGGCGCCGGCAGGTCGCCCCGCCAGCCGAGGGCGCGGTGCAGCGCGATGCGGCGGTCCAGCAGCTCCCGCCGGGCCGTCAGGTGTGTCCGCTGGAGCTGCTGGTGAGAGAGCTGGGTCGTCAGGAACCGCGTGAACTCCATCGCGCCCTTCGTGTAGTTCTCGCGGATCCGCTCGACCGAGGCGTCGGACAGCTCGAGTTGCTCGGCCAGGCTCGCCACGTACCGCCGCTGGTGGGCCTCCTCGGCCAGGGCGCTGGTCACTTCGCCCAGGGCGGTCAGCAAGGTCTGGCCGTAGGCGTTGAGCCGCTCGGCCGCCGCGGCCCGGCTGCGGGCGACCTCCGCCCGTCGCAGCCCGGCGTCGAACAGCGGGGCGGTCAGGCTTGCGGCCAGGCTCGCCAGCCAGTTGTCGAACAGGTCCCGCACCCGCCGGGCCGTCGTCTCCGCCGAGCCCGACAGCGTCACACGCGGGAACTGGTTGGCGATCGCCGCGGCGGTCCGCTTGTCGGCGGCCGCGACGCGGAGCTCCGCCGTCCGGATGTCCGGCCGCGCTCGCAGCCACGCCGCCGGGACCGGCAGGGGCGGCAGGTCGCCGGGGGCGGGAAGGCCCTCAGCCGGTGGGGGGATGTAGTCGCCGGGGTTCTCGCCGATCAGCACGGCCAGGGCGGTGGTTTGCGCGGCGAGCTGTCGGCCGACGAGCTCCCGTTCGCCCCGCGTTCGTTCCAGCACCTGCCTCTGCTGGAGCACGTCGGTCGCACCGACCCGCCCGCGGCGGAAGTTCAGCGTAACGATCTCCAGCACCTCGCTGTTGGTGGCAATCTGCTCGTCGAGCAGGGCGAGCTGGCGGCGGAGCTCGACGACACGATACCACGTGGCGGCGACCTGGCCGGTGAGGGTCATGGCGGCGGCGCGGATGTCCTCGGCGGCGGCCCGGGCGTCGAGGGCGGCGGCGTCGGCGGTCGATCGCACGCGGCCCCAGAGGTCCACTTCGTAGGAGACCATCGCCCCCAGCGAGAAGCTGTTGGCGTAGGCGGTGGGGCGGGGCTCGGTGTGGGAGGCCGACCGCCCCGCCCCTGCCGAGCCGTCGGCGGCGGGCAACAGCGGCGCCCGCGCCGCGGTGTGGGCCGCCTCGGCCTGGCGGAGGCGGTCCCACGTGGCCCGCAGGGAGAAGTTGCCCCGCAGGGCGGTGTCGATGAGCGCGGCGAGGTCGGGGTCGTCGAGTTGGGTCCACCACGGCCCGGCGGGGACGTCGTTCGGCGCGCCGGGCGCGAGGGTGTCCGGCAGGGCGACCGGAGGCGTGACCGGCTCGATCCGCGGCGCGCAGCCGGCGACGGCGACCAGCAGCACCGCCGCGGCGGCGCCTCGCCTGCGCGACCGGCGGCCGGGCCTACTTCGGGTTCGGCATGAGCGCATGGGGCAACTCCATGTCGGGCCAGTCTTCGGTTTCGATCCCGTCGCGCATCCGCCGCAGCCCGGCCAGGACGAACCGCGTGGTGTGTTCGATGAAGGCCCCGAGATCGCTCTCACTCAGCCGCGGGCGGGGGCACTTCCCGGCCGGGCATGTCCCGACGTGGCGGATGTGCAGCATCGTGTGGAACACGGGGCTGACCACGGTCATCATGCCCAGCATGACCTGTCCGTCGGTCGCCCCGGGCCCCAGCAACTCGGCGACCAGCAGGAACATGGCCTTTCGCATCGGCTGGATGCACCGCTGGTGGACGGCCTTGAGCAGCCCGGTGGGGTCGGCCAGCTCGTGGTGCATGATGTCGAACTCCCGCGTGCCCGGGTCGAGGATGCGTCGCATGAGCGAGGTCAGGCGCCCGCGGAGCCTCTCTTCCGGCGAGGCGTCAGGGGCGATGCCGGCGTCGGGGGGGAACTTGGCCACACCGTCCTCGAACGCCGCGGCAAACGCCTCGGCGTAGAGCGTCTCCTTGTCGCCGAAATGGTAGTTGATCGCCGCGGTGTTGGTGCCCGCCCGCTCGCAGATTTCCGCGTGCGTGGCCGCCCTGTAGCCCTTCTCGGCGAAGACGTCCCTGGCCGCCCGGAGGATCCGCTGGCGGGTCTGGATGCCGTCCTTCCGCTGTCGCATCGCCGTTCCTTACAATTCAAACGCGTAGTTCATCTATGCGTTTGAAGTATAACGCCGCGCCCCGCCCTGACGTTGCAGGTTTTCTGGAAAGCGGCCGGATTTCCCGGCCCGCCCGGCGTTTCATGACGACGCCCGCTGTGGTAGCTTCCCCTCAGGCGGCGTCGGCGGCCGGCGCGAGGATCGGCCGGGGGCCGCGATCGGGAGAGCTTTGATGAGCGAGAGAACCTACCGCGTCGGCGTCGTCGGCTTCGCACACATGCACATCAACAACGTGCTCGGCCTGTTCGCGAAACACCCGCGAGTCGAGCTGGTCGCCGGGGCGGATACCGTCCCGGCCAGGCCCGAGCTTCGCAGCGGGCCCTACACCCGCCAGTGGAACCTCCAGCACGCCCTCGACGACCTCGGCCTGCCCAGAAGCTACGACGACTACCGCGAGATGCTCGACGCCGAGAAGCTCGACGTCGTCATCGTCACCAGCGAGAACGCCCACCACCCCGCCGTCGTCGCCGACGCCGCGGCCGCGGGGGCCAACGTCTGTGTCGAGAAGCCCATGGCCGCCCGCCTGTCCGACGCACTGGCGATGGCCCGAAGCGTCCGCACCGCCGGGACGCGGATGCTGGTCAACTGGCCGATGACCTGGAACCCCGCCGCCCGCCTGGCCAAGAAACTCATCGACGACGGCGCGATCGGACGCGTGCTGGGCGTCAAGGCCCGCCTCGGGCACACCGGGCCGCTCGGGCGAGGGGCCAGGCACGCCGGCGTGACCGACACCGCCGCGCCGCTGTCGGCCGAAGAACTCGGGGCCGTCTGGTGGCACGACCATGGCGCCGGCGGCGGGGCCATGCTCGACTTCTGCTGCTACGGATGCATGATCTCCCGCTGGTTTGTGGGCACACCCGCCGTGGCGGCGGTGGGGATGCGGGCGAACCTGAACAGCCCGTTCGGCACGGCCGACGACAACGGCGCGATGCTCGTGCGGTTCCCCGGCGCGATGGGGCTGTTCGAGGGCACGTGGACGACGCTGGACCACGGCGTCGGCGGGGGGCCGATCGTCTTCGGCACGGAGGGCACGCTGGTCATCGAGGGGCGAGACGGCAAGCCTGTGGTTCGCCGGGGGCTCGGCGGCGGAAAGAGCGTGACCCACGAGCCCGATCCCCTCCCCGATGGCCGGGCCACCATCGCCGAGGAGTACGTCCACCATCTCGACACCGGCGAGCCGGCCCACCCGACGCTGGAGACGGCCTTCAACCTCGAGGCCATGGCCATCCTCGACGCCGGCATCCGCTCCGCCGACACCGGGCGAGAGCAACTCGTCGACAACGAGGTGTGGTGCATTGGATAGCGCCACGAGGCCGACCGAACTGTCATGCCGCGTCCCGAACTCGCCGCTCCCCGACATCCGAGAGGCGATCGGGAGCCGGCCGGGGCGGAAGCCCAAAGGAACCTTCGCGGTCCTCATCGCGTGCGTGGCGTGCGCGTGCATGGCGACCCACGTCTTCGGCGGGAACCTCGCCGCACCGACCGGGTATGCGCTGGATGCCAACGGCTGCCGCCTGCTCGGCGAGGCGCCGGCGGCCGGCGTGCACCCGCGGGTGTTCTTCAATGCCGACGAGCTGCCGCGCATCCGGCGGCGGATGGAGACGACGACCTTCGGCCGCACGTTCAGGAAGACCGTCCTCGGCGTCGTCGGGCAGGTGAAGAACCAGTACGCCAACCTGGCGGAACTGGGCGCCGGCGACATCCCCCGCGAGGTCATCGAGAAGCACATGAAGCCTGCCGAGGGCCGCAACATCCAGTGGGGCGTCGCGTCGGTCTATGCCGCGGCGTACGAGGACAAGGAGCTTGCGGAGTTCATGGCGCGGGTGATCGCCGCCCACGGGCGGATCCTGCTGGCCTCGAAGGAGCTCGGAATCGGCGGCCCCGCGCGGCTGTGGGACACCACCAACTACACCGTCGGCGAGAGCTGGACGATCGGCGCCGCAGGCCTGGCCGTCAGCTACGACGTGCTCTTCAATACCATGACCGACGCCCAGCGCGCCGTCGTCCGTGAGGCCATCGCCACCGCCACCGCCGGGCGCACGCCGTACGGGTCCGGCCTGCCCAGAGGCTTCGCCGCCAGCAACCACTACGGCTACCACGGCGACCTGGCCGTGCTGCTCTGCGCGATCGAGGGCGAAGAGGGCTTCGACAAGCCCACCTACGAGCGGATCCGACGGATCCTGCTGGACTACTGGGACGTGGGCTACACCGATCTCGGTGCCGCCCACGAGGACGCCTACATGCAACTCGGCCTGCGGGCCGGCTCGCGGGGGCTGCTCGCGCTCGCCCGGCGAGGGGACAACGTCTTCGCCACGGCCAAGTACCGCAACTACCTCGAGTACGTCGCCCTGGAATTCGAGCCCTTCCCCCGCGGGGCCTTCGTCGGCGGGGCGTCGCTGTCCATGGTGGCAGAGCTCTACCCCACGTGCATCCTCGTCGGGCGCTACATGTACCCGCGCGACCCGGCCGCGAACTACGCATGGCGGCACACCGTCGGCGACGACTACGACCGGCCGTTCCGCTGGCAGGCGCACCTGGGGTATCTGCTGTTCGGCGGGGACTGGCGCGGCCCGGCCGGCCGCGAGCGGATGCTGGCCGAGTCCGGCCTGCCGCGGGCCCGTTTCTATCCCGTGCGGGGTAAGCTGGTCGCCCGTAGCGACTGGTCCACGGACGCCCTGCAATTCACGCTGGACGCCCGCCCGGACGCGTTCCTGATCGGTCACGACAAGGTGGACCGCGGGCACTTCACGCTCTCGGCGCTGGGGCGGAACTGGGCCGCCAACGGGAGCTTCCACAAGTGGCAGCTCAGCGACGAGAACTCGCTGGTGCATATCGACGGCAAGGCCCAGGGGTGGAAGGCGCCCAGCGTCCGCTTCGTGGCGCATCGCGACACGCCGCTGGCGACGACCGGCTCGGCCGACCTGAAGTACGCCTACGACTGGCAGTGGAGCCCGCCCTGGCCGAGCAAGGACAAGGCGTTTCCCGAGCCGTGGGCCCCCGAGCGGTCGGACCCGCGCGACCTCGGCTGGCCCCGCGAGCACGCCCCGGGCTGGCTCCCGGAGCAGATCTACGCCAGCAAGACCGGCTATCGCACCAGCCTTCCGGCCGGCAACTGGATGCGCCGCCGCCCGTACAACCCCGTGCTGCGGGCCCGGCGTGCGACCGCGCTTGTCCGCGGCCGGCACCCCTACGCGATCGTCGCCGACGACATCCAGAAGGACGACGGCGAGCACACGTACGCCTGGTACATGCAGGTGCCCGCGGACCTGGAGCTGATCGGCCAGGACGGCGGGGACTTCATTCTCGGCGAGACGGCCGGCGGAAAGGCGGACGGGAATCCCGGCGACGAGAAGCCCGGGCGCCGCCTGCTTGTCCGCGTCCTCCAGGCCGACGCGACGGCCGGCGGCCTGACCGGGCGGATGGAGGCCTACGTCGCCCACGTGGACAAGCGCCGCAACACGAAGACCCACGCCAGGCGGCTGATCCTCCAGTGCCGCGCCGTCGCGCCGGCGTTCAAGATCATGCTGCTGCCCCACGTTGCCGGCGAGGCCCTGCCGACAACCGCGTGGAAGACCCCCGGCCGGGCGCTGAGCGTCCGCTGGCCGGAGGAGCAGCACCTGCTGACGTTCGCCGCGGAAGGCGACGCATGGCGGATCAGGGCCGGGAAGTGACGGCCTCGGGCCGCGAGAGGATCGATCGAAACCGTTTGGGAGACATCCATGAGTGACGTCGGTGAGAAGGTTCGGATCGGGATCATCGGGGTGGGGCAGATCGGGACGCGGCATCTCCAGAGGTACCGGGACATCGAGGGGGTGGAGGTGGTGGGCGCCAGCGACCTGTTCCCCCAGCGCCTGGCGGCGCGGGCGGCGGAGTTTGACATCCCCGACACCTACGCGGACTTCAAGGACCTGCTTGCGCGGGACGACATCCGGGCCGTCGACGTCTGCGTGCACAACAACAAGCACGCTCCGGTCACCATCGCCGCCCTCGAGGCCGGCAAGGATGTCTACTGCGAGAAGCCGATGGCCGGGGCGTACGCCGACGCCGAGGCGATGTACGAGACCGCCCGCCGCCTCGGGCGGCGGCTGAGCATCCAGCTCGCCTCGCTGTTCAGCATGGATACCAAGCTCGCCCGGCGGCTGATCGACGACGGGCACCTCGGCACGCTCTACTACGCCCGGTCGGTGGGCTACCGCCGCCGGGGGCGCCCGTTCGTGGACGGCTACGGGTCGCCGACGTTCGTGGACAAGGCCATCTCCGCCGGCGGGGCGCTGTTCGACATGGGCGTCTATCACATCGCCAACATGCTTTACCTGCTGGGCAACCCGGAGGTGCAGACGGTCACCGGCTCGACCCACCAGGAGCTGGAGATGTATCCCGACCGCCGGGAGTTCTCCGGCTACAGCGTCGAGGAGCTCGGGCTCGGCTGGGCCCGCCTGGCCGGCGGGATCACCCTCGACGTCGAGGAGGCCTGGGCCGTCCATCACGACGGCACCGAGGCCAGCAAGGTCCTCGGTGGCGCCGGCGGGATCCGGCTCAACCCCCTGACGTTCTTCTCCAGCATGGCCGACGCCCCCGCCGTGACCACCTTCGACCTCGGTGGGACCGACCGCCGGTGGCACGCCTGCCTGCCGGACACCGACGCCTACGACTCGCCCCAGCACCATTGGGCGGCCGTGCTCCAGGGCCGCGTCGAACTGCTGCCCACCGCCGAGATCGCCCTGAACACCGCCCTGATCAGCGAGGGCATCTACATGTCGGGCCGGCAGGGGCGCGAGGTGACCGCCGACGAGATCCGCACCAACTCCGTCAGCACCGCGATCGACCCGTACACGCAGGAGAAGGTCTGGGCGTGACGGTCTTGCGGTCTCACGGTCCCGTCTTGTCCCGGCGGTGTTTCAGCATACAATGAAGGTTGGTTTCGATGCCCGCCGGATCGCGGCGGGCGCAACACGCATTCGAGAGGACGCTTCCATGACGAAACGATCGCGACAGGTGACGGGAATGAACCGGCGGACTTTCATGAAAGGCACGGCCGCGGCCGCGGCTGCGGCGGCGCTGCCGGCGGGGGCCTTGGGCAAGCGGAAGGAGCTTCCTCCGAGCGAGCGGGTGAACCTGGCGCTGATCGGCATCGGCGGGCGCGGCGGGAGCCTGGGCAAGACGTTCGACGTGACGGGCATGGCGAACATCGTGGCGATGTGCGACGTGGCCATGGGAACCGGTCACACGGCGGGCCTGGAGAAGCGCTTCCCCAAGGCGCGGAAGTTCAAGGACTTCCGCGTGATGTTCGACAAGATGGGCGACGAGATCGACGCCTGCCAGATCGCCATCCCCGATCACTCGCACTTCCCGGTCGCCATGCTGGCGATGTCGCTGGGCAAGCACATCTACGTCGAGAAGCCCCTGGCGCACACGTTCGAGGAAGTCGAGCTGTTGATGAAGGCCGAGAAGAAGTACAAGGTCGCCTGCCAGATGGGCAACCAGGGGCACTCGGGCAACAACTACCTCCAGTTCGAGTCGTGGGTCAACAACGGCGTGATCAAGAACGTCCGCCACGTGGACGCCTTCATGAACAAGCCGCGCCGCTGGCACGGCTGGAAGATCGACGGCTACCCGACCGACGAGAAGAAGCCCGAGGGGCTGGACTGGGACCTGTGGCTGGCGACGCGGCCGTTCCACCCGTACAGCAACAAGCTTCACCCGGGCAACTGGCGGAGCTGGTATCACTTCGGCAACGGCGCGTTCGGCGACTGGGGCCCGCACACGCTGGACACGATCCACCGCTTCCTGAAGCTGGGCTACCCCAAGGAGGTCGAGGCGGTCAAGCTGGACGGGCCCAACAAGTGGATCTTCCCGCAGGCGTCGACGATCCGGTTCGTCTTCGGTCCCCGCGGCGACATGCCGGGGATGGACATCACCTGGTACGATGGCACGAAGAACTTCCCGCCGCGCCCGAAGGAACTGGGCGAGAAGCGCAAGATGCGCCGATGCGGGAAGGTGATCTACTCCGACGACCTGATCTTCTACGGCGGGACGCACGGCTCGACGCTGCGGATCATCCCCGAGTCGAAGATGAAGGACATGGCCAAGGACCTGCCGAAGATCACCGGGCATCATTCCAGCCACGCCGAGAACTTCCTCCTGGCCGCCAAGGGCGAGGAGAAGACGCGGTCGAGCTTCGACGTCGCCGGCCCGCTGACGCAGGTGTTCCTGCTGGGCGTGATCGCCCAGCGCCTGGGCGGGAAGCTCCAGTTCGACGTGCAGAAGAAGCAGATCCTCAACAACGAGACCGCCAACAAGCTCCTGACCGGCCTGCCGCCCCGCAAGGGCTGGGAGGAGTTCTACAAGCTGGCGTGACAGCCCGCCCGCGTCCCGGGCGGTTCTGAAGGACCATCGCAGGGATGAACGCGGATGGACGCGGATACACCGTCGGAGTCGTGCAAGCTCCACCGTATCCAGGTTCGTCTGTGTTCATCCCTGCTTCGTTTTGCAGGAGGCCTGCCATGCGACGGATGATCCTGGCGGCGTGCTTGTTCCTGGCGGCGGGGGCCGAAGCGGCGGAGACGGCATGGCGGCCGGTGGGGCTGTGCGGGGGTGGGGCGCTGTTCAGCCTCGCCGGCAGCGGGGTCGACGCGGACGCCATGATGGTCCACTGTGACATGTCCGCGGCCTACATGTCCCGCGATGCCGGGCGGACGTGGCGGATGGTCCATCACGCCCAGCTTCGCGGCTGCACGTCCTGCTCCCCGGTGTTCCACCCCCGCAAGGCCGGACGCATCTACTCCGGCAGCGGCTGGACCGGGCGCGTGCACGTCAGCGACGACGGCGGCGCGACCTGGCGAGAGCTGCCGACCCGCCCGCCGTGGCGAGGCCGGCCCACGCTGCTGTACCTCCACGCGCCGCCGGGGAAACCCGAGCGGCTGTTCGCCGCTTCCGGCAAGGCCCTGGCCGTCACCGATGACGGGGGCAAGAGCTGGACGCCGTGCAAGGGCTTCACGGGCCGTCCGCTGGGGATGGGCGGCGAGCACGGCCGCGACGCGATCTACCTCGGCACGACCGAGAGCGTGTTCGTCTCCACCGACGGCGGAAAGCGCTTCGTGCGGACCACGCGCCAGATCCTGCCGGAAGGGAAGATCCTCAGCTTTGCCATGGGCTCGAACGGCGAGGCGACGTGCCTGTACCTCACTGCCGAGTGCGGCGTCGAGGGGGGCGAGCTCACCGGCGGCGTGTACGTCTCGACGAACCGAGGCGTGAAGTGGACCCGCTGCATGACGGGCCTGAACACGCAGACGAAGCGATCCAGCCAGTGGGCCCACGGCGACGTGCCTCGCTACGGCTTCATCCGCACGACGGACGTCGAGCCACGCCGGGCGTACGTTCACGACGCGGGCACGAGCTACTTCCCGCCGAACCACGCGACCGTCTACCGCACCGACGATGCCGGCGGACGCTGGCGGGCGGTGTTCTTCTCCGACCCGCGGTTCAAGCAGTACAACGTCGCCGACGACTGGCTCTCCCGCGGCGTCGGGCAGCGGTGGCAGTCCGTGCCCAGCAGCTTCGTCGTCAATCCCGGCCACCCGGATGTGGTGATGATGTGCACGGGCATGTTCCTTTACCGCACCGACGACGGCGGGAAGACGTGGCGCGTCTGCCACACGGGCCCGCCCGCCGGCGGAGCCGGCAAGAAGACCGCCTGGACGAACAACGGGCTCGTCGTCACCACCACGTGGAACTACGACGTCGACCCTCACCAGCCGAACCGCCACTACATCTGCTACACCGATATCGGCTTCGCCCGCAGTCGCGACGCCGGCAAGACCTGGACCTGGGCCGGGCACTCCCTGCCATGGCGGAACACCACCTACGAGCTTGCCTTCGATCCCGCCGTCGAGGGGCGCATCTGGGCGGCGATGTCCAACGTGCATGACATCCCGAACTGGAACGTCATCTCCGGCCGACACCGGGCGGACTACCCCGGCGGGCTTGCCCGCAGCGACGACTTCGGCGTCACGTGGGAGAAGGTCCCCGGCCTGCCCCCCAAGCCGTGCCTGTCCATCGTGCTGGACGCCAACTCCCGGCCAAACGCCCGGCGCCTGTACGCGTCGATCTGGGACAAGGGCGTCTACCGCAGCGACGACGGCGGGGCGACTTGGCGCCTGCGGAGCGAGGGGCTCGGCCATCCGACGAACATGCGGTGCTGCAAGCTGCACCTCCACGCCGACGGCACGCTGTTCGTGCTGGTCACCGCCAAACGCCTGCCCGGCGGGGAGCTCACCGACAAGGGCGTCGGGCTCTACCGCAGCGACGACCGCGGCGAGACCTGGCGGGAGGTCACCGAATCCCTGCCCATCCGCTGGCCGAAGGACTTCACCGTTCGGCCGGGCGACGGGCGGACGATTCTCCTCTCGGCCGCGACGAGCCGCGGCCGGCCCGAGGGCGGACTGTACCGCACGACCGACGGCGGGGCGACGTGGCGGCGGCTGGTTCAGAAGGGCCCCGAGCACTTCGGGGCGTTCTATCATCCGCGGCACCGGGACTGGATGTACATGACGCTGACCGAGGGCGTGCCCATGGACAGCGCGGGGCTGTGGCTCAGCCGGGACGACGGCGCGACCTGGCAACCGTTCGCGGCGCTGCCGTTCTCGAACATCCAGCGCGTGCATTTCCCGCCCGGCGCCGACGGCGAGATCGTGGTGACCACCTTCGGGGGCAGCGTCTGGCGCGGGCCGGAGACGCCCGCGAGCAAGGAGTGACCGTGAGCGACGACGCTCCGACGCCGCCTTCCCCGGCCGGCGTGTTCGACGTGCGCACCCACGGCGCCGCCGGCGACGGCCGGACCGACGACACCGCCGCGATCAACCGCGCCGTGGCCGCCTGCGCCGCGGCGGGCGGGGGGCAGGTCCGCCTGGCGCCCGGGGCGTACCGCAGCGGCACGGTCGCGCTGGCCGACGGAGTGGTGCTCTACCTCGATGCCGGCGCGCGGCTGATCGGCACGGACGATCTCGACGCCTACCGGGCGTACTCGGCGCCCGCGGGCACGCCCGAGGCCGGGGGGAGCAAGTGGCACCGCGCGCTGGTCCTGGCCGACGGCGTGCGCGACGCCGGCGTCGCCGGGCCGGGCGTCATCGACGGCGCGAAGGTCCCCGACCCCACCGGCGAGGAGGGCATGCGGGGGCCGCACACGATCCTCGTAGGCGGAAGCCGCGGCGTGAGCCTCCGCGACGTGACGGTCACCGACTCGGCCAACTACGCCGTCATGGTCGAGTTCTCCGACGACGTCGATTGCCGCAATCTCACGGTCACCGGTGGCTGGGACGGCGTGCACTTCCGCGGCTGGATCGACCGGCCCTGCCGGAACCTGCACATCACCGGCTGCCGCTTCTTCACCGGCGACGACAGCATCGCCGGGCGCTACGCCGAGGGCCTGCTGATCTCCGGCTGCGTGATCAACTCCTCGTGCAACGGCATCCGGATCATCGGGCCGGTGGCGGGGATGATCGTCCACGACTGCCTGCTCTACGGCCCCGGCCTGCACCCGCACCGCACGCAGGGTCGACACAACATGCTCGGGGGCATCCTGCTCCAGCCGGGCGCGTGGGACGCCTGCGACGGCCCGCTCCGCGACGTGCTGCTCTCGGGGCTGACCATGCGAAACGTCCAGGCCCCCGTGACGCTCTACCTCCGCCGGGCGGGGAACTCCGCCGCTGACATCACCGTCGAGCGCCTCAGCGCCACCGGTGCGTACCACGCGGCCATGTCCTTCGAGAGCTGGCTGGACGACCAGCCCGTCGGGCGCGTCGCGCTTCGGGATGTCCGCGTCGAGTACGCATCGGCCGGGCGCGACGCCGACGCGATCCCCGCCACGGCCGAGCCGCCCGACAAGGGCGTCCGCCCGCTGCCGGCCTGGGGGCTCTACGCCCGCCACTGCCGCGAGCTCGTCGCCGAGGACGTTCGCCTGACCCGCGCCGCCGACGAACCCGCCGACCCGCGCCCCGCCGTCCTGGCCGAGAACGTCGAAACCTTCACCGCCGCCAACCTCCACCCGCCGGCGACGTGAGCCCGCCGCGACACGACCCCGGCGCGGTATGATGACAGGAACGCCGAATCGGTCTGGAGGACCGCGGATGAACGGGAAGCTGAAGCTGAGAAAAGCCGTCACCGGCGTGCTGCTCGGGTTCGTGCTGGTGAGCATCGGCTATGCGATCGGGCGGGAGGTGACGCTGCACCGCCTCGCCGGCGAGGGCGGCGGTGTCTCCCCGGCCGCGGGCGAGCCGCCTGCCGGCGAGAGGGTGGTCGTCCACTACCTGCACGTCAGTCAGCGATGCGCGACGTGCAACGCCATCGAGGCCGCCGCCAGAGAGGCCGTGTTCGAGGACCTCGCCGCTCCGCTCGCGGCCGGGCGGGTCGTCTGGCGCGACGTCAACATCGAGACCAACGACGCCTTCGCCTCGCGCTACGATGTCGCCACCAGCAGCGTGCTGCTCGTCCACTACCGGGACGGACGTGAGGTCCACCACGAACTGCTCGACGAGCTGTACCAGCTTGCCGACGATCCCGCCGCCGCCCGTGCCCGCGTGGCCGAACGTGTCGGGGCCATGCTCAAAGCAGCCGGGGCGGCGAAGGAGGTCGGATGAGCCTGCTTACACTCGGTGCGGCCCTGTGGCTGGGGGTGCTGACGGCGATCGGCCCGTGCACGCTGGCGGGGAACGTGGCGGCCATCTCGGTGCTCACCCGCGGCGTCGGGCGACCGGCCGCGGTGCTGCTGGGCGGCGTGCTCTACACGCTCGGGCGGACCGCAGGCTACCTGGCGGTCAGCGGCCTGTTGGTGGCGGGGCTGCTGGCGGCGGGGGAGGCGGCGCGGTTCCTCCAACGGTACGTCGCGCTGGCCCTCGGGCCGGTGCTGATCCTCGCCGGGATGATGCTGCTGGGCCTGCTGGGCTCGACGCTGTCGCTGAACCTGGCCGGCACGACCGCACGGCAGCGCCTCCCCGCCGCCGGGCCTCTGGGGGCCCTGGCCATGGGATTCCTGCTGGCGCTGAGCTTCTGCCCCGTCTCGGCCGGGCTGTTCTTCGGGGCACTGATCCCCCTGGCCGCCCGCCACGGCTCGCCGGTGCTGATGCCCAGCCTGTTCGGGATCGGCACGGCCCTGCCGGTGGTGGCGTTCGCCTTCCTCGTCGCCTTCGCGGGGCAGCTCGTCGGCGCTGCCTTCGATCGGCTGACCAAGGTCGAGCGCGTCCTCCGCACCGCCACCGGCGTGATCCTCATCGCCGCCGGCATCTTCCTGACCCTGACGCACATCTACGGCCTGCCGCTGCTGGGCTGACCTCCGGAGCCCGCCGGAGAATCCGCCGACTTTCTCCGCAGGTTCCACCCGCCGGCGGCGTTGGAAGGGGCGAACGCGGCGGATACGCGCCTTGGCCTGCGATCGGGACCGGCGGTAGAATGCCGCCGCCACGCCGATACGGCCTTCGTCGCGCCGGCCCGAAAGACCGTGCGAGGTGCATCTGATGGCGGAACCGAGAGACATCGAGCTGATCGACTACCTCGCCGGGCGCGGCACCGAGGCCCGGCGGTGCGAGATCGAGGCCGAGCTTGCCCGCTCGCCGCAGCTCCAGCGCCGGCTGGATGAACTGGCGAAAATCTGGGACCTGCTCGGCGAGGCCGACGTCGAGCTGCCCCGACGCGACCTGTACCCGCACGTGGCCGCCGCCGAGCAGGCCCGCCGGGCGCACCTGCCGTGGTGGGCGCGGGCGGCCGCGGCGATCGTCCTGGCCGCCGTGGGCGGGCACGTCGCCGGGCGCGTCCACCTGCGCATCACGCCTTCCGAGCCCGACCCCGAGCCGGTGACCGCCTCGACCGTCGCCGACGACCTTCATCTGGACGCATTCGGCACGACCGGCGTCTACGCCTTTGCACAGGACCTTCTCAGCGGTCGAGACGAGGACGAAGGGAACACGCAATGACCACGCCGCGACGCAATCTCCTGCTGCTGCTGGCCGTGGCGCTCGTTGGGGCAGGCGCCTACGTCGCGACGACCGCCCTGGGCGGGCCGTCCGGCAAACCGGCGGCGACCAGCGCCCACGCCCCGAGCCCCCAGATACGCCGCCTGGGCCGCTGGCTGGAGCTGACCGACGAGCAGATGGCCGCCATCGCCGCCGAGGACCCGGACTTCCACCTGGACATCCGCCGGCTGGACCGCGAGATCCGCATCCACCAGCTCCGCCTGGCCTCGCTGATGGAGTCCGCCGACGCGAGCGAGGCGGCCTTGGCCGAGCAGTTCGAGGCCCTCGCCGCCGCCCACCTGGCCATGCACCGCCGCGTGGCGAAGTACGTGCTGGCCATCCGCGCTCATCTGACGCGCGACCAGCGCGGGCGGCTCCTGCACCTGCTCAGCCGGCAGCTCCGCAAGGACCAGGGCGAGAGGCCGGGCGGCCAGGGCCCCGGCGGGACGGGCACGCATCCCCAGGGCGGGCGGAAGGGCGGCGAACGTGTTCGGCCGCCGCATCCGCCGCACCATCGTCCGCCTCACGGCCCGCACGACGGCCCCGGGGGCGGTCACGGTGGGGCCGGGGAGGACCGTCTCCCGCCGCCGCGGCCCTGAGCGGCCCCAGATAAGTCATGTTGCGTTCCTGCTGGTCCCCGGCTCGCCCGGCCGCGTTGGCCTGCATCGGCGATGCTACGGCATCGCCTGCTTCGGCCGCCTTGCCGGACGAGCCGCGTCCGGCGCAGGAACCGCAACGAACTTGTTTGAGACCGCTTAGCGATCCGCATCCCAGTGCCGCCCCGTCGGCCGGGGGCGGCCCCGGCTTGTGAGTGACGACGTCGTGCAACCCGACTGCCAGCCGTCGGACGAGGAACTGATCCGCCAGGTCGCCGCCGGGCGGGCGGCGGCGCTGCGCGCGCTCGTCGAGCGCCACCAGGACGGCGTCAGGCGGCTGGCGTGGCACATGCTTCGCGACCCTCACGCCGCCGACGACGTTGCCCAGGAGGTGTTCCTCCGCGTCCACCGCGCGGCCGGGCGGTACCGGGCGAGGGGGCGGTTCAAAGGCTGGCTGTCGCGGATCGCGGTGAACCTCTGCCGCGATCGCATGCGCCGCGCGAAGCGTCGGCCGGTGTCGCTGGAGGTCGTCGGCGCCCGCCCGGCCGCGGCGGAAGGCGGGGACCCGATGGAGCGCGCCGAGACGGTCGCCCGCGTCCGCCGCGCGGTGGACGCCTTGCCCGAGCGTCAGCGGACGGCCCTGGTGCTGCACCGCTACCAGCAGCTCGCCCACGAGGAGATCGCCGCGGCGACGGGCTGGAGCCGCTCGGCCGTCGAGAGCCTCCTCGTCCGCGCCTACGCCCGCCTTCGGGAGACGCTGGCCGACCTGAAGGCACCGTGAGGCCCGGTTGCCGCGAGAGGTCGCCCGCGGCAGAACCCGCTGCCGCCTCTCTGTCGCATTCCACATGCATCCCGCCATGCGGCCAAGCCGGCATTTGCAGCCATTTCTCCAATTCCTCCGCAGGTTCCCGCCGCCCGGTCCGTTGGTAGGGGCGAAACGGCGAATCGGACCCCAGGCGGCCAGGCTGCCGGAAGCAGGAGGACGCAACCATGAAGGCCTACGCGACACCGACCACCTTCGCGGGCATGGAGACCCTCGAGCCCAGGCTGCTGCTCAGCGGCGCAACCGAGCTTCAGCCCCTGCCCCCGACGACGTTCGGCACGGCCGTACAGCAAGGCGCCACCGTCGCCGAGGACGTCCCGCCGCCCGCCGCCGAGGCGATCCTCTCCGTCTCGCCTTCGTCCGCCTCGGCGGGCGACACCGTCGTGGTCACCGTGACCCTCGACCCCGACGCCTCGCCCCCGCTGCCGCCGTCGCACATCCAGCCCACGGCCGTGCGGATCGGCAGCCTCGATGGCACGAGCATTTCGCGCGATGGCCAGACCGTCACGGCCGCGTTCGATATTCCCGGCGACGCCGTCAGCGGCGTCGAGGAGGTTGGCGTCGTCTTTCCCACCCCGCAGGGCGAGCTGACGTACACGATCGCCGACGCCTTCGAGATCGCCGGCGAGGCTCCGGTCGTCGTCGGCGAGCCCTACGACGGCTATACGCTGTTCGCCCCGCTGAACGACACCACGACCTACCTGGTGGACCTCGACGGGGAGGTGGTGCATTCCTGGGCGAGCGACTACCGGCCGGGGATGGCGGCGCATCTGACCGGGGAGGGCACGCTGCTTCGCGCGGGCAACGTGGGCAATCCGCAGTTCGACGTCGGCGGGGCCGGCGGCGTCATCCAGCAGCTCGACTGGGAAGGCAACGTCGTGTGGGAGTACACGTGCTCCAGCGACACCCGGTTGTCGCACCATGACGTCGAGATGCTGCCCAACGGCAATGTACTGATGATCGCATGGGAACTGCGGACCGCCGACGAGGCGCTCGCCGCGGGGCGGGACCCCGGCCTGCTGGCCGACGGGGAGCTCTGGCCGGACAGCATCCTGGAGGTCCGGCCCACCGGGCCGACCGGCGGCGAGGTCGTGTGGGAATGGCACGCGTGGGACCACCTCGTCCAGGACCACGACCCGACGCAGGCCAACTACGGCGTCGTGGCCGACCACCCGGAGCTGATCGACGTCAACTACGTCGCCGGCCGGGCCGGGGCCGACTGGATGCACGTCAACGCGATCCACTACAACGCCGCGCTGGACCAGGTCCTCCTCAGCGTCCGCAGCTTCGGGGAGGTCTGGGTGATCGACCACAGCACGACCACCGCCGAGGCGGCCGGGCACTCCGGCGGGGACAGCGGCGCCGGCGGCGACCTGCTCTACCGCTGGGGCAACCCGCAGGCCTACGACGCGGGCACTCCCGACGAGCAGGTCTTCTTCGGCCAGCACGACGCGCAGTGGATCCCCGCCGGCTCGCCGGGGGAGGGCAACGTGCTGGTCTTCAACAACGGCCAGGGCATGCCCGGCGAGGCGTACTCGTCGGTCGATGAGATCGCCCCGCCGGTCGACGCATCCGGAGCCTACACGCTCGATCCGTCCGGGTCGTACGGGCCCGAGCAGCCGGCGTGGCGCTACACGGCCGAGACGCCCTCGGACTTCTACGCCGACCACGTCTCCGGCGCTCAGCGGCTGCCCAACGGCAATACGCTGATCTGCGACGGCGTGGACGGGCGCATCTTCGAGGTCGATGCCGACGGGCAGACGGTCTGGGAGCACGATCACTCGGCCGGGATGTTCCAGGCCCGCCGCTACGGCAGGGCGTACGCGGGCTTCGACGGCACGGAGTTGGACGACGAGGTCGAGGTGGACGTCGCCTATGCGATCGTGGACACGGGGCAGTCGGCGTTCTACGACACCGGCGGCGAGATCGCCGCACCGGACGCGGGCGAGGCGTTTTACGGGCAGGATGCGCAGTTCGACGGGTACCAGCCGAGCTACACCGTCTCGGCTGACGGGCTGACGGTGGTGGACAACGTCACCGGCCTGGCGTGGACGCGGGAGGCCGACTGGGACGGCGACGGCGGGTTGGACGCCGCCGACAAGCTCACCTACGCCGAGGCGGTCGCCTACGTGGACACGCTGAACGCCGCGGGCTACGGCGGCTTCAATGACTGGCGGCTGCCGTCGATCAAGGAACTGTACTCGGTGATCGACTTCCGCGGGACCGACCCGGACCCGATGGCTTCCGACGACGACGGGCTCGTGCCGTTCCTGGACGCCGACGTCTTCCAGTTCGCCTACGGCGACACCGGCGCCGGCGAGCGGATCATCGATTCCCAGTGGGCGACGAGCACGCTGTACGTCTCGACGGTGATGGGGGGCACGCAGGCGATGTTCGGCGTGAACTTCGCCGACGGGCGGATCAAGGGCTATCCCGCCGCCGGTGGGCCCGGCGGGGCCGACAAGACCTACTACGTCCGCTTCTGCCGGGGCAACGAGGCCTACGGCGAGAACGAGTTCGCCGACAACGGCGACGGCACGATCACCGACAACGCCACCGCGCTGATGTGGTCGCAAGCCGACAGCGGCGCGGGGATGGACTGGGAGGACGCCCTCGCATACGCCCGGCAGATGAACGACGCCGGGTACCTCGGCTACAGCGACTGGCGCCTGCCCAATGCCAAGGAACTCCAGAGCATCGTGGACTACTCGCGCTCGCCGGACACCACGACCTCGGCGGCCATCGACCCGCTCTTCGACGCCACCGGGATCACCAACCTCGCCGGCGAGGCGGACTACGGCTTCTACTGGACGGGCACGACGCACATCCGGGCCGGCGGCTCGGCCGGCAACGCCGCGTACGTTGCCTTCGGCCGGGGGATGGGGACGATGGACGGCACGACGATCGAGGACGTCCACGGCGCCGGCTGCCAGCGCAGCGACCCCAAGACCGGCGACCCCGCCGACTATCCCGACGCCGGCAACGGGCCGCAGGGCGACGTGCGACGCGTGTTCAATTTCGTCCGGCTCGTCCGCGACGCCGATACCACCGGCGGGACCGCCGAGGCCGAGGTCGTCGACCGCCACGTGTTCTACAACGGCAGCGACCTCGACGGCGGGGACCCGGCCGCCAACGACGCCGACGACCACGCCATTGCCGCCGGCAAGCGGGCCCTGCTCCCCGGCGAGGCCGCGACCTTCGACAGCTATGTCAGCTACTCCCGCGGCCTCACGGGCGTAATGATCGACGTCCGCGGCCTCGCCGGCGCGCCCGATGCCGGCGACTTCGAGTTCCGCGTCGGCGCCGGCGAGGATCCGTCGGCCTGGCAGGCCGGGCCGGCGCCTCAAAGCGTCACCGTTCGGCCCGGCGCAGGCACCGACGGCAGCGACCGCATCACGCTGACCTTCGCCGACGGGGCGGTCGAGGCCGCGTGGCTCGAGGTGACGGTCCTGAGCGATCCCGCTGGCGGCCGGCTGGGCCTGCCCGCCGGCGACGTGTTCTACTTCGGCTCGCTGCCCGGAGACGCCGACGGAGACGCGGCCGTGAGCTTCTGGGACTACATCGCCCTCAAGCGGGCTTTCGGCGAGGATTCCGCCGACCACCCCGCCGATTTCGACCGCGACGGCCGGGTCGACTGCGCCGACACCCTCGCCGTCCGAAGCAACCTCGGGCAAAGCCTGCCCATGTTCACCACCCCCGAGGCCGCACCGGCCGCGCCGACAGCGCAGCCCGCCGCCGCGCCAACGCCGCTCGGCTCGGCCTCGCCGATGGCGACGGCCGACGCGCCGGCGGTCGACAGCCCGACGGCCGACGCGTTGCCCGAGCCGGCCGCCCCCGCCGCGGCATCGGAGGGTGACGCCGCGGACATCCCGACACGGGAGACCCCCGCGCCGCGGATGCCCCGGCGCCGGGGCGGGGAGGACGACGCCCCGGTCGGCGCACTCGATGTCGCGCCGGCGATTCGTCCACGCGATCAAGCCGAGCCGGAGGCGTCCCGGTCCGAAGCCCGGCCGCGGCGTGGGCCCGACGGCGCAGCGACGCCGACCGAGGCCGGATCGGCTTCACGCGGCGGACGTTCGAACCGCGCCGCTGTCGACCTGCTCGCCCTCGATTCGGTAGATCTGGACGCCCTCGGTCGCGCGAGGCGAGTGCGGTAGCTACTCATCCATGCCCCGGGAGGCCCCTCACCCCTTGCTGAGCTTGTAGAACACCGCCGCACCCGCTGCCGCGCCCACGACGCAGCCGATCAGAAACCCGGCGGCCGTGCGACGTTTGTGCTCCGGCCGCGACACCGGCCGGCCCGCCCGCCCGTAGCCCAGGTCGTCCGGTCCGCCGACCGACATGCCGGTAGTCCCGGCCAGGATATAGTCCCAGACGCCCACCATCGTCATGTACCCCAACACGCCCCCGACGAGCGCAAAGACCACCACCACCGCCCCCAACGCCCCGACCTTCGCCCACACGCCCTGCGCCTTCTTCTTGCCCATGGTACCTCCCGGCCTGCACGGCCCAACGTGTCTCCGTGCATCCTACCGCAGCGCCGGCCGAGAGGCGACCGCGGGGCTCGGAATGCGATCGCCAAGCCGCACCGGGACGCGTTCGCTGCCGGAACCGGAGGCCATGTGTCTGAGGTCCGAAGGCGGGCCCCGTCAGTCTTCGTCGGTCTTGGGTGGCGGGGCGTCCTTCGCCATGGCCTCGTAGACATCCTTGGCGGCCTTGTAGTCCTTGTAGGCCTTCTTGGCCTCGGGGGTGTCGCCCTTGCCGGCGGCCATCAGGCTCGTGAGCTTGTTGTACGCGGCGATGTACGTCTGGTAGGCCGCCTTGAGGGAGGTGGGGCGCTTCTTGGCGGCGGGGGCGTCGTCGGTGTCCGGCTTGTCGGGCTTGGCTTTCGGACCGGCCTTGGGCTTGGTGCCCGCGGAGGGCTTCCCGCCGGAGGGCCTAGAGGACGATGGGTTCTTCACCGCCGCCTCGTAGGCGTCCTTGGCGGCCTTGTAGTCCTTGTAGGCCTTCTTGGCCTCGGGGGTGTCGCCCTTGCCGGCGGCCATCAGGCTCGTGAGCTTGTTGTACGCGGCGATGTACGTCTGGTAGGCCTGCTGCTTCGCGGTCGAGGTGTTCGCGGCGGCCGAGGGGGCGTCGTCCGTGTCGGTTGCGGCCGAGGGCTTGCCTGCGCCGGGGCGGTCGTCGGCATTCGGGCGGTCGGTGTCGCCGGGCTGGTCGTCCCCGGCGAGTTGCGTTCCCGGCCCGGGCCAGCGGAAGGACAGTGGGGACGGCGCGGGGGTCAGGCCTCGCCCGTCGCGGGTGACGACGCGCATCTCGAGGGCGTAGGTCGTGCCCCGCCGAATGGTGGTCCTGTGGACGAAGTCGGCCCGCCCCTCGGCGACGGTGACGAACGGCCCGGCCTGCGAGGGCCTTGCGGGCAGGGGTGTCAGCCGCAGCATCACCTTGCGCGGGTCGTTGAACGCGGCATCGTGAGCTTCGCCGCGGACGGTCAGCTCGCCGGCCCGCGACTGCACGGTCTGGGTGATCCCCCCTGCGGTTCGCCCGAAGACCGCACCGTTGACGGATACGGCGAAGAACCCCTCCCGCGGGAACCGCGTGGGCTCGGTGGGCGTGTCGGTGGGCGTGTCGACCCGGCCGCCGCCCTTGAGCTTCGTCCGCGCGTCGGCGAGGGCAGCATTGTGGCGGTAGATCCCGTGGTAGGGCGCGAAGGCGGCGACCACCTCGGCGTGGCGCTCGGCGAGGCGGATCATCCCGACGGCCCGCGTCATCGCGGCGGCGCGGGCGTCATGGCCGCCTCCCGCGCCGGCGACCGTGCTGCGGGCCCTGGCGAGCAGTGCGCCCACGCGCCGGTCATCGGCGGCGCAGAGGGCGGCGCATCGCGCGGCGAAGGCGCGGAAACGCTTCATGTTCTCGGTGGCGCGGTCGGCGTCGCGGACGATCACCTCCGGCCGTGCCAGGGCGACGCGGACGGCGGCGAGGTCCTTCCGGGCCCGCTGGCGGCAGGCGAGGACCTCGCCTCCGAGCAGGCGCGCTTTGCCGCCGACCTGGTCCAGTTCCTTGTCGATCTTGTCGCAGCGCGTGAGCACGTCGGCGTACCGGTCGTCCCCGTCGTCGGCTGCGCGGGCACGGTCGATCAGCCGCTCCATTTCCGCGAGGATCTTCCGGTTGAGCTGCGGGCTGCGTCGCCAGCCTTCATACGGCGCCCTGGCCAGGCCGTGGCTGGCCCGCATCGCCGGGGTGAGCACGCGATCGTATCCTGCCCACGTGCCGTCGAGCATCCCGAGCACGGCGCGGTAGCGGGCGATCATGGCGTCGAAGATCTTCGACCGATCGCCGGCCCGCAGGATGCCGATGGCCTGGCCGGTCACGTCGTCGGTCGCATCCGGGGCGCCGGCGTCGGGGTCCGTGTCGCCGTCTCGCCGGACGCGGGCGTACCTTTTGCGCAGCCGCGCGGCCTCGGCGGCCAGGAGCTGGACGCGGTTCAGCACGGACCGTTCCTGCTGGAAGTGAACCCGCATGGCCTCCTGGAAGCCGTGCATTCTGGCCAGGACCTGGTAGTGCCTTCGCCACTTGCGGTAGACGCGGGCGAGCGCCTTGTTCAGCTCGGTCTCTTTGGCGGCGTATCGGTGTCTCCAGGCGTCGAGTGCCAGCGTGCTGTAGCCGCCCCGGGCGTAGGCGGCCGCCCCGGCCAGCGGCTTCCAGGCGGAGGCATAGGCGGCGAGGGCCTCGCGGTAGCGGGCGAGCATGCCCTGGTCGGCATCGCGTGCGCGGGCGAGGTCCTTGGCGTGCTTGTTCATACAGGCGGTGTAGGCGTCGATGGCCTTGCCCAGCCATTCGTCGGCGCGGTCCATCCGCTCCAGCGGGTCGGGCACCTGCGGGTTGATGTAGCCGATCGTCGGCGGGGTCGGATCGGTCCGATACGTGCCCCTCTGCACAATGCCCGCCAGGTAGCGTGCCGCCGGCGTCAGGCCGTCGGGCCCGCGGCTCTCGCCCGGTGCGAGGGAGGCGACCAGGACGGCCTTGGCCTCGATCGCGGGCGCCTCGGCGGCTTCGACGCGGAGGGCCTCGGGCACGCTGCGATAGGCGTCGTGGTGGATCGCCTCGTCGTCGATCTTCTCCAATCGAGCGGCGGGGCCGGCAAGGGTTCCGACGGCGTCCTTGGCCCGGCGGTCGTACCGTTCCGTCAGCTCCTTGCGGGCCTTGGCGAAGCTTCGGAGGGCCGTGTCGATCCGTCTCGACTGGGCGAGCAGGCTGTCCCGCTGGGCCTTGCCGCTCGCACGCATCCGGCGCAGGTCGTCGCGGACGGAACCCAGCTTGGCGGCGTAGCTGAGCGCCAGGCCGCGGCACCGGCTGAGGGCGCGGACCCCCTCGATCGGGTCCACGCTGTTGGTGAACAGCATCCGCAGGATGTCCCGCTCTTCGGCGAGGAAGGTCTGGAGGCCGCCCAGCGGCGGGGTGATGGCCGCGGCCCGCCCGCCCTTGCGGGCCTTGTCGGCCGCGGCGGCGGCGTCGCTGGCGCGGGAGAGGTCCGCGTCGGCGTTGGTGAGAACCTTCTTGCGAAGCTCCAGGGCGGTCCGCGGGGCCTGCTTCTTGATCTCCGCGGCCACCTTCGCCGCGAAGGCCTTGTCCGTCTCGTACTTGCGGACCTGCGAGGGAGTGCCCTCCAGGCCCGCGCGGCGCAGGAAGCGCACGGCCGCCTTGTACCGTCCCTGCTGTGCGGCGATCTTCCGGCGGATCTCGAACAGCTTGCTCCGCATGGCCAGCTTGAGGTTCTCCCGCTGCTGGAGGGCCTGGCGGCACTTGCGGGCGACGTCCATGTAGCGGTGGCGGCAGGCGGTCTCGAACTTGTCGTAGTACTGCTGCCGGTCGCCGTACATCTTCGTCCGGCCGAAGCTGTTCTTGTTGTCCCGCCACCAGATGTCGAACTGCGTGCGGCTGCCGAGGGGCGTCTGCATCTCGTGGAGGTCCCGGCCGTTTCGCCAGGCGTGGACCCGCCCCTTCAGCCAGTCGCGGAACCGCTGGCGATCGCGTTTCTCCGCCCACGCCTGCACGCTCGTCCAGACGTACTTGTCGAAGTCCCACGCAAGGGTGAGGATCTTCGCGGCCGTGCCTCCGACCACCCACTCCAGCACCTTCTTGCCGACCTCCTCGGTGAGATAGGCGTTGGCCTGCTTGATCTCTCCGTTGGCGAGGTGGTTGAGGCTCTTCAGATAGACCTCGACATCGAGCTTGAGGTCGATGTGCTCGTTGATCTCCTCCTGGAGCTCCTGCTTGACGGTGTCCTCGATGTACTTGCGCTGCTCGGGGCTCTCCACCCCGAACCGCTCGAGCAGTTCGCCGAACGTGTCGGCGGTCTTCGGCTTCGCCGGCGAGGCCGGGGGCGCACCGACGGCCGACGGGGCAGCGGCGGCGCAGAGCAGCGCGGCGGCTATCAGGATGATCCGGACGGGGAAGGACTTCATGGGATGCCTCGCTTTCACGAATCGAGATGGCGGCGGAGGGACCGGCCCGCCGGGCGCAGGCCGCTCCCTGTTCTCGTCATCGGCCGTCCGTGGCCCCGCCTTTTGCCCGTTCCCGCACCGCCGCGTCCCGGCCGGCGGACCTTGCGAACCCACACGCCGATGGTTAGCATAATGTTCGGTATGCCAGGCTTGTTCGCCACGGATATCGAAACCGGCCTCGCCCTCGCCGGAAAGGTGGACCCGAAGTATGCGCCGGTGTGGGCCGGCAGGCCGGACGGCGAGCGAGCGGCGTTGGGGAGGTATTTCCTGCCGCATCGGTCCGCGAAGGCGGTGCTCGGCGTCACGCGGCCGCGGGTGGTGAAGTGGTACTGCCCGTTCGCCGACCAACGGCGGTTCCCGTCGGGGCACCGGTACTGCATCAACGTGTACGTCGGCTGCTCGCACGGATGCGTGTACTGCTACGCGGCGGGGTATACGGCGATGGCGGCCCGGCCGAAGGCGAACTTCCGCCGTATGCTGGCCAGGGACCTGGCCGACCTCGACGCCTTCGACGTTCCGCCGGCGCCGCTGCACATCTCCAACAGTTGCGACGCGTTCCAACGCCCCCTGGAGGTCGAGCGCGGGGACGCGCTGTTCACGCTGCGACGGCTGGCCGATTGCCGGCAGAGATTCACCACCGTCACACTGTTGACCAAGGACCCCGGCGTGCTGGTCCGCCCGGTGTATCTCGAGGCGCTGCTCGCCCTCGGCGGCCCGGCCGGACGCGTGGTGGTGGAGGTCAGTCTCGCGTTCGCCCGCGAAGCCGTCGCGACCGCGTGCGACCCCGGCGCGCCGTCGGTGGCCGAGCGGGTGGATGCGATCGCCCGCCTGCGGTCCGCCGGCGTGCCCGTGGTGCTCCGTGTCTCGCCGACGTATCCCATCGGCCTGGCCCCGCCCGGCGGGAGGTGCCCCCAGACTCGCCAGGATATCGACGCCCTGGCCTCGTTCTCCGCGGACGTCGGCGCCGAGAAAATCGTCCATACGCCGGCGAAGATTGTTCGCCCCAAGCACGGCCGGCTGCACCCCCTGATGTCGGCCATGCTCGCACTGTATCGCCGGCTCTCCCTTCCGGCCCGGCCGGACTTCCACGGCGGCGCGTGGCGCTTGCCCCGACCGACGGCCGAGCGGTATGTCGTGGCCCCCCTGCGGGACCTCTGCGGCGCCCGCGGGGTCCCGGTGGCATTCTGCATGGACCATCTGCTGGCGACCCGGTGAGGCCGCGGCGGTCGCCGACCGGGGCGTTGCTTACTTCGGTGACGGGACGGGGCCGTCGGGGCGGGGGGCGTAGCCCTGCTCGACGTGGCCGAGCCAGACATAGGTCCGCGTCGGATCGGCCTTGGGGCCCTTGCGGTGGTGGATGTACCACGGGCTGGGGCCTTCGCCATGGGGGCCGTAGGCCTCGGGGCCGGGCAGGTCGATCCGCTGCCGCACCTCGGCCGGCCAGGCGTCGGGTACGCTCTCGGTCACCTGCCATCGCCCGTCCCGCGGCCCGGCGTATTTCGTCTTGAGGGGCACGAACGTCTTGTTGTGCTTCCAATCGCGGATGCCGACGGCGAACCGCAGGTACGGGCGGTTCCGCCGGTCGACGGTGATGTGCCGGTGGCTGGCGAAGTTCTCGCCGGAGTCGTAGACCTTCGCGTGGCGGTCGGCGTCGTCGAGGCCCAGGGGCAGCGACGGCAACTCGCCGTCCAGCCCGTGCCATCGCCCCGCGGCGTCGCGGAAAATGTAGTACACGTGATACCGGTAGACCGCCTCGTGCAGGCCGAGCACCTTCCGCTTGTTGGCGCGGGGGGCGTCGTCCTTGTAGAGGAAGACGCCGTGGACGGTCTTGCCCTCGGCCCCGGGAAGGAACGTGCAGTAGGCGCACACGCCCGGGCGCTTCGTGTCGCGGCGGAGCTCGACGATCCTCTCGCCCTTCGACCAGGTGGCCCCGTCATCCTTGCTGACCACCATCGTCCACGGCGCGGGGTGCCCGCCGGCGCGGAAGAACAGCAGCAGCCGCCCGTCCGCCATCCGCATCGACTCGGGGTACGTCGCACGTTTCGCCGGGCTGGACGCAACCTCCCATGCGGTGATGTCGTACGGCCGCGTCGAGCGGACGTGGCGCATGGCCCGGCCGTGGCAGCCGAAGAACAGGTGGATGTGGCCCTTGGCGTCGATGCAGATCGACGGGTTGCCGTGCGTATCCCGCCCGAGCCCGAACCCCGACGCCCGCACGGGCGCCGACCAGGTGCGGGCCTCGACGTCGTAGGCGGTCACGACGGGCCGGCCCTGCCCGTCCTGGTGGGCGCAGAAGACCGTGCCCTTCTCCTCGATCGCGTGGGGGGCGACGTAGTAGCTGTAGAACGTGTTGTACGGCCTGCCGTCGCGCTGGACCGTGGCGAACGCATCCTGGAGACGGGCTTCGCCCGCCCGCGCCGCTGCGCCGGCCACCCCCGCCACGACAGCCAACGCGATTCCCATCGTCCTGCTCATTCCGCCGCCTCCTTCCGCTGTTTGCCGTCTCGGTTCCCGTTCCGAATGCCCCCCCGTACCCCGGGCGTGGGGATCAACCGCCCGGCGACCTTCATGCAGCGCCTCGTTCGCGCGGAGAACATGAGGTATTCTGGGGTGTCCCGAACATGGCTGCAAGGAGTGTGCGATGCGATCCAGCAGGAGTGTCCCGACGTCGTTCGTTCTCGTCTGCGCGGCGGCCCTGGCGGCAACACCGGCCGCCGAGGCCGGGGAGAACCTGTTCGCCAACGGCGAGTTTGCCCGGGCCGACGGGGACGGCAGGCCCGCAGGCTGGGCGCACAAGGGCGAGGGCACGGTCACGGTCCACGCCGACGGCGAGCAGGCCTTCGCGCGGCTGGGCGTCTCGGCGGCCGGACAGTCCAGCTTCCTCGAGCAGTGGATCGACGTGCCCTCTGACGCGGTCAGCCTCGAGCTCTCCGTGCGGCTGCGATGGCGGGGCATCCGACCGGGCAGAAGCGGCTACATGCGGGGGAAGGTCCAGGGGCGGTTCAAGACGGCCGACGGCGCCAACGCGGGGCATTGGGTGGACCTCGCCAGCGTGGCCGACTCCAGCGACGGGTGGGTGGTGCACACCCGCGAGGCCGCCGTGCCCGACTCGGCCGCGAAGCTCATGATGCGCGCGGGGTTCTACGAGGTCCAGGCCGGGCGGCTGGACGTCGCCGAGCTCCGCGCCGAGGCCGTCACCCGGGCGGACGTCGCCGCCGAGCGGGCGAAGTACCGCCCGGGCGAGCCGTACGGCCCGGAGGTCGCCGACGCCCGTTTCGCCCGCCTTCAGCGGGGGATCAACATCAACGGCTGGTTCTGCCAGCCCTGGAACCAGCGGATCGACGGGCGCAAGGGCGAGTTCGCCCCGTGGTTCCTCCGCGCCTACATCACCGACGACGACCTGGAGATGATCCGCGGGATGGGCTTCGCGCACGTCCGCCTGCCCGTCGACCCGATCGCGTGGATGGACACCGAGACCGGCGAATTGAAGACGGGGCTGCTGGGCGAGCTGGACGCGGCCGTCGCGCGGATCCTGCGCCACGGCCTGGCCGTGGTCGTGGACGCCCATCCGAAGAACCACACCTTCAAGGCTCTGCGGAAGAAGCCCCTGCTGGCCAGGCGGTTCGTCACGTGGTGGGGCCGCATGGCCGGGCACCTGGCGGAGACGACGGACCCCCAGCGCGTGTTCCTGGAGTTGCTCAACGAGCCCGGCGGGCAGCACTACTGGGCCGACGAGACGTGGGAGGCCTACCAGGACCGGCTGATCACGGCCGTGCGGGCGGCGGCGCCGAAGCACACGCTGATCGCCAACGGCGGGGCGTACATGCTGGTCAAGGAGTTGGGCAAGGTTCGCCCGCACCCGGATCGCAACGTCGTCTGGTCCGTGCACTACTACGAGCCCTCGCCGTTCACCCACCAGGGCGCGCCGTGGATGAAGGCATGGTACCGGCCGCTGAACGAGGTGCCCTGGCCGCTGACCGAGGCCGACCTGGCCGGGACGATCGCCAAGCTCAAGGAGCACAAGGCCCGCGACCAGGCCGCCCAGGTCCTCCGCGACCAGGTGACCCGCGCCACGGCCAGGCGGGAGCACATCGTCGAGCAGATGGGCCGGATCGCCGACTGGGCGAAGCGCAACGGCCGGCGGATCTACATCGGCGAGTGGGGCGCAGTGGATTACGCCCCGCGTGCCAGCCGGCTCCGCTACCTCGCCGCCGTCCGCGAGGCGATGAACGCCCGCGGCTTCGGCTGGGCGATGTGGAACTACTCCGGCAGCGCCTTCTCGGCCGTCAAGGGCGAGGACCATCCCGGCGCCCGCGAGCGGGACGCGGAGCTGCTGGCGGCGCTGGGCCTGTCGTCGGGCAATCAGCCCGTGAAGTAGAGATACACCGCCAGGATCACGCCGAGGATGATGCAGGTGTTGACCACGTCCCAGGCGTTCCAGCTCTTTCGGGCCTCGAGTCGGCCTTCGGCGTTGACGGTGGCGAAGGTCAGGCCGTTCAGCTTGTCCGCCGGGGGCGGCGGGCTCAGCAGGCTCACGAGCACGACCACGGCCACGCTGATGCCGAACAGCACCAGGCAGAAGTAGAGGAACTGGGCCTCGCCGAACGCCCGCAGCAGCTCGGGCATCCACACCGCCGAGCCCTCCATCCCCGCGATGACCTGGCAGCCCAGCTTGCTCAGTCCCAGCAGGAACCCGACGGCCAGGCCCGCCACCGCGCCGAAGCCGTTGATCCGCCGCCAGAAGATGCCGAGGAAGAACACGGCCGTGATCGGCGGGCCGAGGTATGCCTGGACGCTCTGGAGGTACTTGTAGAGCGAGCCGGGCACGAGCTTCATCAGGGGGATCCAGAGCACGCCGAGGACGACCACGGCGGCCGTGGCGACCCGCCCGGCGCGGACCAGCTCGCGCTCCGAGGCCGACGGGCGGATCTTCTCGTAGATGTCGACGGTGAACAGCGTCGAGCAGGAGTTGAACAGGCTGGACAGCGAACTCATCAGCGCGGCCAGCAGCCCGCCGACGACCAGCCCGCGGAGGCCCACCGGCAGCAGCGTCTGGACGAGGGATGCGAAGGCCTCGTCGCTGTGCTCGAACTCCAGCTTCCCGCTCTTGGCCAGGGCGAAGGCGATCATGCCCGGCACGATGAACAGGAAGACCGGCGAGAGCTTCAGGTACGCCCCGAAGATCGTCCCGCGACGGGCGCTTTGCATGTTCCTCGCCGCCAGCGTCCGCTGGACGATGTACTGGTCCGTGCACCAGTACCACAGGCCGACGATCGGTGCCCCGAAGAGAATGCCCGGCCAGGGGAAGTCCGGGTCGCTGGCCGGACGCCACATGTTGAGGTGCTCCGAGCCGACCAGGCGGCGCAGCTCGCCCCAGCCGCCGAGAGTGTACAGCCCGATGGCGGTGATGCAGACCGAGCCGACGATCAGCACGACGGCCTGGAGGGCGTCGGTGTAGACCACCGCTCGCAGTCCGCCCAGGACCGTGTAGATGCCCGTCAGCAGCACGGTGGCCAGGGCGCCGATCCAGAAGGCGTCCAGCACGACCGGGCCCAGGGCCAGCCGCGACTCGGGAAACAGCGTCTGGAACACCATCCCGCCGGCGTAGACCGTCACGCTGACCTTCGTGAAAATGTACGCGATCAGGCTCACCAGCGTGAGAATCCAACGCGCCGTCGGGTTGTACCGGCGCTCCAGGAACTCCGGCATGGTGTACACGGCCGCGCGGCTGTAGAAGGGCACGAACACCCACCCGAGCACAAGCAGGCACCAGGCGTGCAGCTCGTAGTGCGCCATCGCCATGCCGCTCTCGGCCCCCGACCCGGCCAGGCCGACGATGTGCTCCGAGCCGATGTTCGAGGCGAACAGCGATGCGCCGATGACGAACCACCCGATGTTGCGCCCGGCCAGGAAGTAGTCCTCCGACGACTTCTGCCGCCGCGACGACCACCACACGATCCCCGCCACAGCCGCGAAGTACGCCCCGATCACGATCCAGTCCAGCGTCGCCAAGCCGCTCATCTCACGCCTCCACGCACGTGTCCGCGAGAATGCCCGATCCGCCGGCAGGACATTCTCTCCGCGAACGGCCGGCGTGTAAACCCGTCACGTCGAACGGTCGCCCCATCCGCCGCAAGGAGGCCCGACCTCGACCGCGGGTGGGCCTGGTCGTATTCGGCGCCGGCCTTGCCGTATGCCGACGTCATCGAGCTGATGTGCTCGGGCATGGCCTCGCCGCCGCCCAGCGTCTCCGGCAGCCGCGCGACGAGGGCCTTGCCCGCCGCCATCGGCGCCCGCCGGCGGATCGCCGGCGGCGAGCGCGGCCTTGGCGAGAAGGACGAGCACCCCGGAAGACCTCAAGCCGCACCGGAACCGCGCATCATTCATAACGGCTTCGCCCGAAGCGGCCTGCGCAAAGCGACGGACCGGCACGATCGTGCCGGCCCGGCAGGAAAGAACCACGCCCCAGTGGACTCGAACCACTAACCTTCGGTTCCGTAGACCGATGCTCTATCCAATTGAGCTAGGGGCGCTCGTCGGTCGGCGGCTCGGGGTCGCTGGGCGCCCGAGGGCCGATTTCGCCCTTATACCCGGACGGCGGCGGGCGGTCAAGGGGTTGTGTCGGGGTTTGCACTGTGTGATGCCGCGGGGAGGTGAGGCCCCGCCGCCGGCCGGCTCCGGGGCCGCCTACACGGGAGGTCGGGCGCGGCGCTTGGGTCGGTCACGCCTGGGCGAAGCGGATGCCGATGGCGAGGTTGCCGTCCTGGATGAGGGCGCGGCGGTCGACGCGGACGATCGTGCCGTCCAAAGGCTTGTCGCGCAGGCCGGCGAATTCCGGGCGGCTGAGGCCGGCGAGGGACAGGCGGACGGGCTGGCCGGGCTGGACCGGCGCCGAGGCCGGGACGCTCATCTTGACCCCGCCGAGTGAGATGTTGACGCACCGTGCGGGGAAGTCTCGCTGGCTGGGGCCGTGGTAGAACCTCACACTGGTGGCCAGCGGGTGGCGGGCATGCATGCGTCGTTCGGCGGCGGGCGCCGGGGTCATCTTCGGGGCCTCCTACCCGGGGACGTTCAATCCATGATATATCGGACCGGACGGGGGGCCAATGAAGCAATTTCCCTGTTCGACGATGGGGCCATGTGCTAGGGTCTCCTGGCCGGTGTCGGCTCCGGGCCGGAAGGCGGCGTGAGCCTCTGCCTGGCCACCGGCCACCGGCCACGGACGACAGGTGACGGGCGGCGGGTGACGGCCCGGCTTCGGGAGGAGGCACGATGGGCAAGGAACTGAAGCGAATCGGCATCCTGACCGGCGGGGGCGACTGCCCCGGGCTCAACGCCGTGATCCGCGCGGTGGCCAAGCCCGCGCTGAGCGGCGGGCTGGAGGTGGTGGGTATTGCCGACGGCTACCTCGGGCTGATCGAGAACCGCCTGCGCCCGCTGAGCTACGACGACGTCAGTGGCATTCTCACCCGGGGCGGGACGATCCTGGGCTCCTGCAACAAGGCCAATCCCGCCGCCCACCGCGTGCTGGACAGCGGCGAGTGGGTGGTCAAGGACGTCCGCGACCGCGTCGTCGAGACGTGCATGCGCGAGGAGCTCGACGCGATCGTGGTCATCGGCGGGGACGGCACGATGAGCGGGGCGGCCGAGCTGCTCGATCGCGGCCTGCGGCTGGTCGGCGTGCCCAAGACCATCGACAACGACCTGTGGGCGACGGACGTGACGTTCGGTCACGACACGGCCGTGACGACCGCCACGGACGCGCTGGACAAGGTCCACACGACGGCGAGCAGCCATCACCGGGTGATGGTGGTGGAGCTGATGGGCCGCTACGCCGGCTGGCTGGCCCTGCACGCGGGCGTGGCGTCGGGGGCGGACTGCATCCTGATTCCGGAAGTGTCCTTCGACATCGCCAAGGTGGCGGGCAAGTGCGAGGAGCGTTCGCAGCGCGGGCGGGGGTTTACGATCGTGGCTGTCGGGGAGGGCGCCACGCCGGCCGGCGGCGAGCAGTTCGTCGATCACGTCGACGAGACCTCGCCGGACCCGATCCGCCTCGGCGGGGTGGGCAAGTGGGTGGCCGACGAGATCGGCCGCCTTACCGGCTTGGAAAGCCGGGCGATCGTGCTGGGTCACGTGCAGCGGGGGGGCACGCCGACGCCGTACGACCGCGTGCTGGCGACCGGGTTCGGCTACTACGCGTTCGAGCTGCTCAAGACCGGTCGGCTGGACCGCATGGTGGTGGAGAAGGACGGCAAGCTCGACTCGGTGCCGATCAAGGACGTCGCCCGCAAGGTCCGGACCATCCCACCGGATTACCCGCTGCTCCAGGCCGCCCGCGCGCTGGGCACGTGCTTCGGCGACTGATGGCGGAAGGGACGTACAGGGCCGACGGCGGGGCTGGCAGCTCGCCACGCGTTCCCGCAGGCCGGCGGCGCCGCCGGCCGCGGGCCTTCCCACTCGCCGTCGCCCTGATCGCCGCGGTCGCCGTCGCGGCCCCCGCCGAGGGCGGTCTCCAGCAGCGCGTCGCCGCCCTGGCCGGCCGGTTGACCCGCGCCGGCGGGGGGCGGGCAGGCGTCTCCGTCGTGGACCTCGCCGCCGGCAAGGCCGTCGTCGGCGTCCGCGCCGGCGAGCCGTTCATCCCCGCCAGCAACCAGAAGCTCCTGACGGCCGCGTTCGCGATGGCCCGGCTCGGCAGGGAGTTCCGCTTCGTCACCGGGGCGTTCGTACTGGACGGCAACGTGATTCTGGCCGGCGAGTACGACCCGACCCTCGGCGACCCCCGCCTGGCCGACGCCGCCGAGCGGAGCGTCTACGCCGCCCTCGATCGCTGGGCCGCCGGCGTCCGCCGCGCCGCCGGCGAGGCCGTCGGCGACGTGCTGGTCTTCTGCCCCGCCGCCGCCGAGGGCCGACACCCCGACTGGCCTGCGAACCAGCACTACCGCTGGTATGCCGCGCCCGTCGGGCCGCTGAACTTCCACAACAACTGCTGGGACGTGACGTTCGTTCGCTCGCCGTCGGGCGGGGTGAGGCCGGTCGTGGCCCCGCGGAGCCGCTTCGTCCGCGTGGTCGACCGCCTGCGAGGCGGGCGGCGAAACCTCTGGTCTCTGCGGGAGCAGGACGGGGGGACGGTGCTGCTGCTGACCGGCACGGCCGGCCGGGTGGGGGGCGACCCGGTGAGCGTTGCCGCCGAGAGCCCGTCGCTGCTGCTGGGGCGGGTGTTCGCCGACCGGCTCGGCCGCGCCGGCGTGGAGGTCCGCGGCGAGGTCCGCCGGGTGGCGGCGGCGGTTGACTGGTCCCGCGCCACCGAGGCCGGGAGGACCGCCACGCCGCTCTACGTGGCCCTGTGGCGCTCGAACAAGCGGAGCCTGAACATGGCCGCCGAGGCGGTGTTCCTTCGGGCCGGCGACGGCACGTGGGCGGGCTCGGCCGAGCTGATGACCCGGACGCTCACCGAGCGGTTTTCCCTCACGGCCGGGAGCCTCCGCGTTGCCGACGGCAGCGGGCTCAGCCGCCGCAATCGCGTGACGCCGGCGGCGCTGACGTGCGTGCTGGCCCACGTGGCGGTACGCGACGACGCGGCGGTGCTGCTGCACTCGCTGCCGATCGCGGGGGTGGACGGCACGCTGCGGCGGCGGTTCCGCGGCGGGGCCGCCAAGGGGCGCGTGCTGGCCAAGACGGGCTACATCTACGGCGTCTCGTGCCTCAGCGGATACGTGCTGGATACGTCGTCGCGTCCGCGCTACGCCTTCGCGGTGCTGGTCAACGACATCCGCGGCGGGATCGCGCCCGCGAAGGCACTCCAGGAGGACGTGGCGGACCTGCTGATCGGTGCGGCCGAGGCGACCACCTGGCCGGCGGACTGATGTTTCAGTCCCAGAGCACGTCGCGGGCGTCGAAGACGGGGCCGTCCGTGCAGACCAGGCGGTAGGTCCAGCCCTGCTCGTTGTCGGCCCGCATGCGGAAGACGCAGGACTGGCACGTGCCCATGCCGCAGGCCATGTGACGCTCGAGGGCGACCTGGCAGGGGATGCCTCGCTCGATGCACAGTTCGCCGACCGCACGCATCATGGCCTCCGGGCCGCAGGTGTAGACGACCAGCCCCTCGGCCGCGGCGGGCGAGTCGTCCAGCCGCCGGCGGAGAGCGTCGGGCAGCAGGCCGCGCCAGCCCAGCGAGCCGTCGTCGGTGGCGATGGCGGCCTCGACGCCGTGGGCGGCGAACTCCGCCACGCACATGGCCGGCTCGCCGAGAGGGGAGGCCTCGGCCTCGCCGGTCAGACGCAGGGGCAGCAGGTGCTCGCTGCGGACGCCGCAGAAGGCCTGGACGTCCTTGCCCGCCGCGGTGAGCGCCTCGGCGAGGTAGAGCATCGGGGGGATGCCCACGCCGCCTCCGACCAGCGCCGCGGCCGGGCGGTCAGGGTCGATCGCAAAGCCATTTCCCAACGGGCCGAGGACGCTGACGGCCGGGCCGGGCGCGAGCCCTTCCAGCCAGGCCGTTCCCGCCCCGACGACGCGGTAGATGAGGTCCAGCTCGGCTCGCCCGTCGGGGCGGTCGCGTCGCCCGGCGAGGCTGAAGGGGCGGCGGAGCAGGGGGCGCGCTTCGGTGAGCTCGGGGCCCGTGAGCTTCGGCGGCGTGTCGGGGCCCCAGGGGACCTCCCGCGGCCGGGGCGCATCCGCGGCGGGCTCGTTGCACTGGACCTGGACGAACTGCCCGGGGCGGCTGGGGGGAAAGCCCTCGACGGCGAGTCGCAGGAGGAGGTGCTCCTCGCAGAGCGTCTCGTTGGCGAGCACGTCGGCGAGGAACGTCCCGCGCGGTCTGGTGGCGTCGGCGGTCATGGTTCGTGGGATTATAGGACGCCGTCGGCGGTCGGGGAAGGCACCGCGGCAGTTACCTCCCGCCGGTCCGCCGGATCGCGTTGCCCTCGCGGAGGAGCCCGCCGACGTTGCGGAAGCGAACGGGGTCCTCGCCCGACGCTTCGGCCGGGGGGTCCACGACGCGGTTGCCGCGGAAGACGACGTTCTCGGCGTCGCCCAGATCGACGGCCGGCCCGAGGGGGGCCACGATTTCGTTGGCCTCGATCAGCAGGTTCCGGTGCAGCCGCGCGTGTCCCGGACGGAACGTGATGGACCAGATCCCCGCGTGGGTCCTCCTCAGCCGCAGGCAGCGGACGATGCGGTTGCCCCGCACGACGTAGTTCTCGGCGCCGGGGCCCTCGAACGGCGCGTTCCAGAACTCCACCCCGCCGCCGCCGAGGGCCTGGAAGACGTTTCCCTCGATCCACCCACCGTCGCCTTTTGCCAGCACGCCGATCCGCCGCCCGCGCCGGGCGACGTTGTCCCGGAACACGAACTGGCAGCACGACCGGCTGGCGTTGAACAGGCGGGTGATCCCGGCGTTGCCCGCCGCGGCGGGGCCCTTCCTGGCCGGGCGGATCGGCCCGGGCGTGACGCCCTCGATCGGCCGGTTCAGCGTGACCCGCAGCAGCTTGCCCTCTTGCTCGACCGTCCGGACGCGGCGCTCGCCAAGCAGTCGACCGGCCGCCCGGTGGTAGAACAGCAGGCGGTCGCCGGAGCGGAAGTCCAGGGCCGCCTCGCGGCAGAACTGATCGTAGGGCGTGCGGATGGGGACGAGAATGACGTCCCCGGCGGGCTGGGCCGCGATGGACATCGCGTAGCCGTTGACGTGGCAGATGTCGTCGCCTGTGTTCTCGAAGAGGCAGCCCTCGATCCAGGGCCCGCGGCGGGCGTTGTGGTGGTTGTTCCCGCCGTTGTTGACAGACAGCGCCCGCCCGGGCTTGCGGCGCAGCCGCACGTGCAGGATGGCATGGCGGTCGGCGTAGAAGGAGCTGAGGCACTCGTTGGCGGCCGAGAAGATGGTGAGGTCGTACAGGACGACCTGCTCGCCGCCGCGGACGGTCAGGGGGGCCCCTCCCGCATCGCGCTGCCATCGCGGGTCCAGGACGTAGATGTCGCCCCGCGCGAGCTGGCCGAGGGCCTCCGCATCGGCGAAGCGGAAGCGGAATCGTCGGCCGCCAAGGCGCTCGAAGCCGTCGTGGGCGACCACCAGCCGCACCCCGCGTTTGATCGCGAACCCCTCGGTCTCACAGACGACCATGCCCTTGCGGTCCTCGGCGAACCGCCGGTGGGCGTCCGGCAGGCGGTGATCGGGGAGGATGTCGGCGTCGGCAGTGCCGGCTGCGGAGTTCACCGCCACGACGCGCCCGGCGGTGTAGGCAGGCGGGTGGATGTCGAAGGTCAGCCCGGAAAGCAGCGTGCGGCGGCAGTTGGTGAAGCGGGCCATCGGGGCCGGGCTGTCGAAGATCACCGTCGCCCCGTTGCCGTCGATCGTCACGTCGGCGGCGTCGGCCAGCTCGATCAGCGGCCGGGGCTCGTCGACGTGCAGGCGGTAGGTTCCCCGGTCGAAGACCACGCGTGCCGGGGCCGCCGCGGCGGCCCCGGCGACGACCTCGCGGATGTCGCCGAAGGTCGCCCCGGCCGGGACGCCGAAGGCCCGGGGAGCCCGGATCGACAGCCTTCGCGCCGGCGACCAGGGCCCCCGGCGCCCGGCCGCATCCACGCACGCGACGCGCCAATGATACGCGCCCGGAGGCATCGGCCGGTCGGGCACGTAATGGCAGATGACGGCCGGCAGGGCGTCCTTGTCGGCGACTCCCCGGAAGGCGGCATCGGTGGCGATCTGGATGACGTAGCCGGGCATGGCGGCCGGATCGCCGGCGGCGGCAGGGGTCCAGGCGAAGCCGGGCAAGGCCATCCAGAGCCGGGCTCCGTCGGCGGGCTCCAGCAGGGCCGGCGGCGCAGGCCCGGCGGCGTGAAGGCAGGCGGCGGCGAGCAGCAGCGGGGCGGCGGGCATCATCGCGTGGGTCTCCGGGGGCGGCGGGGTGTCCGGTCGATTGTACCGGGGACTCGCCCGGGTGTCGAAGGGGACGGATCGGCGGAACCCGGCGGGGGGGCGGTGGTTGCATGTATATGACATTGCGGCCCGCGAGGCGCTGGTCTTCGCGGGCCGTTTTCGAAATCGACACACCGCCACTAGCCGGAGAACGTCATGGCAGAGCAGGAGAGTCAGGGAATCGCGCAGGTTCCCGACGACGAGCAGGCCGTCGCGAAGCTGCGGGAGGCGCACGAGCGCATCCTCGGGGAGCTGCGGAAGATCATCGTGGGCATGGACCAGGTCATCGACGAGGCGCTGATCTGCATTTTCAGCCAGGGCCACGCCCTGCTGGTCGGCGTGCCCGGCCTGGCCAAGACGCTGCTGGTCAGCAGCCTGGCCGAGACGCTCTCGCTGTCGTTCAAGCGGATCCAGTTCACCCCGGACCTGATGCCCTCGGACATCACCGGCACGGAGGTGCTCCAGGACGACCCGGAGACCGGCGAGCGGAAGTTCAAGTACCTCAAGGGCCCGGTCTTCGCGAACATCATCCTGGCCGACGAGATCAACCGCACGCCGCCGAAGA
>CAYLPJ010000010.1:0-124107 GCA_964385465.1 uncultured Planctomycetaceae bacterium | reverse complement strand
CCGCCCCCCGCGGGCAAGCCCCGCCAGCCCGACGAACGATCCACCCGCGAGTCCATCCACAACTGGAAAGCCCCCCAAGAGCATCCCCCCCACTACCCCCCGGCCACTGGGCGATACAGGACTTGAACCTGTGACCTCGCGGGTGTGATCCGCACGCTCTAGCCAACTGAGCTAATCGCCCGAATCCGCCGGCCCCGGCAAGGGCGGCGGTAAAGGCATTATACCGGTTCGGCGAGGCGCTGCAACTCGTTTAGCGTGTTTGTGAAGTCATTCGGCCAGGGGGCCTCGAGCTCCATCCGCTCGTTGCTGCGGGGATGCCAGAAGCGGATGCGGTGGGCGTGCAGGGCCTGGCGGGTGATCAGCGGGCCTTCGGCGACGTCGCTGCGCCCGGCGAGCTGGCTGCGGTAGACGGGCCCGCCGCCGTACATCCGGTCGCCGACGATCGGGTGCCCGATGAAGCTCATGTGCACGCGGAGCTGGTGCGTCCGCCCGGTCTTGGGGTACAGCTCCATGACCGAGAATCTCGCCCGGCTGGACCCGACGTTGCTCAGCCGCTGCCGCACCCGGTAGCCGGTGACGGCCTCCTTGGTGGTGGCCGGGAAGGGCCGGCCCGTGCGGCGGTGGACGGCGTACTTCTCGCGGATCTTCGCATGCTTGCCGATCGGCGCGTCGATGACGTCCTCGTCGCGGTCCACCGTGCCGTGGACGATGGCGGAGTAGGTCTTCTCGATCTTGCGCAGCTCGAACTGCCGCCCGAGCCGCCAGAGGGCCAGCTCGGTCTTGGCGACCAGGAGGATGCCGGTGGTGTCGCGGTCGAGGCGGTGGACGATCCCCGGGCGGAAGACCTCGTCCCTGGTGGGCAGCTCGCCGATGTCCCGCCAGTTCTGCTGGAAGTAGTGCGCCAGGCCGTTGACGAGCGTGCCCGTCCAGTTGCCGCGAGCGGGGTGGATGATCAGGTCGGCCTGCTTGTTGATGGCCAGGACGTCGTCGTCTTCGTAGACGATGTCCAGCGGGATCGGCTCGGGGGGTATCTGCCGGGGCTTGACGACCGGGAGCATCAGGTCGATGTCGTCGCCGGTGCGGATGGTGTAGCTGGGCTTGACGACGCGCCCGTTGACGGTGACGTTGCCCTCGCGGATGTAGCTCTGGAGGGCGGTGCGGGAGACGTCCTTGCCGAGCCGCCCGGAGAGGTACTTGTCCAGCCGGCGGTCGGGCAGCGCCCGGCGGATGTTGATCCGCACGTGCCGCAGCCCGTCCTCCTCGGCCTCGACGGGCGTTTCGGTCTCGTCGGCGCCGCCGTTCGGCGGGGTGTCGGCTTGTTCCGGGGCGTCGGTCATGGCCTGGCGTGGGCGCCGGCGGCGGGGCCCGTCCGGGGCGGGCGCGTCGGCCGCGCGCGTTCAGCGGCGTCGCTTGCGTGCGGGTCGCGTCGGGCGGCGGGCCCGGCGGGAGGCGCATCGCAAGCGACGCCGCTGAGCAATGCCTCGAGGGTATCGCGGTCGCGGGTGCTCAGTCCTTGGCGAGCTCGCGGGCGGTATCGACGGCGCTGGCGGCATCGGGGGCGTAGCCGTCGGCGCCGATCTCGTCGGCGAAGCTCTGGGTGACCGGCGCGCCGCCGACCATGGTCTTGACGTCGACGCCGGCGGCGTTGAGGGCCTCGATGACCGAGGACATCTGCGGCATGGTGGTGGTCAGCAGGGCGCTCATGGCGACGATCTGTGCCCCGCTGGACTTGCAGGCCTCGACGAACTTCTCGGGAGGCACGTCGGTGCCGCAGTCGATGACCTCCATCCCGCCGCCGGTGAGCATCATCGAGACGAGGTTCTTGCCGATGTCGTGCAGGTCGCCCTTGACCGTGCCGATGACCACCTTGCCCACCGGCTGGACGCCGGCCTCGGCAAGCTTGGGCTCGAGGATGCTCATGCCCGACTTCATGGCGCGGGCGGCGATGAGCACCTCGGGCACGTAGACCTCGTTGTTCTTGAAACGGGTCCCGATGACGTTCATGCCGGCGATCAGCCCCTGCTCGAGGATGTCCTGCGGCGGGACGCCTTCGTCCACGGCTTGCTGGGTGAGTTTCGAGACCGTGTCGCGGTCTCCCTTGATCAAAGCGTCCGCCAACGCTGACAGGTCGGCCATCCGAGCGCCTCCTCTACGGTTCGGTTCGTTCGTTCGTGTCCATGCGATTCGCGGCGGGACCGGCCCCGCCGCGGCGTTCCATCCGTTGCGTTGTCGCGATTCCCGGCCGGGAACTCAGGGGCCCGCCGGCGCGGTCGCCGGCGCGGTCGCCGCCGCCGGCCGGGTTCCCGGCTGCGTCGCCGGCGACGTCGAGGGCATTGTAGTCGCCAGGCGCACCGGGCCCTGCTGCTGCCACTGCTTGAGCTCCTGGAGCGCCACGGCCGCCAGTTGCGCCGCCGGGGTGTGTCGCGCGCCTTCCAGGGCCTGGATCTTCCTGTAGTCCTCGACGGCCTGCTTGAGGTTCCCGGCCGACGCTCGCAGCCGCGCCAGGCCCAGCAGGGCCTTGGCGACGGCGATATCCTGATCCTGGAACTTTCCGGTGGTCACGAGGAACCACTGGCCTGCCTTCTGCCGCAGGGCCGCCTTCTGGCCGGCGTTGGGTGCGACGAGGGCCTGGCGGGAGTATTCGTATCCCAGCTCGACGCCGGCGAGGGCGGCGATGCGTTCGTCGTCCTCCTGCTCGGCGAGCGTCGTCAGCAGGCCGATGCGCTCCTCGGGGGCCATCTCGGCGTTGAGGGCGCGGTCCCACTGCCTCTGGAGCCTCATCTCGGCACCGCGGGCCCGGCGCTGGATGAAGACGTAGGCGAAGATCAGCAGCGCGACGACCAGCACGCCGGTGGCGATGTGGTTGGCGCGCTTCTTGAGGAACTCGACGACCTTGGACAACTCGATCGCGAGGGCGTTTTCCTGGAGTTCGTGACGGCGTGTGGATTTCATCGGCTGGTTGGTCTTCTGCTACGCGGTCCTGAAGGCGGCTGGATGCGCCCGCTGGTCCAGACCGCCATTTTGATGGCTGTCGATCCGAAGCTGCCGTCGGTGATGGTGATCCGGCAGCGCTCGGTGTCCTTCTCGAAATCGAGCATGATGTTGCCTTGGACGAACATGTCGGTCACGAGCGTCCAGCGGTTGATCGGCATCTGGCGCTTGTAGAAGCGCCCGACGGCGAACTTGTCCGCCGAGCCGGTCAGCACGTGGTCGACGTATCGTGCGCCGGCGGCGGAGAAGTTCCGGCTCTTGCCCTCGTTGAGGGAAAAGCCCAGCGGAACGGGCAGGTCCGCGATGGGCGGGCGGCCGGCGGCCACCAGCTCCGGCGCGGGCCCGGCCGACCGGGACCCACGGGCCGACGGACCGGACGACGCCTGCTGCCCGCATCCCGCGGCCAGGCACGCCGTCAGCGTCCAGAACAGCGCTCTGTGCGTCCGCATCGTGACCTCCCTGCCACCGGGGCGCTACTCCCGCGCGACGGTGCGTAACATCCCGCCTGCGGGAAGGATGTACACTCCCGGAAAACCGCGGGCTTGTCAAGGGCTTTCGCAGAGGCTACCTTCTGTTTTTATCGGCCGCCGGGGCGGCGGGAGACCAGCGGCTTGCTCTCCCGCGGCCGGGGGCCTGATCGTCGAGCCCCGCCAGGAGAGTCGGTGTGATCTTCGTTTTGAACCTGTTCGACATCGTGCCCGGGCGGTCGGGGATGTACGCGGAGTATCTTCGGCGGGTGCAGCCGATCCTGGAGCGTCACGGCGCGCGGATCGTCCTGTACGGGCTGACGCGGAAGGTGTACATGGGCGACTGCACGCAGGAGTACTGCGGGCTGATCGCCTACCCGAGCCTGTCGGCGCTTCGGAAGCTCAGCCACGATGCGGACTTCCAGGAGATCCGCCCCCTCCGGGACCGCTCGACCCAGCACTACGTGCTGACGGTGATCGAGGATTTCGAGACCATGAACCACGCGGCGGAGTACCTTGCCAACGGCGGCAGCGAGCCGCCCGGGCCGGACGACGCCGCGACCGAAGGGAGCAGCAAGCCATGATGCGAAGCGACCACGTCAAGGCCGGCGACGAGCGGGCCCCCCACCGCAGCCTGATGAAGGCCACCGGCCTGACCGACGCGGACATTCGCCGCCCGTTCATCGCGGTGGTCAACAGCCACAGCGACGTCGTCGCCGGGCACGTCCACCTCGATGCCGTCGGGCAATACGTCAAGCGCCAGGTCCGGGCCGCCGGGGGCACGCCGTTCCTGTTCCACTCCATTGCCGTCTGCGACGGCGTGGCCATGGGGCACACGGGGATGAAGTACTCCCTGCCCAGCCGCGAGATCATCGCCGATGCCGTCGAGAGCATGATGGAGGCCCACCAGTTCGACGCCATGATCTGCATCCCAAACTGCGACAAGATCGTCCCCGGGATGCTCATGGCCGCGGCGAGGGTCAACGTGCCGACGATCTTCTGCTCCGGCGGGCCCATGGAGGCCGGCCGGGTCGCCGACAAGGACGTCGACCTGATCGACCAGTTCTACGCCGTCGCGCAGCAGCGAACCGGCGCGATGAGCCGCCGGAAGGTCCGCCAGTACGAGAACAACACCTGCCCCACCTGCGGCTCGTGCAGCGGGATGTTCACCGCCAACAGCATGAACTGCCTCTGCGAGGCGATCGGCATGGCCCTGCCGGGCAACGGCACATGCCTGGCGACCACGCCGCGGCGGATGGACATCTGGAAGACGGCTGCGAAACGCATCGTCGCCATGGCCAAGGAATGGACCGACGGCGGCTGCAAGAAGACCTACCCCCTGCTGCCGCGGCGGGTCATGAGCAAGAAGGCCTTCGAGAACGCCTTCACGCTGGACATGGCCATGGGCGGCTCGACGAACACGGTGCTGCACCTGCTGGCGATCGCCAACGAGGCCGGGGTGAAGTTCACGCTGAAGGACATCGAGCGGGTCAGCAAGCGGACGCCGAACATCTGCCGCATCGCCCCCTCCCAGACGCCCGAGGGCAGGATCTACCACATCCAGGACTGCCACCGCGCCGGAGGCATCACCACCATCCTCAGCCAGCTCTGGTGGGACAACAACAAGCTGGTCAAGACCGACTGCATGTCCGTCACCGGCGAGACGCTCATGGAGAACATCGAGAAGTGGTCCCTGCGAAGCCCGGACATCTGCCCGGCCGCCAGGCGGATGTACCGCGACGGCTGGAAGGCCACCGGGCGGAGCGTCGATGAGGTCCGGGCGATGCTCGGCGGGGAGAAGCCCCGCAAGCTGCCGACGAAGAACGCCGACCGCACCTTCGACGCCGAGGACGTGATCCGGCCGATCGAGCGTGCGTTCACCGAGAAGGGCGGGCTGGCGGTGCTCTACGGGAACATCGCCGAGAAGGGCTCGGTGGTGAAGCTGGCGGGTGTGGACCCGAAGATGTACCGCCACAGCGGTCCGGCGGTGATCTTCGAGAGCCAGGAGGCCGCCTGCGAGGGCATCCTCGGCGGGAAGGTCAAGCCCGGGGACGTGGTGGTCATCCGCAACGAGGGCCCCCGCGGCGGGCCGGGTATGCAGGAGATGCTCGCGCCGACCAGCTACATCAAGGGCATGGGCCTCGGCGACCAGTGCGCGCTGATCACGGACGGGCGGTTCTCCGGCGGCACGGCCGGGGCGTGCATCGGGCACATCTCCCCCGAGGCCGCCGCCGGTGGGGCCATCGGGCGGCTGGAGGACGGCGATACCATCGAAATCGACATCCCCGCCGGCAAGCTGCACGCGAAGGTAAGCAAGGCCGAGTTCGCCCGCCGCCGGCAGACCTACGAGCCGCGCCCGGCACCGATCACCCACGGCGCCCTCGGCCGATTCGCCGCCCACGCCACCAGCGCCGATACCGGAGCCGTCCTCGAATGGCCCGGGAAGACGAGACGCTGAGTTGCGGAATCCGATATCGAGGAGATGACGAAAGAAACGGGAGCGCGTTGACCCCATGACCGACACCCCGTGGCCCGAGTTGATCGAGGAGGTGCAGTTGGAGCTGACGCTCCTGCGGCGGCTGATCGATGACACGGCCGGGCTGCGACGGACCGTGGGCGAAGGGGCGGGCGACGAGGTCGCCAAGCTGGCGGCCGCGGCGATGTTGCAGTCCTTCTACAACGGCGTGGAGAACGTCCTGGACGCCTTTGCCCGCCGCGTCGACGACGACCGCCCCACCGGTCAGGGCCGTCACCAGCAACTGCTGCGGCGGATGGGCGAGATCTTCGGCGACCGCCCGCCCGTCCTGTCGCCGGAGCTTCGCGACGGCTTGGCCGAGTACCTCGAATTCCGCAACTCCTTCCGCTACGGGCACCACTTCCGCCTCGACTGGTCGCTGGCGGCGGCGTTGGTCGAGCAGGCGCCGGCCACGCTGGACCGCTTCGAGGCCGAACTGGATCGCTTCGTCCGCGACGTCGCCGCCCGGCGGCTGATCGGTCGCGAGCGCCAGGTCGAGCCGCCCGCCTACTGGTTCGCCCCCCCACCGGCGGAGACGCGCGGCGGCCGCGCGCGGAAGCTGCTGGGGCCCTGCCTGCTGGCGTGCCTGCTGGGCGCGGCGGTCGGCGTCGGCGGGTGGTGGGCGTGGCAGCGCATCTCGGCCTCGGACGCCCGGCCGGTGCCGGAGGGCATCCCCTCGTTGCCTGCTCGCCTGCGCGAACCGCTGGGGCCGGGGCAGGATCGCCCCGCCGTCGCGCGGGCGCTCGGGGTGCTGGACTTCCTCGCCCGCGATGGCTGGCGGTTCACGCGAGCCGACGCCCCGCCCGGAGGCGGGGCCATGGTCATCGGCCGAAACGAGGACCTGGAAGCTCGTGCCGAGCTGCTCTACGACGCCGGCCGGATCGCACGCATCGACCTGCTGACCCCCTTCGACCACTACACCTACCTGGTCACCTCCGGCCGCCTGGCGACCATCCTCCGCCACGCCGCCCCATCGCAGAAGCTGCTGGAACGGATCGACCTGCGGGGTGGCGAGGGTCCGGCCGTCCCCGAGGCTCAGCCCCGTTAGCCGGCCTGCCCTTGAAGCCCGGGTCGGCTGGCGGATAATGGACGTGTCATCCGAGGACCAAGCATGACGGACGCGGCCAACGACCAACCGAAAGCCCCCTTTCTCCGGCGGCTGATGCTCCAGAACTACAAGAGCATCGCGACATGCGACGTGGAGTTGGAGCCGTTCACGGCCCTGGTCGGTCCCAACGGCGCGGGCAAGAGCAACGTGCTGGACTCGATCCGTTTCGTGGGAGATTCGCTGCGGAACAGCCTGGAGCATGCCTTACGGGAGCGAGGGGGGATCAACGAAGTGCGCCGCCGCGCCCGCACCAAACCGAGAAGCTTCGGGGTGCGCCTGAAGATGGCGATGCCCCCAAGAGGACGTGCCGACTTCGCCTTCCGCGTGGGCTCTTCACGGGGCGGCGGCTTTCTCGTTCAGCGGGAAGAATGCTGCCTCTGGCACGGAGAGACCGAGGGGGGGGAGTCCGCGATGTATCGCGTTGAGGGGGGCAAGCTCGTTGGAGCATCCCGGGACCTTCCTGTGGCCATCGAGCAGGACCGGCTGTTCCTCGGACTTGTGTCCGGGCTGCCGGAGTTCCGACCGTTGTTCGAAGGGCTCACGGGGATGGGCTTCTACAATCTCAGCCCCGCCCGGCTCCGCGACCTGCAGGATCCGGACGCGGCCAGGATACTTGCCCGGGACGGCAGCAACGCAACGACCATCCTTCGCCGCATGGCAGGGGCGAACCCGGAGGTCCTCGCTCGCGTTGGAGCCTACCTCGCATGCGTAGCGCCCGAGATCACCGGCGTGAAGGTCAAGACGCTGGGACCCAAGGAGACCATCGAGTTCCTGCAACGCGTCGAGCCCGACGACCGACGCTGGGAGTTCCTCGCGGCCAGCATGTCGGACGGCACGCTGCGGGCCTTCGGCATTCTGCTGGCGCTTTTCCAGGCGCGGTTGGAGGCTTGCGGTCCCGTCCCGCTGATCGGCATCGAGGAACCGGAGGTCGCTCTACACCCCGCGGCGGCCCATGCTTTGGCCAGCGCGATCCTCGAGGCGGTTGACACCACCCAGGTGGTTGTGACGTCTCACAGCCCCGATCTGCTGGACCACGAAGACATCCCTTCCAAGAGCATCCTGGCAGTGACATCACACGAGGGGCAGACTCTGGTCGGTCCGGTGGATCCCGCCAGCAAGGATGCGCTGCGCGATAATCTATACACCCCCGGGGAGTTGCTCCGCCTCCAGCAGTTGGAGCCCGACACGCCCGATTCAGCCCAGTTGGAGCTGTTCGACGCGCTGGAGACCCCATGAGGCCGACCATCGCGGCGATTGTCGAAGGGCATGGAGAAGTCAGCGCTGTCCCGATCCTTCTGCGGCGACTGGCCAGCGAAGTGCAGTGCTACGAGCTTGACGTGCCCACGCCAATACGCTGTCGCCGAAGCAAGATCGTCCGCCAGGGAGGATCGGTCCATGTAGACGCTCTCGCCCACTCGGTGGAACTCGCCGCCCGGAAGCTTCGGCACAAGGAATCCGGGAGCATCCTCGTCCTCCTGGACGCCGAGGAGGACTGCCCCGCGCAATTGGGGCCGGCAATCACCGGCGCTGTCGCGCGGGCACGGCCCGACGTCAGGGCGAGCGTTGTCCTGGCCAAACGGATGTACGAAGCCTGGCTTATGGCCTCAGCAGCTTCACTGAGAGCCGACGGTCGGTTGCCGGCCGACGCCCCGAACCCGACCGATCCGGAAGGTATTGTTAACCCGAAACGCACGCTAAGCCGCTGGTTCCCGGTAGGGCATCGCTACTCAGAGCGCGTAGATCAGCCGGCGTTGACGGCGACCTTCGACCTGGACCAGGCCGGCGCCTGCCCTTCCTTCGTGAAGCTGCGGAAGGAGGTGCATCGGCTCATAGAGGAAATGCGTTCCGAGGCTACAGAGGGAACTGACTCATGAAATCTGTCCACATGCTGTACGGCAAAAACGGGATGGAGCTGCGCGTGCCGGACTCGGCCGTGCTGCTGGAAAATCAGGCGATTCCGGCCATCGATGACCCCGACGGGGCCGTGGCGAAGGCGCTGGCCGAACCGATCGGCTCGCCGCCGCTGGCGGAGCTGGTGCGGCGCAAGCAGCCGCGGACGGTCGCCATCACGATCAGCGACATCACCCGCCCGGTGCCGAACAAGCAGTTCCTCCCGGCCATGCTCAAGGTGCTCAACGACTGCGGCGTGGCGGACTCGCAGATCGTGATCATCATCGGCACGGGGATGCACCGCCCGAGCACGCCGGCCGAGCGGGAGATCCTCGTCGGGGCGGACATCCTCGGCCGCGTGGAGGTGATCGACCACCGCGCCGACGACGCGGCCACGCTGGTTCGCGTCAGCGACGAGCCCCCGGTGAGCGTCTGCCGGCGGTTCGTCGAAGCGGACCTTCGGATCGTGACGGGGTACATCGAGGCGCACTTCATGGCGGGATTCTCCGGCGGGCGCAAGGGCGTCTGCCCGGCGCTGGTGGACCTGGAGACGGTGCAGCGGTTCCACGGCTTCGAGACGCTCAGCCATCCCGGGGCGGACACCGGCGTGCTGGAGGGCAACCCCTGCCACGAGATCGCCCTGGCGGTGGCACAGACCGTGGGCGTGAACTTCCTGTTCAACGTCTCGATCACCAAGGACCGGCGGATGGCGGGCATCTACTGCGGGGACCTCGTCGAGGCACACCTCGCCGGCTGCCGCGAGGTCGCCGACTGGACCACCGCGGAGATCGACGCGCCCTTCGACTTTGTCCTGACCAACGGCGGGGGCTTCCCGCTGGACCAGACGTTCTACCAGACGGTCAAGGGCATGGTGACGGCCCTGCCGGCGTTGCACGAGGGCTCCACCATGCTGCTGGTCAGCCAGTGTGCCGAGCGGCTGGGCTCGCAGAAGTATACGGACCTGATGATGGAGTGGGCGCGGAGGTGGCCCGCGTTCCTTGAGCACATCGAGGCCAACAAGGACCGCACGGAGCTGGACCAGTGGGAGCTCCAGATGCAGGCCCGCCTGCTGCGTGTGATCGGCCCGGAGAAGCTGTGGTTCGTCAGCGACGGCATCCCCGCGCGGGTGCAGATGCACCTGGCGGTCAACCCCATCCTCGGCGAGGGCGGCGCCGCCGCCCGCGCCCAGCGCGCCCTCGACGACTACGCCGCCGCGAACCCCGACGCCCGCATCGCCGTTATCCCCGAGGGCCCCTACACCATGATCCGGCGGCGGGGGTAACCGCGCGGGCGACGGGGCGCGGGGTCGTTTGAGCCCGCGCCCCGTCGGCGGTTGCGGTCGCTGTCAGGTCGGGGTCACTCGTCCCGCTCTTCGGGCGGGAGGTCGGGAAGATGGACGGAATAGGCGCTCTCAACGTAGTCGAGGCCGCGGATTTCGTCCATCAGCTCGTCGGTCGGCGGCTGGTCGAGGTTGATGCCCACCAGCGCCATGCCGAGCTTCATCTTCCGCGAGAACGTCATGTCGGCGATGTTGATGTCGTTGGCGCCGAACAGGCTGCCGTACTGGCCGACCACGCCGGGCCTGTCCTCGTTGACCATGATGACCACGTGCCCCTCGGGCTTGAGCTCCATGCGGTAGCCGTCGATGGAGATCACCCGCGGGAAGCGGTTGCCGAAGATCGTCCCCACGCCCGTCCGCTTGGCCTGGTCGGTGGTAATGGTCACCTCCATCAGGTTGGCGAACTCCCGGACCTTCTCGGTGGTGATCTGGTCGACCTCCACGCCGCGCTGCCTGGCGAGCACCGGCGCGTTGATCACGTTGACCGGCTGCTCCATGCGATAGCCGATCAGCCCGACCAGCAGGTGCGTGGTGATCGGCGCGACGTTCATCTGGCTGATCCCGCCGCGGTAGATCACCTCCACCTTCTTCAGCCCGCCCGGCGTGATGACCGAAAGGATGGTCCCCAGGCGCGTGGCCAGCTCCGTGTAGGGGCGGAGGGCCTCCGGCAGCGCCTTGTCGAAGCCGGGGGCGTTGATGGCGTTTCGCACCTCGTTGCCGCGAAGCGCCTCCACGAGCTGCTGGGCGGCATCGAGGGCGACCTGCTCCTGGGCCTCCTCCGTGGAGGCGCCGAGGTGCGGCACGCACAGGACGTTGGGCTGCTGGATCAGCTCCTTCTCGGCCTCGGTCTCCGGCGGCTCGGCGAGATAGACATCCAGGGCCGCCCCGGCGATCCGCTCTTCCTTGACGGCCTTGAGCAGCTCCTCGGGGTCCACGATGCCGCCCCGCGCGGCGTTGATGACCCGCGCGCCGGGCTTCATGGCCTGGAACTGCTCGGCGCCGATCATGCCCAGCGTCTCCTTGCTCTTGGGCACGTGGACGGTGATGTAGTCCGCTCGCTTGCAGAGCTCCAGGAGGTCCTTGACCATCTCAACCCCTCCCTCGGCGGCGTCGCCGCCGAAGAACGGGTCGTAGCCGAGCACGCGCATGTCCATCGCGTGGGCACGCGTGGCGACGGCCCGGCCGATGCGGCCCATGCCGATCACACCCAGCGTCTTGCCCGCAAGCTGCGTGCCCTGGTAGGCCTTGCGGTTCCACTCCCCGGCCCGCAGCGAGGCGTTGGCGGGCGCGACCTTCCGCGACAGGGCCATCATCAGCGTCAGGGCGAGCTCGGCCGTCGACAGCGTATTGCCGCCCGGCGTGTTCATGACGATGATGCCCTTGTTGGTGGCGACGGGCACGTCGACGTTGTCGACGCCGACGCCGGCGCGGGCGATGCACTTCATCTCGCCGGGGTTCGCCAGCACGTCGGCGGTCACCTTCACGCCGGAGCGGATGATCATCCCGTTGTAGTTGCCGACGATCTTCGCCAGCTCCTCCGGCGGCAGCCCGGGGTTGATCGCCACCTCGACGTCTTCCTGCTCGTTCAGCCAGTCGATGCCCACCTGGCTGAGCTTGTCGGCGATAAGTACCTTGATCATGGTGGCGGCCCTCCTTATGCCCAGTCCTTGAGGACTTCGACGGCCGCGGTCACCCCGCTGCCGAGCTTCACGTCCACGCCGCAGTCGGCCAGCGTGTACTCCATGGCTGCGATCATGCCGACGGTCTCCAGCGGGTCGACGTAGCCCATGTGGCTGATGCGCATGACCTTGCCCTTGAAGTCTTCCTGCCCGCCGGCGACGCTGATGCCGTACTTGGCCTGAAGCTTCTTCCGGAAGCCGTCGTCGACGCCCTCGGGGAAGAACAGGCCGGTCACCGAATCGCTCGGCTGCCTGGAGATGCACTTCATGCCAAGGGCCTCGCCGGCGGCGCGGAACGCCTTGGCCAGCACGGCCGTGCGGGCCCAGATCGTGTCGATCCCGATCTCGTTGATCATCTCGACGGACTTGGCCAGGCCCCGGATGAGGCTCACGGGGCCGGTGTACGGCGTGTCGTTCTTGGCCAGCGACTTCCGGTAGGCCTTCAGGTCCAGGTAGAACGCCGGCGGGTCGGTCTGCTCGATGTTCTTCCACGCCTTCTCGCTGACCGACAGCATCGCCAGGCCCGGCGGCAGCATGAACGCCTTCTGGCTGCCCGAGCCGACGATGTCCACGTTCCACTCGTCGGTCTTCAGCGGCAAGGTCCCGGCCGCGGTGATGCAGTCGGCGATCAGGATCGCGTCGGTCTCGGCGACAACCTTGCCGATGGCCTCGAGGTCGCACGCGGTGGCGGTGGACGTCTCGCTGTAGACGGTGACGACCGCGCCGTACTCTCCGGAGGCCAGCTTCTCTTTGACCGTCTCCGCCTGCAGTGCCGTCCCCCACTCGAGCTTCACTTCGTCAACGTCCAGGCCGTAGACCTTCGCGATCTTGACCCACCGCTCGCCGAACTTCCCGCCGTCGGAGACGAGGACCTTCTTGTCCCGCGGGCAGGCACACGCGATCGCCGCCTCCATGCCCGCCGTGCCGCTGCCGGCGATGGTCAGCACGTCGTTGGAGGTCTTGAGGATGGTCTTGAGCCCTTCGTTGACCTCCGCGAACATCGAGCGGAACTGCTCGGTGCGGTGGTGGAAGATGGGCTTGGCCATCTCGTTGAGGACTTCCGGCGGCACGTCCGTCGGACCCGGGGTGAACAGGCGAGGCTTGATCATCGGAACTCTCCCGCTTCGCGGTAAAGTGACGGGCACAAGCCGGCAGCGCCGCAGCCCCTTGCTGCGGTTGCCGCACCGTCACGGAATATTGCACTTCCAGGCCTGGCCGGGCATTCGCCCCCTTCCTCGGCCGTGCTGGCATGAAAGACTGTAGCCCCGGCGCCGTGGACTGTCAACCGTTTCGGTGCGAATTCCGCCGGCCCCCGCCGCTGGCGGCCGCGCCGCCAAGACCGTAGAATGCCCCTGTTCCGCGAAGCCCACGAAAGGACGTGCCCATGACCCGCGCATTCGCTTCCCGCCGCATCGCACCCCTCGCCGTCCTGCTGACCGCCTGCATGCTCCCCCTGGCCGGCGGGTGCGAGAAGCCCCGCCAGACGCCCACGACGCAACCGGCGGCGACGCAGCCGACCGAAACGACCACAGCCCCCGCCACCGCCCCGGCGACCACGCAGGCCGCCGACGGGACGATCCACCTGTTCAACGGGCGCAACCTTACCGGCTGGAAGGTCCTCCGCGAGGTCTACTTCGACCGGGCCGGGAAGGTGGAGGTCAAGAACGGCGAGATGATCCTGGGCGCCGGCAACGCGATGACCGGCGTCCGCTGGGCCGGGGAGTTCCCAAAGGATGACTACGAGGTCGTCGTCGAGGCCCGCCGGCTGGACGGCGAGGACTTCTTCTGCGGCCTGACCTTCCCCGTCTCCGGCGGGCACGTCACGCTCATCTGCGGCGGATGGGGTGGCATGGTCGTCGGGCTGAGCAACATCGACGGCATGGCCGCCGACGAAAACGAGACCACCCAGGGCATCGAGTTCGAGATGAAGCGGTGGTACACCATCCGCGTCCGCGTCACCGAGGGCCACATCGACATCTGGCTCGATGGCAAGCGGATCATCGAAACCGAGACCGAGGGACACGAATTCACCGTCTGGCCGCAGCAGGAGGACGCGCGCCCGTTCGGCATCACGACGTGGCATACCAAGGGCGGATACCGCAAGGTGACCTTGCGGCGGTTGAAGTAGCGGACAGCTACGAGGGGCCCGCCCCCCGCGCGTACGCCAGCGCTTCCCGCAGCAGCCCGATCGCCCGCTCGATGTCGGGCAGGTCCTCGAAGGCGTAGCTGAGGCGAAGCTGCCGTCGGCCGACCGCCACGAGGTCGCCGGCGGGGTGCACGCAGTGCTCGCCGGGAATGTAGATCACGCGCGGGGCCGGATCCCCGGCGGGCCCGTCAACCGAAGCGTCTCCCGTCGTCCGCGAGCAGAACCGGAAGAACGCCGACCGCTCGTGCGTCTCGATCTCGCGGAACGTCAGGTAGTAGTAGAAGCCCGCCTGCCCGCCGGTCACGTCGGCCAGCTCGCCGCCGAGGTGCTCGTCGATCCACTCCCGCGCCTGGAGGGCCTTCGCGCGGTAGCCCGCGTTGACGGCTTCGATCTGCCCGGCGATGTGGCGGTCCAGCATGTACGCCGCCACCGACTGGTTGATCGGCGGAGCGCTGAAGCCGATGTCGCTGATCCGCTGGACGACCGTCCGCAGCAGCGCCGACGGCGGGCCGAGCATGTAGCCGATCCGCAGGCCCGGCGCGAGGATCTTCGAGACCGTCGCGATCTCGTGGACCAGGCCCATCTCGTCCTGGCCCATCAGCGATCGCGGCCGCTCGACGGCCGGGTCGTGAATCAGCTCCTCGTACGCCTTGTCGAAGACCAGGGGCACCTTCCATCCGAGCTTGCGGGTGAGCGTCTCGGCCAGGCGAAGCAGCGCCGCCCGGCGGGCGTTGGAGAGGATCGTGCCGGTCGGGTTGTTGACGGTGACGGCATAGAGGAAACGGACGTCGACGATGCGGTCGCCAAGGGCGTCGAGCTTTTCGGCCAGCAGGTCGGTCCGCAGGCCGTCGCGGTCCTCCGGGACGGGGAGGATCTCCCAGCCCATTCGCTCGAGGAAATTGCAGTAGATGTAGTACATCGGGTCGGAGGTCACCACGATCCCCCGCCGCAGCACGCACGCCAGGGCCTCCAGCACGCTGGTCGCGCCGCTGACGCCGATCACTACCTCCCGCCCGGCCATCACGTCCGCCGTCAGGCCCGGAATCTCCCGCGCCAGCAGGTACCGCCCGATCGCGTCGATCAGCGCCCTGCTGCCGCGGGACGCGCCGTAGTTCAGCACGCGCTCGTATTCGCCCGGGCTGTCCAGCACGGCCGCGGTCGCCTCGGAAATCGCACGCCGCGGGATGGTCGCCTCGTTGACGTAGCCGACGCCGAGGTTCACGTCCACGCCGTCGCGGAAGCCGGCCGCGAACTCCGCCATCATCCGCCGCACCGGCGAAGGCTCTCTCGACGCCCGCCCGTAGGCGCTCAGCGGAGGATCCTGCATCTCGGTCATCATGCACCTCTGTTGAACCGTGTCGGAAACGACGATATCCTCGCGGGGGTGGCCTCTCAAGGCCGGACGCGCAGCCGGACGACAACGCAAGGAGCCCCGTCATGCCCTCACGCACGTCGCTGACCCGTCGCGAGTTCATGCACCTCTGCTTCGGCGCCGCCGGCGCAGCCGTGGTGGGGCGGCAGGCGGCCGCTGCCGCCAGGGGCCGAAACGGCAGAAAGCCCAACATCATCTTCATCCTCGCCGACGACCTCGGCTACGCGGACCTCGGCTGCTACGGGGGCAAGCACATCCCTACGCCGGTGCTGGACCGCATGGCGGCCGAGGGGATGAAGCTCACGCGCTTCCACGCCGGGTTCCCGGTGTGTCTGCCCTCGCGGAACACGCTGATGACCGGCCAGCACACCGGCCACTGCCGCTGCCGGGTCAACGGCGGCGGGGGCAAGCACCCGATGCTGGCCGAGGAGGACACGACGGTCGCCACGGTGATGCGTGCGGCGGGGTATACGACGGCAATGATCGGCAAGTGGTCACTGGGCGATCACTTCCGCGGCTGCGTGGTGGACAGCAAGGACCGCGACGGCGGCGGGGCCGTGTACAAGCACGGCTGGGACATCTACTTCGGCGAGCCGAACCAGACGTTCGTCCACAACTACTACCTCAACCAGATGTACTGGTACGACCGCACCGGGCTGATGGGCGAGCCCACGGACGGACAGCGGCTGGAGGTGATCCGCTACCCGGGCAACTCGAAGAAGCGCGAGCACTACGCCCACGACCTGCTGACGTCCAAGGCGCTGGAGTTCATCGACGCCGCGAAGGACCGCCCGTTCTTCCTCTACCTGCCCTACACCGTGCCGCACGGCAAGTACGAGATCCCCGAGCTCGAGCCGTTCGCCAGCAAGGCCGACTGGCGCGAGCGCACGAAGGTCTACGCCTCGATGATCGCCCGGATGGACCGGGACATCGGGCGGATCCTCCAACGGCTGAAACAACACGGCATCGAGCGCGACACGCTGGTGTTCTTCACCAGCGACAACGGCTCGCACATGCAGAACACGCCCCTGAAGAGCAACGGCGAGCTGCCCAGGGGCAAGGGCAAGTTCTCCCTCGGCGGCGTCCGCGTGCCGGGCATCGCCTGCTGGCCCGGGCACGTGCCCCCCGGGCGGACCAGCGACGAGCTGCTGGCGTTCTGGGACGTGATGCCCACGCTGGCCGAGCTGGGCGGCATCGCCCCGCCGGCGCCCATCGACGGGGTCTCCATGGTCCCCACGCTGCTGGGCAAGGGCACCCAGAAGCACCACAAGTACCTCTTCTTCCGTGGCGGCAAGCCCGGCAACGAGCCCCCCAGGCTCCGCAAGGGTCGCTATCTCATCGTCCGCGGCGAGACCGAGACGCGCCCCGACCCCCTCATCGCCGCCGAGGCCTGGAGCAACGTCGTCGTCCCGGAGTTCCCCATAGAGGCGCAGGCCTAAGCGCAGACCGTCGGAACCAGCACCAAGTCGGTTACGCTGGCAATGCGGTCGAAATCCCTGTCCGATGTCAGCAGGGGAAGCCCCGACTGCACACACGCCGCGGCAATGAGGAAGTCCACACTTCCGGCTTGGATGCCCTCGCTACGACAAGCGTTACTCATCTCCGCCGCCAGGACATACGTTGCCCGATCAACCGGCGTAATCGGCACCGGCCTCAACACGGCCAGAAGCGAGGAGAACTGACGCTTCGAGCGGAGGCCGCTGAGAAGCTCCTGGAGAATCGGTCCGACCAACACCAGACCGTGCCCCTCCTCTATGCAGTGCCGAAACGTGGCAACGTGAGGGTCCCCTTGATCGACCTTCCGCCTGCGCAGACAGAGCGACCAGACAGACGTGTCAATGACTACGTTCACGCCTGTCAGCCTTGTAGTCCCAGTCCTCGCGGAAATCGAATGTTCCCATGGCATCGAGGATCTTGCGCTGCTCGCGGCGTGCGATCATCTCCTCCAGCGCAACCGTCACGGTCTCCCGCTTCGTGCGGAACCCGCCAACGCGTTTGGCCTTTTCCAGCAGTCCAGCGTCAATCCCCAGATTGGTCGCCATCGCCCGCTCCTATGTGTAGCACCTACACATTGTACGAAGCGGCAATCGTGCTGACAACACCATTCCTCGACCAAGGCCGGCAGCCCGATCCCGCAGGCCCCCTCTCAATCGCAGTTCAGATCCTCGACAAAGCGTGCCTCCGGCTTCAGAGCGCCGCGCCGGACTCCGAACTGCTCGGCCACCAGGGCGACTACGGCATCCCATACTTCCCGCCGGTTGGCTGTCCCGGCCGCCTTGGCAAGAACGCCGTGATTGGCTTCGGAAACCGCCCGTGCCAGCCCGCACACCGTGCGGCATCCGCCGGGCGGGATTCGAACCCACGACCTGCGGTTCAGGACGCCGGAGGCGCCCCGAAGGGCAACCGCCGCTCCCGGGCGGCCGAAGGCCGAACGGGCTGAGCGGCGGCCCCCCGATCAGCCACACCAGCCTCGCAGCACTACGCCGGGCGGGATTCGAACCCACGACCTGCGGTTTAGGAAACCGCCGCTCTATCCTGCTGAGCTACCGGCGTATCGTCGCGTTCGCAGAACCATGCCCACCGGCGGCCCGGGCAGGAGGAGGTCCGCGGAGGGACGCCTTGGCGTCCCGGAGCGAAACCGCCGCTCTATCCTGCTGAGCTACCGGCGTTCGGTTACCTTATTGAACGCCGGAACGGGCCGGGGGTCAAGCGGTGCGGGCGGGAATGTCGGCGCGGGGGGCCTTCAGCTCGATGGAAGGACAGCGAGGGGATCGGCCGTCAGGGCGTCTTGGAGGCTCTCGCCGAGTTCGGGTCGGGTCGGGTCGGGAGCTTGCGCGGCCGCCGGGGCCAGGGCGTCCCAACGGGCGTGGCCGGAGGCATCAACGAGCCGTCCCGAGGCGACGGGCGCCGGCGGCGTCGGGGTGGGCGGCCTGACGGCCAGCGGCGCGGCGACGGGCTCGACGGCCGCAACGAATGGGCCCATGGAGGCCGGCTCGGAAGCGGCGAGTGCGTCGGCGCCGGACGGCTGCTTCGAGTCCGTCCCGCTCGTAGCCGCGACTGTCGCGAGGGTCGGTTCGGTGGCCGTCGAGACCGGCTGGGCCGTCGAGACCGGCTGCGTCGCCTCGGCCGGCGCCGGCGGTGCGGGCGGAGGCGTCAGGTCAACGCCGTAGGAACGCTTCAGGCGGAGGTAGTCGCGGCCGGTAATCCGACCGTCGCCGTCGAAGTCCCCGCGGTCCCATCCGCCGGCCTGGCCGAGGTTGGCCCGCAGGACGGCGAGGTCCCCCCTGCCGACGATGCCGTCCCCGTCGGCGTCGCCGGGGACGATCACGACGAGCTGGCGAACGTAGTCCCCCCCCCCGCCGAGATGTTTGCCGTTCAGGGCCGTCACGCCGGCGGCGGCGAGAGTCAGCGTATGGTGTCCCGGCTCGACGTCCACGCCGAGGAGGTCCCAGGTGGCGGTGTCGGTGGCGGGTTCGTAGTCCAGCGTCGCGCCGGCGAGGTCCACGGCCATGCCGGTCGTGTCGTTGACAAGCGAGAGGTCGGCGGTGTCCAGGCTGGCCGACACATTCCGCGAGAACGCCATGGCCAGGGACGTCAGCACGGCCATGTTGCCATCGCCGCTGCCGCGTTCGAACGCGACAACCTCCGGCGCGGCGTCGACGGTCAGTTCGTCGGCTGTGGCGTCGGCGGCGACGTTGCCCGCGGGATCGACGGCCTCGACGGTCACGTCATACGTCCCGTCCGCCAGCGGTCCGACGGCGGCCGACCAGGTCCCGCCGTCGTTCGTCGCCTGGTAGTCCACACCGTCGACTTCCACTGCAACGACCGCGGCGGGGTCGTCGATCGTGCCCGTGACGGTGGGCACGTGCGTCTCGGCGTCGAGGGCATCGACGGCGACCGCCGGCGGCGTGGTGTCGATGACCCATTGCTCGGCCGCGCCGACGGCGAGGGGGTTGCCCGCGACGTCGGCGATGCCCGAGCCGCCGGCGTGGAGGCTGAGCTGGTAGCTGCCCTCGGCGGCGCCGGCGTTGAGGAACTCCTCCAGGCGGATGCCGCTGATCCCGTAGCCCTTGGTGCCGTCGGCCTGGCCGCCGGGGTCGATCGTCGTGGGCACGGGTCCGGTGTACTGCTCGCAGTAGACGCTGAACTCTCCATCCGCCCCGGGGTCGATGTGCGTCCACGCGGCGACGAAGCCCTGGTTGGCCCGGCTGTTGTCGCCGGTCCACAGGGCGATCTCCGTACCGGCGCCCTCGGCGTCCAGGATGAGGATGGCATCGCGGTCCCCGTCGCCGTCGATGTCCCCGTCGCTGTGAGCGGCGAAGGCCGACTCGGCCCCCTCCAGCCGGATGCGCGTCCATCGGTTGGTGTAATCGTCGTTCCCGCGTATGGCCGTGCCGGTGAAGTTGTAGACCGCCCCGTCGCCGGCATCCAGCCCGCCGAAGGTGTAGCGGTAGTGCTGGTTCGACGACGCCCGCAGCTCGATGCTCGCCCCCGTCCCCGAGCCGAGGTCCACGAATCCGTCGAAGGCATCGTGGGCGTCCGTTCCGGCAGCGGGATAGCCCTGGCTGCCGGCGTAATGGATGCCGCCCGTCGCGTCGATGGTCAGCGTGGCCGCCACGGTCCCGCCGGTAGCGATGTCCTTCAGCGTCCCCGCCGCGTTGCCGCCATAGCCGGAGTATCGCGTGGCGTCGGCATGCGTGCCGTCTCCGGCGACGTGGTCGTTGAAGGCGACGAACCCCTGCTGCCAGGCGGTGGTCAACGGCCCCAGGTCGCCCAGCGTCCAGACGCGCCCGTCGTCGCTGGCGAGGTTCTCCCGGCCGGTCAGCAGATTCGCCCCGCCGTCGCGCGTCAGGCTCAGGTCGGCGAGGTCCAGCCCGACGACGGGCTCGTCGAACGAGACGATCACCTCCTCGACCGCGAGGTTGCGCGGATCGGGGGCGACCGGCAGGATGGCCGGGGTCGGCGCGGTGGTGTCCAGGGGAGCGAGATGGACGTTGTCGAAGACGGCAGTGCAGAGCTCGTCGTCGTGTGCGGTGACGGCCAGGCCGACGTAGACGGTCCCGTCCATGGGCACGGTGTGCGTGGCGACGGCGGTCCAGGCGGCCCCGTCGGCGGAGCGGTAGCCGGTCAGCTCATCGCCCTGGCGAACGATGCGGACCCACTGCGGCGCCACGCCGGAGCCGCCGGCGACGGTCTCGCTGCCGCCGCCGGCCTCCTCGCGGTACTGGAAGGCCACCCCGTTGCCGGGGGTGACGCACGAGAGGGCATGGGCGGAATCGGCATCGAGGGAATCGCGGACCATGACGCCGGCCTTGGACCATTCGTGCACGTGCTCGACGCTGACCACGCGCGCGGTGAGCACGGCGTCGCCGTCCCAGGGCTGGTAGACGAAATGGAACTCGTCGGCGGCGCCCCAGATGTCGCTGCCGGCGGCTTCGACCGTCCACGTCCCGTCGCTCTCGACGGCGCTGCCGGGCACGCCGACCGAGCCGACGTCGCCATTCTGCCACGCGGAGTAGAGGAATCCCGCCTGGCTGTCAGGGGCGATCGGCTCGCCGCCGGAATCGGATACGTCGTTGACGGTAAGCACGTAATGCTCGCCGATCGTCATCGCCGCGTCGAGCGTCAGCAGCACGGATCTCTGGTCCGCCTGGAGGGCCGCGGCGACAACGGCCGGGCCGCCGTCGAGGGCGTAGTTGGCGGCCGTCTCGGCGGAGGCGGGATCGAGGGTGCGCGTGAAGGCAACGAGCACGTGCTCGGCGTCCTGTGCGGAGGCCGAGGTGATCTCCATGGCCTCGCGGACCTCGATGGTGACGGTGGCGGGGTCGGAGTCATCCAGCGAGTCGCCGGCGCGATAGCGGAAGACGTCGATCCCCGCGAAGCCGGCACCGGGGGTGTAGGTGAACGAGCCGTCGGTCGCCAGGTCGAGGTCGCCGTGCGCGGCGTCGTCGACCAGCGTGGCCGACAGTGCCGCCGGGCCGGGCGCGGGGTCGAAGTCGTTGGCCAGCACGCCCTCGCCGGCGGAGACCACCAGTGTGGTGTCGGTGTCGGCGACGTAGCTGTCGGCCGAGGCGACGGGCGCGGCGTCGGCAAGCTCGACCACCTCGGCCTCGCCGAGTGACCGTGCGTAGATGCGGACGTCGTCGATCAGGCCGGCCCAACCGGACGCGGTGTCCTTTGCCCCGCGTCCGACGAGCAGCTTCTCCACGGCGGCGAGCTGCCCGCCCACGGCGGCGCTCCGCCAGCCGGCCACCGGCACGGCGTCGACGTAGACGGTCAGGTCCTCGCCGGCCTGCCAGGTCATGGCCACGTGCTGCCAGTCGGTGGTCTGGAGGCCCGGGGGGCTCTCCCACGTCTGGGAGCCCATGGCGGTCAGGCCGCCCTTGAGGCCGTTCGGCGCCCCGCCCTGTTGATACAACTCCGCGTCGTAGCGCAGGCCCGAGCGGTCGTTGCCGTCGGGCTCGCGCAGGTAGAAGATGCCGGCGTCCGTGCCCGTCGTGTCGGCCTTGATCCACGCGGCGAAGGTAAAGGCCGACAGTCCCGCCAGGTAGCCCTCGGCGTTGTCGTCGGTGAGCACGTCGTCGACGCCGTCGAAGACGTACGCCCCGCCGTCGCGGCCGGCGGCGGTCCACGTGGCACCGCTGACGGCCAGGTCCCGCCCGTTGCCGGAGTAGTCCGTGGCGGCCGATGGGTTGTCGCCGTCGAACGTCCACCACGCCAGGAGATCCGGATCGATGTCCGTGTAGAGAAGCGCCGCCTCTGCCCCGGCCTCGATGGCCGAGCCGTCCGCGGCGGCGATATCGGTCGCGGCAACGGTGTAGGCTTCGCCCGTCGTCATCGGTTCGGCCAGCGTCAGCACGGCTCGATGGGGCTCGGCGGCGTTCCACTCGGCGGAGGCCACCGCGAGCGTCTGCTGGAGTGCGTCGGTGACGGTGTAGCTGCCGGCGACCTCCGCGGAAGCCTCCGTGATCGCCTTGCCGAAAGTCAGCCGGACCTCGGTGGCGGCCAGCGCGGCGGCGGAGACCAGGCTGAGCCGCGGGCTGATGCCCGTCGGGGTCGCGGCGGACGCCGGCCCGATCATGCCCTCGCCGTTGACGGCCGCGACGGCGTAGCTGTAGGACCCGTCCTCGACCACGCCGGTGTCGCTGAAGCTCGTGCCCGAGGCCGTGCCGATCCCCTGCCCGTCGCGGGTGATCACGTAGTGCGCCACGCCGCTCTCGGCGTCCTCGGCGGCGTCCCAGGTCAGGTCGATCCGGGACGAGCTGACGGCCGCGGCGGCCACGCTGCCCGGCGCGGTCGGCGGGGTGGTGTCCCCTGTGGTCACTTCGAACGGGGAGAGCAGGTCGCCGGGAATGGGTCCCTGGAACTCGCCGCCGTCTCGCTGCCATGCGACGGCGAGGTTGTCCCCCCCGCCGCCTTCCTTCTGAAGGGCCTCGATGTAGTACCGCTGCCCGGCGGCGAGGTAGACCGGATCGGACTGTTGCGAGGGGTACTTGTCCCACTGCCGCGAGCTCGTCCATGCGGAGACCTGGGCGATCTGCACGGCGTTGGCGGGCTCGGAGTCCGCCGACAGCAGCAGCCGGCTGTTGTCGTCGCTGGCGATCCAGAAGGTGTACCAGCCGCTGACAGGCGGATGGACATACCCCCGCATCCGTGTGCCGTACGCGTCCGCCCAACCCGTCGGGCCTTCGAACGAGGTGACGAACTCACGGCCGTCGGGGTTGTCGGGGTAGTCCGGGTCGCCGGTGAGATTGTCCAGGCCGTTGCCGCCGATCCCCGTCCACCACTCCCGCAGGATCGACCCGGCCGCGTAGGGCCAGTACTCCACCACGACCTGCTGCCCGGGAGGCATGGCCCGGCCGCTGACGGTCGCGATGGAATCGACCGTCACCACGTAGGTGCTGTCTTCCTGCATCTCGCTGACGGTCAGGGATACGGTCACACCGTCCTGGTCGAGCGCGGCGGCGGAAATCGAGCCGACGTCGAGGGCGTAGTTGGCGACGTCCTCGGCCGAGAGGGCATCCAGGGGTTCGCTGAAGACGATGGCGATCGTCGTGCTGTCGGGCGCGCTGTAGCCGGCCACGCCGGGCACCGAGGCGGTCAGCGGGTCGGAGACGGCCGAGGCGTAGCCGTCGCGGTTGATCGCCCGCACCCGGTAGGTGTAGGCCACCACCGGCTGGACGTCGTCGTCGATCAGCGACGTGTCCGCCGTGGTGGCGATCTCCTCGCCGTCCCGCGTAATGACGTAGTGGCTGACGTAGCTGTCCGGCTCGGGCGAGGGCGACCAGGTGAGCTCGATGTGCGTGGTCGGCGACAGACCGACGGCGGCGGCCAGGCCCGTCGGCACGGCCGGGGGGGTGGTGTCGATGGGCACGTTGGGCTGCCCCGGCGAGCCACGCAGGGCGCTGCCCGCCCAGTTGGCCGGATCGTTGCCGTAGCCGGCGGGGTCGGTGCGGATCATCGCCGGCCCCCGGCCGTCCGGCTCGGCCGGCCACGGGGATTCGTCGTTGTAGTCGATGAACTCCTCGCGGATCCACGGGATGAATCCGGTATCGGGCTCCGGCTGGCCGGCGCGGAAGACCTTCAGCTCCTCCCCGCCGTTGTCCAGGGCGCCGCTGTACTGCCCGACCACGTTCATGCCCGGCCCGGCCGGGCCGTGACGGACCGAGAAGGCCGCGTAATCCCGCACGACGACCGCTCGCTCGCCGGCCGGGAGGATCGGCGAGGCGTTGGCCGTCGCCCACGAGTCGACCTCGGGCGTCTCGTCCATGAACGTCCCGCCGGTGCCGACGAACTTGACCGCGTCGGCAAGCGTCCAGTTGCGGGGGTTGTTCGTGCCCCGTGTGAGAGTGACCTGCCCGGAGCCGTTGAAATCCCACGTGCCCAGGTGGGCCCAGACCACGCCGTCGGCGTCGATCTCGTACGGCCAGGTGGAGGGATCGTCGGGCTCCTGGTCGAGCACGACCTCGGCCGTGCCGCCGTTGTGTGCAACCGCATACGCCGCCCGGCCGTCGAGCTCTCGCGTCGCGCCGTAGGGGTTCAGCAGGTCCCAGCGTGCGTAGACGTCGTAGGATCGCAGGCCGGGGTCGAGATCGAGCTGCCAGGTGGCCGTCGCGCCGGATTCGAGCGTCCAGACGTCGTCGCCGGCGTCGTCGACGCCGAGCCAGCCGAAGGTGTAGCCCACCGCGTCACCGACAAAGTAGTCGCGAAGGTCCAGGTCGGCCGCGGAGCGGTTCAGCAGCTCGATGAACTCGAACTGATCGGCGTCGGTCACGCCGGCGGCCTGCTCGTCGGCCGTCGGATCGCCGGGGTGGTACTGGAGCTCGTTGACCACGAGGTCGCCGACGTACGGCCCGGCGTTGGGGGCGCCCAGCGTCGGCGATGCCAGGAGCGTGAAGTCCTCTCCGCCGTCGGACGCGGCGTGCAGGCCGAAGGAGAGGTTGGTGGGCGAGGCGGCGAAGTCCACGTGCTCGCGGTACCCCCCGGCGGCGCCGGCGGCGTTGGAGGACAGGTAGACGTCGTCGCCGAGCTCGCTGAGCAGAAACGCCCCGCCGAAGTGGGTATCGGCGTAGACGGCCAGCGACGCGCCGGGGGCGATCTCCAGCGGCGAGGGCAGTTGGTACTTCGTCAGGGCCGTCTCCAGGCCGGTGACGTCGTCCCGCCGCTCGTCGCTGAGGAACCAGCCGCCGATGTCGATCGTCGCCGCGGTGACGTTGGTCAGCTCGATCGCGTCGACCAGCGGGGCGTCGGTGTGGGCCAGCACCTCGGTGATGATGACCGAGCCGGGGTTGAGCAGCGTGTCGGCGCCCCCCGGCGAGCCGCCCGGGGCGGCGGAGGCACGCCAGCCGTCCTTGTCGTCCCACAGCTCGCCGATACCGAGCGGGTCACGGATGGTCAGCGAGAAGCCGTCCCCGTCGGTGTGCTCGTACCAGCCGTCCTTGTAGTCGAAGTCGTGGATCTCCCCGCCGACCGGTGCCAGCAGGTCGATCTCCTCCCCGCCGTTGCTCAACGAGCCGTCGTAGGGCCCCAGCAGCGTGCCCGCGTAGCCCGGCCAGCGGAGCTGGAAGGCGGCCGGGTCCTTGGCCAGCACGACGTATTCGCCGGGAGCGATGTCCACGTCCGCGAACGTGTACCGAATGCCGTCGACGAACCGCAGGCCCTCCAGCGGCAGCGTCCGGTCGCCGATGTTGGCGATCTCCACGTACTCGAAGTCGTCGGCGTCGTCGAACCCGGCGGCCTGCTCGTCGGGCGTCGGATCGGCCGGGTGGTACATCAGCTCCGTGATGCGGATCGACGGGGCGAGCTGCACATAGTAGGTCGCCTCGGTCAGCGCGCTCCACTGGCCTCCGTCGAGCACGCGGGCGCGGACGTGCAGGGCCTGGTCGATGGCGATCGTCTCTCCGGCATACAGCGTCCCTCCGTCGCGGGGGTCCGAGCCGTCCAGCGTGTAGTACAGTTCGCCGGAGCCCGAGGCGTTGGGGTCCGCCAGCGTCAGCGCGCTGCCGACAGGCACCGCCCCGCCGAAGATCGGCTGGCCGTCCACCAGCAGGCGCGGCGCGTCGATGGTCGGGTACCAGCCCTGGTTGCGGAACTGCTGGATGAGGTCATCGGCCCGGCCGCTGAGGAAGCTGACCACCTCATCCCGCGCCCCCAGCCACGTTTCGCGAGTGTGCGGCGTGGTGCGTTTGGCATCGCCCCAGCGTGCGGACTCGCCGACGATGGCGGCATCGATCTGCTCGGCCCGGCCCATCATCAGCGCGGCGGCGTTGGCGTCGGTGAGGATCCCGTCGCCGGCGAGGTGCAGGTTCACCCGGTCGGCGAACCGCATGCGGTATTCGGCGTTGGCGGTCAGCCGCTGGTGGAGCCACTGGGGATTGAAGTAGTCGAACAGCTCCATGTTCGGGTGCCCGGTGGAGGCGTCGTACGGCCCGGTGCGGTCGAACATGCCCTTGTCCAGCGTGTGCTCGCCGTCGTGGCGGAAGAACTTGAAGCCGCTGGGGTTCTCGCGATTGAGGATGGCGAAGAAGTTGTTGACCTTGTTGTTGCCGAGGAAGTTCGAGATCGGCGCGTCGCGGTCGCCGCCGTAGTAGATGCCCAGCATGTAGTCGATCAGGTTGTCCACGTCCAGCAGGCATTCGCCGGCGGGGTCCGGCAGGCCTTGGGGGTCCAGGCCCCTGGCGGCGTAGTAGGCGGCGTCGGCGGCGAAGCCCGCGGTGGCGGCCTCCCAGAGCCGGTAGTACGCGTCCATCGTGCCGTCGGTGGCCTCGATCTGGTACCCCCCGCTGCTGCCGGTGGACTTGACGACGTCGTAATCGGCCTTGTCGCCGCCGAAGTAGCTCTCGGCGTAACCCGCCTCCGCCCGCTCCTGGGTCTGGTAGAGCCCCCAGTACATGCCGTTGACATACAGGTGGTAGTAGCGACTGCGGGTGTAGGGCTGGCCCATCTCCCGCTGGGCGTCGCGAGCGAAGGCGTCGCGCAGGAACGTGTTGTCGGCGTTGCCCTGAAAGCTCCACGAATAGTTCTGGGCGGTGCGGAGGTCCACCGCGTCGAACTCGTCGGCGCCCTCGTCACCGAACAGGTCGTAGTGCAGCTTCGCGGCGCCGTAGTCCGTGCGGAAGAACAGCCGGAAGGCGTGCTTGGGGTTGTTCGTGCTGCGGCTGAAGCCGCCGCGGATGCGCAGCCCCGCCTCGACCTGGAAGCCGTCGTCCCCGCCGTCGGGGAAGCCCGGGCCCTCGGCGCCGCCGGGATAGAGCATCTCGACGGATACCGGCCGCTCCCACGCTCGCCCCCGTCTGCCGGGATTGGCGTAGATGCCCGTCGAGGGATCGAACAGGTTGTCTAGGTCCGTCACCAGCGAGACCGACGGAATGGCCTGGAGGTCGTCGACGATCCGCCCGGCGTAGTCGGGGTCCTCGACGACGTCCGGGTCCATGCCGTAATCGACGATGTTGGACCCCCACGACGCGGGCCAGCCCTGCGGTGCCGAACCGTCGGCGGCCTGGCCGATCACGTCGGCGAGAAACAGGTAGGTCTGCGTGTCGATGTTGGTCGGTTCGAAGCCGTCCTTGTACGCCCGCACGCGGAGGACCGTCGTCCTGTCGACGTAGACCGGCTCGTCGTAGACGGCCCCGTTGGTCGGCGACGGGTCCGTGCCGTCGGTGGTGTAGTAGATCACCGCGTCGTCGGTGTCGGTCTCCACCTCCACGGAGAACGGCTCGTCGTAGAAGCCGCGGTCCACGCTGAACGTCGTGTCCTCCACGCGAATCCAGAAGTCTTCGCCGTTGGCCTCGCCCGGGCTGGCCGTGGCGAAGAAGTGCTCCCCGACGTCCGTGTAGAGGTACTGGCCGAGCTCGGGCAGGACGAGGAACTCGTCGTCGGTGACCGCGTCGTTCAACGCCTGGATCGCCAGCACGTTCGTCCCGCTGTTCAGCACGCCGGGCCAGGTGCCCGGGCCCACGTCGATCGCCTCGACGGCGATCATCTCCGCCGGCGTTCGCGTGGCCGTGGCGGCCGCGTCGTGAGCCGGCGCGGCCGGTGCGTTGCGCTCGGCGACCTTCGTGCCGTTGAGGTACGCGACGAAGCCATCGCCGTAGCGCATCCGGAGGGTCAGGTCGGTCAGCGTGGTGGGGTCGGGTATGTCGAAGGTCGCGCGGACGTAGGCCGACGCGTTCTGGTCGACCATCTCGTCGCGGAGGTCGGTGCGGATCAAGGAGGCGACCTCGCCCCCTCCACCCCCGGTCACCGGGGCCGAACGGACCTCGAGCCCCCCGCCGGCGACGTCGCCGACCAGCCGGAAGTCCGAGCTGTTGAAGCTGCTGTAGCTGCCCGAGGCGGCGAACAGCTCGGCCGATGCCCCGCCATGCCCCTCGAACGTCACCAGTTCCAGCGGGTACGTGCCCGCGGCGGCGAAGGTGAAGGTGCCCAGCGTGTCGGCCGCCCCGCGCGTGTCCGGATACTCCATCGAGTGAGGACCGACGGTCAGGCCGAAGCCGTCGTCGCTGTTGACGCCGAACGTCCACTCGCCGGCGGTCGGGATGGTCACCGTGGCCGTGGCGCGGACAACGAAGTTGTCGTCGTCCGTGCCGATGGTCAGGCCCGGATATGCCAGGTCCTCGCCGAAGTGCCCCCCGCTGTTGGTGCTCAGGCAGTTGAACACGGGCAAGGTCTCCCCCTGCGTCCACGTCCAGTGTGCCGGTGTGGCGATCACTTCCCGAGCGATCGACAGGTCCGACACCGTCAGGGAGGTCTTGTAGGTCCAGACCTCCAGGCCGTCCACGACGGCGGTGAACCCAAGCCCCGTCGGCCCGGCCGACCAGGAGCCGTCCTCGACGTACCCCGCCGTCGTCCAGTCCAGCTCGTCCGAGCCGTCGGCAGGGACCTGCCAGCTCACCGTGTCGCCCTCGCCGACGAAGACCGTCGCGTCCAGTTGCTGAGCAAGGCCGTAGGAGATATCCGGCTCCTGCTCGGGATACTCGTCGTAGTCATGGACGACGGCGTCCGCGGCGTCCAGCAGCGCCAGGTACTCCCCGTCGCTGGACAGCTTGAAGGTCGTGTGCAGATAGCCCGCCGGGTCCACCACGCCCGGGCCGTCCTGCCCCGAGGCGAACAGCACCAGGTATCCGCCGCCGGGGATTTCCGTTCCGGCCGGGAAGGGCCAGACTTCGTCGTCGTTCTGTAGCGACCAGCCGGTGAGGTCCAGCGGCGAGCTGTCGCGGTTGTGGACCTCCAGCCAGTCCTCCAGTTCGCCCCACCCGTCGCGCAGGCCGGTCTCGGCCTTGTTGACGGCGAGGAACTCGCTGATCACCGGTGTGGCTGACAGCAGCAATCGGGGCTCGAGGTTCTCAAACCTCGGCGGGACCGTCCCCTCGCAGCGGAAACTGTCAGGCATACTGCCCTCCATACGTCACGCCCGCCCGAGCGGCCGACACAACCCCCTCGGCCGCCTTCGCCAAGGGTGAGAAGGGGTGGCTTCGGGCCCGGAGGCAACATAGAGACCAGTCTAACGGGATCTTCACAATGCCGCAAGTGGTCGCCTGCACTGGACAAAGGCGCCCGATCAGGCGGCGAAGGCATCCAGGGCCGGCCCGGCCAGCGCGTCCGCCACGTCAGTCAACTCCGCCGAGTCAGCAGTCTCCTCACCGTCGGACTCCGCAAGCGGCCGGGCGGAGGGCTCGGCCTCGATCGTCCCGCCCGGGACGCTGTCTCCGGTGGCGCCGAGGGGCTCTTCCGCGGTCGGGGAGGCCGGGGGGGGCAGTTCGGCAACCGCGTCGGCCGGGGCGTCATCAGCCGGTAGCGCGGGCGTGTCGCGAACCTCGCCGGTCGGCATCGGCTCGGCCGACGCCGTCGCGGTCGGAGCGGTCGCCAGGGGTGCAGCCTGGGCGTCCGTCTCGGCCGTCGTCGGTGCCGGCGGGGGTACATACTCGGCGCCGAGGTTCGCACGCAGTACCGCAAGATCGTCGCGGTCCACCGTGCCGCTGCGGTCCAGGTCCGCCGGCGACCATTCGGTAACCGCCCGGCCGAAGCTTCGTTTGACGGCCAGGTAGTCCCGCCCGGTGACCTTGCCGTCGAAGTCCACGTCGCCGGGGACGGCGGCGGCGAAGGTCACGTCGCCGGTCCATGTTGGCGGCGTGCGCCCTGCGCGGTCGGCAACGGCCCCCTCGGCGAACCGCAGCGTGTAGGGCCCGCCGTAGGCCAACGGCGCGGCGAAGGTGACGGTCAGCGCGTCGGTGCCGTCGCCCGCGACGGTGAGCCCTGCGGCCACCGGCTGTCCGGCCTCGTCCAGCAGCGCCGCACCGTCGGCGCTGACGTGGACGGCGGCGGCGAAGCGCAACGTGATTTCCGGCATGCATGCGTCCCCGCCGGCGCGGGCGAAGCTCTCGTCGACCATTGCCGGTCGGGGAATCGCAGACCACGTGGCCGGGTCGCTGCCGTAGCCGGTCAACGCCGCTCTGCCGAGAGCGGGCCCGCTGCCGTCCGGTTCGGCCGGCCAGGGCGCATCGTCGCCGTAGCGTACGGCGTCGGCGTCGATGTAGGGCACGAAGGGCACGGGGTCGGTCTCGGGCGTTCCCGGTCGGGCAAGGGTAAGCTCCTCGCCGGCGTTGCTCAGCGCACCCTCCCACGGCCCGAAGACCGCCACGGCGTCGGGGACGGCGTACTGCGCCCGGTAGACGGCCGGGTCCACGCCGACCACCAGCAGGCTCCCGCCGCCCGGAAGGACTACGCCTTCGGGGAAGTCGAACAGCAGACCCTCGCTCAGTCGCCATGTATTGGCGGGGTTGGCGGGGTCGTAGAGCGGCATGTCCGCGTCGCCGACGTTGCGGAGGATGACGTACTCCAGTTCGCCGTCGGCGGGGTGGTACATGACCTCGTCGAGAACCACCGGCCCGACAAGGGGGGCGCTGTTGGCCGCGGCGTACGTCTCGGTCGAGAGGGCGGTGAAGTCCACGCCGCCGTTGCTGGAGACATGCCGCCCCACCGTCACCCCGTTGGCCGTCGCGCCGAACTGCGCGAACGTCTTGTAGGTGCTCGGCAGGCCGGTCACGTCGGCGGAGGTCAGGACCACCTCGTCGCCGTGTTCGCTGAGGGCGAACGCCTCGGCCGAGCCGGGATCGCCCGTGTCGGGGCCGAAGTTGTCGGCCTCTGTGAAGGTCAGGAACCCCCCGGCCGGGAGGATCGTGCCCTCGGCGATGGTGTACTTCAGCGGCTGGGCGGGGTCGTCGCTGAGGAACCACCCGCCGACGTCGATGTCGGCGGCGGTGGTGTTGTGCAGTTCGATCCAATCCTCGCGAACGGGGTCGTCGGAGTGGGCGAGCACCTCGTTGACCACGACCGCGCCGAGGGGGTATTGGGCGTCGGGGTCGCCGGCCCCCGGCGAGCCGCCGGAAACGCTGGAGGGGCTCCACCGGTCTCCGTCGTCCCACCACGCCCGCCGGCCCGCGGGGTCGACGATCGTCAGGGACGGGCCCTCGCCGTCGGTCGAGATGTACCAATCGTCGTCGAAGTCGAACCGCAGGATCGCCGCGTCGTGCGGCGCGGGCATCCGCAGCACGACGCCCTCGCCGCTGTTGGACAGCCCCGCCGGATCGTACCCACCCACCACCGGCAGGCCGGGGCCGTACCAGTCCTCGAACGCCTCCACGTCGCGGGCGACCACGAGGTATTCCCCGGCTCCCAGCGTCGTGCCCTCCGGGATGACGAACTCGATGCCGTCGTCCAGCCGCACCCCGGACAGGTCGAGCAGGCTCTCGCCCGTGTTGCACAGCTCGATGAACTCCTTGTCGTCCGAGCCGTCGGGGTTGTACATCAGCTCCGTGACCCGCAGGGCCGCGTGCAGGTCCAACAGGCCCGCGAACGGCGAACCGTTCCACGTCGTCGCCATGGCGGTCAGCTCGGCGTTGAAGAGGAAGTCGCTGCTGGTGTCGGGGCCGTCCATGGCGTGAACGGCCAGGAGGTTCTCGCCCGTGACGAGCAGATCGGCATAGGCGGTGACGTCGAAGGGCACGAAGGTGACGGCCTCGCTGTCGGAGTGGTCCGACGCGGCGGTGGAGTCCCACGCCGGCGAGGCCGGGGCGTTGTCCGAGGCGATCAGCGTGCCGTTGAGATACGCCAGGAAGCCGTCGTCGTACTGGACCGAAAGCGTCAGGGCGTCCACGTCGCCCGGGTCGCCGGAGAACGGGAACGGGACCCGCACGTAGCAGGTGTTCCGGTCGGCGGGCGCGCCGAGGTCCTGGTTCATCTGCGAGCCGGTGTTCAGGCCGATGTGGGGCAGGTACCCGGTGTTCTCGTCGAAGCCGACGCCGCCCGGCGAGCCGCTCAGCGGCGTCCAGCCGGCGGTGTCGTAGATCAGCTCGCTCCGCCAGCCCGTGCCGATGTCCCCCGTGGGGACCAGCACATCCTTTGCCGCGTCGCCGGCGACGAGCGTCTGCTCAACGTTCGAGGCCGTGCCGCGCGTGATGTTGCCCACCCCCGGCGTGGGCAGGGAGAAGAACTGCACCGCGTCCCCGCCGTCGGGCCAGCGGCCCTGGGAGACGTCGGTCGTCTGCGGGACGTAGTAGATGCGGTCCATGGGGGCCAGGTCCCCGTCGAACAGGCCGAGAATCTCCATGTTCGCCCGCAGGCGGAAGTCCACGTGGCCGGAGCGGCCGCTGTCGTCCGCCCGCAGCGCCCGGAACCCCTCGCCGGCAATGAAGCTCAGCGGCCCGAGCCGGTGCTTCGTCTTCTGGTTGGCGGGGTTGTCGGTCAGGTACAGCCCGGCGAGGTCGACCGGCAGGGCGTCGGGGTTGTACAGCTCGATGAAATCGTCGCGGAGAACGATGTCGCCGTTGGCGAACCACTCGTTGATGACCACGCCCTCGGGGTCGGCCACCGGCTGGGGGAGGTTGTCGGATGCCGGCGTCGGCACGGTGAGGGCCCAGTGCCTGTCCCGGCCGACGCGCCCGATGGACAGGTCGGGAACCTGCGTGCCGAACTCGACGGCGTCCACCAGTTCGCCGGCGGCGTCGTACAGCCAGACGCCCTCGCCGTCGCCGTCAAGCTGGAAGCCGACGTACACCCCCGTCGCGCCCGCCGCGGGCGGATCGGCGGCGTAGACGCACAGCAGCCCCCCCGCCGGGATGGTGGTGCCGGCCGCGAAGACATGCTTGCCGGGCTCCTCCGGATCGTCCGTGATCGACATTCCGCCGAGATCGACCGCAGCGGCCGAGTCGTTCAGCAACTCGATCACGTCCGGGAACAGGCCGTCGTGTTCGACGGCGGAGGCGTTCAGGGCCAGCACCTCGTGGATCAGCACGCGGGCCAGGGCGCCGTCCTGCGTCCATTGCCGGACGGTCGCGTCGGCCTCGGTCTGCCAGACGCCCGCGGAATCCCTGGCGATAACTTCCAGCATATGCGTGCCGTCGGCCAAGTCGGTCAGGGCGATGGTCGAGCCGGGGGACAGGTCGGCACTCCACGCCCCGCCGTCCAGCCGCCAGCGAACCGCCTCGACCGCGTTGCCGCCCGCCTGGAAGGCCGGCGCGTCCCGCCAGGTCAGGTCATGCGGCCCGGCGGAGACGTGTGCCCCGCCGGGGACGGCGCATCCGAGGTCGGCACCGAATTGCCCCGCCGCCTCGCCCGCCGAACCGGGCCGCAGCGCGAAGTCCCCGCCGGCGGGGTCGGCCAGGCGCGCGTCGCCGGCGACGTTCCCCGTGCCCCAGCCCAGCAGGGCCTCGGGGACGAGGGAATAGTCCAGCGACAGGACCGTCCCGGGCAGGATTTCGGCGAACACGTCCGGGGTCTCGGCGAAGATGCTGTCGACCACGGTGGCGCCCTCGCCGGGCCCGGACGTCTGTCCGGGCAGGTCGAAGTACACCGCCGCGCCGGCGCACTGGAACACCGTGTTTCCCGCGAAGGTCAGGAAGGCGCCTTCCTTGACCAGTACGGCGTGATCGCACCCGGCGAAGCCGTTGCGGACGAGCACGTAGTCGTAGCCCCCCCCCGCCGAGAGGACGTTCGACTCGCCCGGGTCGCTGTTCCAGGCGTCCTTGGCATAGTGCAGGAACGCGTTGCCCTCGACGTGCGCGCCGCCCTCGAGGTCCAGCGCGTCGTCCCCCCCGCCGAGGAACGTGTTGCCCACGATCCGCGCTACAGGCCCGGGACGAGCGGGGCCGTCGTAGTCGATCGCGTCGTTATGTCCTGGCGTCCGACCGAACGTGTTGCCCTCGATCAGGAACGCGCCCCCGACGGCGATTCCGCGGGCCTTGATGTGCTCGCTGCGGTTGTCCGTCGTGGGGCCCTGGCCGGGGGGGGCAAGGTCCGCGAACGTGCAGCCCCGGACCGTCAGCGACGAGTCCTCCGCAACGATCCGCCAGAGGTCGATGTGATCCAGCAGGCTGTCCTCGAGCGTCAGCGAGGATGCCGACAGCGAGATCGCCCCCTCCGGCTCGGCGGGGGGCTCCCACGGTCGGGCGTGCTCGATGATGGCGTGGCGGATCACGTTGCCGCCGGCGCTGTCGACGAAGTGGATGCCGTCCCACGATCCCACCCCCGGCGTGCGCGTCAGCCGGATGGGCGCCTCGGCCGTGCCCCGGGCATCCAGCGTGCCGCCCACGATCAGCCGGGCGTGCGTGTCGAAGAAGACCGTCGTCCCCGGCAGGATGGTGAGGGTGACGCCCTCGGGCACGGTCAGCTCGCCTTCGACGCGGAACTGTCCGTCGTCGGGTCCCCAGACGGTGTCGGCATCGAGGGCGCCGACGGGCACCTCGCCGCTGCCGGAAGCGTTGTTGGTGAAGCGGCCCTGGTCGGTGATCGTACCGTCCTGGTCGAGGGTGAAGGTCGGGTCGCCGGCATCGATGCTGGGCGAGCCGGCGGCGAGGCGGAAATCGCCCGCGTCGGGATCGACGAACTGCGGGTCGGCGTTGAGGTTGCCCACCCCGCCGGCGAAGCCCGTGCCGTAGAGATTGCTGTAGTCGATGTTGAAGGCAAGCGTCGAGGCGGGATCGTCGGCGTAATCGTTCTTCACCGATCGGGTCGCGTCGATGATGCAGTTGGAGACGTTGTAGGTGATCGTCACGGGCGTGGCGTCGCCGAACTTCCACCGTGCCTCGATGCCGACGTCCGTCGTACCGGCCTGGCGGACGCCGCGGACGGTCACGTGGTCGAGGTTCACCGTCACGGAGTGGTTCGCGTAGGCCTTGGCGGAAATGGACGAGGACGTGTTGTCCTCGCTGTCGGTGGCGTTGTCGACGATCAGGGACCACCGGACGGTGACCTCGTCGTCGTAGACGCTGACGCCCTTGTCGAAGGCATCGCGAACGATGTAGTCCTCGATGGTCAGGTCCGCCTGGAGCGTGTCGATGCCGTCGTCGTCGACGAACGCGACGACCCCGCCGGTCATCATCGCCCGGCCCGGCGCCGCGCCGTGCACGTAGATGCCGTCGGCGTCGTCATGGTAGTGCATGTCGACGATCCACGTATCCTCCACCAGCAGCGACGAGGGCGTCACCTCCGGGCCCATCACCGACCGGGCCATCACCACGTCCCGGAAGGTCAGGTCGATCCCGCCGGTGGCGTGCATGGCCTTGCCCGCCTCGTCGGTGAGGTTGACGTGGTCCAGCACGAGCGTCCCGCCGGATGCGCGGATCGTGGGGCCCGTGCCCGAGTGCCCGACACCCGGGCTGTGCCCGGCGCGGGTCAGGCTCGCATACGCGAACGTCGAGGGCTCGGCGCCGGAAAACAGCACCATCCCCCAGTTCTCCCCGGCGTTGGCGGCCGTGAAGGTGATCGGCGAATCCTCCGTGCCGACCGCCTGCACATCGCCCTCGACGGTCAACACCGTCCCTCCGGTGCCCGAGGCCACGCCGTCGATCAGCACCAGGGCGCCCGGCTCGACCCGCAACGTGTGCCCGTCGGGTACGGTCAACCCGCCGGTCACGTGCACCACGCCGGAGAAGGTCGTCGTCCCGGACGGATCGTCCAGCGTGCCGGAGACGTTCGTCATCGCCACGCCGGTCAGGTCCGCCAGGTCGTCGCTGTCGGACAGGCCGGCCACGGTGGCGGTCAGGCTGAAATCGCCCGAGCCGGAGAACGTAACCAGGGCCGTGCCCAACCCGTTGACGATCTTCACCTCCGAGACGTCCGGCGTCACCGCGGGGTTGTCGCATCCGAGCACGGCCGTGGCGTCCCACAGGCCGCGGTCGATCTGTCCCAGTTCGTCGCGGACCTCCACCCGGACCAGCACGGGCACGCCGGGCAGGTAGCTGTCCCGGACGGTCAGGTGAGCGCTGGTTGCGACGGGAGGCTCGGGCGCCCGGGTCGGGGCTGCGGGCGACTCGGGCTCGGGGTAGATGTGCGTCGGCCCCGTGTCGTACCAGACATCCACCGCGGTCGCGTCGGTCTCGTTGCCCGTGCCGTACGGCCCGTCGAACGCCCTCACCCGCACGCGGTTGAGCCCCGGCCGCAGGCCCAGCCCCGCCGCCGGGTCGCCGCGGGAGACGATCAGCTCGGCCTCGATGAGCATTCCGGCATCGCCGGCGGGCGCGTCGAGGGCGTGCACGGCCAGGACGTTGTCGCCGACGTCGAGCAGGCTCACGAACCGGGAGACGTCGATGGTCTCGAAGACGACGGCGTCGGCGTCGTCGCGCTCGGCGCCGGCCGAGGCGTCCCAGGCGGGATCGGCCGGCGCGTTCCGCGAGGCGATCTCCGTGCCGTTGAGGTATGCGACGAATCCGTCATCGTACCGGACGTTCAACCGGAGCCCGTCGTAGCCGCTCAGCTCCCCGCCGGAGAAGGCCTGGCGAGTCCACAGCGAGGTTCCGCCGACCAGGGCGTCGCCGACGTCGGTCTCGATCACGTCGGCAAAGCTCGGCGAGGCGTTGTCGAATCCCACGGCCGAACGCGTCGGATGCACCGTACCGAAGGGGACGTCCATGGCGGGGTTCTGCACGCCGAGGCTGTCGACGCTGGACCGGGCGAAGTCGGCGGCGGAGTCGCCGTCGGTTCCCCCCTGGCGGCGAAGCCAGGACTGCGGGCCCGAGGGGGCGACCTCCGTCAGGCGGATGCCCCCGATCGCGTAGCCCTTGCTGCCGTCGGCCTGGCCGGCCGGATCGATCGTCGTGGGCACGGCCCCGGTGTATTGCTCGCAGTAGACGCTGAACTCGCCATCCGGCCCGGGATCGATGGCCGTCCATGCCGCGACGAAGCCCTGGTTGACCCGGCTGTTGTCGCCGGTCCACAGGGCAATCTCGGTGCCCTTGCCCTCGGCGTCGAGGATCAGGATCGCGTCGCTGTCGCCGTCGCCGTCGATGTCCCCGTCGCTGTGGGCTGCGGTGGCGGCGACGGCGCCCTCCAGCCGGACGCGCGTCCAGCGGTTGGTGTAGTCGCTGTTGCCACGGATGGCCGTGCCCGTGAAGTCGTAGGTCACCACGTCGCCGGTGTCCAGCCCGCTGAAGGTGTAGCGGTAGTGCTGGGCGGACGACGCCCGCAGCTCGATGCTCGCCCCGTCGCCCGAGCCGAGGTCCACAAAGCCGTCGAATGCGGCATAGGCGTCCGTTCCGGCGGCGGGGTTGTCCTGGCTGCCGGCGTAGTGAATGTCGGACGCCGCGTCGATCGTCAGCGTGACGGGCAGGTCCTCGCCCGTGTCGATGTCTGTCAGCAAGCCGCTCTGCGTCCCGTTGCCGGAGTAGCTCGTGGCGTTGGGGTGCGTGCCCCCGCCGGGAACGTGGTCGTTGCAGGCCGTCCAACCGTCGGTCGCCGGCCCGCCGCCGGTCGTGCCCACGGCGGCGCCGGTGCCGGTCCAGCCGGCACCGTCGCCGGCGGGTCCCGCGAAGGTGCTCCCGCCCAGGAGGGCGTCGATCCCGGTGGCGTCGTAGCCCCAGGCGACGAAATCCGCCAGTTCGCCGGCCTCGTTAACCACCGCCGCCCAGCCCGGACCGGTGGGCGAGAAATCGATGGGCCCGCCCCAGTAGGCGTCGGCGGGGTCGTCCGTCCTGTAGAGCACCTCCCCCGCGGCGATCTCCGCGGGCAGGGCCCAGGCGACGGCGTTGACCGCATCGATCCCGCCGGAGGCGTCGTTGAGCAGTACCGTCCACCCCGCGGCGTTCACCGGTCCCCGGGAGACGTTCTGGACCTCGACGAACCGCTTGCCGTCGGTGGCGACCTCCGTCAGCAGCAGCCCGGCGCCGCCGACGACGTACGCGTCGGTCCAGGCCGAGTCGTCGAAACCGACCTCCCGCCAGGCGGCCGGGTCGTCGGCCGCCGCGGGCACCCGCCACGTCACGCCCCCCCCGGCCGACACCAGCGTTCGCTCTGAATACGCCGACGAGCCGTCGTAGCTCCATGCCGCCTGCTCGGGGTCGATCTCCGCCAGCAGGCCGTTGACCGTGATCGACCGCGTGCCGGTGACGTCGAACTGCCCGCCGAACGTCACGTCGGGCCCGGCCGTCACCGGGACGCCGCCGGAGGTCGGCAGGTTCGCTTCCGCCGACAGCGCCCCGTCGGGAATCTGCGCCCGGACGTTCGCAACGCGCGTGGCGATCCATTGCTTCGTCGCCGCCCGGTCCGCCTCGCTCCGCCACCCGCCCAGGACGGTGTCCACCAGCGGGTCGATCACGTCCGGCCGGAAGACGGTATCCAGCAACTCGTCGAGCATGGCGTAGTACGTCTGCACGATCAGCGGGTGCGCGAGGAGCCGCTGGAGCCCGATCACGTCCCGGTAGCGGACCAGCACGTCCGTATCGACCGTGCCGCCGAAGTTCACCACGGTGTCGAGGTCGTAGGGAAGCAGTTGGAACCGCGGGTCCTCCACGCCGGCGTACATGGCGAAGTCGTCCCCCCCGCCGGTGAGAAGACCGCCCTCCCGGTTGCCCAGGATGTCGTGGATCGCCAGGTCCCGGACCCACTGCTCGACGTCGATGGCCTCCGAAACGTCCTGGTAGTATGTGGCCTCCGGGGCGTTGTTGAGCACATCGAGCATGTGGAGCAGCCCGGTGTAGTCGTCGGCGGCCACGTTGGTCTGCTTGTGAAAGTACCGGCGGTACAGGCTCGGGTCGTCGCCCCAGTACTCCAGCTCGTTGTCGTCGGAGCTGCTGCCGTAGTAGTTGACCTTGTAGAGGTCGCCGGAGTCGTCGTCGGGCCAGTGGTTGGAGACCATCTCACTGTCGAGGGCCTCCAGCCAGGCGTAGTAGCCGTACATGTCGTCGCCGGTGTCGGCGTGGTTCGTGCCGTTGATCCGCAGCCGCACCTGGGTGGCATCGGCGGCGGGCACGTCGGCGTAGCGGAAAACCGCGCTGCCCAGCACCTGCGAATAGGGCTTCTGGGCGTTGAGGTTCAGCGCCGTGTACCCCTGCCAGGGCGCGTCGTGGGGCAGGTTGATCCGCTGGTTGTGAGGGCGGTGCGAGCGCGATCCGTTGCCGCGATTGCGCATCCCCGCAAGGTAGCGGACGCTGGTGCCGGTGCCGTCCATCACCACGAACGTCGCGTTCATCTGGGCGTTGGAGTCCTGCGTGGCCGAGTCGTCCTCCAGGGCGTCCAGGGCGGCCCATTCGGCGGCGGTCAGGATCGCGCGGAACTCGATCGGCTCGCCCGGGGTCCGGACGGGATCGTAGGCGGCGTCGACCTGGTAGAGGGCGTTGGCGACCTGGCCTCGGCCGACCACCGGCGCCGGCCAGGTCCTGCCGAGCCCGGCGGCGTCGGAGGCCTCGACGTAGAACTCCACCACCGCCCCGTCCGGGTGAATCCCGGCGGGGATGGCGGCCGCGTACAGCCCGTCACCGGGGTCCCGGTCGTCGTGCAGCCCGTCGTCGTGCATGACGAGAGTGTCGAAGTCGGGATCGCCGTCCTGGCGGTAGTGCAGCAGCACGGTCAGGCCGGTCGAGAGTTCATCGTCGATCTCGGCGCGGACGCGTACGGGATCGGTCGGGCGGGGGATGTCCGGGGCGTGGCGGACATCGCGGATCAGCGGGGCGATGTCGGCGGCGGCGACCGTGTTCGGCCCGCCGGGCGAGCCGCCGGCGACGAGGCTGGCAGCCCAGTTCGCCCCGGCGTTGTTGGTCATCGCCGGGTTGATCAGCTCCAGGCTCATTCCCCCGCCGTCGTGCTCGTTCGACCACACGTAGCCGGTCGCGCCGTAGACATCGGTCTCGGTGGTCCGCTGCGCCCAGTCCCCCTCGTCGGCGTAGGTCACGCGGTCGGCAACGTCGCCGGAGGCGTCCCGCAGGGTGACCTCCTCGCCGGAGTTGCTGAGCTTGCCCTCCCAGCCGCCCGAGGCGATGTAGTTCGTCACCGTCGGGTGAAGCGAGTGGAACACGTTCGGGTCCGCCGCGACGACGAGGTAGCCCCCCGGATCGATCGTTACGTCGGGGAACTGGAACCGCACGCCGCTGCTGAGCTCCCAGCCGAGCAGATCGGCCGGGGCGTCCCCGCGGTTGTGCAGCTCCAGGAACTCCTCGCCGGTGTCCTCCGGAACGCCGAGGTCCGTCGGTGACTGGTACATGATCTCGGAAAGGATCACGTCAGCCGACAGAAGCAGCCGTGGCTCCAGCGGCTCCAGCGCCGGGCGGCCCCCGCCCCTGAGGATGAACGGCGGCGACGGCATACAGTCCTCCTGCGGCGAGTCGTCCCGGGCCCGGCCGGTGATGCCCTCCGCCAGGTCCGTTCTCGGGCGGACGGACGCGGGTCAGTCTTGCTGGAAGTCCCTCGGGTGGAACGTCAGGTCGACCATCTCGCCGGGTCGGATTCCGGCTTTGCGGTCGAACTCGATGCGAACGGGAAGGCCCCATTCGGGGGTCTGGGGATCCCGGAGGTGCTGGCGGGGCACGCGGACGACCTGGGGGCCGATCTGGACGACGCGGCCTTCGACGATCCGCTGTGGCAACGTGCGGACGCGGACCTCGACGGGCATACCGATTCGCGGCCCGACACGGTGGTGCTCGCGAACGTAGGTGATCACGTGCGGCGACTCGTTGGCGACCAGTGTGAGCACCGGCTCGCCGAGGCGGACGGCTTGGCCGGGACGGCGAAAGATCTCCCGCACCATCCCGTCGAAGGGCGCGCGGACCTCCAGGGCGCGGACCTGCACCTCCAGTTCCTGCATCCGCGCTTCCTCGACGGCAATGCCGGACCGGACGGGCGCGAGGTAGGCCTCGATGATCGGCCTGCTCTCGGGCGTCTTCAGCCGCTCGGCGGAGGCCTCCACCGAGGCGGCAAGGTCCTTCTCCCGCTTGCGGGCGCGGGCGAGCTGGTCCTCGGCCTCGGCCAGGGCCTTGCGGTTGCCCTCCAGCCGCTTGGAGATCACCGCGGCCCGCATCTCCAGCTCCCAGACCCGGTCCTGGGTCTCGGCGCCGCGTTCGGCCAGCTTCCTGGCGGCCTCGTAGCGTTCGGTCTCCCGCCGCAGCTCGATGGTATCGGCCTCGATCTGAGCCTGGCGGTCAAGGATCTCGAGGCGGAGCTCGTCGATGTCCAGGCCCAGCCGGCGGAGGTCCACGAGCTGCTCCTGGTACAGGTCGGCGGCGTCGCGGGCCATCTCGTTGAGGACCTGTCGGGCCTGGGTCTCCGCCAGCGCCTGCTCGTCGCGGAGCTGCTCGATCTGCTTCTGGACGGTCCGGATCGCGCCGCGTATGGCCCGGTCGTCCAGGCGCAGCAGCACGTCGCCACGCGAAACCTTCTGAAACTCCGCCAGCGGCTCCGGCGTCGCCGTCAGGATGCCGTCGACCGGGGCGGTCAGCTCGTAGCGGGTTACCTCCGCCTCCCCGGCCACGCTCGACAGGCCCGAGTGGGTGCGCCACAGCCACACGGCGCCGAGGAAGGCCGTCGCGAAGACCGCCACCGGCAGCAACTGCCGGCGGATGCGGTTGAGCTGCTGGCTCAGCGGCGTACGGATCTTGCGGCGTTCGGCCACGTCAAACCTCCGACTCGTCGTCTCGATGGTACAAAGAGGCCGCTTCCACGCCCTCGATGGCCTGGAGCTCCTCGACCAGTTCGCGGCTGCGCCCGGGGTCCCGCAGCAGCAGGCGATAGGACAGGTCCGTGCCCTCGAGCCCCCCGCCGCGCTGGCTGGCCAGCAGGGCGCGGACGGCGTGGCGCTTCAGCACGGGGCGCAGCGCCCCCACCGGCGGCGAGCCGCCCGTCCAGTGCAGCGAGAGCACCACGTCGTAGCGGTGTCGCGTCCCGAACAGCGTCAGCCGCAGGTACAGGAACACGCCGGCGATGAACAGGCAGCCGATCACGGCGATGCTGAACCGCATGGTCCCCACGGCCATGCCCTGGATGATGCCCCATAGAATGAATGTCGTATCCCTCGTGTCCTTCAGCACGTTGCGGAACCGGACCACCGCGAACACCGCCAGCAGGCCGAAGGCGATCGTGATGTTGCCGCTCATCAGCACCATCACCAGCGAGACGATGACCGGCACGGCCACCAGCGAGGCCACGAACATCCGCGAGTAGGACAGGCTGACGTGGGTGCCCATGTAGACCCATCCGATGACGTGCCCGATGCAGAGCGCCAGCAGCAGGATCATCAGGATGGTGCCCGGATCGCCGCGGGAGTGGGCGAAGTCGCCGTAGAGGATGAGGTCCACCCACTCGCTCATGCCATGGCCTCCACGATCTTGCGGGGCAGGATGGGCTCGCGTGCGCCGACCGAGCCGACGCAGCGGACGTACTTGGCGAACGAGGTCCGCTCCAGATTGAATATCTCGACCATCTCCCGCATCCAGTTGGGGAACATGTCGGTGAACTTCAGTTCGAGGACGACGCCGCCAGTCTGCGGGAATTTCCGGTCGCGCCGGTCGGGCAGGGCGAACCGCCCGTGGAACCGGGCGCCGTGGAGGTCGTGATCGAAGGTCATCCGGACGCTGTCGCTGCCCGGGGAGACGAACGCGGTGCGGGAATAGGAGACGAACACCCGCCCCTGCGCGCCCAGGGCGTTGCGCAGGGAGCAGAACTCCACCAGCGCGTCCAACTGCCGTCCGTCGTCGGGGTCGCACAGATCCGTCCGCGTCGGCCAGGCATGGCGGATCAGCCGGTCGACGGACTCCCGCCGGACTTTGGCGCGGCGTTTGAGGATCACGTCGCCCTGGCGGCGCTTGATCTCGAAGAACACCGGGGAGGCGGGGTCGTCGTCGTAGAACCGCACGCGGAGCTTGAAGCGGTTCTTGAGCCCCTGGAGGGTCGCGCGGCAGAGAGAGTAGGACGGCCCGTCGAGGTACAGGCTGTGGACGTCGTACGCCCAGTCCTGTTCGGGGTGGGCGTGGGGGTCGTGCTGGAGATGGTCCCGCGCGAACCTGCGGATCGGGTCCACCCGCGCGGGATGGATCACGTACTTGAACTCAAAGCGGCACCCCTGTAGCCGGGCCACACCGGAGCCGCCCGAACCGATCCGCAACGGCCTACGCTTCATAACATCCTTCGCACTTCGTTGAAACGTCTGCGATCGATGCACTTACGACGGATATGCTGCGTCGGGACGCCGAACTGGCCAGCCTGCGGCCTGCTCGGATGACGTGATCCTACCATCCCGACAAGCCCATGTTAACACATTCTTCATCTTCTGTGAAGTGCACGTTGCGAAAAGCCTTGCGTGGTCGGGCAGGTCCGAATCCGCCGGCGGCGCCCCCGCAGGGAGCGGGTGCGGCGCACGGCTCGCACGGGAACGCCGGGCCATGACACAAAGCAAGCCGGGCGGCCCTGGTGAGGCCGCCCGGCTTGAGCGATGTGCTTCGAGTTGTCGTCCGACCGCGGGGGGCTATACCTCGGGCAACTCCATCGGGCTGACGTAGTCGCCCTTGGCGGCCTGGAGGTCACGGAGGCGCTGCCGCTGGGCGGCGATGGCATCGAAGACGGCCTGCGGCGTATCGGAGATGTCCCGATAGGTGCCCTCGATGCGATCGAGCTTGGCGAGGTTCTCCGGGATGCGGATGGTGAACTGGTTGACGTAGTCGTCCTGGCTGTAGTCCACGTCCAGCACCTGGCTGAAGAGCTTGGCGAGGTCCTCGTACTTCGGCAGCATGCCGGTCGGGCCGTTCAGCGCCGCGACCTCGCCGTGGACGCGAAGCTCCATCCACTTCAGCCACACGCTCTTGTCGAGCTTGCCGTTGAGGTACGTGCCGTCCTCGCCCTTGAGGAAGTAGTTGGTCGAGAAGACCAACGGCGTCGAGCCGGCGGTCTTGGGGAAGTCCAGGTTGTTCTGGATGTACCGCCCCAGCGGGATGGCCAGGAAGTCCAGGTTGCTCATCAGGTTGAACGTCCGGACCCCCTGCTTGCCGATCGTGGCCGCGGTGGTCTCGCTCTCCAGCGACGCGCCCATCGTGATGATGCCGTGGTCCCAGTCGAAGCTCTGCTGGACGGGCACCGACGTGTCGCTGTCGCGACCGCCGTAGATGACCCCGCCGACCGGCACGCCGCCGGGGACGTCCCACTGCGGGTCGAGGTTGGACAACTCCTCCAGCCGCACGGTGTAGCGGGCGTTCTTGTGCGAGGGGTTGACGGGCTTGCCGTTCTCGTCGGTCTTGCCCTTCTGCCACTCGCCGGAGTAGTTGACACCGCTGTCGGGCAGATCGCAGCCCATGCCCAGCCAATAGGGCTTGCCGTCGGAGACCAGCACGTTGGAGAAGATCACCTCGCCGGGGGTGGTAAGGACCTCGTAGATGACCGGGTCATCCTTGGGGTTGACGTCCGCGATGATCCCGAAGATTCCGCTCTCGACGTTCGCGGCGCGGAACTCGCCGTCGATGATCCGGAAATACGCAAGGTCGTCGCCGACGATCGTCTCGCCCGGAAGCATCGCCGTCGACGTCTTCCCGCACGCGCTGGGGTACGCGCCGCAGAAGTACGTCACCCGGTCCTTCGGGCCGTGAACGCCCATGATGAACATGTGCTCGGCCAGCCAGCCCTCGCGGTCGGCCTTGCGAATCGCCAGGCGGAGGGCCAGCTTCTTCAGCCCCACCGTGTTGCCGGCATACTGCGTGTTCGAACTGTAGACCATCTCCTCGGCAATGTCGATGTACACGCGGCGCTTGTCGATGTCGGCCGAGACGTTGTTCTCCAGCCGCCCGGCCGAGTGGAGGAAGCGGAAGAACTGCGGGCTGTCGCCGATGCGCTGGAACTGCTCGTAGCCGTTGCGGTAGAGCATATCCTCGCTGTGGGCGACGTAGGTGGAGTCGGTGACCTGGGCGCAGGCGATGCTGAAGGCCGAATTGACCGGCCCGAGGCAGAAGAACCGGACGTACATCTGCTTGCCGGCCATCGCGCCGTCGAGGAACCCGCGGACCTCCGAGAGGCCCTCCTCGCGAGGCACCTGGTTGAGCGACTTGCCCAGTTCGATGTCCTCGGGAACGAGGTACTTCGTCGCCGCCTTGTCGCGGGCCTGATCGTGGCGCGTCTCGTTCCAATAGCCGTCGAAATGGACGGTGTGGCCCTCGGTGGCCAGGGGGTGTTCTTCCCCGATCTCCTTGCTTCGCTGGCGGATATACGCGATGTCCTCGGCCGAGTCGGTGCAGACCTTCACGGAATCGGGCTTGCACAGGGCGACCGCGTCGGCAACGAACGCGTGAAGCTTGTCGTTGGCCAGGGCGTCGAGCTTGGCGAAACTGTCGGCGTCCAGCTTGTCTTTCAGAATGTCGGCGTAGGCGTCCTGCATTGGGGGGCTCCAAGATGCTTGGGGTCCTCGGGCCGAGCTCACGCGGCCGGCCTCTCGATGTCTTAGGAGACAACACGAGCCGGTCCCCCCGTGCCATCGCAGGGGTGATCGGCCCGATTCCTCAAACACTTACCTGGAATGAGGCGGTATCTTATAGCCGAACCGTCGCGGCAAAACAAGCGCCAAATGACCACGCTGAAGCTTGGGCACGCAGCAAAGGAGATACCATGAGGCCGATTCGACTTCCCCTGCTCGCCGCCGCTTTTGCCGCACTCGCCGCCGGATGCCAGACCGGCCCGATGTACGGGCCCTACCCCGACCGGCCCTCGCCCGCCGCCTGCCGGAAGCTCGCCGACGACCTCGAGCACCACGCGCTGACCCACGTCCTGCCGGCGTGGTATCCGCGGTGCGTCGACCCGGCCGGGGGATTTCGCACCGACTATGACCACGCCTGGCGAAAGTTGCCCGGCAACCCGAAAACGATGGTCTACCAGGCCCGGCTGACCTGGACGGCCGCGACGGCGGCGATGGCCTGGCCCGACCGGGCGGACGAGATGCTCGCCCACGCACGCCACGGCGCGACCTACCTCCGCGAGGCCATGTGGGACGGCGAGCACGGCGGGTTCCGGTGGTCGCTGGCGGAGACCGTCGCCGAGCCCGGCCGGCACGACCACCACAAGAACATGTACGCCCACGCGTTCGGCATCTACGCGTTGGCGCGCGCGGCGCGGGCGACGGGCGACCCGGCGATCGGGGACTTCGCCGTCGAGGCCTGGCGGTGGATGGAGGCCCACGCCCACGACCCCGAGCACGGCGGGTATTCCGAGGCCCTCGCCCGCGACGGCAGGCCGGTGGCGCTGGATCCGCAGGCCCCGCCCGAGGAGCGCCTGACCGTGCTGCGGACGTTCTACGGCGGGTACAAGTCCATGAACGCCCACATCCACATCCTCGAGGCCCTCGCCGAGCTGTACCACGCCCGCCCGAGCCCCGAGTTGCGCCGGCGGCTGGCCGAGATGCTCGCCATCGTCCGCGACCGCATCGCCGTCCGCCCGGGATGCCTGAACCAGTACTTCACCCGCGACTGGCGCCCCCTGCCCTACGGGGACAGCTTCGGCCACGACGTCGAGACCGCGTTCCTGATCCTCGAGGCCGACGAGGCCCTCGGCGACGGGCACGAGCCGGCCACCCTCGCCGTAGCCCGCAGCCTGGTGGACCACGCACTCGACTACGGCTGGGACGCAGAGGAAGGCGGCTTCTACTACGAGGGCTCGGCTACGGACGCGGAGTTCAAGCGGTACAAGTCCTGGTGGGTCCAGGCCGAGGGGCTCCATGTCCTGCTGATGATGCACGAGCTCTTCGGCCGCCAGACGCCCCGCTACTGGCAGGCGGCGCTGAAGCAGTGGGACCTGATCGACCGCAAGCTGATCGACCACGCCCGGGGCGGCTGGCGCGGCCGCATCGACGAGCAAGGCCGGCCGCTGGCGGGCAAGAAGGCCAGCCCCTGGAAGGCCAACTACCACAACGTCCGCGCCCTCGTCGGCGGTGTGACCACGCTGCGGCGGATGGCAGGGGGAGGATAGGCGCGTCGTCTGTTTGCGTCGGGGCGCTCCCTGTTGCCGGTGTCCAGGCGCGTCTCGGTCAGCGTCCTGCCCCGACAGGAAATGGATTCGCGGCACGGCCAGAGGTCCGGGAATCCATCCCCTCGTCCGTCATGGTTTCTGCTCGCCTCCCGGCCGGTCCGCCGCCGGGGGTTCGAAGTAGGGAGCGTTGGTGAGGACCAGGCGGTCGATGCGGGTGAGGGGCTCGCGAGTGTGGATGGTCACCGTGTGCTTGCCGGCCTTGAGGGGCAGCTCGTGGGGCACGCGGCCGTCGGCCTTGCCGGTGCGGGCCCAGATCCACTTCCACTGGCCGAGGCGGAAGCCGTAGACGGGGAGTTGGCGTTTCTCCCCGCCGTCGATGGAGAAGAAGAACGAGTCCTGGAGCCCGGCGCGGTCGGCGGGGCCGGGCACGGCCACGCGGGCCATGAGGCGGAACCGCCCGGCGGCGGGGGTCTCGAAGTCGAAGCGCAGCTCGCCCTCGGGCGCCCAGCGGAGCTCGTCGGGGTCGTTGGAGTCGGCGATGGCCGCTTCGACGTACGCCCCGCCGGAGGCGTCGGCGGCGTCGACCTTGCGGAAGCCCCCGGCGATCGTGCCGCTCTCGGCCTCGCGGTCGATGCGGACGTGCGGGTCGGGGTAGACCTTCACGTTGACCATGACGGTGCGGCAGAGCCCGGCGTCGGTACGGAACGTGACGGCCCCTCGGTAGAGGCGGATGTCCGCCGGCTTCGCCGCCGGGGCGACGGTGACGCTCTGCCAGCCGTCGCCGCAGCGGCCCTCGGCGGGCGTGCAGCGGAGCCAGTCGGCGTTGGGGATCGCCCGCCAGGTCTTCCCCGCCGAGGCGGGCGCGCGGAGGCGAACGGTCGTCTTGACCTCCCCGGCGCCGGCGACGAGGTGGCTGCGCAGGGGCAGCGCGGCCATGGCTGCGGGGCGCGGCGGGAAGAGGGCCTGCTCTTCATCGCGGCCCCGCTCGAAGGCACCCATGTCGGGCGCCTCGCCGGCGAAGCCGTCGTTGAAGCCCGGCAGGCGTGCGCCGGCGTCGATGCCCTTGGACCCGGCGGCGAGGCGGAAGTCCCCCTTGCGGCGGTCGCGGAACGTCGGCGAGCCGGTCGCGCCATGGGCCTCCCACGCGGCGGGGACGGGCCGCAGGCCGTAGAGGCCGTTGGCGGGCAGCAGGTCGTAGTCGAAGTCCCCCCCGCGGCGGTGACGGTAGCGGATGCGCCCGTTGTCGGCGAGCGGGCCGGCGAAGACGTTGTTCCGCGTGACCATCGGCGTCGGCCCCTTGCCGTAGTGCCCGCTGGTCAGGCCGTTGCCCGTCGTCCAGACGGTGTTGTGCAGCAGCAGGCTCAGGCCCGGGTCGCTGTAGCGGTCGCCGCCCATCTTGAAGCCCGCGCCGGTCTTGAAGAACTCCTCGCCGGTCAGGACGATGAGGTTGCGGAAGACGTAGCTCGGCCCGCGGCGGTTGGGGGCGCAGCTCACGCCGCACAGGGCCTTGTCGATCCAGTTGTGCCAGTACCGCACATTGATCTGCCCGCCGTCCAGCTCCGTGCCGTCGTCGTTGCAGAACGCCAGCACGTTGCCGTAGATGTCCGTATCCCGGTACGGCCCGCCGGTGACGGCGCGGTTGGCGATGCTCTCGATCGCGTCGTTCCACCAGTGGCTTTCCGAGCCGATCATGTCGTTGTGGCGAACCACGTTGTTGCCCCCCGTCGACGCCAGGATCACGCCCTGCGGGCCCATCGGGTGCCCGTACCGCCACGCGTTCGCCGTCCCGCGCGGGGCGTGGATGAAGTTCTCCTCGACCACCACCTGCCGGCTGCCGCGCTGCACGCGGACGCCGGCCTGGAAGTTCACCGTCTTGCCCTCGGCGTTGACGTACAGGCCCTTCTCGAGCCCCTCCTTGCGCGTGACCGCCGCACCCCAGCCGGCGATGTCGCAGCGGCGGATGCGGACGTGATCGCTGCCGTTGACCGCGATGCAGTCCTTCCGCCCGCCGCGGACCGTGACGCCGTGAAAGACTACGCAGGACGCGCCGTCGAACGTCACCGCGTGGTCGGCCGCCGTGCCGGCGTCGATCGTGCTGCCGCCCTCGGCCGAGGTATAGAGCACCCACGCCTCGGGCGTGCCGCGATCGCCGATCACCAGCGGCCCGCGGGTGACCCCGGCGGGCAGGCGGACGACGCGCCCGACGGGGACGTCCTCCGCCCACGTGCGGACGCTGGCGGCAACGGCCCGGGCTTCCTTCGGCGCCCCGGGGCCGCCCAGCTCGCAGGCCACGTCGTAGATCGCGTTGGGCTCGAGGGCGACGAGGCTGCCGCGGTATTCGCTCTCCGGGCGATACGCCACCAGGGGCAGGCCCACGTGCCATGCCTTCTCGCCGCGGCGGCGGTAGCGCACGGCGCAGCGGTCCTCCGGGCCGGGCGCGCCGGTGAAGGGCACGGTCAGGCCGATGCACTCGAACGTGGCCACCGCCGAGATGCCCTCGAGCGCCGGCGGCGGGGCCGGCGCGAGCCTCACGGCCGCGAACCGCGCCACCTCGCCGACCACCTTCTCCTTGCGGCTGCACCGGCAGAGCACGCCGACGGTATCGGCCGGGCCCGTGAAGAACGTGCGGGCGACCGGCTGCCACTGCTTCGTGCTGCGGTCGGTCTTGACCCGCCGCAGTTCCCTGCCGTCGCGGTAGAGCTTGATCTGGAAGAATCCCAGCCCGTCGGCGGTCCCCTTGAGCATGCCGGTGAGCACGTACGAGCGGTTGGGGTCCACGCGGACCTTGCGGACGACCTCGCCGTAGCTGCTGCCTGCCTCGGCGACCTCCATGCGGAGGCACTGCCCGGCGCCCTCGGGCGCGTCCTCGTCGGTGACGGCGACCTTCAGCCCCCCGCCGACTCGCCAGCCGGCCGGGGCGTTCCGGGGCGTCCGGTCGGCGAAGTCGCCGTTGGGCAGCAGGTTCGCCTCGCCGGCGACGGCGGCCGCGGATACACACAACACCAGCACAAGGCCCCATCGTGACGTCATCATTCGTGGACTCCTCGAGAAGGCTGCATCTCGTTCGTCCACAGGATGTCGCGCCGATGGGCGGCGTGTCAAACGTCGAGCTACTTCAGGTCCTCGTGATACGCCTGGAGGCTTCTGACCTTCCCGGCGGCGCGGCGGCGAGCGGCGATGCCCTCGGCGGCGGCCAAAGCGGCCGTCATGGTCGTGATGTGCGGCACGCGGTACTTGATGGCGGTCTTGCGGATGTAGGAGTCGTCGTGCTGGCTGAGCTTGCCGACCGGGGTGTTGATTACCAGGTGGATCTCGCCGTTGGTGATCCCGTCGGTGATGTTGGGCCTTCCCTCGTGCTCCTTGAAGATGCGTTCGGCCTCGATGCCGGCGTCGGCGAGGGCCTCCTGCGTGCCCTCGGTGGCCTTGATGCCGAAACCCAGCTCCGCGAACTTCCGGGCCACCTCCACCGCGGCGTCGTGGTCTCGGCGGTTGACGCTGATCAGCACCGTCCCCTCGGTGGGCAGCGTGGACTTGGCGCCTTCCTGGGCCTTGAAGAACGCCATGCCGAAGTTGTCCGACAGCCCCAGCACCTCCCCGGTGCTCCGCATCTCCGGGCCCAGCAGCGGATCGACCTCGGGGAACATGGGGAAGGGGAAGACGGCCTCCTTGACGCCGAAATGCGGCACGTCCCGGTGGGCCAGGTCCAGTTCGCCGAGCTTGGCCCCGAGCATGATCCGCGTGGCCTCGCGGGCCATCGACAGCCCGCAGACCTTCGAGACCAGAGGCACGGTGCGGCTGGCGCGGGGGTTGGCCTCCAGGACGTACACCACGTCGTCGCAGATCGCGTACTGCATGTTCATCAGCCCGACGACGCCCATCTCCCCGGCGATCCGCCCCGTGTAGTCGCGGATCGTCTCCAGGTGCTTCTCGGGGATGCTGATCGGCGGGATCACGCAGGCCGAGTCCCCCGAGTGCACGCCCGCCTGCTCGATGTGCTCCATGATCGCGGGGATGAAGACGGCCTCGCCGTCGCTGATCGCGTCGGCCTCGACCTCCAGGGCGTCGACGAGGAACTTGTCGATCAGGATCGGGCGCCGCGGCGTGACGCCCACCGCCGTCATGACGTACTCCCGGAGCATCTGCTCGTCGTAGATGATCTCCATCCCGCGCCCGCCGAGGACGAAGCTCGGGCGGAGCATCAGGGGATAGCCGATCCGCTCGGCCGCGGCGAGGGCCTCATCGAGGCTGGCGGCGCTGTCGGCGGCGGGCATCGGGATGCCCAGCTTGTCCATCATGCCGCGGAAGAGATGCCGATCCTCTGCCATCTCGATGACATCCGGCGGCGTGCCCAGGACGTTGACGCCGGCGTCGGCCAGCTCGCGGGCGATGTTCAGCGGCGTCTGCCCGCCGAACTGCACGATCACGCCCTCGGGCTGCTCCTTCTCGTAGATGCTCAGCACGTCCTCGACCGTCAGCGGCTCGAAGTACAGCTTGTCCGACGTGTCGTAGTCCGTCGAGACCGTCTCGGGATTGCAGTTGACCATGATGGTCTCGAAGCCGAGCTCCCGCAGCGTGAAGGCCGCGTGAACGCAGCAGTAGTCGAACTCGATCCCCTGCCCGATCCGGTTCGGCCCGCCGCCGAGGATCATGATCTTCCGCCGGTCGGTCGTCGCCACCTCGTCGGAGGCGTTGTACGTCGAGTAGTAATAGGCCGCGTCCTCCACGCCGCTGACCGGCACGGGATGCCAGGCCTCCACCGCCCCGGCCGCGATGCGGCGATGACGCACCGCCGGCTCGTCGGCGCCGAGCAGCCTGGCAAGGTAGGCGTCGGCAAAGCCGTCCCTCTTGGCCGAGACGAGAAGGTCGTCCGGCATCTCGTCGAGCCGGCCCCTGTAGGCGAGGAGCTCCTCCTCGCGGTCGACGAGCTCCTTCATCTGCTCCAGGAACCACCGCTTGATGTGGGTCCTGGCGTGCAGGTCGTCGAGGGCGGCGCCCTTGCGGATGGCCTCGTAGAGGATGAACTGCCGCTCGCTGGTCGGCTCGGCCAGCAGGGCCATCAGCTCCTCCAGCGGGCGGTCGTGGAAGTCCTTGGCGAAGCCCAGCCCGCTTCGGCCGGACTCCAGCGAGCGGATGGCCTTCTGGAACGCCTCCTTGTAGTTCTTGCCGATGCTCATGACCTCGCCGACGGCCCGCATCTGCGTACCGAGCTTGTCCTCGATGCCCTTGAACTTCTCGAAGGCCCAACGGGCGAACTTGACGACGACGTAATCGCCCGACGGCGTGTACTTCTCCAGCGTGCCGTCCCGCCAGTAGGGGATCTCGTCGAGGGTGAGCCCCCCGGCCAGCTTGGCCGAGACCAGCGCGATCGGAAACCCCGTGGCCTTGCTGGCCAGGGCGGAGCTCCGGCTGGTGCGGGGGTTGATCTCGATGACCACGACGCGCCCGGTCTCGGGGTCGTGGGCGAACTGCACGTTCGTTCCGCCGATGACCTGGATGGCCTCGACGATGCGGTAGGAGTAGTCCTGGAGCCGGGCCTGGAGCTCCTCGTCGATGGTCAGCATGGGGGCGGTGCAGTAGGAGTCGCCGGTGTGCACGCCCATCGCGTCGACGTTCTCGATGAAGCAGACGGTGATCAACCGGTTCTTCGCGTCGCGGACGACCTCCAGCTCCAGCTCCTCCCAGCCGAGGACGGACTCCTCGACGAGGATCTGGTTGATGAGGCTGGCGGCCAGGCCGCGGGCGGCGATCACCCGCAGTTCCTCGACGTTGTAGACGAGCCCTCCACCCGTGCCGCCCATCGTGTAGGCCGGGCGGATGACGACCGGGTAGCCCAACTCGGCGGCGATGGCCTCGGCGTCCTCCACCGTGTAGACCGCCGTGCTGCGGGGCATCTCGATGCCCAGGGAGTCCATCGTCTGCTTGAAGGCGATGCGGTCCTCGCCGCGCTCGATCGCGTCCACCTGCACGCCGATGACCCGGACGCCGTACTTCTCGAGCACGCCGGCCTTGTGCAGCTCGCTGGCCAGGTTCAGCCCGTTCTGCCCGCCGAGGTTCGGCAGCAGAGCGTCGGGGCGCTCGGCATCGATGATCCGCGTCATGGCCTCGACCGTCAGCGGCTCGATGTAGGTCATGTCCGCCATGCCCGGGTCGGTCATGATCGTCGCGGGGTTGGAGTTGACCAGCACGATCTCGTAACCCAGCGCCCGCAGCGCCTTGCACGCCTGCGTCCCGGAGTAGTCGAATTCGCAGGCCTGCCCGATGACGATCGGCCCGGAGCCGATGATCATCACTTTGCGCACGTCGTCCCGTTTCGGCATCGATGCGGCTCCTTTTCCCTGAGAGGCCGTTGGTTTCGCCGGTGTCGGCGGGGAGTGTATCGGCCGGCAACGCCGGGCACAACGACTTTCGCGCTTGTCTGCGAGAACGCCGGACGGGACGATGGAACCCGGTGACATCCCGACCGCAACGGAGAGACGCCCATGCACAACCCACAGAGAACCGCCCTCGCCGCCCTGCTGCTTGCCGCCGCCCTCGCCGCGCCCGCCGCCGAACCCGACGGCCTGCCGTTCCAGCCCGGCCAGCGCGTGCTGTTTCTCGGGGACAGCATCACACACGGGGGGCAATACATCGCGTTCGTCCAGACCTACCTGTGGGCGACGCAGCCAAAGCTCAATCTCGACGTGATCAACCTCGGCCTCAGCAGCGAGACGGTCAACGGCATGAGCGAGCCGGGCCACCCCTTCCCCCGCCCGTGCATCCTGTCCCGCGCGGACAAGGCCCTCCAGAGCGCCCGGCCGGACTGGACGCTCGTCTGCTACGGGATGAACGACGGCATCTACTACCCGCCGCGGGACGACGTGCAGGCCGCCTACCGCAAGGGCTGGGCGACGTTGCGGGGCAAGCTGACGGCCGCCGGGTCGGAGGTGATCCCGCTGACCCCCCCGCCGTTCGACGCGGCCACCAAGCGGGCCCGCGGGGGCAAGCTCCTCCCTGCCGCTCGGAAGCAGTACGGCTACCGCGGGACCTACGAGGGCTACGACAAGGTGCTGGGGCTCTTCGCCGAGCACGTCAGGGGCCTTGCCGACGCCAACGGCGTGGACCGGGTGATCGACCTGCACGCGCCGATGAATGCCTACATCGCCGCCGTGCGGGAGAAGCATCCCGACTATCGCTACGGCGACGGCGTGCATCCACCGGCCGACGGGCACCTGAAGATGGCCCTGATCATCCTCGACGCGCTCGGCGAGAACGCCGCCGCGGCCGAGAAGCTCCTCACCCGCCTCACCGGCGTGGCGCTGAAGACCCGCGAGGCGGACAAGCCGACCAAGGCCCAGCGCGAGTTCCTCTCGGCCGTGATGAAGCGCCACCGCGAGCTCAGCGCCGCTTGGCGCGAGCACGTCGGGCACACGCTGCCCCATCACGCCAAGACACCCCCGCTGGCCGAGGCGCTGAAGATCGCCGCCGCCCGGGAGGCGACGATCCGCGCGTTGATCGCCGAGCGAATGGCAGAGGTAAGCGTGTCCGAATAGCAGCGCGTGCGATCCCACCGGAGCCCACGGACTGCGCTGCGTGGGACTCCGCGGTCCCCCCGCTTCCCCGGGGATTCCCGTCGGCGACGCGCGAACGCAGGAGCAGCCCATGGACAGGATCGACCCCGACACGTTCCGGCAGCTTTGCGAAGCGTTCGGCCTCGGGTCCGGCAGCACGCTGACGGTGGAGTCGCTGGATGACGACGCGGCGATGCTCCAGGTCTGCCGCGCCGATGCGACGGCCGAGCAGTACCGCCTGGACCTTCGCACCGGCGCGGTGGAGATGGCGTGGCACGAGCACGCCCCGCCGGACTTCGGCGCCCCGCCGGCCGAACCCGAGCCCTCGGAGTCGATCGGCGAGGCGACGGTGGAGGGCGACGGCACGCTTCGGGTGCGGCTTCGTGCGGCGTCCGAGCCGGGCGGGCCGGTCGGCGACGCCACCATGACCCTCGGCCCCGACGACCCCAAGCACGCGGCGTGGCTGGCGCACCTCGGCTCTCCGGCGCCCGGCCAGACCGTCCCGGTCCCCCCCTGGCCCGACGCGCCCGGCGGATGACATCGCCGCATGACGCATGAAGCCTGTCAGGGCGAATCTGCTGGGCGCCGGGGCGGTGCTGCGGTATAATCCGCCTGTACACTCGGGTTTGCGTCGTACTGCCCGAGCGGAGGAATCTGACGGCGTGTCGGCCGGGCCGCCGACGCCGCCAGCGAGGGCAGATCGAGGGCCGTTCGCCTCTCTACCCCGCCAGCATCGTGCGCCATCGCGCCGCACGCGGCACGGTCTGGGACGTCACGCAAAGGAGACCATCCATGTGGGCAATGCGAAGAGAGCTCCTGGTGAGTGCGGCCCTGGTCGCGGCCCTGGCCGCCCCGGCCGCGGCAGACGTGTTCGAGGATGACTTCGACGGCGGGATCGACCCGGCATACTGGTCGGTCACCGAGTATACCGAGTCCGGCAGCGGCACAGCGGTCTACACCGCCGACGACAGCCAGGGGGACATCCGGTTCGCGAAGGTCGGCACGGCCGGGGCGGGCATGAACCTGATCGGGCTGACGCTGAACGTCGGGGCGCTGGCGCGGACGGGCGATGCGATCACCGGCGACTTCGCCGTGCAGGTGGACTTCTCCGACGCCGTGCTCCCCGGCCCGGGCCTGGACCAGGTGGAACTGCACACCGTCTACGCCGACAACGAGATCTTCTTCAACGTCCGCGACAACGACAACGGCGTGGACAACGTGCACGTCTGGACCGGTACGCTTCACTCCGGCTTTCAGACCGAAGCCACCTCCGGGACGCTACTGATCCGCCGGACCGGCAGCGTCATCGAGGCCCGGCTCGACGGCCAGCTCGTCCATTCGATGACCCACACGGCCGCCGACTGTGCCAGGATCGACTTCACGCTCCAGAACAACCTCGGCTCCAACGACGACACGAGCGTGACCTTCGACAACTTCCGCCTCGAGGGCGCCGACGTCCTGCCCGAGCCGTCGATGCTCCTGCTGGCCGCCCCCGCCGCCCTGGCCGCCCTCCGCCGCCGACGCCGCTGAACCGCCCCAAAGAGACCTCGAACCCGAACCGCGCACGCCCCCGCGCCGTCGCTCGTGGCGGCGAAGAACGTTCGCTTCGCCGACAGAGCACATGCCGGGAACTGTCCTGGTCCGACAGTCTCCACCACATCGCTCAATTGGCCGGGGTGGCAATCGCCATACGGCCGCCGCGAGGCGACCCGCCGCGTGGACCGGCCCCGGCGGGGCCACCATCGCCGACAGCCGACGCTCCTTTCTGCCACCGGCCACCGACTACCGGCCTCCGGGCACCGGGCGAGGGCCGCGGTCTATTCCGCGGCCTCCAGGATCACCGTGCCGTACGCGTTGGGGCGGGTCGCATTCTCGGCCGTACCCTGCCAGACGACCTGGCTGTCGCGTCCGTCGCCGTCGTCATCGTCGTTGACGGCGATGTCCAGGCCGATGACCGTCGGGAAGTTGCGGTTGCGCATGCCCAGCGCCCAGGCGCTGAACCAGAACTCCGCGGTGTAGCCGTCCTCGGTCTGGACCACCTTGCCCCTATGCCCGAAGGTCATCGGGGCGATCACCAGCGGGCGGTAGTGGCCCTTGATCGGCGCGACGACGACGCGGCGGTCGTCGAAGTTGTACACGGCCTCGCGGTTGTTCAGCACGTCCACGAAGACCTCCACCGAGTCGCCGTCGGGCAGGTCGTCCCGCTTCGTGTGGCGGTCGGGGTCGATGACCTTGACGGCCACGTAGAAGTCCCCGCCGCGGTGGACGATGTCGAACGTCGCCTTCACGTCGGTCCGCTCGCCGACGACGCGCTTCTCGATGGGCGTGTCGAGCTTCCAGAACGGCTCGTCGAGCACACCGTCGGCCTCGACCTTGTGCTTCTTGGGGTCGATGTACCGGGCGCGGAAGACCCCCTCCCCCGGCGGGGCGACCTCGATCGCGAACGTCCGCGTGTCGCTCTCCGCCCGGCCGCGGTCGGCGTCGGTGACCTTCAGCTCGAACTCGTGGCGGCCCTGCCGGCCCGGCGAGCCGGTCAGCGTGCCGTCGGGGTGCAGCATCAGCCCCGGCGGAAGAAAGCCGCGGCGCTTGGCCGTCGACCACTGCATCGCCCCGTTGCCGCCCCTGGCGCGGAGCTTCAGGCGGAAGAACTCCCCCAGCCTGCGCCCGGGCAGCTCAGAGGCGGTGACGATCTGCGGCGCCGTGTCCGGCTCGACCGTCAGGGCCAGCTCGCGCCTGGCCACCGTCCCGGCGGCGTCCTTGACGGCGAAGCCGATCTGCCGCTTCCCCGCCCCGCCCGTCGGCGTGCCGTGAAGCAGCCCCCCGGCGTCGAGCTCCAGACCGGCCGGGAGGTCGCCGTCGGCCACCGTCCACACGTGCGGTGCCTTGCCGAAAGCGTGGTAGAGCTGGAAGCGGTACGGCTCGCCCGCCACGGCCGGGTCCAGCGAGGCGGTGGCGACCTCGACCGTCTCGTCGGCGGTCACGCCGGTCAGCGGGTGCGTGGCCACGACCTGCCAGACGGTCTCCTGGATGACCCTCGCCAGCTCGTCGGGCAGCGGGTAGTGCATGCTGTGGTGGCGCGGGTCGGGTGCGTACTCGCCGACGGGCAGGCCGACGGGACCGGCGCCGAAGATCGTCGCGTAGAACGTGCAGGCCACCACGTACGAGCCGACGTTGTTGAAATGGATGCCGTCGGTGTACAGCCCGTACGGCGAGCGGTAGCCGGGAACGAGCCCGGCCCGCATCTTGCTGTCCAGCAGTTCCAGCACGTGCCCGGCGGGAATGAGTTTGACCGGCTTCTTCATGCCGACGCGAGCCCGCAAGCCGCGAACGGTCAGTTCGTACTGGGTCTTCAGGCTCCGCTCGACGAGCGCGGGCATGCCGGCCTTCTTGACGTCGGCGGCGACGTTCTCCAGGTGGAACTTCGGCCCGGTCTTCTTGCGGCAGGTGGCGGCCCAGCCGCGGTCCGGGTCGGCGGGGACGACCGGCTCGGTGGCCAGGAAGTCCGCCAGCCAGTGCCCGCTCTTCCGCCCCTGCCACTGGGCGTAGATGTAGAGCTGGCAGTCCGGCTGGTGCTCCTCGAGGAACCGGGCGAACCGCTCGCAGGCCCGGTACTCGACCTCGAAGTTCTGGAACGGCTGGAGCGTGACGACGTCCCACCGCTGCTCGGTGAGCTTCTTCTCCCACCGCGGCCGTTGCTGCCAGTGCCAGCAGACCGGCACGCCGGGGGCCATCTCCCGCTTCCACGCCACCGGATGCCCGGCCTGGCCGGCGAGCTTCTGGAAGGCATCGTACCGCAGCACGTCCGTGAGGCTGTTGCCGAAGTAGTGGATCCGCACCGGCTCCGGCTCGGCCGCCGGCGCCGTCGCGGGCGGGATCGTCAGTGCCAGCAGAACGCACACCGCCGCCGGCGCTTCGCGTCGTCGCATCGCATCGTCTCCCAAAGGGGTTCCTTCGTCCGCCGGTCAGCATATCCCCCCGCCCCCGGCCGGGCAATCGCGATGCTACGCCGGGCCCCGCCGAACCCGCCGCGTCCGGACCAACGCCGGGCGCGGGCCCTTTTCCGTCGGGACCGGCGCGGTACAATGCGGGCCATGGACCATCACGGCATCCACATCGACGACGAGCGGGTCGCCGGCTTCTGTCGGGACCACGGCATTCGATCGCTGCGCCTGTTCGGCTCGATCCTCCGGGACGACTTCGGTCCCGACAGCGACGTCGACGTCCTGGTCGAGTTCGCCCCCGGCCGGGCGCCCGGTTGGATCGGCTTCGCCCGAATCGCCCTGGAATTGGAGGCTATCCTCGGCCGCGCCGTCGACCTCCGCACCCCGGCCGACCTCTCCGACACCGTCCGCCGCCGCGTCCTCGCCGAGGCCGAGGTGCACTATGCCGCTTGAGCGCGGCCCCGATGACCTTGACCGTCTGCGACACATGCTCGAAGCCGCGGAGGACGCAATCCGTTTCGCAGATGCGTGCAGGCGGCAGGACCTTGACGACGATCGGATGCTGCTGCGAGTTTTGTAACAATGCATCGAGGTCATCGGCGAAGCCGCCTCGCGGACCACGCCCGGGTGCAGGCAGCGCATACCGGACATACCGTGGCCGGAGATCATCAAGATGCGCAACATTCTCGTCCACGTCTACCGGGGCATCAACGAGACCGTGTCTGGCAGACGGTTCAGCAGGACCTGCCGGCTTTGGCGACCGCATTGCGGACGGCGATCCGTTCGTGGCAAGACGGTAGTTCAAGCTAGACAGGCTGCCGCGCCGGCGTGGACCCGAAGCCGGGACCCCGTCACCGCATTCCAAGATCTCCCTGCCGTTCGGGCAGGTCGCGCGGGCCGACGGGGCCGGTCAGGCCCGGCTTGATGGGGCCGGGCCGGAACGTCAGGCCGCCGGGCAGCGGGATGGCCCCGGCGGCGCGGAAGGCCGGGGGGATGGCGTCGGCGGCGACGCTGTGTCTGTCCCGGCAGGTCGATTGGCGCCAGGCGGCGAAGTCCGGCCAGGTCTTGCCGGCCGCGACATCGCGAGCGAAATACCTCGGCTCGCCGGCGAGATCGTAGGCGTTCCAGTCGGCGACGACGTGTTCGGTCAGCGGCGTATCGGGGTGCTTGTTGGCCACGTACAGCGCCGCCGGCGGGCGTTCGGCCGACGTGCGGACGAGGTTGCCGTACACGAACGCCCTCGATCCGTTGGCGAACATCACCGGCCCCCAGCCGCCGGTCGCGCCGTCGAAGCCCGACAGCACGGGCACGGACTGCTCGACGAACGCGTTGCCCACCACCCACCACCCGCCGCCGTCGAAGATGTACGGCATCAGCCAGCAGTTGCGCAGCAGGTTGCCCCGGAAGATCAGCCCGCCGCCGGCGCCCACCGAGTCCTTCAGGAACCCGCCGGCGAACTCGCAATGCTCGATCAGGCCCATCGACCCGTGGTTCCGCAGCCGCCGGCCCCGCCAGCGGCGCACCGACGTGTCGCGGAACCCCACGTCCACCAGCGCATCCTTGCCCCAGTCGCTTACCTTGCAGTTGCGGATCACGTAGTTGTGGATGCTCTGGATGTAGATGCCGTCGGCATTGTGCCGCCCCCGCTGGTCGCGGATGTGGCAGTCCTCGATGACGGCCGGGCCGGACGGGTAGAGCATCAGTTCGGGCTCGTCGGCATGCAGCGTGCCGATCTTGCCCTCGCCCAGCCCGTTGGCGATCCAGACCCCGCCGCCGCAGACGCCCCCGGCCTCGTCGGGGATGCCGGAGACCTCGACGCGCCGCACCCGCGTCGGCCCGCAACAGAAGACCGTCACGTGCCCCCGCATCCAGTTGGTCTTGCCGGCGAACGAGCAGTCCTCGATCTGCACGCGGAGGCAGTCGTAGCAGGTCACCGACGCGTTGGTCTTCCGCGCGGGGTCGTCCCGCCCGCCCCGGCTGACGAACCGGCACCGCCGGACGAGCACCTCCCGGTAGCCCTGCACGAAGACCGCGCACCGCCGGGCGTCCCACCTGGCGAAGTCCCCCTCGCGGAAGTCCAGCACGAACGTGCAGTCCTCGACGATCAGCCGCTCGCCGCTGCGAAGCCCCCCGCCCCCCGTGCCGGTGAAGTACAGCGCCCGGTCGCCGGGCTCGTGCAGCGCCAGGCCGGGCGCGCCGTTGGCGTCGGGGTGAACCCCCGTGATCTCGAACGTCCGCCCGCGGACGGTGACGGTGCGCAGCGCCTCGGCCGTGGGCAGCTCGGGAACGTTCGGCTCCCGCCAGGGCCGATCGATCGGCGGGGTCGGCTCGTCGCGGGCGATCGTCAGCGGCGCGTGAGGCCAGGTGCCCAGGTCGGCGACCGTCGTCGGCCGGCGGAAGCCCGGCCCGGCGATCAGCAGGTGCACCCCGCCGCCCTTGCCCGCCGGGGCAAGCGTGACGCAGTCGGCGGCGTCGGCCTCGCCGACGACCGGCACGAACACGGGGCGCCACTCGGCCGACAGCGCCGGCCAGGGGCTCACCCACGTCCGCTTGCCGTCGGTCCGCTTGTACGAGACCCGCAGCCTGGCCCCCACGTCTTCCTCGCCGGCGGCCTTGACGTGGAACACCACCGCCGCCGCGCCGTCGAGGCGACCGCGAACCGGCCGGAGGTCGAACACCGCCAGCGACCAGCCCGACGTCTTCGCAAACGCAACGGCCACCGCCCCATCCTCGCCCCGCCGTTCCCCGGCCGCCGCGATGCGCGGACGCTCCGCCTCATGCTGTGCGACGGGCTTCCATCCCGGCGCCTCCGAAGCGGCCAAACAGCAAGCCGCCGTCGCCACGATCACCGATGTACACATCATCGAACCTCCTTCGTCGGACGGAGGCCGTCGGGATCGGCGAGGGTGAGCTTCGGCTTGCCCCCGGCCGCCGGCCGGGCCGTGTAGACCGTGCCGCACGGCCGGGCGTCGAGCCGCACGCGGCCGAGGCCGGGAACGTGCACGGTCACTTCCCGGCCGATGCCGTCGGCGGCCCAGGCGGTGATGAGCCAGTCGCTGGCGTTGACGCGGCGGCGGGCGAGGCAGCGGACGCCCTTCTCGCCGGTGGGCAGCTCGTAGGCTGGCCGGCCCCTGCTCCAGCGGTGGCGGTCGGGGCCGGGCAGCAGTTCTCCGTCCCAGAGGTAGCTCTCCAGGTGCGAGAACAGGGCGTGGACGCGGGCGAAGGCGACCATCTGCCGCAGCCAGTGCGGCGGCTGATCCGGCGGGAACTCGGCCTTGAATCCGCCCTCGGGATAGGCGTAATAGCCGGCGTTGCCCCCGATCATTCCGGCGGTGTAGTAGCACTTCAGGAAGCCCATGTACAGCGCGATGTCGCCCAGCCCGGCCCGGGGGCCTTTGCCTCGCGGCCAGCCCGCGCAAAGCCAGTTGTATGACCAGGGCCGGCCCGCCAGGATCTCGAAGCCCTTGGCGTTGAGGGCCATGGTCAGAAGGTCCTGCCCGCCGGTCCAGCCGGAGTTGAAGTGCTTGTAGTAGGCCTCGTTGCTGGGAAGGTCGCTGACCGGCTCCATCCACTCGTAGCCGCGGGCCCACGCCTTCCACCCGCCGTAGCGGTTCCGGTGCGTGCCCCCGCCGCAGGTGTAGTAGATGTACAGCCGACGGTCGGGCACGGCGCGACGGACGACCTCCGAGATCAACAGCTCCTGCCGGGCCTTCTGCTCGCTGGCGTAGGCGTACCAGGACCGCTCCCCCTTCGCCGCCAGGACGCGCGGATCCCTGCCCCAGGCCATCGCGTGATGCCCGGGTACGCTCAACGCGTACTCCCCGCCGTTGAGGACGATGGCGATGGGGCACTTCGCCCGCACGGCCGCGATGGGCCCGGACCGCAGCAGCCCGGCACGGACGAACACGGAGTTGGGCGCCTCGGGGCTCCAGACCTTCCGCCCCGGCGTGCCCGTATGCGTGGGCTCCCAGACATCGCCCTTGCCGGTAATGTACGCCCCGTCGGCGGTGCGGCACCACGTGGTGGGCGGGACGATCTTCGGAAGGTCGCGGGCGCAGATCACGCTGAGCCTGTACGTCTCGGGGTCCTTGGCGGCCAGCGCGACCAGGCGCGACTCGACGCTCTCGGGGTCCTCAAGCCGCCGGACGACCTTTCGCGTGGTGTAGCCTCCGAACTCCAGGCAGTATCCCCAGCTCTCGGCCAGCTCGACGCGAGCCTCGAAGGGCAGCGTCCAGCCGTAGCGGGTCAGCGGAGGCAGGCGGTGCCCGGCGGCGAAGGCGGGCTTGGGCAGGCCCTCGAGGTATGCGGCGGGGGTGATCTTCGCCGGCGGTTCGCCCCCGGGCTGCTCGCCGGCCAGCAGCTCCCGCGGCGTCTGGGCGGACGCGGCAGCGGCCAGCAGGCACAGCGCGGTGGCGGTCGTGAGGGCGTCGTGCTTCATGGGCATTCCTTTGGACTTGCGAAGACACGCGACTGACTGACAGCATACCGCCAAGGGCCCGTCAGTTGAACGACGACCTCGCCGGAGCATCGGTTGGCGGCCCGGCCTGTCGCGGCCGGGGTTCCAGAAAGGGACCCATTTCTGAAGGAGCCTGGCATGTCCGGACCGACGGCGCGGGGAATGGTGCTTGCGGGGTGGCTTGCCGCGTCCATCGCGGTCCCGGCCGCCTCCGCCGCGGAAACGCCCGCCGGGGAGTTCGTCCTCGTCGCCGAAGACGACGTCGGCGGGCACTTCTACAGCTCGGTCGTCTACGCGCCGACCGCCGGGGCCGTCGTCTCCTGGGGCACGCGGACCCACAGCAAGCCCATCCGAGCCCACGAGACCCAGCACTTCCTCCCGGGCGAGAACCGCTGGATCGACGCCATCCCCCCCGCCATGGCCGAGAAGTGGGCCGGCAAGTACAAGACCTGGCCGGACTGGAACATCTGCGCCCCCGACGGCGAGTGGTACCAGCGCGACGGCGTCCGCATGCCCCGGCCAAACTCGTCCTTCCACCAGGTCTGCTGGGACGACCACAACAGCCGACTGCTGTTCCACGTCGGCTCGATGACGTTCGCCTACGACCCCGCCGGGCGAACGTGGAAGGAACTGCTGCCCCGCACCGACCCCAACCAGCCCCCGGCCGGGCTCGTCTGGGCCAGCCTCTGCTATGACCCCGTCAATCGCCGCGCCGTGCTGTTCGGCGGCGGGGGCATCGACGCGCCCGACGGTCGGCCGCACACGTGGACGTTCGACGTCACATCCGACACGTGGCGGCGGCTGGAGCTGGAGGTCGAGCCGCCGGCGCGGTGCAACGCCCCGCTGGTCTACGACGCCCGGGGCAAGCGGATGCTTCTCTTCGGCGGCGACGGGCAGGACCGCGGCCTGGCCGACACGTGGGCGTTCGACGTGACGGCCGACCGCTGGCGCCCCCGCCGGCCGCCGCGGTCGCCCCACCCCCGCTGCTGCCACGCCATGGCGTACCTGAGCAAGTCCGGGCGCGTGCTGCTGGTCGGCGGGCACCCGGTCTGCGAGTACCGCCGCCGCAAGCAACTCGCCCGCCAGGCGTGGATCTACGACCCCGCCGGCGACGCCTGGACGCCGCTGGCCGTCGAGACCCCCGCGTTCCACTGGGGCACCATGGCCAACCTGCCCGGGACCGACGAGGTGATCCTCGTCACGGCGGAGAAGTACGGGCACCGGCGCAAGACCTACCGCTTCCGCTGGGATGCGTCGATCCCGGCGGCGGACCACGAGGGCGTCCCGCCCGGGACGGCCGTGGGGCGAACGGAGCGGACGCCGGCGTGGTACGCCGCCCAGCCCCCGGCCGACCGGGAGGCGCACGGGGAGTTCCTGGCCTCCCTGCCGGCCAATACATGGGTGGACGCCAACGTCCCGCGCAGCGCGAAGGCCCGGACGTGGGGGACGGCGATCTTCGACACCCGCCGCGGCCTGGCCATGAAATGGGGCGGCGGACACAGCGGCTACCAGGGGACGGACATGGCCTTCTACCACGTGGGCGCCAACCGCTTCCGCATCGACCGCGCGCCGGCGTTCACCCCGGACCCGTTCGACCGCTGGGCACGCCGCCCGACGGGGCGGACGTTCTTCAATCAGCCGTGGACCCGCCACATGCGCCACACCTGCGCCTACGACCGCCGCCTGGACCTCGGCGTCTTCGCCGACGCCGGCGGATCGGCGTTCTACGACCGCGCCTCCGACGCGTTCGTCAAGCACACCTGGCTGTACGACCCGGGCGCGCGGCGCTGGCTCGAGCCGCTCCCCGGCCAGCCCTTCCCCGGCGGCGGGACGCTCTCGCCGATCCTGATCCCCGCGCCGGACGGCGTGCTGGCGTATCAGTCGGTGGAGACGTACGGCCCCGAGCGGCTGTGGCGGTTCGTCGGCGAGCCCAACCGCCCGGCGACGTGGGGCTGGAAGGAGATCCCCCTGCTCGGCGAGGCCCGTCCCCGCCGTCACGAGCACATGACCATCGTCTACGACGCCCGCCGCAAGCGCCTGGCGGCCCTGTCGGCGACGCCCGGGGGCCGGGCCCGCGGCGAGCGCGGAGACGGCGGGCCGAGGCTGTGGTTTCTCCCGCTGGACGAGCCGCGCTGGCGCCCGAACGATCCCCCCGCCCCCGGCGGCGTGATCACGCGCGAGGCGGTCTACGTGCCCGACCAGGACGCGATCCTCGCCTACGGCCCGGCGGGCAGGGAGGATGAAGTCTGGACTCGCGCATACCTGTGCGGCGAGAATCGCTGGGTGCCGCTGCCCACGAAGACGCCGCGGTTCCGCGTCCACGAGGTCGCCATGGTCTACGACCCCGGCCACAAGCTCGCGGTGCTGCTCTGGCCCCCGCGATTCGAGGCCGACCTCCGCCCGCACCTGCTGCGGCTGAATGCCGCCGGACTCAAGTGACGCCAACGGAAAGGAACGCCGTGCTTACGTACGTCCTGGTCGCCGTGCTCGTCGCCCCGGCCGCCGCCGACCCGAACACCGCTGCCGCGCCGGGGGAGACGATCCAGCTCTGGCCGGCCGAACGGCTGGCGACAGGGCCGGGGGAGCAGCCGGAGCGGGCAGTGACCAAGACCGGGCCGCGCGGCCCGATCACCCGCGTTCACGATGTCTCGAACCCCACGCTGACGGTGTCCGTGCCGCAGCGCCCCGCCGCCGAGCCGGCGCCGGCGGTGATCGTCTGCCCGGGCGGGGGCTACGGCATCCTCGCATGGGACCTCGAGGGTACGGAGGTCGTCGAGTGGCTCAACTCGATCGGCGTGGTCGGCGCGCTGCTGAAGTACCGCGTGCCGCGCCGCCGCGACGACGCCTTCGCCGACGCCCAGCGGGCCATGAGCCTCCTCCGCGCACGGGCCGGGCAGTGGAAGGCGGACCCGAAGAAGGCGGGCATCCTGGGCTTCTCCGCCGGCGGGCACCTCGCGGCGCGGCTCTGCACCAACCACGACAAGCGGACCTACCCGCGCGTCGATGCCGCGGACGACGTGCCCCTTCGGCCGGACTTCGCCATCCTGATCTACCCCGCCTACATGGCCGCCAAAGGCGCCGCCGCCCTCGACGCCAACACGCTGCCGGTCTCCAAGGCGACCCCGCCGGCGTTCCTCGCCATCGCGTCGCTGGACCGCTTCACGCCCGGGGCGCTGCAGTACTTCCTCGCCCTGCGGAAGCACCGCGTCCGGTCCGAGCTGCACGTCTTCCACCACGGCGGGCACGGCTGCGGCTTGCGGCCCAACGGCCAGGCGGTGACCACCTGGCCCGCCCATTGCGAGCGCTGGCTTCGGGCCATCGAGGTCCTCCCGGCGGACCGCCCCCCGGCCGACCGCATACGATGACTGTTGCCCCGCGGAGCGTCCCGCCGCCCGGAAGAACACCGGGCCGGCGGCGGGGTTGGACATCTAGAACGCCAACACAAGGAGCCCTCCATGCCTGACCGGACGACACGACGGCAGTTCCTTCGCACGATCGGCGCCGGCGCGGCCGCGATGGCGGCGGCGCGGACCTTCGCGGCCGACGACGGCGGCGAGAAGCCCAACGTCATCGTCATCTTCACCGACGACCAGGGCTACCAGGACGTCGGGGTCTTCGGCTCGCCGGACATCCGCACGCCGCACCTCGACCGGATGGCCGCCGAGGGGCGGAAGTTCACGGACTTCTACGTGGCCGCCAGCGTCTGCACGCCGAGCCGGGCGGCGCTGCTGACCGGCTGCTACCCGCAGCGCGTCGGCGGGTTGGGCGTGCTGTTCCCCCGCGACAACAAGGGGCTCAACCCGGATGAGGTCACGATCGCCGAGCTGCTGAAGAAGCGCGGCTACGCGACGGCGTGCATCGGCAAGTGGCACCTCGGGCACAAGAAGCCGTTCCTGCCGACCAGCCACGGCTTCGACATGTACTACGGCATCCCCTACAGCAACGACATGTGGCTGGCCAAGGACATGACCTTCGCCGAAGGCGCCAAGCTCGGCGAGGGGCAGACGCCCGGAAAACTCGCCGCAGGCGAGAAGAAGCGCAACGCCGTCCCGCTGATGCGCGACGAGGCCGTCGTCGAGTACCCCGCCGACCAGGCCACGCTGACGAAACGCTACACCGACGAGGCGGTGAAGTTCATCCGCCAGCACAAGGACGGGCCGTTCTTCATCTACCTCCCGCACACCATGCCCCACGTCCCGCTGTTCGCCTCCGAGCAGTTCAAGGGCCAGAGCAAGCGCGGGCTCTACGGCGACGTGATCGAGGAGCTCGACTGGTCCGTCGGGCAGATCCTCAAGGCCGTCCGCGACGCGGGGATCGAGAAGAAGACCTTCGTGCTGTTCACCTCCGACAACGGCCCGTGGCTGAGCAAGAAGGACCGCGGCGGCTCGGCCAAGCCGCTGCGGGACGGCAAGTTCAGCGTGTACGAGGGCGGCATGCGCGAGCCGATGATCGCCTGGTGGCCCAGGCGGATCCCCGCCGGGACCGTCTGCCCGGAGATCGCCGCGACGATCGACCTGCTGCCGACGGTGGCGGCCATGGCGGGCGCGAAGCCCCCGGCCGACCGGGTGATCGACGGCAAGGACATCCGCCCGCTGCTGTTCGGCGAGCCGGGCGCAACCACGCCGCACGAGGCGTTCTGCTACTGGCGGGGGGGATCGCTGAAGGCCATCCGCTCGGGCAAGTGGAAGCTCCACCGCGCGGGCAAGCGCCGCCTGACCCGCCGGACCAAGCTGCCCGACGGCTCGACCAAGACCACGCACCGCTGGCTGGAGATCGCCCCGCGGCTGTACGACCTCTCCGCGGACATCGGCGAGACGAAGGACCTCGCCGAGCAGCACCCCGATGTCGTCGCCCGCCTCGAGGCCCTGGCCGAGAAGAAGGCCAAGGAGCTCAAGGCCAACCGCCGCCCGCACGGGAAGCTGAAGTAGCCGGGCGGCTACCCCCCGAGCCAGTTCGCGACCGCCTTGGCGCCGACGGGCCTGCTCTCGACGCGCAGGTCGCCGGCCTCGCCGGCGCTGCGGTAGACGGCCCGGAGGACGCGGGCGTCCGCGGATTCGCCGGCGGCGTGCAGCAGCAGCTTCCGCGGGGCCGTCAGCGCCACGGCCGTGCGAACGTCCCCGGCGCGGAGCAGGCACGGGGAGAACAGGTCGGCCTCCCAGCGCGGGTCCCCGGGGCCGGCGAGCCCGTTCATATCCGCGACGACGGCGGTATCCGCATGCAGCCGCGGGGCCGCCAGCAGGCACCACGCGCCGGCGTTGCCGACGCCCACGACCGCCACGTCGCTGACCGTCCGGCGGCTCTTGAGATACGCCTCGGCCGTCAGGATGTCCTGGACCCGCTGCACGAGCACCGTGCGGTTGTAGGTGGTGAAGTACTTCTTGTCCCGCCGCTGCTCGGTGCGGTCGAAGGGGGAGTGGAACTCGCCGGTCAGGTAGGCGTCGAGGGCCAGCACGCTCCCCCCGCCGTCCAGCAGGGCCGACAGCAGCTCGCCGGGCCCCCCGCGGCCGGCATCGACCAGGCCCGCCTTGCCCTCGGGGTGCACCACCACGCAGCCGTCGGCCTTGCCGCCGGCGCCGGCGCGGCGGTAGAGGACCGCCGGGACCGCCTCGCCCTTGCCGACCCGCCCGAGCAGCAGCCGCGTCACGCGGAGGTTCCCCACCTTTTCCCGGCCGAGCTCGCGGACGTCGAGCTGCTTGACCGTCGGGCGCTCGGCGAGGATCGCGTGGCGGTAGGCGGCGCCGAGCGTCTCGGCGAACCGCTCGCGATCGGCGGGCGTGCGTGGCAGAAGCCGATCGACCCGCTCGGCGGCCGTGGCGGCGACGTGCTCGCGAAGCTGGTCGGGCGTGATGGCCTTCTTCGGCAGCGAGCCGAACAGCAGGTCCTCGTCCTTCTCGAGGATGACGTCGCCTTCCTTGACGGGCTTGGCGGTCTCGGCCTCGTTGGCCCACTTGTTGAAGAACCCGTAGACCGCCTCGCGCTGGGACAGGTGGTAGCCGTGCGGCCCGCGGATGTGCTTGGTGGCGACGCGGTCGGCGGCGTCGTAGAGCTCGTAGACCCCGCGGATGGAGGGGTACTCGTGCTTCATGGTCTCCTTGGTCCAGTCGCCGGTGACCGAGGGCATGATCAGCGGGCGGGGGGCCATCAGGGCGGCGATCTCGATGTTGCACGTCTCGATCCGAAGCAGCGGCGCGTTCTCGCACTCGCAGCCGCCCTGCATGATGCCGCTGATCATGCACACCGGCGCCGCGACGGTCACCCGCGGGTCGATGCCCATGACCATGAACGTCTGCGTGCCCCCGCCGGAGGCGCCCGTGACGGCGATGCGGCTGCCGTCCACCTCCTCCAGCGACTGGAGATAGTCCAGCACGCGGATGCTGTTCCACGTCTGGAGGTGCATCGCGCTGAGGCCCCACAGCTCGTCACGCCGCGTGGTGAACACGCCGCGATGCTTGACCTGCCTGCCCGAATCGTGCCAGCCCAGCATGTCCCACGCGAAGACCACGAACCCCATCCGCGCAAGCGTCTGGCAGCGGCCGACCACGCTGCTGCGCTTCGGCTCGTGGTTCAGCCGGCCCCGGCGGGCGTGCCCGTGCGGGCTCGCCACGGCCGGGAACGGGCCCTCCTTGCCACGCGGGCGGTAGAGGTTGCCCGTGATGTACCAGCCCGGGTAGCTCTCCAGGCGGACCTTCTCGACGGTGTAGTCGTCATGCTCGATCCGCCCCGCGCGATGGGGGTTCAGGTCGCACTTCGCAGGTCCCGGCAGCAGCCCGCAACTGACGCGGACGTGCTCGCGGAGCCATTCGGCCCGCCGCTCCCACGCCGACCGGCTGGCGTAGTCCGGCATGGTGAACCGCATGTTCAGGTGGCGGCAGCGGTCGGGGCGGGGGTCCGGCGCGGCCGACGGCTCGCCCGGGCGGACGCGGGACAGCGCCCACAGCCGGGCGGGGTCGGCGTCGGCGTCGCGTGTCAGCAGCAGCGCGGCCACGGGGCCGGGCTTCCTGCCGGGCCTGGGCGTGAAGCTCGCCGTCAGCCGCCCGCCCTCGACGGCGACGGGGCCGAGCTTCGCCCAGCCGAACGCGCCGGCCTCGGCGTCGGCGGTGGCGGGCGGGAGCTTCTGCCCGCAGAGCGTCCAGCGGACGGCCTTGCCGCCGGCCTGCCACGCCCGGGCGTGCCATGGGCCCGGCGCAGGCAACTCGACGCCCTTGTCGGGCAGCTCGGCGAGCTGCCGTGCCGACAGGATGACCACGCGCTCGCCGGAGGCAGGCAACTGGGCAAGCCCGTCGGCGGCGAACAGGACGACGGTCCCCACGGCCCCGGCCAGCAGCAGGACGCTCAGCGAATGTGACATCGGTCGGCCTCCGGAACGGGTCTCGGCTGTCGGGCGCCCATCCTACTTCGCGTCGGGCTCCTCGGGCAAGTCGGGCTCGTCGTCGCGGCGGCCCTGGCTGCGGAGCACGAGCACGACGGCCACCACCACCGCGGCGGCGGCGACGTAGAGCGTCCAGTTGGGGCTTTCGTGCCAGATGAAGTACGCCATGGTCCCCGCGAACACCGGCTGGCCGAGGTTCACCAGGCTGACAAGCTGCCCGCGGAGGTGCTTCATCGAGTAGTTGAGAATCGAGTGGCCCATCACCGTGGGCACGAGCCCGAGGCCGAAGATGATCCCGAGCTCGAGCGTCGAGTACGCGCGGAAGGGATTGGCCCGCAGGGAACCGGCCGCCAGGCAGAGCACGCCGGCGACGTAGTACAGCGGCACGAGGTAGAGCCAGATGGTCGCGAACCGCCGGTTCCGCCGCGCCAGCGCGAGATAGGCCGCGAACAGCAGCATCGAGCCGAAGCACAGCACGTCCCCGCCGAAATGCTCGGGCTGGACGCGGAGGTCCCTCGCGGCCAGCAGCGCGGCGCCGCCCATGGCGATCGCGGTGGCCAGCAGCTCCCACCGCGTCAGCCGCTCGCGGACGAGGAAGAACAGGAGGATCGGCATGACGATGGGGACCATGTTGACGATGAGGCTGGCGTGGACCGCCAGCGTCATCCGCCCGCCGATGATCCACGTGACGAAGTGCGCGCCCAGCAGCGCCCCCGGCAGGATCGTCGCCCGCAGCTCCCGCCAGCCGAAGTGCTGGCGGTGGCGGCGGAGATCGCGAACGAACAGGGGCGTCAGCGCCACGGCCGCGACGAGCAGCCGGTACGAAGCCAGCAGCACCGGATCGAGGCCCTCGGGCTTGGCCTTGATGATGATGATCGCCGTGGCACAGGCGTAGACGCCGAAGATCAGCAGTAGAATGCGAAGCAGCACTTCCCGGGCTTCCTCAAGGAGTCTTTGCGGGGAGGAACGCGGATTCACACCGACGCGGCTTGCCGAGAGGATTGAGCAGCGATGCAGGGGATGCAAGGGGTAAGACGCAAGAAACGAGGAAGCGGTCAGAAGACAAGCCCCCGGCCGCAATCCCGCGCAGCCCTCGAATCCGCGCCGGAAGACCGGCCCGGTGGGCCCCGCGTTGATCGGCGTTCACCCCTGCTCGTTCCCCCGGCGGCGGGTATAATCCGTGCCATGAGCGACGGAGAGAGGAAGTTCATGTTGCGGGCGCTGGCGCTGGCCGCCCGCGGGGTCGGGGCCGTTGAGCCCAATCCCCCGGTCGGGTCGGTGATCGTCCGTGACGGCGAGGAGATCGCGGCCGGCTGGCACCGGCGGTTCGGCGGGCCCCACGCCGAGCGGGAGGCCCTCGCCGCGGCCGAGAGCGACGGCATCTCCGTCCGCGGGGCGACCATGTACGTCTCCCTCGAGCCGTGCAGCCACTACGGCAAGACGCCGCCGTGCGCCGACGCCCTGACAGACGCCGGGCTGGGCCGGGTGGTCGTGGCCGTCGAGGACCCCGACGAGCACGTCCGGGGGCGCGGCCTGGCAAGGCTCCGCGAGGCGGGCATCGCCGTCGAGCTCGGCCTGTGCGAGACCGAGGCCCGCCAACTGCTGGCGCCCTACCTGACGCTCCGAACGCGCGGGCGGCCGTGGGTCATCTGCAAGTGGGCCCAGACCGCTGACGGCTACCTCGCGCTGCCCCCCGCGGCGGGGCGGTGGATCTCCTGCCAGGCCTCCCGACGGAAGGTGCACGAACTGCGGGGGGTCTGCGACGGCATCTGCGTCGGCTCCGGGACGCTGCTGGCCGACGACCCCCTGCTGACCAACCGCAGCGGCGGCGGCAGGCGGCTGGCGCGGCTCGTCCTCGACGCCCGCCTGCGCACCCCGCCGGACTGCCGCCTCGTCCGCACGGCGGGCAAGGCCGATCCGGTCCTCGTCGCCACCGCCGCCCGCGCGCTGAGAGAGCGCCCCGCGGAGGCCGAGGCGCTGCGAGCCGCGGGCGTCGAGCTGCTGGAGGTCGGCGAAACGAACGTGAGCCTGCCGGACCTGCTGGACGAGCTCGGGCGGCGGCAGTGGACGCGCCTGCTGATCGAGGGCGGCGAGGCGGTGCTGCGCAGCGTGCTGTCGGCCGGGCTGGCCGACGAGGTGTGGGCCTTCGTCGCGCCGACGAGGCTGGGCGATGCCGGTGCGCGCCTGCCGCGCCTGGACGTCACCGACCTGCCGCCCTGCCGGGAACTCACCGGCACCGTGGAAGAGACCGTCGGCCCCGACCGCCTGCTGCGCCTGCGGCGCGAGGCGACGTGAGGGCCCCGTCGGGCTTCTACGGCCGGAAGCCGGCCACGGCCTCGTCCGGCTGGACGCTGGTGACCACGTCGGACTTGACGCTGGCGGCGTTGCCCTCCCAGGCGTGCCGGAACTTGACGACGGCTTCTGCGGGGCTGTTGGCTTCGACGACGGTCTCGCCCTCGTCGGGGGCGTTCTGCTTTCGATAGCGTATCCTGTAGACCATGTCCCGTCCTCCTCCGGATCGCTGGCAAGCTACGATTCGGATGGAGGGCGGGCAAAAGCGCCCCGCGGCGGCTGTCGCGGTTCCGCTACTTCGCCTGGAGGTAGTCCACGATGCCGGCGGCGAGGGCGCGGGCGAGGCGCCGCTGGTGGCTGGCCTTCTCCAGCAGCGCGGCCTCGGCCCGGTTGGAGAGGAAGCCCAACTCGATCAGGGCGGCCGGGCAGTCGGCATGGACCAGCACGCGGTAGTCGGCGCGGCGCACCCCGCGGCTGGTCGTGCCGGTCTCGGCCAGCCGTTTGACCAGGCGGTTGGCGACCATCAGCGAGCCGGCGTCGGGCTGGCGCTCGACGAAGACGGTGAACCCGCGGGCGGCCCGCCGCTTGAAGGAGTCGGCGTGGACGCTGACGAACAGGTCCGCGTCGAGCCGCCGGGCCACCTCGGGGCGCTGCTCGAGCTCCAGGAAACGGTCGCCGCTACGGGTCAGGTGGGCGTCGATGTTCCGCCGCTCCAGCTCGCGGCGGAGCAGCTTGCTGACGGCCAGGACGATGTGCTTCTCGTAGGTCCCGCGAATGCTGGTCGCCCCGGGGTCCTTGCCCCCGTGGCCGGGATCGATCACGACCGTTCCCGCCGGCGCGGTCGGCCGGGGCTTGCAGACGCGGCGGGGCGTGCGCACCGGCGCCGGCGCCGACGGCGGCGGGGTCCGCAGGTGCGGGCAGATGCGGGCGATCAGCGGGAGCGGCACCGTCAGCGTGCTGCCCTCGGCGCGGACGCCGGACGTGGCGGGCACGGCCCGGCCGTTGACGTACACCTCCCCGCCGGGATCGGGATAGAGCACCACCGTGTTGGTCCCGTCGCGGAGCGTCGCACTGGCTCGGCCGGCGTGGTGGACCCGCATCTCCAGGCGGCTGGCGGCCTGGCGGAGGCTCAGCCGCCGGGCGGCGCCCACGTCCGGGGCGGGCGTGGCGATCGTCTGTTGCTCACAGCCGGCCAGGGCGGCCGACAGGACGGCGAGAAGGGCGACGGGCAGGCTCGATTTGCTGGTGTTGAGGGGCATGGGCATCCCTTCCGTGGTACCGATGCTGCGGAACTCCGTTTCACCGCGAGCGCCTTGCCCTCGTCGCGCCTGGACGGCTGCCGCCGGCCGGTCAGGGCCTGCCGGCGGCGGCGACGTAGACCAGCACGGCCAGCCAGGCGACGAAGGCCCCCAGCAGCGCCAGCAGCTTCCACACCGCCCGGCGCGGGCTGCGGTCGGGCACGCCGTCGACGACGTTCACGGGCGCCGGCGGCGGATCGGGCGCGTTGTCCTTCGTCTCGGCAGACTCAGCGGCGCTTCGCTTGGGACTCATTCTTTCAACTCGAACGCGTGGTACTCGCCGAAGGCTTCGTCGAAATCGAAGACGTCGCGGAAGTCCTCGAGGCTGTCCTCGTCGGTCTTCCGCATGAAGTTGTGCTCGATGAGGGTGTAGACCATGTTGCCGAAATCGATCGTGCGGCGGATGTTCCAACGCGCCAGGACCGTCCGCGCCAGCATCCCCCACCGCTCGGTCGCCAGGTCGCGAAGGCCTTCGCAGAGCTCCCGGCCGGTCACGTGGTGCTGGCCGCCCCCCCCGCGGTCCCCGTAGACCGACTGCACCGCCTTGTTGAGCCCCTCGTGCAGAAAGCCGTAGGCCTCCAGGGGGTACCGCCCGTCCTCGGCGATGACCTGCTCCATCGATTTGCTCTGGTCGCCTTCGTTCATTGCTTTCGCGGGAACAGCGGCGCGCCCTTGGTCGTCGGCGTGCCGGCGGTCAATGCGCCCCAGCGCCATGCGGCCGGGGAGTCGTCGGCCTCCCCGCCGAGCATTCCCAGGCCTTCCCGGGCGGTCTCGGGCATCACCGGCGCCAGGGCGACCAGCACGAGCCGGACGGCCTCGGCGCACGTGTAGAGGATCGTCGCCAGCCGCCCCCGTTGGTCGGGGTCCTTGGCCAGGCGGAAGGGCTCGGTCTCGTCGATGAACCGGTTCGTCGCGTCGACCACGGCCAGCGCGGCGTCGAGGTAGGTCTGGAACGCGCAGTTGCCCATGGCCGACGGGGCGGCCTCGACCAGCGCCCGCCCGGCATCGCGGACGGCCTCGGCCTCGGGAACCTCCTCGGCCTCGGCGGGCACGGCGGCGTCGAAGTACTTGCCGATCATGTTCGCCGTCCGGCTGAGCAGGTTGCCCACGCCGTTGGCCAGCTCGGTGTTGTAGCGTCGCTGAAGGGCGTCGCGGGAGAAGTCCCCGTCGGCGCCGAAGGACACCGCCCGCAGCAGGAAGTAGCGGTAGACGTCGCGGGAGTATTCCTCGCAGATCTCGGCGATCTGCTCGCGCGAGACGAAGTTGCCCAGGCTCTTGGACATCTTCTTGCCTTCCGACGTCCACCAGCCGTGGGCGAAGACGCACTTGGGCAGCGGCATGTCCAGGGCCATGAGCATGCAAGGCCAGTAGACCGCGTGGAACCAGAGGATGTCCTTGCCGATCAGGTGCACGTCGGCAGGCCAGAACCGCGCCGCCTCGCCGTCGTGGTCGTCGCCGATCTCGGGGATGCCCAGGGCCGTGACGTAGTTGCTCAGCGCGTCGATCCAGACGTAGACCGAGTGCGTCGGGTCGTTGGGCATCGCCACGCCCCAGTGCCCCAGCTTCTCCTGCTGGCGGGAGATGCTCAGGTCCTCGACGCCCGCGCTGAGCTTGGTGACCACCTCGTTGCGGCGGGCGTCCGGCTGGATGAACCCCGGGTTCTCCCGGATGTGCTCCAGCAGCTTCGGCACCCACTTGCCCAGGCGGAAGAAGTAGCTCGGCTCGCCGTAACGCACCAGCGGCTTGCCGCTGATCGCGCTGGTGTAGTCGTTTTCCCTCGCGGCCGACTCGGTGACGAACTCCTCCTGGCCCTCGTCGTACCAGCCCTCGTACTTGCCGAGGTAGATCTCGTCGGCGGCGACGAGGCGCTCGACGAAGGTCTGGACACGCTTCTCGTGACGCGGCTCGCTGGTGCGGATGAAATCGTCGTGGGAGATGTTCAGGTCCTCCCACAGCCTCTGGAAATGCACGACCACGTCGTCGGCGAGATCGCGCGGCGTGGTGCCCTTCTCCCCGGCGGCCTTGACGATCTTGATGCCGTGCTCGTCCGTGCCGGTCAGGAAGTGAACGTCCATGCCCGCGGCGCGGTGGTAGCGAGCCAGCACGTCCGCGGCAATCGTGGTGTACGAATGCCCGATGTGCGGCACGTCGTTGACGTAGTAGATCGGCGTAGTGACGTAGTACCGTTGGGTCATGGCGTCCTTTGTTCGCGTGGAAAGCTTTTAGCATGGCGCCCGCCACGCCGCAAATCAAGGTGCGACCTGAACCGAAAAGGCAGACGGGTTGCCGCTTCCGACAGGGGACGCCGGCGCGGCCGGCGCGTACAATGGCCTTGGACCGAACCCGATCGTTTCCAGGAGAACGCCATGAAAACTCGCCTTTCCGTTGTCACCCTCGCCGCCGCGGGGATGTTGGCCGCCGCAGCCGCCGCCCAGACCGCCGCGCCCCCCCACCGCAACGTCCGGGAGAGGCTTGCCGACCGCCAGATCGCCTTCGCCGACAAGCTCCACGCCGACGGCGAGGAGGCCTACGCGCTCCTGGAGTACCGGAGGTTCCTGTTCCACCACCCCGACCATCCCCGGGCGGGCTCGGCCGCCCGCACGGCCGCAAAGCTCTACATCGGCTACGTGGACAACAGCGCCTCGGCCAGGCGGCTGCTGAACGAACTGGTCGCCGAGCACCCGGGCACCCCCGCGGCCGACAAGGCCGCCGGCCTGCTGAGCTTCATCAAGGCCAACGACGATTACGACGGCCGGCCGCTCCACCTGCTGATGGCCGGGTCCCTCGCCGACGAGCGAGGCGACCCGAACGAGGCCGTCTCCCAATACGACCTGATCGGGCAGAAGTACTCCAAGTCCGCCCTCGCCGACGCCGCCCTGCTGGCGATGGGGAAGGTCTACCTCCAGGACCTCGACAACCCGGCCGAGGCCGAGAAGGCCTTCCAGCGCCTGCTTCAGAATCACCCGCGCAGCCCGTTGGCGTCGGATGCGGCCTACCAGCGCGCGGTGGCCCTGGAGGAAGTGCACGGCGGGGCGCCGCAGGTTCGCCAGGCATACCAGCAGGTGGTCCGCCAGTACCCCAATACCGACGCGGCCGGCCAGGCCTCCGACCGCCTCGACGCCCTGGACAAGGGCCAGACCGTGCTGAAGCGCCGCCACGCGATGGCGAACGTCAAGAAGTACACCGTGCTCAAGGAGGGCTACCTGGAACGGAACGACCGGTACGAGGTGATCGTCAACATGGCGGCCGGGCTGAAGGACGCCGCCGTGGAGGCAACGCTGGAAGACGCCCTGCTGGCCCACTACCGCAAGCGGAAGCGCCAGGGCCACGACGTGCGGGTGGAGGGCTACACGAACTACCCCGCCGACCGGGCCGGCACGGTATCCTGGACGCCGGGGCATCTGCCGCAGTACACCGTCCAGAAGAAGGAAGGCGACGACCTGAAGGACACGCTGATTGACATCCTGAAGAACCTGTAGGCACGGCGCGGGGGGGGAGTGTATTGCCGGGGCCAGACGTGCGCGAGCCCCCCCGCGGCCGTTCGCCCCGCGGGGGCGCCGCCCGCGGGGGCGCGCTGCCCGCGGGGGTGTGCGGACAGAAAGGTGGGGCAACGGGGGCGGCGGGGACGTTACACTACGTGTGAAACAAAGGGAGATTCCCATGAGCGACCCGACATCGTATTCCGGCCCGGCCCCGACGCTTCAGCCGGCCGGGACGCATCCCTACGCCGCTCCCCCCCCGCAAGGCCGCCAGCCGATGCCCCAGACCGGCAGGCGCAAGCGAGGCGGCGGCTGGAAGATCGTCTTCCTGGTCCTTGCGCTGCTGGTGCTGGTGGCGTCGCTGGTGACGAACTACGTGCTTCTGGCCGGCTTCGACGGCGGGTTCAGCGCGGCCGGCGACAGGATGAGCACCCGCGTGCTGGAATCGGGCAGCGGCTCGGAAGTCGTCGCCCTGTACGCCGTCCAGGGCGTGATCGACGGCAAGGCCGCCGCCAACTTCCGCGCCTTCCGCAACAGCGTCGTCAACGACGGGGACGTCAAGGCGGTGGTCCTCCGCGTCGACAGCCCCGGCGGCGGGGTGACAAGCTCCGACCAGATCTGCCAGATGGTCCGCCAGCTCAAGGCCGCGGGCAAGCGCGTGGTGGTCTCCATGGGCTCGGTCGCCGCCAGCGGCGGGTACTACATTTCCGCCCCGGCCGACGAGATCGTCGCCGAGACGACGACGGTCACCGGCAGCATCGGCGTGATCGCCGGCTGGATCGTGCTGAAGGGCACGCTGGACAAGCTCGGCGCCGAGCCGGTGATCATCAAGTCCACCCACGCCGAGGGCTGGAAGGACGAGGCGAGCATGCTTCGCCTCCCGCACGACTACCAGATCGAGCACTACCGCGGGCTGCTGGACAAGATGCAGGCGCGGTTCGAGGAGGTCGTCCGCGCCGGGCGAGGCAACCGCCTCAAGCCCAGGCAGGTCACCTACACCATCCCCGCCCGCACCGAGGCCGGCCGACCTGAGAAGCATACCGAGACCGCGCCGCTGAACGGCAAGATCTACCTCGCCGACGAGGCCCGCGACTTCGGCCTGATCGACGCCATCGGCTACCAGAGCGACGCCATCGACCGCGCAGCCGCCCTCGCCGGGCTCAGCGACCGCCGCGTCGTCCAGTACCGCCCGAAACGGTCCTTCATGGAGCAGTTCATGCAGGCGCGGTCCGGCCCCGAGCTCAAGCTCGACGCCAGCCTGCTGGACCGCCTCCAGACGCCGCGGTTCATGATGCTGTGGAAGGCGGAGTGACCCGGCGGAAGCACAGGACGACCTGCCGGGCGGCGACGCGGTCGGCGACGATCCTCGCCGCGGCCGCGATGGCCTTCTCGGCCACGGCGGCCGCCGCGGCGGGCGATGCGCCCTCGGCGCCGGGCGAGCGCGTGGACCGTGCGATCGCCGCGGCGCGGAAGTACCTGCTGGCCCGCATCGGCGAGGACGGCCGGTGCGAGGGCGAGTACCCGGCGGCAAACCCCCGTTTCGGCGGCAGGACGGCCCTGTGCGCGTGGGCGCTGCTGACCGCGGGCGTTCGCCCCCGCCAGAGCGAGCCGCTGGCCCGCGCGATGGCCTGGCTGGACGGCGCGAAGCTCCACGGGACCTACGCCGTGGCGCTGCGGGCCTGCGCCGGGTCCCTCCTGCCGGGCGCGCGAACGCGGGGGCGCCTGCGGAAGGATGTCGAGTGGCTGATCGAGGCCGCCAACGCCTCCGGCGGGTACACCTACACCTCCAGCGGCGGCATGGCCAGCGAGACGCAGGACAACTCCAACGCCCAGCTCGCCCTGCTGGGCATCTGGGCCGGGGCGCGGCGCGGCGTCGAGGTGCCCCTGACCTACTGGCGGCGGGCCGAGCGGTACTGGCTCGACCAGCAGCAGTACGACGGGGGCTGGGGCTACCGCATCGACCCGGCCACGATGCGGACGAAGCCGTACGGCTCGATGACCGCGGCGGGCCTGGCGAGCCTCTACGTGTGCTTCGACAACCTTCACGCCGAGCAGTTCATCCGCTGCCTTGCCCCGGGCGAGAACGAGCCCATCGCCAAGGCCCTCGACTGGCTGGGCAAGCGGTTCCGCGCCGACGAGAACCCCGGCAAGGGGGTGGAGTGGCAGTACTACTGGCTGTTCGCCGTCGCCCGCGTGGGCCTGGCCAGCGGGCACAAGTACCTCGGCGAGAGCGACTGGTACGCCGCCGGGCGCGACGCCCTCACCGCCACCCAGCACGCCGGCGGGAGCTGGGGCTATGCCGACCCCGTCTCCTCCACCGCGTTCGCGATGATGTTCCTCGCCCGCGGGCGCCACCCCGTACTGCTCAACAAGCTGCGCTACACCGGGCGATGGAACCCCCGCCCGCGCGACGCCGCCAACTACGCCCGCTGGGTGACCACGACCTTCGAGAAGCCCGTGAGCTGGCAGATCGTCGGGGCCGACTCGCCCCTGGCCGACTGGCACGACGCGCCGATCCTCTACCTCTCCGGCGCCGGGCCCGTCGAGCTGACCGCCGAGCAGATCGGCAAGATCCGCACGTTCGTTCTCCAGGGCGGGTCCATCCTCTCCGAGGCCGCCTGCAACAGCGGGGATTTCTCCCTCGACATGGACAAGCTCTACCGCAAGCTGTTCCCCGAGTATCCGCTGATCCGCCTGCCGGCCGGGCACGCGGTGTACTCCGCCCACGTCGAGGCCGACGCGGGAAAGTGGCTGCTGGGGGTCTCCAACGGCGTGCGCCTGCTGGCCGTCCACGCCCCGCGGGAGCTTTCGCTGGCGATGCAGCTCGGCCCGCGCCAGACGCACCTGCCGACCTGGCGGCTCCTGGGCAACCTGTACATTCACGCCACCGACCGCGGGCAGCTCCGCCGGCGCGGCACGCCGGCCTGGCCGACGCCGCGGGCGTTCACGCCGCGGGCGACCGTCCGCGTGGCGCGGCTGAAGCACGCCGGCAACTGCGACCCCGAGCCGCTGGCGTGGGAACGCTTCGCCATCCGCCTGGGCCTCACGCAGCGCGTGCGGCTGGACGTCTCCGGGCCGATCGACATCACGAAGCTCGATCCCGACACCTGCCGCATCGCCCACATGACCGGCACGGACCCGTTCACCCTCACCGGCGACGAAACCGCCGCGCTGAAGCGCTTCCTCGCCGCCGGGGGCACGCTGTTCGTCGACGCCGCCGGCGGCTCGCCCATCTTCAGCCGCAGCGTGCAGCGCCAGCTCTACCCGCTCCTCGACGACGCCACCACCGGCGAGCTCGCCCTCGACCATCCGCTCTACGTCAACCGCCCCCACGACATGCGGACCGTCCGCTACCGCCGCGACTATGCCCTCACCCTCGGCCGCAACAACCGCACCCGGCCGCACCTGCGCGTGGTGCTCGACGGCGAGCGGCTGGCGATCATCCACAGCCCCGAGGACATCACGTTCGGTCTGCTGGGCACGCCGGCGTTCGGCGTGGTCGGCTACACGCCGGACTCCGCCGAGCGGCTGGCGACCAACATTCTCTACCACGCCGCCGGACTGGGCAGCCGGTGAGCGGCCGCGACTACGGCTGGCGGATGATCTCCAGGCCGCTGAGCGTGGCGGGCAGCTTGCCCGGCGCCGCGGTCAGTTCCACGGTCAGCTCGCCCTCGCCGGGGATGTCGCGGACCTCGCGGACGACGCCGCGCCGCGCCCCGCCGGCGGCGGCGACGGGGTCGAAGGCCTCCAGCGCCTTCCGCCCGTTGAGGGCGACGTCGAAGACCCGCTCGCCGGGTTCGACCGCCTCGTTCATCTCCGCGAAGACCAGCCGCACGGTATAGGCCGCCTCGCCGGCGTCCTTGCCGAGGGAGACCGTGATCCGCCGGACGCCCTCGACGCCCGAGCCGGCGACCCACGGCAGCGCCCCGCCGTGCAGCCGCAGCGAGTGGTGGCGGAAGGTCGCGGGGGCCTTCGGCTGCATCCGCACGGGCACGTCGGGGCTTCGCCCGCCGACGCTGGGGCAGTCCAGCCAGAGCGTCCCGCCGTCGGTGCGGCGGTCGCCGGGGGCGCCGAAGTTCAGCCCCACGCGCCGCACCGGCTTGCCGTCGTAGCCGTAGCTGCTGAACGTCCACGTCTCGGCGTCCGGCATGGGCACCAGCGCCAGCGACGCCTGGTTCTGGTACGCGCACGTGCACGTCCGCGTGTAGTCCGGGGCGCTCAGCACGCCGTCGGCGGCGATCAGGTTCGACGTGCAGCTCGACTTGAACCCCCCGAAATTCCCCGTCCCGCCGTCGCGGAGCAGGTCGTAGTACCCGGCCGCGCCGCTGCGGAACGTCAGCAGGTGGCGGCTGCCGATGGCCGTGTTGCACCCGTACGTCCGCTGGAAGTCCCATGCGTGCTCGGCGCCGGTGACGGCGCTGACCCGCCGGGCGGGCTTGCCGGTCAGCAGCTCGAAGGCCGGGCCCTGGCAGATGATCCGCTCGCCCCACAGCATCGGCGGCCCGCCGTAGGCGACCTTCAGGTCCTGCCACAGCAGCCTGCCGTCGGCGCCGCGGTAGGCGGCCATGCCGCGCCCGGCCTCGTCGGGCTCGCGGTCGCGGAACCTGCTGCCGGCCTGGAGGAGCACATCGTGCCGGCGGGAGTAGCCCAGCCACGTGCCGAAGATGTCCCGCTCCACCCGCCAGAGCACCTTGCCGGTGGCAAGCTCCAGCGCCAGCAGCTCGCCGCCGGCGTCGGTCTGGCGCCCGCGGCGCTTGAGGAACTCCCGCCGCTGGTCGCTGATGCGGTCGAGGCAGAAGACCTTCCCCGCCCCGGCGACGATGGCGTTGTGGCGGAAGTTCCGCTCGGCCCGCCGCTGCCAGAGCACCTTGCCGCTGTGGCGGTCCATGGCCACCAGGTGCGTGCTGGCGACGCCGTACCGGGCGTTGTCGGCCACGGTCACGCCCAGCAGCTTCCGCCCGCGGCGGTCGTACTTGCCGCGGACGTCCAGCGGGGCGGCCCCGGCGAGCAGCACGTCCCCGGACACGCCGATGTACCCCCAGTGCGGGCGGGCGCCGTCGATCTCCGGGAGGGCGAACTCCCGGACCGTCTCCCCGGTGCACGGGTCCAGCCGCAGGCCGACCTTGCCGTACGCCACGTACACCGCGTCGGCCAGCGTGACGTAGTTGCCTCCGATCCCCCCCGCGCCGGGCTGGTGGTCGGTGTTGTCGTGGTACTCGCCGATCCGCGGCAGCCGCCGCTGCCACAGCAGCGCCCCGGTGTAGACGTCCACCGCGCGAAGGATGTCCGGGCCCTCGATGACCAGCCGCCCCCCGGCGACCTGCGGGCTGGGCCCGTGGCCGTGGCGGGGCAGGATGTCGTCGTTCGGCGGCCCGCCGAACCAGAGCAGCCCCAGCGGCGCACGCACGCGGTCGTCGGCGCCGATGACGCTGTTCGTCGCGTCGGCGTACTGGTGCGTCCACGGCGCCGAGCCCGGCAGCGGGCCGCGGCGGATCAGCACCAGCCGCTGCGCCTCGCCGGACCCGACGGCCTCGACGCCCGAGCCGGGAAGCTTCATCGCCGCCACCGCCTCGACCCGGGCGGCGTCGGCGCCGCCCAACTCGGCCCGGCCGCCGTAGGGGCGGAGCCAGGAGAACACCCGCCCGGCCAGTTCCGCGTCGCCCGGGGCCCTGGCGGCCTCGGCCGGGGCGAGCAGCACGCGATGGGCGAAGTAGCGGGGCAGGCGCAGCGTGGCGGCGTCGCCGACCAGGGCGGCGATGCGCCGCCCGTAGAGGCCCGCGGCGTCCATCTCCTCCCGCAGCGCGCGGACCTTGGACGGATCGGGATCGACGGCCAGCACGTGGCAGCCCGGATCGGCCAGGGCGCTGCGGACGGCCTGCCCTCGGCCGGCGGCGCCGAAGATCACCGTGTACGTCCGCCGGCCGGGCCGCCCGGGGGCGTCCTCGCCCGCGGCCGGGGCCTCCGGCGGCGCGGGGTAGCGCCTGGCCTCGCCGGCGGCGGCCCCGTAGCAGAGCAGGTCGCCGGCGACGGTCACCACAAGCAGCCGCCCGTCGGCGGCGAGCATCCGCCAGACCGGCGCGGGCGCCTCGGCCTGCCAGACCGCCCGGGCGGTCTCGGCGTCGGCGGCGGGCAGCTCGACCGCGGCGATCTTCGCGCCGTCGCAGCCGAAGATCCGCCCGCCGGCCTTGAGCTCGGCGCGGGCGAACGGCACGGCGGCCCGGAAGCGCGTCTTCAGCTTGCCGGCCGGCTCCCGCCCGATCAGCCGCTTGCCGATCACGCCGATCATCAGTTCGTCGGTGACGATCGTCGCCGGGAACGGGCGGAGCACGCGCCCGCCATCGAGCGCGAACACGCTGCCGCTGTTGACGTACGCCTCGCCGCGGGCGGCGACGGCGTAGCCGCCCAGGCGCTTCTCGAAGTTGAACGACAGCATCCGCCCGGTCTCGCGGTCGAACACCGCCGGCGTGGCCCGACCGCAGGGAACCACCAGCCGCTCGCCGGCGAGGGCGAGGTAGCCCTGCGGCGCCAGCGCGGCGAAGGAGACGGCGCCCTTGTGCGGCTGGCGCATCCAGACCGTGCCGGCAGCGCTGTTGCACCAGAGCTCCCGGCCGGTGTCGGCATCGACGGCGTAGAGGAAGGTGCCCATGAACGGCCAGATGCCCGCGGCGAAGTAGACCGCGCCGTCGGCGACGACCGGCGCCCCGCGAGCCGGCCACATCGACACCAGCCGGTCGTTGCCGAGAACTTTCCGCCCGTCCGGCGCGCCGTCGAACGCCCAGCGCACCGTGCCGTCTTCCTGGCTCAGGCAGATCAGCCGGCCGGCGTCGGTGACGACATAGAGGCTCCGCCCGGCCGCGACCGGCGCGAAACGCACCGGGCCGTCGGCATAGAACCGCCAGAGCCGCTCGCCCGTGGCCAGGCTGTAGGCCGTCACGCTGTCGCGCACCATCGAGGGCACGAACAGGCGCCCGCCGGCGGCGACGGGTTCGTAGGACGCGTCGAACTGGAGCTTGTGCTGGCTCTCCGGCCAGGCCGCCCGAGGGGCCGGCAGCCTGCGCTGCCACTGAAGGTGCAGTTCGGCGGGCAAGGCGGCCGTCTCGGCCGAGCGGTGCGCGTCGCATCGCCACGCGGGCCAGTCGGCCGCGGGGGTCGGTGCGGCGGTCAGGCACGCCGCAAGGGCCATCGCGAACGGGAGGATTCTACGCATGCTCTCGGGTTCCATTTCGCTGGGGTGAGGCCGTCCCGCCGGGCCCACGGCCCGGGCGGGCGGCATACGCCGATCCTACCGTCCCGCCGCCGCGGAGCCCAGACGAATACCTTCCGCCAACCGGGGCTACCGTTTGGCGTGCGAAGCCGGCGGCGCCGCGCTGGTGCGGAGCCCCTCGATGCCCCCCCCGTCGGGCGTGCGGATGCGGAGGCAGAACTCCCACGGGCCCTTGTCCTGCGTGATCTTCACCAGCAGCTCGTTCCAGCCGGCGCGGAGGGTCACGCTGATCTTGTGCTCGCCCGGCTCGGCCGCCCCGCCCTCGCCGTCGGCATGCACCTGCTTGCCGTTCAGCCAGACCTTGCTGCCGTCGTCGGCACCCAGTTCCAGCCGGGCGGGCTGAAGGTCGCCGACGTGGACGAACCCCCTGGCGTAGGCGGCGGCGGAGGCCTCGCCGAGCGCGCCGGCCAGGTCGACCATGAACGGCTTCTCGGGGTCGCCGCCGGCGGCGATCTTCCGCCACTCGACGCCCTTGCCCGCCCGCTTCTCCGGGGGGAACTTCTTGCTCAGCAGCCCGCCGAAGCGCCCCCGGTACGGCCCCGCGAGCTGCCAGGCGACGAGGTAGTCCTCGAACTTCTCGACGCGGTCGATGACCGTTGCGGCGCCCTTGCGAACCTTGGCGCTCCTGCTGCGGGCGTCGAGCTTCTCGGCCAGGGCGCGGGCCTCCTCCGGGGCCGTGGTCGCCAGGCCCTCGGCGATGCCCAGCAGGGCCAGCTCCGCCTCGCTGCCGACGGCGCCGTCGCCGAGAAGCGGCTCGACCAGCTCGGCCGCGCCGGGATGGGCCAGCTTCGCCACGCCGGCCAGCACCAGCCGCTTGTCGGCCGGGCGGGCGGCGATCTCCAGCAGCCGGCGGTAGGACGCCAGGGCCTCTTCGGCGGGCACGTCCCCCCCGCCCAGCAACCGCACCGCCCCGCGCAGGGCCAGCACGCGGTGGGTTGTGCTTTCGGTGTCGGCAATGACCTCCAGCAGCGCGTCGACGGCGGCCGGGGCGGGCCAGTCCGCCAGGGCGCGAACGGCGGCATCGCGGACGGCCTCGTCCTCGGCGCCCGCGGCGGTCCGAACGGCTTCCAGGGCCGCCGCGTCGGCGATCCCGCCCAGCACGCGGAGCAGCGAGGCCTTCCGCTCGGGCTCCTTGACGGACTTGAGGGCGGCGAGAACGGCCCCGGATCGCTCGGCCGGCGGAGTGACCTTCCGCGCGACGAGCACGACGGCGCGTTCCGCCTGCGTGCGTGCGGCGGGGTCGTCCTGGCGGAGCAGGAAGCTCACGAGCGTGGGCAGGTCCTTCGGGGCGGCAAGGCTGCCGAGGGCCTTGAACGCCGCGGCGCGGACGCCGGCATCCTCGGCGCGGGCCTCGCCGAGCAAGTCCGCCGTCGCGTCGGGGACGCTCCGCTCGACCAGCGCCTGCATCACGGCCGGGCGCTCCGCGGCCGGGGCCCGCTTCAGGTGAGCCAGCAGGGCCTCGTTGACGCCGTCGGCGTCCAGCGCCCGCAGGCTCGCGGCGGCGGCGAGCTTCTCCTGGCGCGTCTGCCCGGCCGCGGCGGCCTTGCAGAGCACGGCCGCGGTCGAGGCGTCGCCGACGGTGCCCAGCGTCCGGACGGCCGCGGTGCGGACCGCGGGGACCTCGCTGCCGGCGGCGGCGGTGACGGCCTGCCTGACGGCCGGGTCGCGGCGGCCGGCCAGGGCGCCGATCAGCAGCACCTGCACGTCGGGTTCGAGGGCGGGCAGCTTGCCTGCGAACTGCTTTCCCGACCCGGGCGCGTCGATCGACGCGATGCGGTCGATGGCCACGGCGCGGAGCGTCGCGTCGTCGCTGCCGAGGGCCTCCACCACGCGGGCCGGCGCCTTGTCCGGTTCGGCGGCCAGCAGGCCCACAAACGCGCCCCGCCGGATGTGGTCGGGCTGGTTGGCGGATCCCAGGTCGGTGTAGATGCCGGCGGCGGCGTCGAGCTCCCCGGCCGCGATGAGGCGCTGGGCCGCGGTCAGCGACGCCCTCGCGGCCGCGGCGGCGAGGGCGCCTTCGGCAGGTGCCCGGAGGTCCTTGAGGGCGGCGAGGGCGTCGGCGTCGGCGATGCGTCCCAGCGCCGCCGCGGCGGCCGAGGCGGTGGCCTCGTCGGCGGCGAGCAGCTTGACCAGCGCGGCGGTCGCCTTGCCATCGCGGCGGAAGCCGACCGAGGCGATCACGCCGATCCGGCGGGCCCCGGTCGTCGAGGCGAGGGCGTCGCGGAGGGCCCTGCCGGCCTCGGGGCAGCTCATGGGCTCGAGGGCGTAGCGGGCCATGTGCGAGAGCTTCTCGTCGTCCAGCAGCTTCGCCAGGGCGGGCACGCAGGCCGGGCTGCCCACCGTGCGGAGCCGGCGGCAGGCCTTGTGCTTGTCGATGAACTCCGCGTCGCCGGAGATCGTCGCGATCAGCTTCTTCTCCAGCGCCTTGCGGGCGGCGGGGTCTTTCGGCGGGGCCTCGGTGCCGACGCCGCGGCCCGGGGCGGCCCCGGCGGCAAGGGCGAGGATCAGGGCGAGACCGACGGCAATATCCCGGATGCGGGGGATCATATCCGATTCTCCTTCGGGGAACGGGCGCGGCTTACAGGTGCCACGGCTGGCGGTAGGCGCGGGAGACGAGGCGGTTGGCGTCCTCGTCGTCGACGAACCGCTCGGCGGCGGGGTCCCAGGTGACCTTCCGCCCGAGGCGGACGGCGATGTTCGCGCAGTGGCAGGCGGTGATCGAGTGGTGGGCGATGTCGGCCGTGGAGGCCGGCTGCTGGCGCGTCCTGACGCAGTTGAGGAACTCGCGGACGTGGTCGTCGGCGGGGTAGCCGCCCTTGAACCGCCGCTCGGCCAGCAGGCTGGCAGGGCGGACCTCCATCTTGCCGGCGTCGCCGGTCTCGACGTAGCCCTCGTCACCCTCGAAGCGCACCGGGCAGGAGCCGAACCGCAGGCCCTTGCGGATGTGCAGCTTGACGCCGTTGGCGTAGACGGCCTCGACGTCGCCGCGGTCGTTGACCGGCTCGTAGGTCAGCGGCGCGGTGGCGTCGGCGTCGTTGGCCCACTGGCAGAGGTCGACGGTGTGGCTGCCCCATTCGGTGATGGACCCGCCGGACCAGTCCCCGTGGCTGCTCCAGAAGCCGCGGCTGTAGTAGCGGGCGTTGTAGGGCCTCCAGGGCGAGGGCCCCAGCCATTGGTTCCAGTCCATCTGCTCCCGCGGCGGCTGGGGCTGGGTGGGCAGGACGGTGTAGTGCACGCCGGAGGTCCCGCCGGCCTTCTCGGCGTGGACCGCCTGGAGCCGCCCGAGCTTGCCCGTCCGGGCGAGGTTCACCGCGAAGACGAAGTTGCCCACGTTCCGCCGCTGCGTGCCGCACTGGTAGATCCGCGCGTAGCGCCGCATCGTGTCGGCGACGGCGCGGCTCTCGGCGATCGCCACGCTCATCGGCTTCTCGCAGTAGATGTCCTTGCCCGCCCGCGCCGCCAGGATCGACGCCAGCGAGTGCCAGTTGTCCCCGGTGGCGATCAGCACGGCGTCGATGTCCGGCCGGGCGAGCATCTCCTGAAGGTCGAGGTACGCCTTGCAGTCGGTGTTGCCGTACTTGCCGTCGACACGGGCCTTGGCGGCCTTGCGGCGGTCGCCGCGGACCTCGCAGACGGCGACCATCTGCACGTCATTGTTCCACATGAACGCGCCCATGTCGTAGCGCCCCCGCCCGCCGACGCCGATCGTGCCCATCACGATCCGGTCGCTGGCCGGCGTCGCCCCGCCGGCGCCCAGCGCCGAGGAGGTAATCACCGTCGGGGCCGCCACCGCTCCCGCGGCCGCCGCCCCGGCCGTTCGCAAGAACCCCCGCCTGCTCATCTCGCTGCATCTCGATCGCGTCATGGACCGTCTCCCTGGAATGTCGGTGACTTCATCTTCAAACCCTCCGGGCGGGCGAGAGGGGCTCTCCGCCCTACTTCCTGCCGATGCAGTAGAGCATCTCGGGCATGCGGACGTACAGTCGGCCGTTGGCGGGGACGATGGTCGAGTAGCAGCGTTTGGTGCGTTTCTCGGCCATGTCGATCTCGGAGAGGAGCTTGAACTCGTCGCCGGCGGCGACGACGTAGACCTTGCCGGTCATGCCGATGCAGTAGATCTTCCCGTCGGCGCCGGTGGGCGAGGCGCGGAAGTCGCTGCCCAGCCGACCGGACCAGATGACCTTGCCCGTGGCGGGCTCCATGCACGTCAGCGACTTGTGCTTGCCGCTGAGCAGGTACAGCCTGCCCTTGTACAGCAGCGGGGCCGCCACGTCGCCGGGGGCGGTGTCCTGCTTCCAGGCGGCATCCGGGGGCAGCGTGCCCGTCCGCCCCGCGGGCTTGAGCCCGTAGGTCCACTGCCACCGCGAACGGGGAAAGAACACGCGGTCCTCGCCCGGTGTGACCGGCGCGACCGTCCGCTGCCAGACCTTCCGCTCGTGCGGGGTGAACTGCCACCGCCAGATCTCCTCTCCCGTGGCCGGGTCGTGGCTGGTGACGTGCTCGCCGCCGAGGATGACGATCTCCTTGCGCCCGTCGCCCTCGAAGGGCGTCATGGTCGCGTAGCTCTCGGTCGACTCGTCCTTGACGTCCGCGGGGACCTTGCGGACGTGACGCCAGACGGTCTTGCCCGTCCCGGCGTCCAGGCCCAGCAGGAAGCTCTCCAGCGGGCCCTTCCGCGTGTCCGCCGCCACGCCGGGGGACTTCTTCTTGTCGTACCGGCCCGGCTTGACGTTCTGGAGCACCGGAATGAACAGCTTGCCCTCGTACAGCAGCGGGCTGCTGGCGAAGCCCCACTTGATGATGAACCGGCCGTAATCCTCCTCCAACTGCCGCGCCCAGAGGTGATTGCCGTCCATGTCGAAGGCGTGCAGCCCGCCGTTGCCGTACAGGAACCATACCGTCTTGCCGTCGGTCACCGGCGAGGGCGAGGCGGCGTTGTGCAGCCCGCCCATGAACTTGCGGTCCCGCCCGGCCGGCTCGGACCACAGCAGCTTGCCGTCGGTCCCCGAGAAGCACATCGCCAGGACGTTCCCCCGCCGCTGGTCGGCGCAGCTCAGGAAGACGCGGTCGCCCCAGACCACGGGCGTGGACATGCTCCAGCCGGGCAGGCGGACCTTCCACAGGACGTTCTCGGTGGGGCTGAATGTCTCGGGAAGGCCCGTCTCCGCCGACGAGCCGTCGTACCGCGGCCCGCGCCAGTTGGGCCAGTTCTCCCCCCGCAGGGCGCTTGCGGCGGCGGCAAGGGTCAGCGCGGACGCCAGAACGCACGCGGCCGGTGCGACGCGGGGGCTCTTCGACGGGTTGGTGGTCACGGGCTGTTCTCCTGGTAACGGATCGCGGGACTCACTGGACGGACACGCCCGGAGGCGGCACGACGGGCGCGTCGATTCTACAACCCCGCCAACGCGGCGTCGATTCGCGATCCCGCCGGAGCCGGAGGGGCACGGGCGGCAGAGAAGAGCCGGACGACAGACCGAAGCCCCCAGCCGGCCGGGCCGCCCCGACAGGCCCCGCCCCCCACCGCGGCGAAGCTCGGCGCTCGATGGTTGCCGCCTGGTCCCCGGGATCTGCCGTCCGGCGCCTCGAAACCGCCCTTCGCGCTGCGGGCCGTTTTGATGCGGGTTCCCTGTTGACTTGCTGACGGCGGTGGCGTACGGTTGCCGCCGCTGGTGCCCGCGGCGGCGGGCCATGGACGGTTTCTGCCCGGAGGCATGCGACGATGATACGACGCGTGGCGATGACGGCTGTGATGGTGGCGGGGCTGATCGGCGTGTGCCTGGGCCAGGCCGCCGACGAGGCCGCGACGACGAAGCCCGGCGGCGAGGTCATCCCCCCGCCCGAGCCGATGGCCGTGCCGCTGACCTGGCAGTTCAAGGTCGACATCGAGCCGCTCCGCGCGGCGCCCTTCAAGCTGCCGGACCAGAAGAAGCCGCAGCTCTACTGGTACCTCCGCTACACGGTGACCAACCCCGACGACGTCGCCCAGATGTTCGTGCCCGAGTTCATCCTCTACACCGACACCGGGCAGGTCCATCGCAGCGGGCAAGCGGTCCCGACGGCCGTGTTCGACCACATCCGCAAGCTGCACAACGACCCGCTGCTGAAAACGTCGACCTCGATGACCCGCAAGCTGCTGACCGGTCGGGACAACGCCCGGACGGGCGTGGCGATCTGGCCGGACTTCGATCCCAACGCCGGCGCGGTGGACGTGTTCATCGGCGGGCTCAGCGGCGAGACGAAGACCATCCCCCTGCCCGAACCGGTGAAGGCGACCGAGACCAACTGGAAGGGCGAGAGGAAAGTCGTCACCAAGAGCAGCCTGATCCTCTCCAAGACGCTGCACCTGCGCTACCGCATCCCCGGCGAGAAGGGCGCCCGCCGCCACGTCGCCCCCGAGCTCGTCGAACGCGAATGGGTCATGCGGTAGACGACCCGACGTTTTTGTGAGATCGACGGTCTTGCTGGTTTCCCCCCCTCTCGTGTCACGTCTGCCATCGCCGGAGCTTCCGTAGGGTGATACATGTAGTTTGATGTATGCCAAACCCCGCAGACACCCGTGTCCCGCCCCTCAAGGCCCGGACACGGCAGTAATTCCGATAAAGAGTTCTATGTAAAAGACATACGATCGGCTGCAACGTTCTGTGTCCATTGTCCCAAGGGTGGACAGAGCCGACACACCGACCCGGACACCCCCCCGGCTGGCCGATGCCCCCGGTGACCATGAATCCTCACTCCCGCCCCCCCTTCCGGCGGACCGACGAAAGCTCGTCAAGCTATTGACACCCCCGCCGCTGGAGGGTATGCTGCTGGACTCTGATCCGACCGATAGAATGACAGGACCAACCCCCGCCAGGGCGGCGGAGCTTCGGGAGTGACGAGATGGCACACAAGAAGGGACAGGGCTCGACGCGGAACGGGCGCGACAGCAACCCGCAGTACCGCGGCGTGAAGATCTACGGCGGGCAGCGCGTCAAGGCCGGCGGGATCATCATCCGCCAGTGCGGCACGCCGTTCAAGCCGGGCAAGAACGTCAGGCGCGGACGCGACGATACGCTCTTTGCCGTCGCCGAGGGAGCCGTGTCGTTCCGCGGCCGCTTCGTCGACGTCATCGCGGCCGAGTGACGCCTCGCCGGCCCCTCGAGCGGGGGTCCGGCGACAGAGCAGACCTGAAGGAGGATGGCCCCGCCGGCGCCATCCTCTTTTCATGGGGCGACGATGGAATCCTACGGAGCGGTCAACAGAGGGCTGTTCGTCGACGAGGTGGAGATCGTCTGCCAGGCCGGCGCGGGCGGCAACGGCTGCTGCGCGTTCCGCCGGGAGAAGTACATCCCCCACGGCGGGCCCTCCGGCGGCGACGGCGGGCGGGGCGGCAGCGTGTACATCGAGGCCGACGAGTCCCACACCACGCTCCAGCACCTCGCCGGCAAGCACCACTGGCGGGCCGAGCGCGGCGGGCACGGCGAGGGCAAGGACCGCCACGGTCGCAACGGCGGGGACATCGTCGTCGGCGTTCCGCCGGGAACGATCATCCACGACGCCGAGCTGGGCATGCCGCTGAAGGACCTCGCCGCCGCCGGCGACCGCGTCTGCGTGGCCCGGGGCGGCAAGGGCGGGCGGGGCAACGTGCACTTCAAGAGCCCCACGCACCAGGCCCCCCGCGAATGCGAGCCGGGCGAGCCGGGCGAGCAGCGGCGCGTGCGGCTGGAGCTGAAGCTCATCGCCGATGCCGGGCTGGTGGGCAAGCCCAACGCGGGCAAGAGCACGCTGCTGAGCCACCTCAGCAAGGCCCGGCCGAAGATCGCCGCCTACCCCTTCACCACGCTGACGCCCCACCTGGGGATCGTCGAGATGCCGCGCTTCCGGCGGTTCGTCCTGGCGGACATCCCCGGGCTGATCGAGGGCGCCCACGACGGCGCCGGCCTGGGCGACGCGTTCCTCAAGCACGTCGAGCGGACCCGCATCCTGCTGCACGTGCTGGACGCCGCCCCCCCCGACGGCAGCGACCCCGCCGAGGCCTGGCGAGCCATCCGCCGCGAACTGGAGCAGTACTCCCCCGCGCTGGCGACCAAGCCCGAGCTGGTCGTCGCCAACAAGATGGACCTGACCGGCGCCGAGGAGGCCGTCGAGGCCCTGCGCAGAGAGCTCGACCGCGAGGTGCTGGCCGTCAGCGCCGTCACCGGCGAGGGGCTGGTCGAACTGACCGAGCGCCTCTGGCAGATGCTGAGCGAACAGGAGGCCGCAGGCCATGGCTGAGCTGAAGGAAATCCCCAACGTCCTGGCATGCGACGTCGGCAACAGCGCGGTGCACTTCGCCCACGTCAAGGGCGACGACATCACCGATGTGCAATGCATCCGCGCCGGCGAGTACCACAAGCTTGGCACCGCGCTGGCCGAGCTGTGGGAGCAGATCCCGGCCCCCAGGAAGCTCGCAGCCGCCAGCGTCAATGCCGCGGGGCTCAAGGCACTCGAGGCCGCCGCGGCCGAGGCGCTCAAGCAGGATGTCCTCGTCGTGGGGCGCGACCTGCCCCTGCCGATCGAGACCGATCTGCCCCACCCCCGGGGGGTCGGCACGGACCGGCTGTGTGCGGCCGTGGCGGCATACGACCGCATTGGCCGGGCGTGCGTGGTGGCGGACTTCGGCACGGCGATCACGATCGACTGCATCAACGACGAGGGCGTGTTCCTGGGCGGTGCAATCCTGCCGGGCATGGCGATGGGCGCCGCGGCGCTGCACGAGCGGACCGCGCAGTTGCCGCAGGTCGAACCCGCCGCGCCGACGGGCGTGTTCGGCAAGGACACGAACGAGGCGATCCTCCACGGCTTGCTGGCCGTGGCTCGGGGGGCGCTGCGGGAGCTGGTCGAGGCCTACGCCACGGAGTTGGGGCAATGGCCGATCGTCATCCTCACCGGCGGCGACGCCACGCTGGTCTGCGGGCGGCTGGGGGACAGCGACCTTGTCCAGGCCGTCGTGCCCGACCTGCCCGTCCGCGGGGTGGCCCTGGCCTACTACAACTCCCTGCTGGGCTGAACCGGGGCCCGGCCATGCCCGACGCCGCCGACCGGACCGACGCGACCGTCGCCCTGCTCACCCCGCCGCAGCGCGGAGGGATCTCCGTGTTCCTGCTGGGCGGTCCCGGCGCCGAGGCGGTCCTGGCCGCAGCGTTCCGTCCCAACCACGCCGTCGGCCCTCCGGGCGATGGCGAGCTGAAGGTCGGGCGGCTGGTCGATGGCGAGCGTGTCGTGGACGAGGCCGTCGTCGCTCGCCGCGGCGAGGCGTTCGAGGTCAACACGCACGGCGGCCCGGCCGTCGCCGCCGCGGTCATGCACCTGCTGGTCGGGCTGGGCGCGACGGCCCTGCCCGCCCCGGCGTCGGCGCCGGAGGCGCTTCCAGTCGCCCATCGCGACGGCGCCAACCCCGCCATCGGGCGGGAACTGCTGGATGCCCTGACCGACGCCCGCGGGGCGCTGGCGGTCAGGGCGCTGGCCGGGCAGTGGTCCGGGGGGCTGTCGGCCCTGCCCCGCCGGGTCGCGAGCGAGTCGCCCCCGGCGACGGCCGCCGACCTCCGCGCCGCCGCCGACCGCCTGCCTGCCATGCGACGGCTGCTGACGCCGGCGGAGGTCGTCCTGGCCGGGCCGCCCAACGCGGGCAAGAGCACGCTGGCCAACGCCCTCGTCGGTCGCGAGGTCAGCCTCGTCAGCGATCGGCCGGGCACGACGCGCGATTGGGTCCGCGAGGAGGCCGCCCTCGCCGGTGTGGCCGTCTTCCTGACCGACACCGCGGGCCTGTGGGACGCCCCCGCCGCGCTGGACGCCGAGGCCGTCCGGCGGGCGCGGGACCGCATCGCCGACGCCGACGTGATCTGTCTTCTCGCGCCGGGCAGCCCCCCGGGGGCGCCGCCCTGGCTGCCCGACCGCCCCGTCGTCCGCGTGGCCACGTTCGCCGATTGTCGCCGCCCCGCCGCCGACGCCGACGCTGCCGTCTCCGCCCGAACCGGCGCAGGGCTCGACCGTCTCGCCGAGGCCGTCGTCGCCGGACTCGGGCTGGCCGGCTTCGACCCCGCCGCCGCGGCGGCGTTCACCGAACGGCAGGCCGGCCTGCTCACCGCAGCCGCCGACGCCCTCGACGCCGGCAACCGCCCCGCCGCGCGGGAGGCGCTGGCAGCACTGCTCGCCGGCTGACACCGGAAATACAATGGGGCGACGAACGACCAACCCATTGCGGCGCGACGGGGCGCCAAAGGAGACGACCATGAACCGGACGACGCGGATGACGGCCCTGGCCGCCGGGGCGATGACGGCCCTGCTTCTGGCAGGCACGGCCGGCGGCGAGATCGAGTCGAAGCGGGTGGAGTACAACGACGGCGAGACGGTATTGGAGGGCTACATGGTCGCCGGCGGGGAGGGCAAGCGGCCGGGGGTGCTGGTCTTCCACGAGTGGTGGGGGCTGAACGACTACGCGGAGATGCGTGCCCGGCAGTTGGCGGAGCTGGGGTACGTGGCCTTCGCGGCGGACATGTACGGCAAGGGGCGGCGGGCGAAGACCCCCGCCGCGGCCGGCAAGCTCGCGGGGGCCGTCAAGGGCGACCGCGAGCTGATGCGCCGCCGGGCGCGGCTGGCGCTGAAGGTCCTGCGCAGCGACCGCCGCGTTCAGGGCCGGCCGATCGCGGCGATCGGCTTCTGCTTCGGGGGCACCTGCGCGCTGGAGCTGGCCCGCAGCGGCGCGGACGTCCGGGCGGTGGCGAGCTTCCACGGGGGGCTGTCGACGCCGAAGCCGGCGAAGGCGGGGACGCTGCGGGCGTCGATCCTGGTGCTGCACGGCGCGGCCGACCCGCACGTGCCTCAGGAGGAGGTCAACGCCTTCAAGGCGGAGATGGCCCAGGCCGGTGCAGACTGGCAGATGGTGGTGTACGGCGACGCGGTACACGCGTTCACCAACCCATCGGCGGGGACGGACGCTTCGTCGGGTGCGGCCTACAACCGCAAGGCGGCCCAGCGTTCGTGGGCGGCGATGAAGGTCTTCTTCGCCGAGACCATCGGCCTGCCGAGCTGGTCCGGCGACAGCGGCGTCGGCGAGTTCATCGAGGACAAGATCGTCGACCCGTCCGTCAAGGCCGGCAAGGCCACCGGCAAGGCGGTCCAGACCGGCGCGAAGGCCACCGGCAAGGCGGTCAAGAAGGGCGCCACCTGGCTGTGGGACCGGCTCAAGGGCGAGGAGGACGACAAGCGGTAGCGGCGGGCGCGCGGTGTGCCCGTATGTGCCATGCGTCGGACCGGAGCGCATGGTGAGCAGCCGTATCGGTCTTCGCGACCGTCGGTGTGCTCGGCGTGGCCCTGCCCTTCTCGACGCGGTTGAGCGCCTCGGGGCGGATACACCCACGGCGGGCAAGCTCCGCCTGCGGCAACCCCGCCTGCTTTCGCGCCCGGGTCACTTTCCGCGCCAACGATGCCCGAGCGTACTCCACGGCCGGGAGATTCCGTCAGGGCCCGCCGAAGGCAGCCCGGGGGGCTTCCGTCCGTTCGCCGGCGCGGGCAACGGCATGGCCGCCAGTCCCGCGCATGCCCGGGGAAGCTGCGCTGTGCTCACTCCCAGGCCTCCAGGACATCCAAGCGGGTGTGTTTGAGCCAGATGGTCTTGTGCCCGACGGTATCGAAGATGATCTCGGCGCGCGTTTCGGGCCAGGGGTTGCGAAGGCCGACCACCTTGCCCGGGCCGAACTTCGGGTGGCGGATGCGGGCGTTGACGACGAGGTCCTCGTACTCGGCCGGGGGCGGCGCCGAGGGCCTCATCCCCGGGGGCTCGGTGTCGTGCTCGCCCCGGCCGGAGCCGGCGTTGAGGGCATCGACGGTATCCATCGCCCGCTCGATGGCGGCCCGCTCGTCGACGTCGGCGTAAAAGCCGCCCCGGCGGTCGCGGCGGGCCAGGCGAGCGTCCGTGTCGGGTGTGGTGCAGTCCTCCAGCACGACCGACTCGCTGCCGATCTCATCGAGGAACGGCGAGGCCGCCTGCGGGCGATACTGCCCGCGAATCCGGCGCCGCCGGGCGCACGTCAGCAGCAGCTCGTCCTTCGCCCGCGTCATGCCCACGAACGCAAGGCGGCGTTCTTCCTCCATGGCCGCCGGGTCCGGCCGGCCGGGCTGGTCCATCCGGGTCATCGGCAGCATTCCCTCCTCGCAGCCGACCACGAACACGCAGGGGAACTCCAGCCCCTTGGCCGCATGGAGCGTCATGAACGTCACCGCCCCCGTGCCGCCTTCCATGCGGTCCACGTCGGTGACCAGTGAGACCTGGTGGAGGAAGTCCGCCAGGCGGGCGTCTGGGGCGGTTTGCTGGAACTCCGCGGCCGTGGAGATCAACTCGTCGATGTTCGCGCGGGCCTGTCGTGCGTCCTCTCCGGCCTCGTCGAGGGCCTCCTGGAGTCCGCTGGCGGTGATGACGGTCTCGACGACGTCCTTGACCGGCCCGTCGAGCTCGCCGGCGAGCTTGTTCATCATGGCGGCGAAGGCGGCGACCTTCTTTGCGGCGCTCGTTCCGAGCCCGGCCGCCTCGGGGCTGCCGCACGCGGCCAGCAGGGAGCGGTTTCCGGCCCCCGCGGCCGCGGCGAGGCGTCCGACGGTCGTCGCCCCGATCCCCCGCTTGGGCGTGTTGATGATGCGATTGCAGCTCAGGTCGTCGTCGGGATTGGCCAGCACGCGCAGGTAGGCCAGGACGTCCTTGACCTCCTTGCGATTGTAGAACTCCACGCCGCGGGCGATGCGGTACGGCACGCCGGCCTTGCGGAAGGCCTCCTCCAGCACGCGGCTGAGGGCGTTGACGCGGTAGAACACCGCCACGTCCTCGAACCGTCCGCCGCCCTCGCCACGCGTGAGGATCCGCCGGGCGATCTCGTCGGCCTCGGCGTGCTCGTCGTCGCAGTACACCACGCGGACCTCCGAGCCGCCCTCTCGACGCGTCCACAACGCCTTCTCCTTCCGCATGCTGTTGTGGGAGATGAGGCTGCTGGCGGCGGTGAGAATCGCCTGCGTCGAGCGGTAGTTCTCCTCCAGGCGGATGACAGCGGCGTCGGGGTAGTCCTGCTCGAACTCCAGGATGTTGCGGATGTCCGCGCCGCGCCAGGCATAGATGCTCTGGTCCGGGTCGCCGGTGGCGCAGATGTTCTGGTGGTCCATCGCGATCCCGTGGGCCAGCAGGTACTGCGCTCGGTTGGTGTCCTGGTATTCGTCGATCAGCACGTAGCTATAGCGTTGGCCGAGCAGCTCGCGGACGTCCTGGCGGTCGCGCATCATGTAGGCCGTCCGAAGCAGCAGGTCGTCGAAGTCCAGGGCGTTGTTGGCGACCAGCAGCCGCTGGTACTCGCCGTAGACCTCCGCGACCTGGCGGAGGTAGTAGTCCGCCCCCGCGTCGGAGGCAAGCTGCTCGGGAAGTCTCAACTCGTTCTTTGCGTTGGACACGGCCGCATGGACCCGTGACGGCGGGAAGTTCTCCGTCCGCAGCTCGAGGTTCTTGACGGCCTCCTTCATGAGGCGGAGCTGGTCGTCGCGGTCGTAGATGGAGAAGTTGGGGGCCAGCCCGGCGTCGAGTGCGAACTCGCGCAGGAGCCTGGCGCAGAGCGCGTGGAAGGTGCAGAGCGTGGCCCCGCGGGGCGTGCGGAGGGCCTCGACGCGCAGGCGCATCTCCTCGGCGGCCTTGTTGGTGAATGTGATCGCCAGCACGTTCCATGGCGCGATCCCCTGCTGGACGAGATAGGCCACGCGCCGGGTGATGACGCGGGTCTTTCCCGAGCCGGCCCCGGCCAGCAGCAGCAGGGGCCCGTCGACGTGGGTAACGGCCTGGCGTTGAGCGTCGTTGAGATCGGCGAGGATATCGGGCACGAACGTCACCTCCGGGGCGGCTGATGGATGGGCATGATACCTCATGGGTCGGAGACACGAAAGGCCGGGGGCCCTCCCGGACAGGGCGTACATTTCGTGCGTTCTTCTTATTTTGCCCCGTTTACTAAAGCGGCGGCGCGGGGGACCGATGAAACCAGCAGGCAGAGCCGAGAGAAAGGACCCACCAGCCTGATGCGTACCGTCGGACGAAAGGACGTATTGACCACCGGGGAAGTTGCCAGGGCCTGTCGCGTGGCACCGCGAACCGTCAGCAAGTGGTTCGACAGCGGGAAGCTGCGAGGCTACCGGATCCCAGGCAGCCGTGACCGCCGCATCCCCCGCCAGCAACTGATCGCCTTCATGAGGGCCCACGGCATCCCCCTCGACGGGCTCGACCAGGGCGCCTGCCGCGTCATGATCCTCGCCCGGGGACTCCAGGAGGACGTCCGCGAAGCCCTCGCCGCCTCCGACCACTACGAGCTGCGCGTTGCCGTCAACGGCTTCGAGGCCGGTATGGTCGCCCACGAGTTCAGCCCCCACGTTGTGGTCCTGGACGTCACCGAGGACCGCGAAGAGGCCGTCGGCGTCTGCCGCATGGTCAAGGAGGCCGAGGAACTCCAGGCCGTCAAGGTGCTGGCCGCCGCCGAGGGGCTCGGGGAGGCGCTGGCCGCAGACCTCCAGGCCGAGGGGTTCGACGGGTGCGTCGCCAAGCCCCTGAACCCCGATGAACTCGTCGCCGCCGTCGAGCAGGCGACGAACCTCATCACCTGAACATCCCACGGGCCCGTCCACGGCGGTCGCCCGCATGACCCACGACATTTCGGCGCGTGCAGCGGACGTCCGCGGCCGGGGCAAGTCGGCCGCGGAACAGAACGGGTGGCCCTCTCACCGAGGACCACCCGCTTCTGTGCGCCCGCGCGTCTCACGCAACGCCCCCGCCGCGACACTCGCTATTCCGCCACAGTGGCGTACGCACCGAACGGCCCCCCGGGCTTCCTCGGCCGACCCCCCCTGCCGCACGGTGCCAGGCCCTTCGGCAACGCCGCCGCGCTGGTCGAGCCGGGGCTGCCGGACCGCAAGTGCAGATCGCAGGTCGTGTCCTTCCACGTCGGCGGCTTGGCGAACCGAACGGCCGCGTGGAACAGACTGTGCTCGCCCCGCCCCAGCTCACGGACCTGCCGCCCGGCGGCGGGACCGTAGACGTTGAAGTCGAAATCCGTGCTCTCGACGATCTGCTCGGCCCGGATGTCCAATGCGCGGGCGTTGGCACAGAAGATGTTGTTCCGCACGAGAAATCGCTCCAACCGGCACCGGACGACAAAGACCTGCCCTTCCCGCCGCCCCGCCGGTCGATACACCGTGTTGTGCACGATCCGCACGTCACGCGGGGTCCGGTTCTTCTTGCCGGTGATCGTGAAGACATGACCGAGGTTGGCGAAAAACACGTTATTGCGGATCGTCACGTCGCGGGCTCCCATCACCGTCACGCACGCGCCCCACTCGCGGCTGTTGTGGTGAAAGACATTGCCCTCCACCGTCACCCGCTCGATTCCCGGGGAGTTGATGTGCACGCCGTTTATGGCGGTGTCGAAGATCTCGCATCCGCGGATCGTCACGTCTTTGCTGTCTTTCGACAAGTAGATGCCGTGCTCGTGCGCCGAGCCGTGGATGCGGCAGTTCTCCACGAGCAGATGCCTGGCCGTCCACGTGATGACGGCGTAGTTGCTGTAGTCGTGGATGTGGCAGTCCCGGATGGTCACGTGGGACCCGGCGACCGTGAAGCCGCCGCCCTGGATCTCCAGGCCCTCGAACCGGACGTGGGCGACGCGTTCGAGCATGAGGGCGATCTGCCGGGCGCGGTCGTCGCCCTTCGTCCAGCCGCTGCGGAGGACCGCGCCGGTCTCTCCGCGGACGACGATGGGCGCGTCCTTCGTCCCGTTCAGGCGGATGCCCTTGGCGATCCTGCCGGTCGCGGCGTGCACACCGGCCAGCAGCACGAGCGTGTCGCCCGGACGCAGACCCTCGAACGCCCGCCCGAAGGACTTCCTCGGGGCCGCCCGCGTCCCGGGCGCCGCGTCGTCGCCGGTCGGCGAGAGGTAGATGGTCTCGCCGGCCGGGGCCGGCATCGCCGTGGCCGCCAGAAGACTCGTTGCCACCCACGCCGCCACCCGACGTGCCGCTCTCGATGCTTCCTCGCCCATTGCCGCCTCCCGCCCTATGCCGTATGAATGGGAAGGTCGCCCGCGACAACCGCAGGAGACCCATCCATGAAACACGTCGGACACACCATGGCCACGCCGGAACTCGAACTGCCCCGCGCTTTCGAGCTGTTCTCCGCCGCCGGGTGCGAGGCCGCCGAGGTCGTTGCCCGCACGCTCGTCGAACAGGGCACTCGTCACGGCCCGGCCGCCGGCGAGGCCCGCATACTGTCGCCGGAATGGTCCGCCGCGGACCTGGCCGATCTTGATCGGGCGGCGCGGCGGGCGGGCACACCGATCCTCACCGTCACCCCCTATGTGCGGACGATCAACAGCCCCGACGACGCCGAACGGGTCGACGCCGTACGGCGCCTCGGCGAGTACATCGCCCTCGCCGCGAGCCTCGGTGCCGCCTTCGTCCGGGTCTACGGCGGGACCGATGAGTACCCTCCGGAGACTCTCCCCCTGGCAGCCGGGTCACTCGGCGAGCTGGCCGACGCCGCCGAACCGGCCGGCGTGACGCTGCTGATCGAGAACCATCCCGGCACGCTGACGGGAACCGGCGAGGCCACCGCCCGGTTGATCCGCGAGGTGGGCCGTCCCGGCGTCCGCGCGCTCTACGACCCGGCCAACGTGCTGGAGCACAGCGACGAGCCCTGGCCGGAGACGCTGGCGGCCCAGGGCGGGCTCATCGCCTACGTGCACGTCAAGGACTTTCGCATTGTCGCGGGGCGGCGGGTCGCCTGTCCCGTCGGGGACGGCTGCGTGCCGTGGGACCGCATCCTCCCCGCCCTGGTGGAGGCAGGCTACGACGGACCGTTGAGCTACGAGTACGAGCGCAAGTGGCACCCTGACGAGCTCCCCCCGGCCGACGTCGGTCTCGCCCGGTCAATCGCCCACGTCCGTAGCGTGCTGGCCCGGTGAGACGCTCGGTGCGGCGTCACTCGTCGATCACCTCGCTGATGGCCAGCAGGTTCGCCTGCCATCGGTCGGCGGGGATATCCTCCGTGATGCCCGGGATGACGCGTCCGCTCTGGCGGGCGAGGGCGACGATCTCCCGGGCGGTGCGGCGGAGCGTGTCCCTCTCCGCCAGGTGGACCGAGGAGGGGAAGTTGATCCAGAGCACCTTGTCCGCCGGCCGGCCGTGCAGGACGGCCAGCACACGTTCTCTCGGCGTCATCTGCACAGCTACCGTTTCGGCGGGGCGGCTTCCTTGACGGTCGAGCCGTGCTTGTCGGTCAGGACCAGGACGGAGAACTTGTCGACGGCGTCGAGCCCGTCGGTGTTCAGCGAGGTGTAGTCGAACCGCCCGCGGAGGTCGGTGTACCCGTCCTTGTAGAACGCCATGGCCCCGTTCTTCAGACGGGCGTAGACCTTCACGTAGGCCGCGGGCACGGGCCTGCCGCCTTCCTGTGTGGTCACGCGGAGCTGGCCGTAGTTCTCCATCATCTGCACAACCAGGGAGTGGGAGTAGTAGGCCTCGGCCCGCGTCTTTCCGCCGGCGACGACCTCCACCATCACGTTGCGGTTGTGCAGCTCCTTCGGAAGCGGGACCGTCAACGCCGCTTTGCCCGCCGGCAGCTTCACCTGCCGGACATGGTTTGGCTGGATGTAGGCGAACTGCCCGCCGCGGTCCTTGACGAACGGCTGGCGCGAGAACATCAGCTCGATGTCCATCATGTAGAAGTTCACCGTCGCCGAATCGAGGTTCTGATAGTTCAGCGTGATCTCCCGCGCCTCGACGGTGAAGTCCAGGGCCGTCTCCGTCGCCGCCAGCTTCGTCTGCTTCTCGCCGCGGTCCTTGTCGTCGACGACCTTCGGCGCCTTGCCCTCGATCTCGTCGATCTGGGCGCCCACGGCCGCGAAGAGCTTCCGCCACCGCTCGACGGGGTAGTCGGCGTACTTCGCGGCCAGCTCGCGCGCGACGTCGGGGTCGGGCTCGTAGAGGTCGAGGTAGGCGGTGAAATAGTCGTACGGAAGCCGCGTGGGCAGATTGTCGGGCTGGACCCTCGCGAAGTATGCCTTCGCCTCGGTCACGCGGTCCTGGAGCAACAGGTAGCAGGCGAGGTCCAGCCGGTCCTTGTCGCCGAGCTCCGCGCGGTAGCGGAGGATGTTCAGCAGCGCGTGGTACTGGCCACGGAAGCGGTCCACGAGGATCTTCCGCCGCTCGCCGAAGACATGGGCCCGGGCGTTGACCAGCGGCCAGTATTCCACGTGCTGGTAGATCCGCCGGACGACCGGGTCAATGGTCAGCAGCGGCGAGTCCAGCGTCGGCCCGCACCGGGCGACGAACGAGTCGCAGTGTTTGAGGAACTCCCTCGCCACGGCCGGGACGTTGTGGTGGATCGCGTACGACCACAGTGTGTGGTTGTACTCGTGGCGCGCCTCGAGCAGGCCGACGACGGTCTGGAAGAAGCCCTTGTCCTTCATCCGCCAGGCGATGAGGTCCAGGTCCAGCCGCTGGACGTTGTTGTCCCGCAGGAACGCCAGCACCTCCTTCTCCGTGCCATGCTGGCTGACGTACTCCCACGAGGCCTTGTCGACCTTGGTCAGCTCATTGACGGCCTTGAGCGAGGTCGGCTCGGCGAACGCCAGCAGTTCGCCGCGGCGAGCGACGTGGACGGGGTAGTGCCCGAACTCGCCGGCGGCGGGGAAATAGAAGAAGCTGTCGAACGTCTGCGTGCGGTACGGCTCGAGGACGATGTGGAACGTCCGCGTCGCCTTGCCCTTGCTGACCGGCAGACTCCCGGCGGGGACCTGCATGAGCACCTGGAGCTTCCGGCGCGTGCTCGTGGGGTTGGTGACCACTACGTGGCAGCCGTACACTTCGCCGACGAGAAACTCGTCGGTCACGAAATTGTCCACCTTCTCGCCATCGACCTGCTTGTACCGCTGGCCGAGGCGGTAGAGGTTCTGGCTGACGAGAATGGGGCGGACCTTGGGGACGTCCTTGGCCTCGCTGATCTCCTCGTGGAAGACCACCACGCCGTGCGCGGGCGTCAGCGTCAGGGCCGTACCGTCCATCTCCGTCTCGTGCTCCCCGGCCTTGAAGGGCAGGTCGAGCACGGCCAGTGCGAACATCATCTCGGGGAAGTTGCGGCCGGCCTCGGCGAGGTTGGTCGAGAGGAACCCGCCCTTGCCGTCCCAAGCGGCATAGTCGCGCCAGAAGGCGTTGACGGGCACGAGCGACGCGTTCTGCCGCTCGACGGGCAGGTGGTAGTAGTTGTTCTCGACCCACTCGCGAACCTGCCCGACCTTGCGGTAGAACTGCCGCGCCTTGTCGCGGGCCGCGCGGCGGGCGTCGTAGGCCTTGGCCGCCTCCTCCCGCCGCGCCTCGCCGGCCTCGGCGGCCCGGCCGCGGGCCTTGGCCTTCGCCGCCGCGGGCCTGGGCGCCGCCGGCGGGGGCGGCGTCGCGGCCGGCTTGGCCGGGGCCTTCTTGTCCGACTTCCGCAACCGCGTGCGCAGGGCGGCCAGCGCCTCGGCCTTGCCCTCGGGGCGCGGCTCGTTGGCGACAGTACCCAGCGCGACGCGATCCATATCGGCGTCGACCTCTTCGCCCTCCTTTCTGGCCAGTTGCCTCAGTCGTTGCAGCCGCTCCCCGGCCGAAACGTCCATTCGCCCCAGCCCCAGCGCCGTGTCGAACAGCTTGTTGAACCGGTCGACGTCCGGCGTGAGCAGGTCGAAGAGGTCGCGGACATGCCTCTCGGCCGCGGCGCGTTCCTCGCGGACGCGCCGGCCCAGCAAGACGCGCTCGACGACGTTCAGCCGCTCGTACCGCCATGGCTTGAGGTATTCGCCCAGGTCGTTACCGACCAGCCAGTCATCCAGGAACGTCTTGTCCTTCTTGTTCTTCAGGTACGGCAGGACGACCTTCCGGAAGAAGGCCGGGTCCTTCTGGTGCAGGAAGAAATGAAGCTCGTGGCAGGCGTACTTGGTGTACTTCTCGCGTTTCTCGGCCTCGTCCATGTCCGGCCAGCGGAGGACGAAGGCAAACTCCGCGAGCGTCTGATCGCGGTTGAGCGTGGCGAACAGCCGGTAGACCTTCGCGAGGCTGTCGAACGTCTCGAACTCGGCGGTGGTCAGGTCCGCCAGGACGAGCTTCCCGCCCTTGGCGACCGTCGAGATGGATTTCTGCTGCGTGTAGTGTCGCTGCGGGTCCAGCGGGTCGGTCAGGCGGAGGTCCCGAAGCGCCGGCTCCCCTCGTTCGAGCGTGAGCATCCGCATGGCGGTATGCTCGGCGTCGGCAGCCAGGATGCGGACGTGCTGCTTGCCCTTGAGGTCCGCCAGCGGGATGGTGACCACGCCGTTCTCGTCCGGCCGGAGGTTGACCCGGACCACGGCGGCGTGGTCGAGGAAGTCGAGGTTGAGCGTGTTCTCTCCCCCGGCCTGTTTGTCCGCGCCGCGGCCGAAGAAGGCCGACTCCGGCGCCTCGGTGGCCGCGCCGCCGCGACCGGCGAAGCGCTGCCCCCCCTTGCCGACGGCCGTGCCGGTGTCGGCCTTGCGGGGCGACCAGGGATTCAGCAGCAGGCTGGGGCGTTTGAGCATGTTGCCCGGCAGCTTCTCGGCGTAGCGGCGGTCGAGGATGTAGCGGTACTCGTCGCTGATCCGCCGCCCGGCGGCATACTCGCTCTCGGCCCGTTCCGTCCGCGCCGCCAGCGGCGCCAGCCACCCGAACGGGTGCAGGCCAGGATAGACGCGGTACTCAGGCACGTACCGCGCCGCCAGCACGTGCACGCGTGTCAAGTCCGTCACGTTGGCGAGGCGGACGGTCACCTTCTCGCCGTCGGCCTTCGCCGAGACGATCTGCACCGGCTTGTCGTCCCGCACCTCCAGCCACCGCCCGCCGCGGCTGGTGATGAAGCCGTCCACCGGCTCGCCCTCGGTGATGCGGACGTGGACCGCCTTGCCCTCGCGCTTCAGCAGCAAGCTGTAGTCCCCCGCCGCCAGCCCGCGAAGCTCCAGCATCCCCCCGGCCAGACGCAGGGCGTCGAACCGGTCGGCCACGAACGCCCCGTCCCGCACCTCCAGCAGCGAAAACTCCTCCCGCAGGGGCTTGTTCGCCGAGCCCATGTACGGCAGGGCGAGAGCCCCCCCGGCCCGGCCGTGGAGAACCGATGGCAGGTTGTGCTCGTCGCGCGCCGGTCGCCACGCGCGGCGGACCTTGTTCTTCTCGCCGTAGGCCGTCTCGACTCGCTCGATGCCCTCCAGCCCACCCAACTCGATCCGCCCGGCGTCGTTGGTCTTCAGCGCGACGTGAACCGCCGAGGTGAACTCGCGGTGCTTGAGCGTGATGGCCACGGGCCGGTCGGCCAACGGCTCGCCGTTGCGCCCGCGCATCTCCAGCGTCCACCCGCCGGCGGCGCGCACGAGGTTCAGCCCCGCCACGCGAGGCGTCTCGTCGATGGCGTTGAGGCGGAAGGCCCGCGACGCGGCGAGGCTCTGCTTGCTGTCCTTGCTCAGGTTCTTGACCTTCGCGGCCAGGCGGAACGTCACCTGGCGAAGCCGGTCGGGCACGCGGAAGGTGTGCGTGGCCTCGCGGTCCTCGAAGAGCTTGAAGTCTTCCACCCGCCGGGTGGTGCTCACGCCGTCGAGGTCAAGGACGGTGACGGTCAACCGGACCTCCTCCAGAAGGTCCAGCGACATCGGCGTGCCGTTCAGCCGCAACTGCGGGCGGATCAGCACCGTCGCGTCGCGACGCTTCAGCAGCGCCTCGCGATCCACGTGGAAACCGCAGGTCAGGCTGTACTGCTCGGCCTGGTGGCCGAAACTCGCCAGCGAGGCGGCGCCCGCGTGCGTGATGACCACCTCCTGCCGCGTCGGCTTGTTGGTGAAGGGCACGGTGATGGTGCCGTCCTCGTCGGCCTCGTAGACGTGCCCGGCCACCCAGAGGTTCGCGCCGCGGACCTTCTTGCCGGACTCGTCGAGGATGGCAAACCGCTGCCCGGCCGGACCGGTGCGGACGAGACAGTCCAGCCGTCCTTTGCGGATGAGGGCCCGGCTGCGCTGGCCGGAGCCTATGAACTCGATGACGTAGATGCCGCGGCCGGCAAGCTCGGGGAACTCGAACCGCCGGCGGACGCGGCGGACCGGCGGCTCGTCGTAGCGGTGCGTCCGCCGGCTGTTGGCGACGAGGCCGTCGAGGTCCAGGGACATCTGCACCGGCCGGGCAAGCTGGCGGTAGTACTTCTCGGCGTTGATCCTGTACACCTTGACGATGAGCTGCTCGACGTTCTTGACGTCCAGGTCCAACTGCACCTTCTCGTCGGAGGGAAACACCTCGGGATTCGTGGGAGCGAAGTTCAGCTCCACGCGGTCCTTGAGGGCCTTGTAGGCCGACGGCGACAGCATGGCCGCCCACTTCTCGGCCTTGCCCACGCCGGCCAGCAGCTTCGTTTCGGCGAAGACCTGCTTGAGGTACGTGTCGCTGAGGACCTTCGTGTAGGAGTCGTAGTCGTCGGCCTTGACGAAGAAGTGCTCCAGATACGCTCGCACGATCCCCTCCGGCGGCGCGGGCACGGGCAGGCGGGTGACCTTGCGGAAGTCCCGGCTGTCGTTGGTGATGTGCCCGCGTCGGGACGGGGCCTTGACGTACTCGTCCCGCATCCACCACACGCGGCGGGGCAGCTTGACGTACTCCATGAACAGATCGGCGTCGTACACGCCGCGGGCACGGTCGAACCGAAGCCGATGGGCCAGCACGTGGGCCTTCAGCGAGTTGAACACCGGGTCCAGGTCCTCGACGAACGCCCACATCCGGTTCAGGTAGGCCAGCTCCGCCCGCGGGTCCTTCCGCCAGTCGGTGTCCTCGTCCGGGCGGAGGCGGGCGATGTAGGTGTGCACGAAGTTGCTCTCGCGGATCAGCTTGGGTCGCAGCTTCAGCAGTTCATCGAGCTGGCTCCGGAGCAGCTTCTTGTGGATGCCCAGGGAGCCGAAGCCGCGGCTGTCCTTCTCGCCGAGGTCGGCGTGGATGAGCTTCACCAGTTTGGCATGGTCCGGCCGGTCCAGCCGCTCCAGCAGGTGGCGGCGCTCGCGGGGGCTGAGGTCGCGGTCGATCAGCCACTGCAGCGCCTCCGGCTCGAAGCCGCCGAGGCGGCTGTGGGACGCCAGCGCTCGCCGCGTCAGCGTCTCCCGGGAAATCTGCTTCGGGTCCAGTCGCGTGGGCAGCTTGCTCTTGCGGGCGACCTTCCGCTGGTGGTTGAAGTGCAGGCCGAGATCCCCCCGCAGGTATCCCAGCGTGCCGTCGGCGTCCCGGCGGTACCGCAGCAGCGCCTGGCGGTGCTCCATCTGACGGAGCAGCGGCGTGCGCCGGTTGCGGTTCTTCGCCAGCCACCGCTTGATGATCGCGTCCACCTCGTCCAGTTCCCCGGCCGTCTGGTGGCGGAGGCACTGATAGAAGAAGTGCTCCTCCGTGCCGGGCACGAGCTGCTGGATGGCCTTGGCCTTGTCCTCGGCGAAGACATAATCTTCCACGAAGCCGATCTCGTCGGCGCCGCCTGCGGCGGCGGGCCCGGCCAGGACGGCGAGAGCAACGAGAGCGAGAAGGGGAAGGCGTCGCATGGGGTTCTCCTTGTCAGTGACCCGGATAAGCGTGCGAGGGTATCGTACCGCCCGCGCGCGGCCGTGTCGCCTGTGCGCCGGGGCGTACGGAAGCTTGGACGCGCAAGACGCCCTTACGTTCCCGAGAAGCGGGAACCGAACACGCTGCGGACGTTCTCTTGCATGGGGGCGACGGGAAGGCTATTCTATGTTTGATGTGTCACATAGTCACCAAGGCACGCAACGGAGCCCGACCGTGAACGACGATGCCAGGCGCCTCTACGAGATGAAGGCGCAGGTCCTCTCCGCCCTGGCGCACCCGACGCGTCTGGCGATCGCGGACTTCCTCGCCGACGGCGAGCAGTGCGTCTGCGACATCGCCGAGCACGTCGACGCCGAGCGCTCCAATGTCTCCCGCCATCTCGCGGTGATGTCCCGCGCCGGGATCCTCGACAGCCACAAGGACGGCCTGCGGGTCATGTACCGGCTGCGCACCCCATGCGTGACGCGATTCACCGACTGCGTCGCCGCCGTACTCCGCGAGCAGGCCCGCGCCGACGCGCAAGCCCTCTCGAAGCTGTAGACCGGCGCCGATGACGCTCTTTTTTTTGCCTCGATGCGTGAATAGTCGGCCACATACTCATACAACAGGACCTACCATGCAGGCTGTCAGTTGGCACAACGAATGGAAGAAGCTCGCGGGGTCCTCGCCATTTTCCCGGCCGTGTTCTTCCTGTCCATCGGCTGGGAGCGCTTCGCCTCGGCCGCGGCGGGGACGGTCTTCGGACTGATCGCAAGCTGACCCGGCCGAGGAGCGGCCGGAACGTCTTAACCGGGCAAACGGAAGGAGAACCCATGGGCAAAGGTATGACGAGACGACAGGCCCTCGGCGCCGCGGGCGCCCTGGCGGCCGGGGCGGCGGCCCCGCTGGCCGGCGCAGCCGACGAAAAACCCAGCCGACCTGCCGGTGCGGTGCGGATCCTGGGCATCGCGTGCAGCCCGCGCAAGGGCAAGACGACGTCGACGGCGGTCGCGGCGGCGCTGGAGGCGGCCGAGAAGGCCGACCCGATCATCGCCACGGAGCTGATCGACCTCGGCGGAACGACGATGAGCGGTTGGCAGGGCGGGGCGGCGCCGAAGCAGGGCTCCCCGACGGACCCGGCCTTCGCGGCGATCCTGCCGAAGCTGCGGGACCCCTCGGTGGGCGGGTGGATCATCGGCTCTCCGGTGTACTTCCGGAGCATGAGCGCCTTGTGCAAGGCGTTCCTGGAGCAGTGTGCGGTGCTCCGCTCGCCGCGGCTGCTGCTGGCGAGCAAGCCGCTGGGCGCCCTGGCGGTCGGCGCGTTCCGACACGGCGGGCAGGAACTGGTGGTTCAACAGATTCAGACGGCCATGCTGTGTCACGAGGTCGCCGTCGTCGGAGGCAAGCCCAAGGCTCACCAGGGCGCGACGCTGTGGAGCCGCGGGAAGGACGACATCACCGGCGACGAATTGGGCATGGACACGGCGAGGAAGTTGGGGATCCGCGTGGCGGAAGCGGCGCTGGAACTGGCGCGGTTCGGGGGTGTAGAATAGCCGCTCGCCTCGCGGGCCCGGGTGGGAGCGGCGGCTCGCGGAGTTGGAGCAACATCCCCGAGGGACGACAGGGCTTCATCGATGAAGAAGATTCAGGTACTCGGCCCCGGCTGCCCGCGCTGCGAGCAGTTGGCGGCCAACGCGGACCTGGCAGCGCGAACGCTGGGCGTGGACTACGAGATCGAGAAGGTCACGGACGTCAACGACATCGCCGCCTACGGCGTGGTGATCACGCCGGCGCTGGCCGTCGATGGCGAGGTGGTGGTGGTCGGCAAGGTCATGCCGACCGAAGAGCTCATCTCGCTGCTGTCCTGACCGCGCCAGCGGGAGGATGCCCATGCGGTTCGAGCCGATCGGCACGATTCGGACGCCGTTCCGCCGGCAGGCCGGCACGCCGATCCAGCCCTTCGCTGCCGAAGGCGCCGAGGGCACGGTCGAGGTGAACCCCGCCTGGGCCGAGGGGCTGGCCGACCTCGAAGGCTTCGAGCGGATATGGCTCCTCTACGCCTTCGACCGCGCCGGCGAGCCGCGCATGCGCGTCACGCCCTACCTGGACCGAACGGCCCGCGGCCTGTTTGCCGTCCGCGCGCCCTGCCGGCCGAACCCCGTCGGCTTCTCTGCCGTGCGGCTGCTGGGCATCGAGGACTGCACGCTCCGCGTCGCCGACGTCGACATGCTCGACGGGACCCCGCTGCTGGACATCAAGCCCTACGTCCCGCGGTTCGACAGCTTCCCCGACAGCCGCGCCGGCTGGACCGACGCCGCCTCCGGCGGACGGACCGTCGCCGACGAACGCTTCGAGCCCGACGCGGGGTGACAGACCAACCTTTGCTCGTCGGGCGTGTCTGGAGGGCAGGACGTGATCGATGAGCAAACCCACCGCCAGGAGTCAGCCATGAATGCCCCGCGAAGCTCCGACGAGACCCCCACCGAGAGGACCGTCCTCTTCTACGCCTGCAGCGGCGGCGCCAACGTCGCCGAGGCCGCCGACCGCGCCTGCCGGCAGCTTGCCGACGAAGGCCGGGGCAGCATGTTCTGCCTGGCCGGCATCGCCGCCGGCATCGAGGAGATGATCGCCACCGCACGCGACGCCGACCTCAACGTCGTCATCGACGGCTGCGGGCTCGGCTGCGCACGCGGCGTCTTCGACAAGGCCGGCGTCAAAAACTACGTCCACATCGAGGTCACCGATCTCGACATCGAGAAGGCCAAGGGCAAGCGCGCCAGCGACGAAGAAGTGAACGTCGTCATCGGCCGCGTCAGAGATACGCTCGCACGCACCGGCGGGAACACGGCATGAAGATCCTCTATCTGTGCACGGGCAACTCCTGCCGAAGCCAGATGGCCGAGGGCTGGACCCGCCACCTCCACGACAGGCGCATCGAGGCCGCCTCGGCCGGCATCGAGGCCCACGGGCTCAACCCGGACGCCGTGGCCGTCATGGCCGAGGCAGGCGTGGACATCTCCGCCCATCGTTCGCAGACCGTAGCCGACCTGGAGGAGACGGATTTCGAGGTGGTGGTGACGGTCTGCGGACACGCCCACGAGAACTGCCCCGTCTTCCCGGGCCGGGCTCGCGTGGTGCACGTGGGCTTCGACGACCCGCCGGCCCTGGCCCGCGACGCCGCCGACCGCGAGGAGGCCCTGGGCCACTATCGCCGGGTACGCGACGAGATCCGCCGCTTCGTCGAAGGCCTCCCCGCCTCGCTTGAGCGGGAAGGCGAAGCCTGACCATCTTCGCCCTCTAGCAGTCCGTTGAAGAAGTGCTTCGCAGCCGAGAGCGAGGGATTCTTCGCGCCGCCAAGGACGAGAAGCGAATGCGAATCCACGAGATTCGTCGAGTTTCTCGGACGCCGGCGACGCGGAGAAGACCCGCTCGCAGGCCGAATCGGCTTCTTCAACGGGCTGCTAGGCCTGCGCCCTCGCATGGCGGGGGGCAGACCGCAGCCGCCCGCGCCGGCCGGGCTGCAATCCCCCGCCACGTCACACCGGGCTGCCGGACAACGGACGGCGTATGGAGCCCGGCGGTGGACTGAGTGCGAGCACCCTCCACCGGGCCGTCGACCGCAAGCTCGAAGACCGCCGCCGCGGCATCGAGCGATGGCTGGTCATGCCGGCGGCGGTGCCAGCCTTTCCGATCGCTACAGCGATACCTTCGGGTGCGTGAACTTCAGGGCGTCCATGGAGTGGTAGGTGGCTACCTCGGTGACGATGGCGCCCTCGTCGCCGGCGACCATGAAGTGGCGGCTTTCGGGGACCTCCAGTCGGACGACCTCGCCGGGCTTGGGGCTCCCCACGCACTTGCGTGCGATGGAGCACTTCTTGTGGCTGGGGGGGATGCGCTTCTCGTCCTCGGCCGAGCCCTTGCCCTCGGCGTACATGTACGCCCTGCCGTGACGGACCAGCCAGGCCTCCATCTTCGGCGCGACGTCCTTGTACTTGACGTGATAGTGCTCGGGGATCATCTGCCCGGGCAGCAGCCAGATGTCGTGCAGCAGGTAGTCGTCCCGCTTGTTGTTGACGTAGAAGATGCCGCCCATCCCCACCTCGGTAAACTTGCCGAGGTTGAAGTCCAGGACCCAGAACTCCTCGGTCTTCAGCACGTCCATGATCGGGAAACCGTGGTAGGCCATCAGCTTGAAGTAGGCCTTCTTGGCCGCCTCGGCGTCGAACTTGCCGTCCTTGTAGAACGCCTCGTTCTTCCACTCCGGCAGCTCGCCGGCCTTGCAGGTATCGGCAGCCGAGGCGACCTGACCGGCCGCGAGAGAGGCGGCGCAGCCGGCCGCGGCGCCCTTGAGCATGTCCCGTCGAGTCATGTTCTTCATCTCCGATGTCCTTTCTCATGTCGGCCGCGGGGCCGAACGGGTTGCGACGTGCATTGCACCAGTCTATCAAACCCACCCCGGGGATGAGCAAGATCGGCTGAAATGGTTTTGGCGGCCGCCACGGCTCAGATGCGCTTGCGGAAGAGCATGAGCTTGTGGACATCGCGGTGGACCTCGAACAGTTCGGCCAGCGGGGCGGCGTAGGGGCTTTCGGCGGCCCGGGCGTCGTTGATCGTCTCAACGGCGATGCGGCGGACGGGCTGAACATCGCGGTGGGCCAGGTGCGCCAACACGGCCAGGACCTCCGGCAGGCGGGGGTCGTCCGGCGGGTCGGCGAGGGTCAACTCCTTGCCGCGGCGGCGGGAGACCATCGCCACCTCCATGCCCCGGTAGACCACGTGCGTCCCCGCCAGTCGGCTGGGCAGCGTTCGGCGGTCGATCTCCAGCCCCGTCCCGCACAGCGAGGCCGGGTCGGCAGCGCTCACCCACCAAGTCGCCTCGGCGGGCGGGTCGTCGGCCAGGGCGCGCACGGCCGCCGGGGTGGCGAACTGCACACCGGGGACGCCCTCGAAGAAGCATCCGGCGACGACCTCGCCAGCCAGCTCCATCAGGCGCAGGGCGCGGAAGACATCGCCGAAGCGGAAGCCCTCGGCTTCGCGGGCGAGCAGCTCGCGGAAGACTACGCCGTAGCGGTCCAGCAGCACGCGGGCGCGGTCCTTTGCCCGCTCCTCGCGCTCCAGCAGCCCGGCCGGGCCATCGGCGGCGGGCACGGCCAGCCAGTTGCCCGCCGCCGGGTGGGAGCCCTTCCATCGCTTCAGGGCCCGCCGACCGGGGCGGCGCCGACCGCGGAGGTGCAGCGTGGGGGCCTTTTCGACAGCGAAGCGGTTGGCCAGCCCGCGGCGGACCGCGAGGAAGGAATCGTTGGTGATCTCGCCGCGCCACACGCCGGCCCAGAGGCGGTCGTTGAGCTCCTTGGCGTCCAGGCCGGTGGCGCGGAGCAGCGCGGAGAAGTCGTACCGCGCGTCCAGGTCGGGCAGCAGGTCGGCGGCGGGCGGCCGGCCCGCCGCGTTCTCGGCGTCGGCGCCCGGCGGCTCGCCGGCGTCGGGGGCTTCGCCCGCGGCGTCGCGGGCCAGCAGCTCCATGTCGCCGTCGAAGCAGAAGGCTACACGCTGCTTGCCCGAGCCGATCCACAGCAGGTCGCCCTCGGCGAAGGCCTCGTCCAGCATGGCCGGGCGGTAGTCGGCGACGCGGGCGGGCAGAACGTCGGCCTCCCACGCGGAGGCGGGCAGGGGCAGGCAGGCGAGCTGCTCGATCCGCCGCCGCAGCGATTCCACGTCCTCGCCGCGATGGACCAGCCCCTGCCAACGGGCAAGGAAGGCCGGCAGGTGCTCCGCCGGGCGGGGCGGCAGGTCCGGCCCGGCCGCCGCCCGGGCGAGGCGGAGGAGCGTCTCGAAAGTCTCGCTGTCGCAGATCTCCGGTCCGTCCGCCCCGGCGGTGAGCTCGCCCTCGATGACCTTGCGGTCGTCGATCAGGTCGGCCAGGGCGGCGCGGAGGCGGTCGGCGTCGAGCCCGAGCGACGTGCGCACCCATGCCGGCGCGCGCGGGCCGTAGAACGCCAGCCACTCGCCCAGCAGCTCGGCGGCGAGCGCGTCGGCGTCGTCCGGCCGTGCCGGGGCCGGCGGAGGCGGCGCCGCGTCATCGAGCGGCTCGGGCGGGGCCTGCACGTCCGGCCAGAGCCCGGCGGCGAGGCGCGGGTAGGACTCCCGCGCGACGATCAGCGCCCCGTCGGCGTCGTGCGGGGTGACGCGGAGCAGCTTGGCGTCGGCGCCGGCGAAGAGCTCGTCTGCGGTCGCACCGGTATCGGCCTCGGCGACGGCGAGCAGCCTGGCCCACTCGCCTTCCGGCACGGCGAGGCGTTCCTTGGCCCACTCGACAAGCTCGCCGGCGGATGTCGGCGCGTAACCGGGCCAGAGCCGCTGTCGCTTGCGCTCGAAACGTTCGACGACCTCCAGCGGAACCGTGGGGCGCAAGTCGGGCGTGAAGACCACGTCGCCGAGCAGGTCGTCGCGAAGGCGTGACCGCCCGGCGTCGCGGAGCTCGTCGGTCATGTACATGTAGCGGTTGATCTGACGCCAGGAAACCGCGTCGGCCAGCGGGCTCGGCGTGTCCGTATGGGCCTCGCTCCAGCCGATCGCCCCGCGGGCCAGCTCGCCCAGGCGATCCCGCAGGGCGGGCATGTCGAACTCGTCACGCAGGCACGTTCGCCAGGCCTCCAGGAGAATCGGAAAGTCCTCGAAGCCCATCACGGCGGCCAGGAGCTTCTGAGACTTCAGCCGGTTGACCCACAGCGGCAGGCGCTTGCGGGGCCCGCCGCGGGTGATCAGCATCGCCCGCCCGGCGCACTCGCGGAACCGCGCCCCGAAGAAGCCCGAGCCCTCCATCCGCCGTCGCAGCATCGCTTCGACATTCTCCGGCGTCACCAGCGAGAGCAACTCCTCGCCGGCGATGTCCTCGGCTACCAGCAGCGTGATCGAATCGTCGGCGGGGAAGACCTCCAGCGCGTGGCCGTGGCGGGCCTCCCACGCGGCAGCCATCGCCAACCCCAGCGGGCGGTTCACCTGCCCGCCCCACATCGTGTGCAGGACGATCTGGCTGCCCACCATGCCGCCCGGCGCGGCCGCGACGTGCTCGACGAGCACCCGCCGGCGGTGCGGCAGGGCTCCGGTCGCCGCACGCTGGCGCCCGAGGAAGCCCAGCATCGCCTCGACGGCCTCGTCGTCCAGGCCGTAGTCGCGGGAGAGGCGATCGGCGAGGTCCGGCTCGTCAAGGCGCTGCTCGGCCTCCTCGAGGAACTCGCCCACGCGGAGTGCGAAGTGGTGGTCGCGCCCGACCTCCTCGCCGATCCAGAACGGCGGGGCCTGCGACGCCCCCCGGCCCGGAACCACGAAGACGTCGTTGTGCGTGATCCGGCGGATCTGCCAGCTCTGCGTGCCCAGCGTGAAGCTCTGGCCCACCGAGGCCTCCCAGACGAACTCCTCGTCCAGTTCGCCGATCGTCGCGGCCGAGTCGTCCCGGCGGAGGTGGTACAGCCCGCGGTCGGGGATCACCCCGCCGCAGCAGTACAGCGCCTGGCGGGCGCCGGGGCGGGCGCGGACGGTGTTGTCATCGCGGTCGATGGCCACCCGTGGCCGCAGCTCGCGTATGCGCGCTTCGGCGTAGCGCCCGGCGAGCATGTCCAGCACGAGGTCGAGCTCGCGGCGGGCGAGGTCCCGCCACGGCCAGCAGGTGCGGAGGAAGGCGTGCAGGTCGTCGATGCCCCACTCCCGGCAGGCGGCCATGGAGACGATCGTCTGGGCCAGGACGTCCAGCGGCCCCGACAACGGGCGGACGGCCTCGATGTCCTGCTCGCCGATCGCGCGGGCCACCACGGCGGCGTCGACGACGTCCCGCCCGTGCGTGGGAAACAGCTCGGCCCGACTGACCTCGCCGACCTGGTGCCCGGCCCGGCCGACGCGCTGCACGGCCGAGGAAATCGAAAACGGCGACTGCACGAGCACGACCTCGTCGAGCGCGCCGACGTCAATGCCCATCTCCAGGCTGGTGGTGGCGACGATGGCCTTGAGCTCGCCGGCCTTGAGCCGCCGCTCGACCTCGCGGCGGATTTCGCGCGACAGCGAGCCGTGGTGGGCGTAGGCCAGCGGGGCCTCCAGGCCCGCGTTGATCCGCGCGGTGAGTTTCTCGACCAGCCGCCGGCTGTTGGCGAATACCAGCGTCGAACGGTTGCCCTCGACGATCCCCCGCAGCTCGCCGGCCAACACGTCCCACAGCTCCGTGTCGTCGTCCCCCGCCGGGGGAGAGCGGAACCGTACGCGAACGTCGTATCGCTTCTTCGCCGCCGAACGGACCAGCGACACCGGCCGGGGGCGGTACGCCGGGACCGTCGCGCCGGGCTCCCTCCGGCGGCCGCCGACGAACTCCGCGACCGTCTCCATCGGGCGGACGGTGGCCGAGAGGGCGATCCGCTGGAACTCCCCGGCCAGGAGTGTCAGTCGCTCGACGGCCGAGATCAGGTGCGTGCCCCGTTTGTCGTCGATAACGGCGTGGATTTCATCGAGGATGACCGTGTGGAGGTCGCTCAGCAGCCGTCGCCCGCCGTCGGAGGTCAGGAGGATGTTGAGGCTCTCGGGGGTGGTGATGAGGATCTCCGGCGGGCGGCGGAGCATGCGGCGCCGGTCGGATTGCGGCGTGTCCCCGCTACGGGTCAGGACGCCGACCTGCGGGTGGGGCTCGCCGGCAGCGTCGAACGCGGCCGAGAGCTCGTCCAACGGCGTCAGCAGGTTGCGGCGGATGTCGTTGTTGAGGGCCTTGAGCGGGGAGACGTAGAGCACGCGCGTGGCCCCGACGGCCCAATGCCCGGCGAGGAGGCGGTCGAGCGCCCACAGGAAGGCCGTCAGCGTCTTGCCGCTTCCGGTCGGCGCGGTGACCAGCACGTGCTCGCCGGCGGCGATTCGCGGCCAGGCGGCGGCCTGGGCGTCGGTCGGCCGGCCGAACCGTCCGGCGAACCACCGTGCGACGACGGGATGGAACGGAGACAGGCTGGAATGGGCGTCGGTCATGGCACTCCGGCGGGGAACGCGCCGGAGCGAATCCGAACAGAACGCGAACGCAAACGCAAGCGGATTCCGGGGGCGCTCGTTCAGTACACACGCATGGGGCAAGCCGTGGCGGGAACGGCGAGGTAGTCGGAGGTATCCTGCGCGGGAGCGTCGAGTTGCGGAAGCCGCCCCCATCACTCGACGGACAATAGGGGACGCCCTCTTGCGTAGTGCCCGGCGGCGGCGGTAGGGTGTCGCGACACGAGCGGCATTTCACGACAGCGCGAAAGGACGAGGAAGATGGCACTGCGAGTGGGCGTGGTCGGAATGGGCGGGATCGGGAACAGGCACGCGGGGTGCCACAAGGACGACGAGCTCGCCGAGCTGGTCGCCGTCTGCGACGTGGTCAAGGCCCGCGCCGACGACGCGGCCGAGAAGCACGGCGTGCCCGCCTACAACAGCCTCGCGGACATGCTGGCCAAGGAGGATCCCGACGTCATCGACGTGACCACCGGCGGGCTGGAGAACGGCAGCTGGCACTTCGAGCCGGCGATGGAGGCCCTCGAGGCCGGCAAGGCCGTGCTCGTCGAGAAGCCCCTTTCCCACGACATCCACGAAGCTCGGCAGATGGTCGACAAGGCCGACGAGATGGGCGTCCACTTCGGCTGCAACCTCAATCACTACTTCACCCCCCCCGCCGAGCGGGCCATGCAGTACGTCGGGGACGGGCAGGTCGGCCAGCAGGTCTACTGCCTGCACAAGATGGGCTTCCACGGCGGAGAGGAGACGTACAGCCCGCCCGGATCGCCGAAGCACGCGGGCTTCCCCTACTTCCACATGAAAGCGTTCCTGGCCCACCCGTTCAGCGTGATGCGCCACTTCTGCGGCGACATCACGCACGTGCAGGCGTTCGTGGACCGTCCCGGCTGCCGCCGGTCGGCCGGCGACGTGATGCGGTCGATCGCCAGCATTCACGTGCGGTTCGTCAACGGCTGCATCGGCTACCTTCTCAGCCAGCGCGGCGACGCGCCGTTCGGGCTGGGCGGCTGGTGGAGCTTCGAGCTGTCGGGCACGAAGGGCGCGTTCTGCATCGAGAACTGCATCGAGAAGCTCACGTACTGGCCCGCGCCCAAGCCCGGCGAGGCCGGGTCGGCGACGGCGATGAGCGGGGGCGGCAGCAACGCAGAGGAGATGAACACCGGCATTACGGACTTCGGCGAGACCTTCCCCCGCCGCATCCACGCCTTCCTGGAGGACGTGACGAACAACGTCCCGCGGGAGAAGCTCCGCGCCTCCGGCCGCGACGCCCTCGCGACGCTGGAATACACCTTCGCCGCCATCGAGTCCTACGAGTCGGGCGGGGCCCTGGTCCGCCCGGCCGACCTGCCCCCGCTGCACGGCGACCCGCAGGAGATGGCGTAGGGGCCGTCGCACGGCCGGCGGCGAGTGCGGATGGGCGGACCGCAGCGTTTCGGGCGGTTCGCGCGTCCGCTTTCGGGAAGGGACCCGGGCAGCCTGGGCGTTCCGCTCCGCTACCCGATCGCCTTCGACGCGATGTCCGTCCTCCAGTGGGCGTCGGTCCAGGCGATCTTCTCGACGGCCTGATAGGCGAGCTTCTGGGCGGCGGCCGTGTCGGTGCCCAGCGCGGTGACGCCGAGGACGCGCCCGCCGGCGGTGACGAGCTTGCCATCGGCCTCGGCCGTGCCCGCGTGGAAGACCTTCACGTCGCCGACGGCCTCGGCGTCGTCGATACCGGAGATGGCCAGGCCCTTGGTGTACTCGCCGGGATAGCCGCCGCTGCTCATCACGACGCAGACGGCGTGGCGGGGGTCCCACTCGAGGGTGATCTCATCGAGCTTGTGGTCGCAGGTGGCGAGCATGGCCTCGACGAGATCGCTCTTGAGCCGCATCATCAGCGGCTGGCACTCGGGGTCGCCGAAGCGGCAGTTGAACTCGATGACCTTGGGCCCGCCGGGGGTGAATATGAGCCCGGCGTAGAGGACGCCCTCGTATCGGCCGAAATCACGTCGCATGGCGTCGACGATGGGCACGAGGATCTCCCGCTCGATGCGGCCCATCATGTCGCCGTCGATGATGGGCACGGGGCTGTAGGCGCCCATCCCGCCGGTGTTGGGCCCGGTGTCGCCGTCGCCGACGGGCTTGTGGTCCTGGAGGGCCTCCATGGGATAGATGTTCTTGCCATCGCAGAAGGCCAGCACGGTAGCCTCCTGCCCGGTGAGCATCTCCTCGATCAGCACGGTGGTGCCGGCGTCGCCGAAGATGCGGCGGTCGAGGATGTCCTCCAGCGGCTTGACCGCCTGGTACGGCTCGGGGCAGACCGTCACGCCCTTGCCCTTGGCCAGGCCGGCGGCCTTGACCGCCACGCCGTGATCGCGGCTGAGCACGTAGCTCTTGGCGGACTCGAGGTCGGTGAAGATGCGGGCCTCCGCCGTGGGAACCGAGGCGGCGCGCATGAGCGTCTTGGCGTAGGCCTTGTCGGCCTCGATCTTCGCACCGGCGGCCGAGGGGCCGAAGCACTTGACCTTCGCGTCGCGGAAGGCGTCGGCCAGGCCGTTGGCCAGCGGGTCCTCGGGCCCGACGACGGCGAGGTCCACGGCGTTCTCGCGGGCGAAGCCGACGAGCGCCTCGCTGTCGTCGACGCCGATGTCCACGCACTCGGCCTCGGCCGCGATGCCCGGGTTGCCGGGCGCCGCCCACATCCGGTCGCACAGCGGGGATTGGGCCATCTTCCAGGCCAGGGCGTGCTCGCGCCCGCCCGAGCCGATCAGCAGAATATTCATCCGGGGAGTCCTTTCCGAGAAAGCGTGCCTGTCGGGCGCGAAGTGTACCGCCCCGCCGAAAGCGACGCCAGCCCCGTTGCGGCAAGCAACCGAGTCTCGAGCGCAGGAACGCACACAGCAACCAGCAACGAGGACGCCACTCGGGGGCCTCGCGAGGGCATCCGGCTGGAGCCCCTGCCGGCCGAATGCCCCCGCGTCGTCGGCCCCGGGCCGACGCGTTTGCGCCGGGTCTTCGGGCCCGTTCGGCCGAGCGTACGGTCGAAGCCTTGCTTCCTGGTACTTCCCCGCGGCCTCGCGGCCGGCTACTCGCCCAGGAACCGCCCGCGGCGCTGCCATAGCCCGTCGAGCCGGCGGCGCAGGGCGGCGTCGGCGTCGGCGGGAAGGTCCTTGCGGCGCGTCACCGCCGCCAGCAGCATCACCAGCGAGGAGAAGTCCCCGGCGTCGATGACCTCGGCGGCGATGCGGCCGTTGTCGGCCATGTTGTGGTAGTTGCCCAGCGGCAGCGCGACCGCCCCCGCGCGGTGGCCGAAGGCGCAGTACACGGTGGACTCGCACGTTCCCCCGGGCATGAGCCGGCGGACGAAGCGGAAGGACTCGTCGCGGCGGGCGAGTTTCCCGGCGGCGGCGTGCAGGAAGGCGTCGACCGACGGATCGAAGGTCCGGGCGCGGTCCCCCACGCGAAGGACGACCCCGCCGCCGAGCGGCGCTGCGGGCTGGGCCTTGGAGGTCTCGATGCCGACCACGGCGGCGTCCGGCGGGATCGAGCCGCCGCGGCAGGCGGCAAGTGCGCCGATGAACCCGGCCTCCTCGCCGCGGGTCAGCAGCCCCGCGACAGGCGCCGGCGGCTTGCGGCGGGCGAGGCGTTCCAGCGTGCACAGCACGGCCGCCGTGCCGGCGAGGTCGTCGCAGGCGCGGGCGTGCAGACGGCTGCCGCGTACGCGGAGCGGAGGAAGGTCCCACATGCCGATGGTCCCGCGCGGCAGCGGTCGAGGCTCGATCAGCTCGGCCCGGCAGCGGAGCCACGGCCCGCGACGGCCCTTGGCGCAGGCGGACACGCGAGCGACGACGTCGCCGTCGGGGGGAAGGAACCGCACGCGCGATCCGGGGAAGAACCGCTCGGCCACGCCGCCGCGGAAGTCGGCGTGCACGGTTCGCCCGCGCCGCGCGCGGACGACGAACCCGGGATGATCCATGTGTGCGGTGACCAGCCAGCGTGCGTCGCGGTAGTCTCCGCCGACGCTGAGCAGCACGTTGCCGGCGTCGTCGCGGGCGAAGCTCACGCCGTGGCGGCCTGCCCGGTCGCGGACGAACGCCACGACGGCGTCCTCGCGGAACGGGGCGGTCGGCAGGCAGAGGACGGCGTGGAGGAGCTCCATCTCGCGGTCGGTCATGGGGTTTCGGCCCTCTCGTCGATGGGCTCAGCCCTGGCGCGGGGCGTTCCCGGAGGGCGCGCGGGCGAGCTCGTGGAGGCGCTGGCGCTGGCGGCGAAGCTCGGCGGCGGCGCGGGTGTCGGGGAAGCGGCGAATCACGTCCTCGGCGGCCTCGGCGGCCTCGGCGTAGCGGCGGCGTTCGATCAGGTCCTTGATGTAGTCCCGCAGTTCGCGGACCTCCTCGATCCGCGCGTTGTCCTCCATGGTCGGCAGCATGGCCCGGACGGCGTCGGCGTCCACGCTGTCGGGAAAGGCCTCGATGAACCGCCTCGCAGCCGCCAGGGCCGACCGCCAATGCCTGGCCTCGGCCTCCCGCTCGACCTCGCGGTACATCCGCTCGCGGCGTTCGCCCTGGAACGTGGTCGACTCCCGCCGCACGCGACCGAGAAGGTCCGACGCACGCTCGTCCTCGGGATACCGCTCGCACAAGGCGCGGGCATCGGCCTCGGCACGGGCGAACTCCGAGACGGCCATCAGGTCGTTCACACGCCGCGTCGTCTCCTTCACGTCCCGCTCGATCCCCGCGGCACGGGCCTCGGCGACCTGTCGGCGGAGGTCCTCGGCGGCCTCGTCGCCCGGCAGGCGCTCGTCGAACTGATCCAGCAGCCGGTCGGCCGTGCCGAACGCGTCGGCCTCGACGGCCTCGCGGACCCGCGCGCCGAAGCCGTCCCGCAGGCGCTGCTGGCGGAGGGCTCGCTTGGCGTCGCGCTGCTCGTCGGTCAGCAGCAGGTTCTCGTTGAGGTCGCGGAGCTGGGCGAGGATCTCCTGGAGCAGGCGCTGCTCCAGCACGGGGCCGGGGCGGGGCTCGTTGCCCGACGCCGGATCGGGCGCGGCGGGCGGGGCCTCCGCCGTGGCCGCCTCCGCCGACGGCTCCGGCGACGGCTCGGGGTGCGGCTCGGGGTGCGGCTCGGCCGCGCGCGACAACGCGAGGGCCTGCTCCTCGATGGCGGCGTCGCCATCAGGCGTCAGCGGCGAGAGGCCGAGCATCGCCCCGGCGTTCTCGCGCCGACGATGGCGCGTGCGGCGGACGCTTTCCTCCAGCAGCGACGGCCGGCCACGGCGGCGGATCATGTGGGTCACCGCCCACAGCAGCCCCCCGACGGAGAGCCCGAGGCCCAGGCTGGCCAGCGCGGCGACGGAACGGGCGGGCGACAGCGCCTCGTCCCCCGGCTGAGTGGCCACGACGACCACCGCCCCGGCGGTCCCCCCAAGCACCGCCAGCACGCCGAGAATCGGCAGGATTACGGCCCACGTGGTGGCGGGCGGTTGCTTCGTCTCGGGCGGGTTGGTCTCGACCATGATTGCTCCAGCGCACCTCGGGCCCGGCAGGGATCATTATCGCCGGCAGGCCCCTCGCCCGCAAGCCGCGCGCCGACGTTGACGCCGCCACGCCGGCGGACGTAGAATAGCAGGCATGAGACGATCCATCGTATCCCTCTGCGGGCAGGTACGCGTCGCGTCGGCGTTCACGCTGACCGAGCTGCTGGTGGTGGTCGCCATCCTCTCGCTGCTGATGGGGATCCTGATCCCCTCGCTTCACACGGCCATCGTGGAGGTGCGTCGGAAGGCGGTTTGTGCGGCCAACCTCCGTGCGATCGCCGAGGGGACGAAGCAGTATGCATACGCCGACCGGCGCAAACGGCTGCCGAGCGTTTTCCGTCTTCACCAGGACGCCGACAAGGATCACCCCGGGGTGGACAGTTGGTACGACATGGAGACGGGCAACCCGGCGTGCCTGTGGCTGCTGGTGGAAGACGGCTACGCGGCGCGGAGTGCGTTCCTCTGCCCGGAGGCGGGCAGCCGCCTGGGGTGGCAGGAGCCGGACCAGACGGACAACCAGTTCAAGTGGGACGCCACCACGGGCATCTCGACGTTGTCCTACAGCTACATCTCGATGACGCAGAAGGAGGAATGGGGCACCGGGGATGACGAGGGCGAGAACCTCGGGGCGAAGATGACCATGTCCCACGTTCCCCAGACGCTGGTGATCCTCGCGGACAAGAACCCGCGGTCGACCTTCGAGAGCACCGAGTTGAAGACGTACGAGACGATCGACAGCGAGCACGGCGGGAACCTCGAGGAGCGGGCGGGCAACTCCCCCAACCACAAGCGGTTGGGGCAGAACATCGCCCGGTTCGACGCCTCGGTCACGTGGATCGACGACCCCAACGAGCCGACCAACGGCAACGACATCTATTCCTCCGACGTCGAGAGCGACAGCGAGGAACGCGAAGGCCGCCGCGCCGAGATGCTGGACGTGTTCCTGATCCCCTAGCCGCGCAAGCCGGCCGGCCCGCGTCCCGCGGGGCAGTCGGCGGATTTTTTTGTCGAAATACAGGGATTACCTGATGTATACTCTTGCATCGTTGCCGATGATAGGTGAGGTATTGTCAATAGCTGTGGATGACGGGATCGCCTTCACGCGGCGAGTTCCTT